>CAVXXE010000001.1:0-28756 GCA_963765595.1 uncultured delta proteobacterium
TACGTCAATCCCGACGGCAAAGAATATAACATGAGTTTGTCCAATACCTGTCTGGATTGCCACTCCAATAAGACGGAGTTTTGCGACCGATGTCATAATTACGCCTCGGTGCGACCTTACTGTTGGGATTGTCATATCGATGACACGTTGAAGGAGAAATCGTGATGGATAGCAGCAGACGACGCATTTTGCAGTTACTTGGACTTTCGTCGCTGGCACTGGCGACCAGGCCCGTTTTCAATGCCTTTGCCGTAGAGGAGCACGCTGAAAAACCCAAGGTAATCCTCAAAGATAGTGAAAAGGCATTAAAGGCAAAACAATGGGCCCTGGTCATAGACACCCGGCAATTCGAATCCGAAGAAGACCTGGAACCCCTGGTGGAAGTCTGCAACAACGTTCACAACGTTCCCCATTTGTCGGAAAACCGCCATGAAATCAAATGGATCTGGGGGGAACCCTACCACAATGCCTTCCCCGGTAAGGCCGCCAGGTTTTTGAGCGAGGAAGTTGAACACAAACCCTTTCTGGTGTTGTGCAACCACTGCGAAAACCCACCCTGCGTGCGGGCCTGCCCTACCCAGGCAACGTTTAAGCGCGAATCCGACGGGATCGTGCTGATGGATTTTCATCGCTGTATCGGGTGCCGGTTTTGCATGGCGGCATGCCCCTATGGCTCACGCAGTTTCAATTTTCGGGACCCGCGGCCCTTTATTAAACAAATCAACGATAAATTTCCCACGCGGATGAAAGGCGTGGTTGAAAAATGCAATTTCTGTGCTGAACGGTTGGCCGAGGGACAACTGCCGGCCTGCGTCGAGGTCTCGGAAGGCAAGCTGACCTTCGGTGATCTGTACGATCCGGAATCGGAGGTCCGGGAACTCATCAAAACCAATTTCACCATTCGACGCAAACAGATATTGGGCACAGAACCATCCGTTTACTATATCGTGTGAGGTTATTATGCTTGAATTAGCGATTAAGGGAAGCAAAAAATACTATGGCTGGATGACGTTTTTGCTGGTCATCATCGGCATCGGTTTTCTTATCTATTTAAGACAGCTTGATTTCGGTCTGGGCATTACCGGCTTGAGCCGCGATACATCCTGGGGATTTTATATCGCCAATTTTACTTTTCTGGTCGGGGTGGCCGCCGGAGGGGTGATGGTCGTGCTTCCATATTATTTGCATGATTACAAGGCGTTTGGCAAGGTGACGATACTGGGGGAGTTTCTGGCCATTGCATCGGTGATCATGTGCGTGATGTTTATCCTAGTTGACCTGGGGCAACCCATGCGCGTTATCAATGTCTTTATTTACCCGACGCTGCATTCCGTCCTTTTTTGGGATACCATTGTTCTGAATGGCTATTTGTTTTTAAACCTCGTCATCGGCTGGAATGTGCTGGAGGCCGAACGCAACAATGTCCATTACCAGCCATGGCTAAAACCGCTGATTTACATATCGATCCCCTGGGCCATCAGCATCCACACGGTGACGGCCTATCTATACTGCGGCCTGCCGGGCCGGGGGTTCTGGATGACCGCCATTTTGGCACCGCGTTTTCTGTCTTCAGCCTTTGCCGCCGGACCGGCCCTGCTTATTTTACTGTGCCTGATCATTCGACGGGTGACGCATTTTGATCCCGGACGGGAACAGATCCAGTCCCTGGCCAAAATTGTGGCCTATGCCATTTGTGTCAACGTGTTTTTCTTTTTGTGTGAGGTGTTTGTAGCGTTTTACAGCAACATCCCCGAACACATGGATCACATCAAATATCTTTTTATCGGTCTTGACGGCAAAAGTGCCTATGTCCCCTGGATGTGGGCCTCCTTCGCTCTGATGGCCATCGGCATCATTCTGACGGTCAACCCTTTCACCCGTAAAAATGAAGGCGTACTGGCGGTGGCCTGCGTGGTCATATTCCTGGGAACCTGGATCGACAAGGGGTTGGGAATGATTGCCGGCGGGTTTACCCCCTCCCCGCTGCATCACGTCAACGAATATATTCCCTCCCTGCCGGAAGTTATGATCGCATTGGCTGTGTGGGCGACGGGGTTTCTGATACTGACGGCGCTGTTTAAAATTGCGGTGGGGGTTAAAGAGGAAGGCCAGGCATAATAAACAGGTATCTAATGATAGTAAAGGGGGCATTCCAAATTCGGGATGCCCCCTTTTCGTTGTATGAAGGGTTACTTCGCATTGGATTCAGTTACCATTGTAATTCAGCAAGTTGTAATCCGGTTGCTTTTCTATTGCGAGCCCACCGATCTTTACTTCTGGCTGCTTTTTCACCCGGCATGGCTTTAATGATTTCAAAATAATCCTGCTTAAATTTATCTTTCAAAACGTGTGCTTCCGGCTTGCATCGTACCGCATAAACTGTCTGAATAGATTGATGATCGAAAGCCCGCCAAACCTGTTCATCCTTTAATGAAGTATATTTGTGTCCCTCCAGCATTGCAATGACTGCTTTTGTATCGAAACCGCCCGCCCTTTCCACGGCCTCTTTATACTGGTACATGATCGTATAGGCCGAGGCCGCCGATGTTGAGGGGTAGCTTTTGTACTTGTTACCATAATCATCAACAAATGCCATACCTTTGGCATAATTATAGGTATATGGAACCTTCCAGGACCATGGCAAAGCCCCAACCACGCCTTCCATTACTTTCGGTCCGGCACTTTCGGCCATGCCCAATGTCAAATTCGGAACTACAATAGACATTTTTTTCTTTAAACCCATTTCGCTGGCCAACGTAACTGCATCGGCCATGTCTTTTCCAAATAATACCAGTACGAGAACCTCGGCCCTTGACGAAGCGGCTTTCGTCAGTGCTTCTTTAAAATTTTGACGCGTGGCGCCCGGAAAGGGAGTCAGAAACCGTTTATGCCTTTTTCTGTCCAGGCTTCGGCTGAACTTCCTAAGAGATGCTTCTGTTGTCCAGCCCCAGGTATAATCAGCAGTCACATAGAAGTATCTTTTACCGGAAAAATGCTCCTTTAAATATTCCGATAACACCTTGGCACCCATCCAGGCGTTATAGCATTCTCTAAAAATATATTTATGGGCTTGCACACCCGTTGTGGCGTTGGAGTATGTCAATGTTCCAAAATATAATTTCCCTCTTGATTTTGCAGCTTTGCCGCCGGCTATTGCTACAGCACTGGAGGATCCTCCAAAAATCATTTCAACGCCTTCGTTGTCAATTAGGTCTTCGACATTTTTCTTGGCCAGATCTGCCTTTGATTTCGAATCTCTGACAACCAATTCAACATTCCGCCCGAGTATGCCGCCGGCTTGATTGATTTCCTCAACAGCCATTTCTGCCGCTCTCAGTTGAGCCAGCCCTTGAACGGAGTATGGACCTGTTTTAGGATAATTCAGTCCGATTTTAACAACCGCGGCACTTGCAACAGTGCTAATTGCCAGGAGAATCGTCAGCAGGATTAAGGCGCTTTTTAAAATTTTGTTGTTTTTACTTTTTATCATTTTCATGTCTCCTAAATAATATTGAATATATCCATCGGCAAAAGGTCAATAGCGGCTGATGTGACAGCCGTTTATAGCGGCCAGTAGAGATCTTCTAGACATCCACCTGTTGCTCTGGTTGCGGATTAACAGCTTCCTCCACCTTAAAAACTTCAACCGATGTGGCCAATTGCTCAGAAGTTTGGGACAGCCGCTTAATCGCCACTGCTGTCTGCCGGCTGGCAGCCGAGTTTTGAGCACTGACCTTGCCCACCTCCTCCATTGTCTTCGTAATACTATCCGAAGCCTTGGCCTGTTGGGTAGCAGCGGTTGAAATTGAATGGATCAACTCTGCCAAATGAGTTGAAACCATCTCGATTTCCTGTAGCTTGTTATGGGCATTGTTAGCCAGATTAGAGCCTTCCACAACACGCTGAATGCTCTCTTCCATACTGGTTCCGGCTTCATTGATTTCTCCCTGAATATTTTTTATCAGGGCATCAATCTGTTTGGTGGCCTTAGTTGAACGCTCTGCCAAGCGTTGAACCTCTTCAGCTACGACCGCAAACCCTCGTCCAGCATCACCGGCCATGGCCGCCTGGATAGACGCATTCAATGCCAGAATTGATGTACGGTCTGCAATGTCGTTGATGAGCTGGACAATGTTGCCGATCTCCTGCGAACTCTCGCCCAGACGCTTAATGGCACGGGCCGTCTCTTGGGCATTTTCGCGAATAGCCTCCATAGCTTTGTTGGTCGATTTCACGGCTTCGGCACCCTCTTTGGCATTTACCGTTGATTGTTCAGATACCGCTGCAGACTGAACGGCATTCTCGGCTACCTGCCGAATAGAGGCCGCCATCGCGCTAATGGCCGCGATAGCGTGAGATATCTGCTTGGTCTGCGTATTGCTTGTTTTCGCCAGCTGCCCAGTTGATAAGTTAACTTTGCGGGAAGTGGCGGTAACCTCTCCAGTGGTCCGCTTAACATTCTGAACAACATCGCTGAGCTGCTCTGCCATGGCATTGAAGGAGTCGGCAATAGCACCGGTCATCTCTGCAGTCACCTCGGCCCGTCTGGTCAAATCTCCTTCTGCCAGCCCGCTGATCTCTGTCAAAAGCTTCAAAATCGAGGTCTGAATGGCATCACGTTCCTCACGGCTCTGAATGAGAACCAGCGTGTTGTCAAGCATGGCGTTGAGTGATTCGGCCATGGACCCCAGCTCGTCTTTTGAGGTTACCTCGGCTCGCGCTTCGAAATCGCCCATACCGATATTTCCGAAAAGATCCATAATTTTGCGTACCTGGATAGTGAGGCCACCGGCCAGCGCCAGGGCTACGGCCACCACCAAAATGGCCGCTCCGCCGAACGTAATACCGATGATCCACATCATTTTTACAAGCGGAAGTCTAATCTCTTCTAAATTAATCTCGGAAATCAGCGCCCAGTTGATCCCCTTGGGGTTATCTGTCGTTGGTTCCTGTACGATGATAGGTGACCAGGAACTTAACACCGGTAATCCTCGGTAGTTCTCAATCACTTCGGTACCGGAGTTGCCGATCAAGGCTCTCTGTGAAGCCACCGTATCCACGATAACCTTGGGGTTCAGGACGGTGCTTTCAAGGCCGAGTTGTCGCAAAAAATTGGAGTTGTTACGCCACAACTTGTCGGAGCCAACCAGGTAAGACTCACCCGTTTCGCCCAGGCCCGCACGTTCTTGAACGATGGCGTTGATATGATCCAGTGATAATTGGGCGGCTATGATGAGTTCCACCCGACCCTTATGGACTAGCGGTTGGGCGACAAAGGCCGCCGGTGCTTTGCGGGCCGGTGCATATCGCTCAAAATCGGCCAACCCAAATTGTTTGGTTTCCAAAACTTCTACTACCAACCGTCCGAGGTTTGTATCTTTATAGGGGCCTGTCAGCATGTTTGTCTGATAATCCGGCTGGTGTTCAACAGAGTAAAAGAGATAACCATCCGGATTAAATAGGTAAAGGTCATAGTAGCCGTATTTTTCTTTGTAGGTGGTGAAAAAATCTTCCACTTCATTCACAACTTTAGGCGCAAACGCCTCCTTCACGGAAATATCAGCTATGATGGACCAATGCACGCCTGGGATTGCCAGGGGAGAATAAGCAGACAATACCGGTGTGCCTTTGAAGTTGCGGATAATCTTTTCGCCTGTTTTACCGGCCAGCGCTTCGTGCACCGCCGCCGTATCCACCAAATAAGTCGGATCGAGAATAGTACTATCTTCTACTAAGCGTGAGTCTGAACGGAAGAGCTTGTCGGTAGCCACCAGGTAGGTCTCGCCGGTCTCACCCAATCCAGTGCGCTCTTGCATGATGGCGTTGATTTGATGGATGGGGATTTGGATCATGGCAACGCCCATTGTTTTTCCACCCACCTTTACCGGTGAGGCAATAAAGGCTGCCGGCGCATCACCCGAGGGCTCATAGAATTCAAAATCCTGCACGGTTGGGGCTTTCAACCCGCCGTTGAAAGCCTTGCCGGCCGGGCTATTCTTCAGCTTGCCGGTTTTCAGGTTTTGACCCAGATCGGAGGCTTTTTCCACCGTGTAAAGCACCTGGCCCTTATCGGAAATGAGGAACAGATCAATATAGCCGTATTCTTCTATGAACTTCGCCAACCAGGGCCCATAGGTCCGCTCGATAGCCTGCCACTCCGAGCCACCGATTTTGCCGCTCACCTTTTTAAAATCAGATAAGCCTTCGATCACCACCGGGTTGGTAGACAGCGCTCTCACATCAGACAGCCGAGCGGCAAAATAGTCTTCGATTTGGCCCTTCTTGATCGTCCGCACGGCAGTAAGCTGGTCAAATGAATTCTGCCGCAAAGTTTTAACTGTTTCGAGCAGAATATTCATGTCACTCTCGCTTCTATAAAGAAAGTTCTCGATGGCCTGGGTTTTGTTGGCTCGCACCGCTTCCAAATTGTCGAATGCCTTGCTCATCAGAGCGTTGGATGATGTCGTAAGCGTGATGATACCCAAGGCTATGAGCGGAATGAGAGCCAAAATCAAAAATGCAACCAATAACTTGGTGCGGATGCTTTTGCCTCTCTTTCCGATTGATCCGAGTCCTGACTTTATCAGGCGGCCAAACGCACCGCCGCCAAACTTTGCCAATCGGTTAGAGGATTTTTTTGCATTATCCATTGGAAAATCTCCTGTTCATTTTTGTTGGTTACTTCAAGTGCTTAAATATTCAACCCGAACTCGCCGCTTCCTTCTGCTAACCGACTGGCTTGATCGTCCTGCGGCATTAATTTGGCAACAGTGGTCACAAGTTCGTTATCATCAAACGGCTTGGTCATATATTCATCCGCGCCTTGTTTCAGCCCCCAGAAGCGATCGCTGTCTTGCGACTTGCTGGTCATCATGAGAATTTTGATGTCTTGGGTGGCGGGTGACGTTTTTAACTGACGACATACCTGAAAGCCGTTTTTTTTAGGCAAAATAACGTCCAGGACAATTAAGCCCGGAGTTTCCCGCACGGCCTTTTCAAGAGCCTCTTCACCATCAATGGCGGTGATCACTTCATATCCGAGGCCCTCAAGAAAATCCGTAATTTTCCGTAGATATGTCGGGCTGTCTTCTACTACCAATATTTTCGAATTAACCATTTTTATTCTCCTTCTTGCATTGCTATTTTCCATTCGGAAAATTCTTCTCCACCACAGAGAGAAGACGCTTCCGATCATAAAATAGCTAAAATCTATCCGAATTATGAAAAAACTTGTTTCACCACGAAGGGCACGCGGAAACCATAAAATCATTTATTCAATTTTTGTCTTTGTGTTCTTCGTGACCTTCGTGGTTTGATCTATTTTGGCCTCCGGCTGGGCCGGATTAGGTTCATCTTTTAATAAACTGGTCTATACCTTCATCTTTCCACACTTTCAGTGTTTTTTTGTCCTTGCCATCTATTTTGACGCCAATGGCATTGATCGGGACATCGTGCTGTTTCTGAATCTCGATCCAGTTCTTTTTTATGGCACTGTCAAGGCCCATTGAATCACCTCCCTTCTTTGCGGATGTATTGATGCGCGTCAAATAGTCTTTGAATGGATGAAAGCTGATAGTCACCGGGGGCTTCCGGGCCGACTACTGCGACCGCTGTCCGGCTGCACGCATCTTGTAAAACCTCGTCTATCAGGCGCTGTAACTTTTGAGGCTGGATTTCATCGATTTGAGCCAGGATATTTTCATCCGATATGTATCTGCCGAAGTAGAGTTCCTGTGATGCCAAACGGTTCATACGAGTATTGGTGTTTTCCCCGGAAATAAGATGTTGCCCCCGGATGTGCATTTTTGCTTTCCAGAGTTCTTCTTCATCTAGCGGTTCCTTGGCGGATATCAATTTCCATAATTCATCAAAAACCAATTCCAATACCTGCAGGATATTTTCCGGAGCTGCACAGCCTTCTACCACCATCATCCCATCATCACGATAAGCATGATATTCCGAGCTGATATGATAAACCAGTCCCCGGTTTTCCCGCACCCGGCGGAATAATCGTGAACTAATACCGCCTCCCAGAATATTATTGAGAACATGCATTCCATAGCGGCCCGGATCCGCATAGGCACACGCCCGAATCCCCAGAGAAAAGTAGACCTGGGAGACCGGCATATTTTCCAGGACCACCCCGGGGTGAAATTCGGGTGACGCCTTGGCGGCCGGTACCCTTTTTCCGATCATTCGCCAAAAGGCATCCCGCACCTGAGCCACAAAATCCTCATGATCGACGTTGCCTGCAGCCGCAACAATGATACGATCCGGTGAATAATGCTCATGCACATAATAAATCACGTCCTCGCGTGTCATTAATTGGATCGTGTCGGATCGGCCGGCAATGGACCGGCCCAGGGGATGATCAGACCAGGCAAAGCCTTTTAAAAGGTCATGGACGCGTTCAGAGGGCATATCGCCGGCGGATTCTATCTCACGCAATATGGCTGTTTTTTCCCTCTCAATGCTTTCGGGCGGAAAGATCGAATTAAGCAAAATATCGCCTAACAGATCCAGCGCGTATGTAAAATAATCATCCAGTACCGTAGCGGAGTAACAAGTGAAATCGCGGGCCGTGAAAGCTCCCAGATGTCCACCGGCTTCATCCATCAAACGCGCAATTTGAGTCGCATTGCGACTGCTGGTGCCGCAGAACACAGCATGTTCCACCAGATGCGCCAGCCCGCCTTGCTCCGGGGCTTCGTCGCAAGGGCCTGAATCTATCAAAATACCCATGGAGATCGAACGATGTCCGGACATGGCTTCCGTCACAACTCTTATGCCGTTTTCTAAGATTGACTTTCGATACATGGATAGTTTAATTTCTTCCATCTATGATGTTTTTCATATGAGCCACTACTAAAAATCCATTTTCCCATTCATAAACGCCCTTCGTAAAAAAATGTTCCGGAATCCATTCATCGGAAACCGGCGAACATTCAATCGGAAGCGTCAACATTCGAATAGGAGGAACGATACGAAGCATGATTCGATAAATGCCCATTGGAGCGGCCTCATCTTTTAAAGCGCGTACCACCATCAGCCGCTGAATTTTAGAGGAGTTTAAAGATTCCATCCCCAAACATGCCTCTAGCGAGATAACCGGCAAAACCTGATTGCGCCACTCTGCTACGCCTTCTATATAAGATGGAGAAAGGGGAACAGGCTGCACCGCTGTATCCATTAGAATGTCTTCCATCTGGTGCTGACTGAATAAAAAATAAATCTGCCTGTTCGATACCCGTGGGGTCAGCGCAGAGAAAATAAGCACCCTTTGCTCTGAGGTTGCAATTTGCCCTTTCATCTTAATACTCACTCACAATCTGTCGGTTCCGCTTGAGGTGAAACATTCCTGTCGGTTTGCAGAAGATTCGCCAGGAATGAGGTTGATTCGCATTGCGACGCATCATCAATATCAACTGTATCAATTATTTCAGGGATCATGTCCGCTATCTCTAAATCTTCGGCCGGCGGTCTGGAATCAGGATTGGCTTGGGCCTGCAGTGCTTCACAAATACCGGAATCTTGAGGCCAGCGACCGGCAAGCGACATGGGGCCGTGATCTGAAGCGGTCATTACCTCGTTTACAAGTGTGATAATTTCTTCCGCTTCAGGGGAAGCATCGCCACCATCCGGCATTTCTGCGATATTTTGGACGATACCTCTTTCCTGAACGACTTTTTCTATTCCTTCCGGTGCCAAAAGCAAAATCAGCGCGTCGTCATGTTTCAACACCTTGGGAAAGCATGACATCGAAGCACCTCTAAATATCGGAGAAAGCGGTTTGATCCTATCAGTATCTATAGAAACAACCTGTTCTACGCGGCTGACGACCATCCCCATAGATTGCCCTTCTGTTTCCACCATGATCAATTTTTCATTTTCGGAATCACGGCCGGCAGTTTCTTTCTCGAAGATAGAGACAAGATCATATAAGGGCGTTTGCTCGCCATCAAACACCTGGGAAATCTGGACGCCGCTTTCGGCCCCTTCGTCAACAATATGCTTCACACTTTGGATGCTCTTGACGCGTGCTAAATCGATGCCATATGGCCTTGTCCCTACCCGGAATAGCAGCATTTTTTTCATTATAGTCCCTTCTGCACAATGATGTTTTCATTATTAAGCAATAGAAAATCTACCTGTCAGTTTTAAAATTAAACCCACGAATTCATCATCATCATAAGGTTTGACAATAAACCCTTTGGCTCCCAGAGCATTGGCTTTGTCCCGATGCTTGGCGACAGTTCTCGATGTCAGCATCACAACCGGGATATCTTCAAATCCACCCTGGGCCTTGAGGGCACCTAAAAATTCAAAGCCGTTCATTCGCGGCATTTCGATATCAAGCACAATCAGATCCGGACGGCTTTCACTTAGTCTGTCCAGAGCATCGAGGCCGTCTTTGGCTGTTTGTACCTTCCAGCCCTGATCTTTCATAAGTCGGGAGACTACCTGACGGATACTGACGGAGTCATCCACAACCATTATATTCAGGGGCCTTTCTATTATAAGCTCCTTATCCGTATGGGTTTCTGCCAATATCTTCGTCTGACGCCATAATAATTCATCTAGGTTCAAAATGGGGATCACACTGCCGTCACCCATGATCGTTGCTCCGGACACCCCCTTTACATACCGCAGATGTGAGCCCAGACTTTTGATAACGATTTCTTTTTGACCCACCAGGCTATCTATCACGAGTGTCCCCCGGCGACCACCGGTTTCAACCACCAATGTTATTGGATATTCCCCCGGCGACACAGTTTCTGCACTTTTTTTTCGGGCACCCAGCAGATCTGCCATGTGAAAAAGCGGTAACACCTCATCATTTATCCTTAAAGCGTCTTGATTGGGCCCAAGAATATTTTGCGGGTCTAATCGAATGATTTCGCCGATCTCATTTAAAGCGATGGCGTATGTTTGGCCACCGACGGTAAAGAGCAACGCCTGCACAGCCGCCAGGGTTAAGGGGATGCGAATGGTAAACTTTGTCCCTTGTCCTTTTTCAGATGCCACCCGAATAACGCCTTTAAGGTCCTGAATATTTTCTTTAACGACATCCATCCCCACACCGCGGCCCGAGATTTCGCTGATCTCTTCGCGAGTGCTGAAACCTGGGTAAAAAATATACTGAGACAGCTCATCAGCGGACATCGCATGGACGCTATCAGAGAGCCGCATTTTGTGAACCTTCATCTGAATGGCGGGGTAGTCGAGGCCGGCACCATCATCCGCTATGCGGATCACCACTTGGTTTCCTTCACGCGAAGCCTCCAGTTTAATGGTCGCAACCGATGGTTTCCCCAGAGACTGCCTCACGTTTGGTGGCTCAACGCCATGATCAACGGCATTTCTGAGCAAGTGCATCAGCGGATCTGCAATTTTTTCCCAAATCAGTTTGTCGAGTTCAATGTCTTCGCCGGTAACGACCAGGTTGACCTTTTTATCCAGGTTTCCGGCAACCTCACGCACGGTTCGACGCAATTTATTGGTAATAACCGAAATCGGGGTCATGCGAACCCGCATCATCTTATCCTGAAGTTCACTGAGAATTACCCGCTGGCGGGTGAGTCGCCCGTCAAAATCGCTGTGAAGGTTCGACAATTGTGTGTGGAGTGCACCTACATCGACAGCGGATTCATTTAATTTGCGGATAATCAGATTTAATTCGGAATATCGATCCAGCTCCAATGTATCGAAGTCGTCAAAATCCCCTGTAGGACTCGCTTTTGCACCATTTGCCCCAGAAAAATCAGGTGCCGCCCTTAGCTGTTCAAGGGCTTCGACTTCATAGCTGACCTCCAGATCTCGCGCAATCTGTTTGAGACGTTCGCGATATAATTCAAGATCATTTACGGAAGCCGCAAAGGTTTCCATTTTTTGGTCAAATGCACTCAAGGCAATAATAAGCTCACCGGACAGGTTGGCCAGATCATCGAACCGCGCCATGTCCACCCTCAGTGTTTTGGTAGACCGGGCACCCAATTCCGCAACATCGTCTACTTGCGGAAGTTCTTCGAATAAATCCGTTTGGGTATTCTCTTCGGCGAAATTTTCTGCTTGCAGAATTTCATTCAGGTTTAGGATTGACTCCTGCTCGGTGTCAGATTGGCGTTCTCCTTCCATCGTTTCACTTTTCGAACGACTCTGCCCCATAATTTTTTTATACTGATTTTTTAAGGATTGGGCCTTGGCAGAATATAGCAATTGAGGCTTGGTGATGATCCCTGCCAGCAAATCTGAAGACTCAGCCAGCACCGTTACAATTTCCGGAGAAATTTCGCGGGCGTCTTCAAACAGCCAATCCAGAAGATCTTCCAGACGGTGGGCGTATGTTGCAAAATCCTGCAAACCAATAACGGCGGCGGCTCCTTTTAAGGTATGAACGGATCGCCTGATCCGGCGGGATTCTTCCCGCAGGATGGGTGAAATGGGAACGGTTTTTTTTACCTGGTTATCTAAAACGTTTAAAGAACGCCCCAGATCCTCGAGGTGTTCTTCCGCTTCCTCATAAAAGCTTTCCAGCAGCTCAGGCGGAATCTCCCAGCTGTTTTTTTCGTGAAGATTGGTTGTCTCGCTCCGCCCTTCGGCATCTACTGGGGTTCCGTCCATCAGGGGAACAGATCCAGAAGGTGGAATCGCGCCGGTCCCGGTGCCGAATACCGCTGGGAATTGGTTGATCTGCTCTGAGTCCGGCTCCGGTCTTTTTTCAGTATCCATAATATCTTCAGCACTGAGCCCTTCGTTTTCCGGAACCGAAGCCAGCAGTTCATTGAGCGTGCGCTCATCATCCTCCGGGGAAAGCCCCCGGGTTCGTCTGAAGCTTATAACCGTTTCTTTGAGCATCGCTCGAGACGCCACCCCTCCGTTCATGTACCCGCGGCAATATTCCCTGAACAATTCAACGGTATTCTGCATCGTATTGAACGCATTGTCGCTAAACTCCTGTTTGCCCGCAATAATATCTTCCAGGTATTCTTCCATATAAAAGGCTATATGGCTTAATCCGTTCAACCCAACCAGCGAAGACGCCCCTTTTATGGTGTGCACCAATCGATGGCTCTCCTCAAGGGCTTCGTTTTGCCCCGGTTCATTTTTAAGAGATTCCAATCCATTGATTAAAGTAGGAATGTAACTCCCGACTTCTTCGAAAAAATCCTTTATCATTTCAATTTTGGGCGGCATGGACATACACAGCCTCCTTAACGGGTTAACCGGATCGCTCGACTTAAAGATTTATTTTTAGTTCACTTCTAACTTTTCCAACTCGCCGCCCTTGGGGTTGCATATTCTAATTTCCCTTGAAAACGGTCATCCGCGGGGAGGATAACAGTTTATCGATGTCAAGTATATTCATTAGGTTTTCGCCCGAAACGGCCACCCCCAAAACATAGTTAGCTATTTCTCCTTTTATGTAGGGGCTGTTTTGCAAATCAGCGTCTATTTGGTTCAGAGCGAGAATGCCCATAATTCGGTCAACAATGATACCCACCTTTAGGCCTGGATTATGGATGATGAGAAAATGACGTCCTAGGTTAGCCCCGGTTGAAGAGATCCCAAAAAATGCCTTCAGATTTATAAAGGAGATAATTTCGCCGCGAATATTACTGATACCCAAAACCCAGTTCGGCAGATTCGGCAGTGGTGTAATCTCCGGACGACGTCCAATCTCAAGGGCGCTGGAGAGCGGGAGTGCAAAAAGTGTCTTTTCCAGAGCCAATAGAATGTATTGATCTTTCAGGGATGTATGCATTCCATCCAATTTAGGGGATATTTCTTCTTCTGTACCGCAGCCCATAGGACCCGCTGTTTCCCTGTCAATTTCAGCAATCAATTCATTTAAAGACAAGATGTTATGATCCCGGCCGGCTGTTGCCGGCGGAGTAAAGCCTTCTTCAGGCTTGGTGATTGTTTCCATGGCGGATATGCCTCTTTAATAGAATTAAAATTAAAATGGCCCACTTATAAGTTTCAAATCTGTTGGGCTGTCATCTACTACCATTACTTTTATTTTGGCCATGCATAAAACCTCCCTCGGTTTTACTCAATATGCCTCTCAATGGTTTCCACCAGTTGGGTCGGATCGAAGGGCTTCGTTAGATACGCCGAAGAACCGGCCACTTTGCCTTTAACTTTATTGAAAATACCATCTTTGCTGGTCAGCATGATGACCGGAATATTTTTAAACTCTGGATTTTCCCTGATAATAGAGAGTATTTGATAGCCGTCCATTTTTGGCAGGATGATATCCAGCAGGATTAGATCGGGTTTGGACTCATTTAGCCTGCTCAATGCCTCGAGCCCATCTCCCGCCTCTATAATTTCATATCCTTTTTGGCTTAGGGTGATTGATATCACCTTGCGTATGGTTGAACTGTCTTCTACAACCAGTATTTTTCTTCTTATCTTGTCGTGTAATGATAACGCCGTCGAATCGGTATCATTTCCGATTGCCGGTGATTCCTTGGATAAAAGTGCTCCGCTGGAGGCCATGTGTTTCAGCAAAACATTCAACTGTTTAGAATAAAATTGCTCCCCGGGGGCAAACTTTGAGGCTAGATCCAGATGGTTCAGGGCTTCCTCATAGTTATCCATGTTGAGATAGACCATACCCAGCCAATAGTGAGCTTGGGAATTATTTTCTCTTTGTATGACCCGGGTATATCTATCAATTGCCTCTTTCTTGATCTTGTCGCTGCCGGTGTGCTCCAACTCAAAAAAAAGATTGTGGATGAGCAAATGGCATCTGCAATAGGGACACGTAACGGCATCACTTTCCAAGGGCACCCAGCAGAACGGACACCGGGGAAAAGGTTCTTTTTGCAATCGGCTTTTCGTCTGTTGGAACTTTTTGACTTCCTCGACGACTTCCGGATCACGCGGTGCAATTTTGAGTGCATTACTTAATGATCCTTCAACAGCCTTGAAACTCGCAGAAATTCTCGAAAACCACAACCAGCCCTTGTGATTTCGTTTATCCTGCTTTAATATTTTGCTTAAGAGTAATCTTGCTTTTCTAAGATGATACCCTTCAGCCTCCTGGATGGCTTCATCCAGGAGATCCGCACAATCGAAGGGTATGCCGTTTTCATCAGCCTGGTGGGTGGAGTTAAGCAGGATATGCATTAACGGTGTATGAACTTTTCTTTCAGTTCGACAGTTATCTTGCACTTCCGTCTGCACATTTTTCCAGGAAATAATTCTGGTGGCCGCCTTTTCACCATCCATACCATCGGCCTCAGCGTTTACCAACTCGCCCTTGTTAAGATAAAGATATCCAACGCTATTTTTTGACTTCACCTTGAGGGTACAGGTCTTTTGCTCCAGATTAATCAGCTGCAAAAAGTTGGCAAGCATAAACCCGTTGATAAAGGCGTTTGATTTTTCTTCTGGAGAGTTCATTTAGTCTATCCCATGATCTCAGTATCTACCGGTTTGTCAGCTATTTAACTGTCCGGTCTTTTTCTGATTCATTGGGTTTTCACAACTTCCCGTTCCGCATGGATGCTCCCATATCTATCCGGGTCGTCAATCGTTGCTTATAAGCCAAGCCGGAATAAAAAGCCGGTTCACCCATATAATTTTTCAAGGCAATCCGGCTGTCTCTGTGAGACCCATGGCCTCAGGTCCCTGCCCCAAGGCAGGCTCGGCTTTTTCCTGAATAATATTTACTGATTGCGCAAGTCTATTCCAATGGTGATTAATTGTTGGCAATAATCTGGATATTTCCGTCTTACAACCGATCAAATTTTGCAAAAACCATACCTGTTTTACGATGTTTGAAAATTATCATTTAATTACAATAGGTTAAAAAAGTCTTTGGGGAGTTTGATTTTAACTATTGCCAAAAAACGTCATCGTATCTGTCAAAATTTGTAAATTCAAAATTTGTCGTAATAAGTTTGAATTATTTCAAAAACTAGCAGTAATGAGCCAAAATCATACTGGCAGACGCCAATTTCTTACTATAACTTCTTTTGGCAGTTCACCGTAAAAACTTGAGAGAAATCATTATACGGGCTGGGGCAGGGCGGATGCGAAAGTTATAATGTTCCGCCCTTTTTTTTTTGATGCATACATTGCGCCATCCGCGCGGTGAACAAAGCTTTTTATTTCTTCATCAGTCAGATATTCAACCACACCGATACTTACAGTTACTTTCAACGATTTTGGATCTGATAGCAGCTGAGTTTCAATTTCGATTGCTCGTCTCACTCTCTCGGCAACCGCAATTGCTCTTTCTAACTCTGTCTCGGGCAGAAGTATCGTGAATTCATCCCCGGCATACCGGTAGGCGGTGTCTTGCATTCTAATAGCTGATTTTATTATTTCCCCCATACCCGAGAGGATCTTATCCCCGAAAAGGTGCCCGTAGGTATCATTTAATGATTTGAAATTATCGATGTCCATGAGGATCAAGGAAAGCGGGCGGAAATAGCGGTTGGATCTATCGACCTCCTGAGCGATATGGCTATAAAACTGTCTTGAATTAAAAAGACCTGTCAAATCGTCTCTAATCGTCAGGTTTGTTAATTCCTCCAATTTTCGGCTATTTTCTTTTTTTTCTGAACGGTTTTTTAGCACGACGTTAATTCTAAGCAGGAGATCTTCCAATCGTATGGGTTTAATGATCAAATCACTTGCTCCCTGGGCCATGGATTCTTCAATGGTATAATCTAAAGAATACCCCGTCATAATGATAACGTCGGCATTATAGTTTTCCCTTATGATTTTGGTTAACTCTAGCCCATTCATGCCGGGCAATTGAACATCCGTGAGAACAATGCCAATTTCCTGGCTCTTGAGAATATCAAGCCCCGCTTCGGCGCTGATCGCCGTAAACGATTCAAAACCTGATTTTTCAAGAAACATGTGGATCAATTCACGTATGGCGGTGTCGTCTTCTACAACTAAAATTTTGGGTCTCATATCGTTCGACATTTTAAATATCCCAATTCAATAAAAAGAAGAATAGGCCCGTCCGCAAAGATATCTCAGGTCTACAAATAGTATCTATGCAGTCTATAAACATTTATTGGCTGAATGCAGGTTTTCGCTAACAAGTTGTCGGTACTGACCGCTGCCAGCCTTATCCGTGCCATCACCCACTAGCTGAAAAGTATCTAACTGCACCCGGCACCGGTGCGCCCTGTCCTGAAAGCCTTTTAATTTTTCCTCAATCCCCGTTTGCTTGCCGCACACCTGAATGCTTTCTTCTAGATCTTCAAGGAGCAGCAGATTTTCGCTTTTGACTGTTGCGATCGAAGGGGATAACCGCCGGCAGTTGGAAACAGCCCAAAATGTATTCTGCAAATATGAAAAAACCGGAAAACGATCAGCCCGGTTCGGGTTCGTTTTATTCCTGTTTTCGGTATAACTTGGCCCTTCATTGTTTGCCCTTTCTAATATCCATTTTGCCGTGCCTTAGGCCCTTCGGGGCTATACTTTTACCTTTCCCTTAAATTATATCACTAAGCCGCCTTCGGCGCTTTCCTATAAATGGTATTCATCAGCGCATCGACAACGACGGGATCAAGGTAAATCCTGCCCGACGGGTCTTCGGGCGGTCTTCTGATTTAAAGTAAATAAATTTCAAGGAATTATAGGCTTTGTTTTGATGGTTTGAACTTTTAACGCGTCCATTAGATTTATTATCGGCTAGCAGGAAAATTCCTTGAGGATCGGTAGGGATTTGTGCACTAAAATAACTGAAAAAAAAAAGCAGGGCAAAATAACCCTGCTCATCTTAATTATTCGAATTAAGTCAAGTTAGTTAACATGGAAGTTAGAAAATTATCACACCATTCGTTAAATCTTATCATAATTTACCTCTCAACCGTAATTTTAGAATACCGTGACGAAGGATTTTTTTTACCGTAATTATGTGCGCGAATTAAATTAGTTGCGATTTTGACGTTTTCGATGTCTGCTCCATGAAAGCAAAATCCTGTTTTAGCCTTACCATTATCAGATTTTCTTGAATGAACGATCGATCCAACTATACTCATTAGCCTATTCTGGTGGTTGACAAATACAATCTCAACATAGTTTGCCTTAATAATATCATCCGTCTCAATTAGCATTCCGCCTAAACTTATATCCAGAATAATTCCAAGCTTTTGATCAAACAGCTCTCCGTCCTCATCGTAGCAGTCCAGTGAGGCCAGCACCCTCGTATTAATCCTGGGATGTTTCCTTTTATCATTCATCGGTTTTCACTTATTTGGATGGGTGCTGGTAAAGCAAAACAAAGATCAATTTAGACCACATGTTCCTTTTTGTTTTCCTTGAATCCTCCGGTGGGAATTCTTTAACATGCTTATCGTTGTCCATGTAGGGTTTATCGTTGTCCATTTCAATTTTTACATAATCACCTAATTTTCTTTTTAAATTGCTGGGCAATGACGCAAATATTTTCCAGTTATCATCCTCAAGGTAAAAGTATAACTTTCTGTGAATATCATAATAAACAGAGTTTGAAGGATAGTATTGATATGAGTACTTTTGTTTCCTTGCTGTCGCTGGACTTTCTAATCCTGAATGTCCTTTCTGTTGAATACCGCCACTGTCAACGGCAAAGCCGATGCTGTTGAATACGATCAAACAAAATCCAATGACAAAACTAACAAACCATTTGTTTTTTAGAGTGTCCTTCATGTGATCTCACCCCTTTTGAAAAGAAATTTGTCTTGCTCTTTTCATTATCGGCATGGCAGGGAAAATCTTGAATAAGTGGTATCTGACCTCGTATTGCGGATTTGAAAAATCCCGCTTCCTAAATAGAAAGCGGGATTTTTTTCTGCTACCTCACAACCATGGATTTTCTAAAATTACTTTATAATTTCATCCCACACCGTCAGGCCCGATTTCGCATTCTTGATGGGCAAATTCGGCTGCGGGATTTCAACAATGGCCCCTGTGCTGGTTTGCACAAAGGCTTTGCTGCCCGCATGCTTGCCCACGTGCAAGTTGGGGGTCATGGCCAGACCACGGCCGATACTCAGGCGATCGATGACATTGCCATCGGCATCGACATCGATACCTGAAGGCGCAAATACGCGTTCATGCCAGGCCGTGCCGGTCTGATAATAAGATCCGTAAAGAAAAGCCATGCCCTCGGGTAAACAGACATCAACGAAGGGCTGATAGGTCGTAAAGGTCAACAACCCGCCCAGCAGGGTCGCCTGGCCCAGATTCCTTTCCCGGTCTGCGGGAAACTCCTTGTACCATCCATCCATTCCGGTCGGCACTCCGCTCATCACATCCGGTACCCACAATGTGATTGACCAATTGATTGAAGGTGCCGATTTTACTCCCGGCCGCCACCTCAGGCAGGCAGGCATCGCCGCCGCCAATACAAGACAGGGTGGCGCTGGATTCCTGGACCAGGATCTGGTCTACCTGCAGCAATCCCCGATTACCGGGGTTCGTAGAAGGGGTGGTCCGGGCTTTTTTTGACCGGCGCCCAGGTCAGATCCCCGTCGCAGTTCTGGGGTTCCTTGATGCCGTAATAGGCCTCCTGAGCATTGCTGCCGGCATCGGTCTTGTCGAGGGCATCAAAAAAACGTCCCGTACCGAAATAAACCCAGCGGTACTTGCCGTCCCAGCCGATGGCCGGCGCGGCCGTCACCGGCCGGCCCACATCGATCAGGGGCATCGGGTTATAAAGGGACGACGCATTTAACAGACCGTCCCATTCGCTGGGTTTAGAGGCCACCTCGACTGTCGCTGCCATTGCATCCTCTTTATGAGTGACCAGCCGGTAGACTTTTCCGCCCCAATTGCCCCAGGTTCCTTCGACCGTGCCGAAGTAGACCACATCCGCCCGGTAATTATCGACTAAATCAAAATCCACGGTGATGAGATCCGATACAAAGCTGTTGGCATCGGAAAGGCGAAACCGACCGGACTCGGCCGACTCGATCCTATCGTCGGAACGCCGTTGGGGATCTGAAAAGCAGCCCGCGGAGATGCCGTCAGCTTTTTCAAGGGAAATACGGCGATTTTAGCATTCTGGTTGCTGGTGCCGTCGATGGCGGTCGGACCGCTGCCTAACAGCAGATACCATTCCGAGGTATTCGCCCCGGTTTTCATCGGCACCACGGTGGGCATCGGCGTGGTAAAACCCAGATCCGCATGGCTTGCGGGATTGAAGGTCAGCTCTCCCAGCAACTCGGGCTTTTCTTCCGGGTTGGTGATATCAAAAATAAAATAAGCGGAGGTGAACTGGCGCGGGTCGTCCGGGTAATCCGGTGCACTGGCGATGTCGCCGTCGCCGTCAATCGTATTGGCCGCGATTCTGGCGCCGCCGAAGCGCATCCCCCCCACCAGGATGGTACCCCAGCCGCCGGGATGGTCCGGTCGTCGGCAGGGTCAAAGATCTGCACGTCAAAGATCCGTGGTTTCATATCCACAAAATACTTGTGATCGTAATTGGGATCGGTCAGACATTTCAGATGCGGCAGCAGATTGTAGGGCACATAGGCCCACAGCTCCGCGCCCAGTTCAGGTGCCGTATTTTCGTTTGTACAATCTTCCGTCAGGCAGAATTTTTTATGCGTCTCGTCATAAAATCCGCCGTTGACGGCATGCAGCATACCGTCGTTGGCGCCAAAGTATATCACATGCCGCCGATTGTTGTAGTGTGCGGCAAATCGTCCGTAGGAGCTATCGCGATAAATATAATGATAACCTTCTGCCGGCCTGGAAACGGCAATCGGTGTGGAGTGGACCACATCACCCAGCCGCCAGGTAAGGGTCTGCGGCGTTCCGTCCATGTCAAAATCCGTCGGAAGCTGCCGCTGGCGCAGACCGGTCTGGTCCAACCCTCTTACCCAATTGACGATGCTATCGACCTCGTCGGAGGTTTGAACCCCGAAGTCCAAAGGTACCGGCCCGCGGCCGCCCAAGACGGTAAGACTTGCCCAATCGATCGTATCTTCAAACTTCAGTATTTCGGTCCCGTCGTCCACGGCGCCGTCATTGTCAAGATCGTTCCAGGTGAAGATATAACGTTGGGCGTCAGCGCTGATGTAGCTGGTTCGGTTGTCATAGATGTCGTCATTCGTAATTTCAGCCAGCCATTGGGCGGCCGACCACATATAGCGCACCTGGTCGAGATCTTTGGAGGTGCCGCTACACATCACGTAAGGGTCCGACGGGTTCACGCAGGCCTTGGTCCGCTTGGCCACGTCGTCGTAATAAAAAATCACCAGGGAATCGCCGGAATCCAGGGTGCGGTCGCCGTTGGTGTCCTCATACATTTGGCCGTAGGCGTCGATGTGCATGGCGTGGACCTCTCCGATCCATTCCACCGGGTCCGCGTTGTCGATTTCCACCCGGGGCCAGAAAATGGCTTGATAGATAGCCCCCTCGCCCCCGCGGGAGGCGGATATGACCGAGGCGGCCGAACCTGCCGCCGCTCCTTCCCGGATGGATGCAAAGGCAGCTTCGAGTTTGGCCTGCAAGTCGGCGGCGTTATTGGCCTGGTACACCGAAGTCCCGCCGTTGGCGGCCGCTTCCGTTAAAAGGGTCTCAGGATTGCACTCGCCCGCTCCGCCGGCACGCATGGTACCGGCAATCACGATATGGGTCATGATGTTCTGATTTGGGGGTTTGGGGGCCCGCCCCGTAGATATCGGTCCCCTGCCAGGCATAATAGGTCAGGTCGTCTAAATAGGTACTGCCGGCAAGATCCCCACAAGGGGAAGTTTCCGCGTCCCCGTCATTTTTGCCGTCCGTGCCGACAAATCTGCTGACGGTATTATTCAGGTCGGCCGTGGAGGCGCCTTCGGTAATAACCAGGATGTTGTTGTTCTGGCACCAGGCCGTGATCGGGTCATTCATCGCAAAATCGGCCGCGTCCAGCCGCAGGGCCGCATTTTGGGTGTAATACCCGATGGCATTGTAGATCGACTCGGCCAGAGGGGTCCAGGAGGTGGCCTTGATATCGTTGATGGCCGCGATCAGGTCGGTGGTGTGGGCGTCGGATTGGTCGATATCGGAAATAATTTTCCCGCCGTCCCGATTGGTGGGATCCGAGCAATTATACAGGATGCTGGCATCGACTGCACTGCACTCGCTGGCCGAGCCGTCATCGTTAAATATCATGGCGCCCATGCGGATCTTATCGGCATATTTTTCAATAAGTCCGCTGGCAGGGGCTGCCGCCGGCACGATATGGCCCTTGAGCACCGCCAGGGGCTCCTTAAGTTGGGAGATCACGCCGGAGTCGATCAGCACCGCCGGCGCGTTCCAGATTTCGCCGGTATCGTCGGCCGCATCACTGGGGTCGATCACCTGGGGAATTTCAATGATACCGCAATAGTCCTTGATGGCCTGTTCGACGCAAAGGCTCAGCGCCTCGGTGGATCATCGGTCCAGTCGGCTGCCGAAAGATCACCACCCGCCCGTACAATCATAGAGGGGAACGTAGCCCTTCTTGCAGGTGTCCCTGATTTGCATTGTAATTGCCGGAGACAATAATACACGTGATCCGTCATTGCACATATGATCAGCCCCGGTGGTGACCGGCTCGCTGCCGCTGCATACCCGGTGGACACATTCTATATCTTCGCCTGTATCAGCCGGCTCCCAGCAGCGCCCGACATAGCCATCTGTGGTCTCTGGACCATACTGGCCGTAGCAAATATAGCCTTTGTGGTCCGTGCCAATGCTTTCAGGGAAAATGCCCGGCTTCATATAATTTTTCACAGTCATTTTTCATGGAGTTAACGGTGCCGGAACCGGGTTGCCAATCCCCCTGCTTGTTATACTACCAGCATTCCTGCAAGGCATGGTTAAAAGCGGCCATGGAAGTCCGCCAGAATCCCGTTTGCGGATTGCCATTTTCATAGCCCATGCAGTCTTGGACATAAGTTTTTAAATTACCCAAACTGGGACTCTCCGAATCCAGTTCGGTCAGGGCTTGCTGGCAGGCATCATAGTTAAACCCGGTATCCGTTATGTCGAATATTTCGATGCGGGTGGTATCATCATCGGCGTCAGCGCCTTTTTCGTCGTCATTCGGCGGCCGGATGCCCAGGGTCAGATAATACGGATTGTCGATGGCATCCTTGACCCCTATTTTTTTGACAAACCGCCGACCCAGGCAACCTCTGGATTCCATCACCATCAGCCCGATCCCGTTGGACGTATCGTACTTGCCGCCGGTCAGGATCTTTTTCTGGATGTCCAGCTTGGAGGCCGAGGCCCAGTTGAGAAAATTGCCGGTGGCGGCAAAAGCGGTCACGATATTAGGGTCAACGCCCTCATCGATACCAATGCAGACGGTGCCACTGTTGGTGTAGTTGGCGCTGCCGCAAATGGTGTCTTTCTCGGCCGCCGTCTTGGCCACGAATCGGCCGGCTACCAAATCATAGGCATACCAGCCGGCCGCATCAAAATAGCCGAAATAGCCGGCGGCGGCATCGTAGCTTTCGACAAGGTTGCTGTCTTGATCGGTATAGGTGCCGTCGTAGCAATAGCCCTCCTCCCGCGGCTTGACATAGGCCAGATCGTACATACTGGCCGAGTTGTCGATCATCAAAAGCAGATTGGGGTCCACCCCGGCGGCCAGAAAAGGCGGCACGGCGGCACCGGCGCCACAGGAGCTGTCGGCCGTGGCCGGATTGATCAGGCTCCCAGCCATCCAAAGGATTGCCGACAGCAGCGTTAAAATATGTTTCCATGAATATTTCATCATCAAAATTCCTTCCCCTGTGTTCTCTATCGGGAGTCAATCAGAGACCCACCGTTGAATAAAATCGTAAAGATCCGGCCGACGGTTCGAACCCGACAGCCTTTTAATACATACAGGTCCCCTCCGAACCGATATTATGCCGCCATTCAATGGCAACCACGGATTCACTATTTTGAAGGCCCAGGTGCTGGGAAAATATTTGGTAGAGGAGGGAGACGCCGCCGCCGGCGGCACCCTTTCCCTTGCCCTCGTACCCGGCCGACATTTCAATGGCGCCGCCAACGCCGAAGGCGGTCTCACCATAAATAGACAAATTGGTGTTAGTCCCCCCAGCATTATTAATTAGGACATCGCGCTCGGTATCGGACGGATGGGGTATAACCTTGTCCAATCCGTCTTTAGGCGCTTCACTCTGCATCCAGAAATCCCTGTCGACGGCCGTGATGTTGGCGGTCATCGGCAGGTTATCGCTTGCAAAGCCGCCGGCGCAGGCAATATTGAGCTCCAGCAGCTCCGTTCCAAGTTCGGTGCCGCCGTCGGCCGCATAAAAAGCCATTTTATGGACCTTGTCGTTGGTGGCGATCTGCACCTCCATGTTGCTGGTGGAGATCGAGGATATGCCGATAATGGTCAACACTGCCAGTATCAGCAGCGCTGCAATTGTTACCCCTCCGTTTGAATTGTTCATATGACACCATCGCCGTTTCATGCTTTTTATCCTTTCTGACATCTGATGAGATTTTCTGCTCATAAATTGTCGGCCTTCATGTAGGTGACCACAAAACTGCGGGGGCCGCGCTGCTGCCAGTCCACCGTTACCGTAATTGTTTTGGTATTGGGCAACGGGGTGCTGAGCAACGGGGTGCCATCGACTACGTCCCAGGAAACGTCATAAGCCCCATCCGTCCAACCGCCGTCGACGATACTGGCATAGGGCAGGGCGATCAGCGTTTCTAACTGGTCGGTGGCGAGGGTGGCGGCCTCGGTGGCTTCGCGCGCACCGCTGTTGCCGTTAATTGCTGCGATCTGCATGGAGCCGACAGCCAGAAAGCCGATAAAAAAAATAGCCATGCCGATCATCACTTCCACCAGGGTGAATCCCCGGTTGGTCATCTGTCTGGTGTTTTTTGTCACTTTTTTGTTTAACATTCTAGCTACCTTGTTTTCAGAGTTGCCGGTTTACTGTGCAACGCTTTCGATGGCGTAATCATTAGATACCCATGTTGCGGCACTTGACCGTGGTGGTCAGCAACCGGTACTTGAAATTATCGTTGACGTTAATGGGTTTGTCACCGACGGTAAAACTTTTGGGCCCTGAAGGACCCCTGAGCGGGTGTCTTGTCCGCGCCAGGATCCAGACCCGCACAGCCCTTATTTCGTCTAAACTTACGACGGATGCTAAAGCGAGACCGGTGTAATTGTCCGTATCCAGGTTTCCGTCCGCATCGGAGATCATAGGCCCAGATTTCTTCACCGGCATCCAGTTCACTATCACCATCGCTATCCTCAAAATCCACCTCACCGTCGCCGTCACTGTCAAAGGCATAGGCAAAGCCGACGGCATAGATGTCTTCCGCTAATCTGTCATCGGTAAAAGCGCCAAGTCCTGCGTCAAAGGCAGTTCGCGTAAGCGTAAGCGAGGTTGCGCCGGGATCCGCGATGCCATTCGCATTCGTATCCACTGCAGCAGAAAAACTGTATGTAATATCTTCATCCGCATCAGCCACATCCCCGTCCGGATCCCCGCCCCCGCCGTCATCGCGGTCCAGGGTGAATTGGATTGAATGGGGCCCGGCAATGAGAAAACCGGCCCCGGCTGTCCCGGTCACATCCATGCCGGCCAACCTGATTTCACGGACCATAAAATGGGCGGCCCCCCTCACATTTTGCACGGCATCAGTCACCTGCTGCTCTTTGGTGTGAATTTTCTGCTGGGAATCAAAGGCTGCATAGATCCCTGCCAACACGATAATGCCTGTCGTCATGGCCATTAAAAGCTCGATTATGGTAAAACCGCTATTATTTTTTGCCAGCGTTTGCATTGTATTATGACTCTCTCATATTATAAGGTTATGGTCCGGTCCGGAAAATTTGCCTTTTAGCCGCATCAATTCCGGCGCCGATCCCAATCGCGTCCAGGGTCATCTAATCGATTCGGGAATTGCCGGTAATAGAAACCCTAATGGTCTTCGTCCTGCCCGAATTATTTATCAATTGAGTGCTGCCGTCGGTATTATTCATCGTAGTTCCCTGGTTGTCGAACTCAACAAATGCCCCGCCGCCAAATACAGCGGAAAAAATATCGACACCTGCCGGCATCCGACCTTTGCGAAATATTCGTGCCGGCTCCAAGGGTTTCTGAACCGATGCTTGATAGGTCTCGTTGGCAGTGTTAAACTCGACCTTTACGGTCGCATTTTCCTTAATCGCCGTGATCCTCGCGAGCTGCAAAGTGGACTGGATTTCTTCGGCCCCGCTTTGCAGCCGGTAATTGGGCAGCCAGGCAATAAAATTGGGAATGGCCAGGCTGGCCAAGATGGCGACGACGGCAATGGTCACCATCAGTTCCGTAAATGTAAATCCCGAATTTTTGTGCATTATTTCCATCTCCTGTCTCTTGAGTTTGCCGGGCCAAAATAAAGCAACTTCCATACCATCCCCGTTTCATTATAAGTCTGACATTACCTTCCAGCGACAGGAAACGGCTGCCATAAGGCATAAAAGATAACTGATATTATTATAAATAAAATTTTTTCCGGTGACGGTCGCGCCTTCGCAGAGTAGTCAAAAATCGGACAGAAATCATGGTGGGAAAGTTAACTTTTTATCTGAAACTATAAAAAGTTTTAATAGTGGTCTTAAAAAATGTTATAGTTTTACGATAAAAAGTGGCAAAGCACAGGCCGTGCTGATTATAGGAATTTCACAGTATCGAATGGCCTGAAATTACTCGGTACATGCAGCATCTTCTTATTTTTTAAATCTGTCGATTCTCTCTCATGATATTCTATGAAAAGAGTCATACGCCAAATTATACAAAAATTGTCACTAAATTGCCGCATAATGTCCACATGCTAATTGCCCAAGCATGTATATATTTGAAATTATTACATATAAATATTTGCCAGGATGGCACACTTTTTGATTGTTTTTACTCTTTTGTAAATTAAGATAAATTTAAATCGTGCAGCCGAAATACAAAGGAGGGAATCAATGAAATTGATGAAGACGTTCGGAATGGGTTTATTATTTATGGGATCCATGGCCTTATTGGCATGTGGTGGCGGTGGCGGTGGTGGGTCAAGTAGTGGTGAAGTAGGGACGGTTTCTATGAGTCTCACTGATGCAATGTCAAATAGATTCAATGCCGTCTATGTTACCATCAACGATGTTCAAGTGCACATGAAAGGAAAAAGCAACGGAAATAACAGTTGGCATTCTGTCAGCGCTCCAAATCTTCCAAAAACTTTCAATCTTTATAATCTCACCAACGGAGTTAGGGAGGAGATTGGTTTGGCTGATCTTGCAATCGGCCCCTATACACAAATGCGGTTGATCATCGGTACTATGCCGGATGATAGCGTCAATGAATTAATCGAAGCTCATCCTTATGCCAACTACGTGATAGATACAGACGACAATTATCAAGAGCTTAAAATACCGAGTGGCATCAACACCGGAATAAAAATTGTGCATGGCTTTACCATCAGTACAGATCAAACCACCGAATTGATCTTGGATTTCAATGCAGAAAAATCGGTTATAGTAGCTGGCAATAGCGGAATCTGGCACCTAAAACCCACGATCAAAGTTGGCAGTACAGAGGAACTATCCATTATCCGGGGTAGAGTAACAACTGATGGAATTGAAGGAATAGATAAGGTATTGGTCAGCGTTCAAGAGTTTAACGGGACCGCAGAGGACGATAAAGACAAGGTCATAATTCAGACATCAACGGTTACTGATCCGGACGGATATTTTGCAATTTTTGTTTCCCCGCTTATAGATGGTGACGAATATAATCTTAGTAATTTATGCAGATGGCAAGGTACCGGAATATAAAAAAATAAATACTTTAACGGCCGGGGAAACATTTACATTTGATCCTGATATTCAACTTGGAGTTGCGCCTACCAAAAATGTAATCGGCGATGTCATGATAACCGGGGGAGACAACCTGAACAATTTGCTTCGCTAAGTTTCAGACAGGATATAACTGGTGGAGACATGATTGAAATAACCTCAGTGGATGTATTAAATACAGAAGGTTATGATATAGATCTGCCGGTAGAGACATATTCCGTTGTAGCATGGACTCCGGACTTCGATACTAAGACATATAATTTAGAGAATATCTGAAATCGGGAGCCGCTATACAACCAATTGAAAAGAATATTGAATTCCCTTAATCTTAAAGCTGAAAATTTATTCTTTTGAATCGAAGGCAGTGTCAATAGAGACCAGCCGATCACTTAACGTGTTAAAAAAAAAGACCGCTGATTGAATAGCAGCGGTCTTTTTCTTTCTGGAAGAAATCTTTTCGCAGGGGGGCAGATGCTTTGTTGGCTGAAAAATTCTAAGCAGCTTTGTTACCCCCATTTGTTTTTCTTATTTTTATTTTTTTTCAGTTTTCCCCGGCGGGTACTGTTTTACATGATCGGCATGGAACGTATATGGCCTATCGGTATCCGACTCCAGGTTGACAGATTCACCTAATCCCATCTGAAGATTGTTTGGCAATGATGCCCCAACCTCCCAGTTGTCACCTTTTATGTAAAAATAAAGACCTCTTTCGGTATCGTGATAAACTGAACAATCGGGATAGTAGCGGTATTTGTGTTTAGCCCGATATCCATGGGCCTTGGCATGTGCAGGCGGCCCGCCTTTCTTTTGATTATGTTTATGATCTGCCTTCGAATATCCTGAATTACCTTCTTTTTCATATTTTACGTTGATCCTGTCGCCGCTGCAACCGAGGGCTAAAAGAGTAAAGATGATAAAACAGCAAGTCGTCAAACCAGCAAACAATTTTTTTGACAGAGTGCT
>CAVXXE010000002.1:0-81825 GCA_963765595.1 uncultured delta proteobacterium
AGCTGCCTTGTCAGAACGAAAGATCGTTTGCGGCACTTTTTTCTGCCTCGTCGGCGATGGGCCGAATGGCGCAACCTCCACCGTTTGAGACATGCAAAGGTACCGGCGGCCAGGCCACTGGCAAAAGGACAACAAAAAATCATTCGTCCCAAATCTTATTTTGTGTTGACCGAACAGGTGCCGGGGACGCACATACCTATTAATTCCCTTGCAAATGCTCGAAGCCTTGGCCAATATGCGGCATTTTTGCATCGCTGTAGAGTTTATCATGCCGATTTAAATCGGAAAAATTTCATTTTGAATCCTGCCGGCCAGTATTTTCCTCCTTGATGCCCAGGAGGTATATTTTCTGCCCTGGATGCCGCACCGGCTGAAGGTAAACAGCCTCGGCCGGACAATTTTCAATCTCTGCACCCTGGATGATCCTGAATCGTGGGTGGCTAAATTTTTAGAGGGGTACAACCAGGGTCTCTCAAAAAACGTGATCTTTTCTGAGGTGATCGAAGCGGTTCGGCGCCATCAACATCGTCACTACCGTTCGAGATCAAAGCGTTGTTGCAAAAACAGCACCCAGTTCGAAATAATAAAGAACCGGCATCTGCGCGGTTATAAGCGTAGGGATTTTAACTGGGGTGCACCGGAACTGCAGCAGGCCGAGGAAAAAGGAGAGGCCCTCAAAGGGGCCCATGTCATTTGTTATCAGGGCGTATGCTTAAAAAAACATCACCGAAGATTTTTTCACCAAAATCGCTGCTCTGGCCAGCTGGAAGATGTCCAGGGCCCTTGAGGTCAGAGGTATTTCCGTACCCTGCTCGCTGGGCTATTTTGAAATCAAGGGTCAAAGCTATTTTTTGGCTGAAATGCTGAACGACAGGTTCCACTTGAACGCCTATTTGTCGGCCCTGACCGACGAAAGCGTTAAACGGCCGGCCCTAAAAAAGCTTGCCTTATGGCTGAGAAAATTCCATGACACCGACGTGTGGCAACGAGATTTTAAATCCAGCAACATCCTGTGCCAAAATGGCGACTATTTCATGGTGGATCTCGACGGCGTGCGAATCCGGCACCTGAGCAGACAAAATAAAATCTACAACCTGGCCCAACTCAATGCCTCGGTGAGCAACGCCATTACGATCAAAGACCGCCTGCGCTTTTATCACTATTATTCAGCCGGCGACCAGCTGACAAGGCTGCAGCGGCGGGCGGTCTATCGGAAGGTGTGGAACATTACCAGGACTAAAAATACCGCCCTGTATGATTTGTTCCCTGAAAAATTTAAGATAGGGTAAAAATTCAGCCACTTATATTATAACCTTTGTGGATACTGCGGGCAGCTAAGCACGCTGACAATTTATATAGGTTTCAGGTGCGGTGTCAGGTTTCAGGATCTAACCTTTCCTTTCCCTGACACCCGAACGCTGACACCTGTGCACCTTAATTTTCTGACAACATGTTGTCAGAAAAAGGCCTTTAAAGGGGCCTAGTTGGCACCTTACCTATCGTGCGTGGAAGAAACGATGAGCCAAGATTAAGCATCGATTTTGCGCTTGGATAACCATCTTTTTAAAACAGGCATTTTATCTATAAGAAAATTGGTGACGCCCTGAAACCAGTTCAAAGATTTGAGCGGCTTATTCTGACCGGTTTTTTCTAGCAAGATCAACGAAATACCAATAATCACACTTAAGGGGTAAATAAAATACTTATGGTAAAAGGATAATGTCAGGGCACAATGAATGAAATTAATCCAAAAAAGAATAAAGAGCGTAACCAGCAAATACCGGTCGCTTTTGTGTTCCAGCTGGTGATAGCCCCGCCATATGCCGATCATTAATAAACCCATTCCCCCCAAAATCGTCACCAATCCGATTAAGCCGTTCTCAAAGATGATTTGAAAAAAAACATTGTGAGGAAAGTTCCAGTTGACTACCTTACCGTCAACTTTGAAGGTGTTATAATCGGGGAAATAGTAGCGAAAGCTTCCGATTCCATGCCCAAGCCACCAGTCCTTGACGGAATTATGGCCGAGCATATTAAGCGTATCGGTCCAGACCGTGACGCGTTCCTCCGTGCGCCAGGTGGACAAGATATCCATAATACGATTTTTTATGGCAGCTAATCCGGAAACTAAAGCGGCAATAAAAGAAATGGTAAAAAATCCGGCAAGACCCATCAATAATTTTCTGTCCCTAAGAAAAAGAAGGATGGCAATTAGAATAGAACTGAAGAATGCAACCCATGAGATTCTCGAACTGCTCTCCCACAAAAGATAAAAAGCAACAATGACACCGGCAACACATAAAAAGCGAAGCCAACCTTTAATTTGGGTGGAAAAATAAACTAGAACCGGCAGAATTAAGCTGGCGAAGGAACCAAAATGGTGCATGTTACTATACAGGCCATAAGATTCCAGACCGCCGGAATTTACGACACTCTCGACCGTGTGGTATGTAATGAATTGAATGATCAAGGCCAAAACGGCAATGCCGCCATAAAATAATAAAGTTCTTGAATCCGGATTTGCCCTTTTTGAAAGGCAATGAATCGCTAAAATCATGCCCGGTAACGTCAAAAAATAGCGAAAAGAGCGGCGATGGATCATCTCGTCGGGCATCAAGCCGTTAATCAGGAGCGTTATCAGAAAAATTCCTAAAACCACCAAATGACCTTCAGTAACATCTCCAATACGATAGTTGCCAATGAGCATGTTGATAAGGAAAATTGCGCCGCAGATTCGCATAAGATCGCCTAATGAGCCCGGGTTAATTGTAAATACGATAAAAGACCCTATGAGCGCGAGCTCTAAGATCAGGCGATGACCCATAAATGCTTTAAATTTAGGCCAAAAGCCAAGTATTTTATTCATCGGATGTTGGTTGTTTTTTATATTGTACGACTGTCGGGGTAACCAAATTTGGTCTTTCCTAAATTAATTATTTGTTTTAAATAGGGATGTCAATACGTCACGACAATAAACACGAGCAATATTTATGCGGCACTTTCAAAACAACCGATCACACCATGCACAGAATCATCCTTTTCGGCAAATCAAAGCGGCGCACCCGCACAACCTTTCATCTGGCAAGGGCTTTTAAAGAGTGTGGGAACACGGTCCTCTGGTTGAATCCCGCTAAAATTCGCCGGCGCCGCAAGAATGATAGCGATCGATGGATTCTCAATAAAATAAAAATCTTTGATCCGGACATTATTTTTATATATTCTAAGGATATGCCCCTTGGTGTATTACAAAAAATAGCCGGCGGCTCCGTGAAAACCATGATGTACTATGAAGATATGTCACCGGAGGTTTCGACCTCCCTGGTTCAAATGGGCATGCTGGTAGATTTTTTCCTGGCGACCAACAAGGGCATGCTGGCAGATTATAAAAATGCGGGTATTGCTCATCCTGTCTATTTTATAGGTGCCTGTGACCGTCATGATCACCGTCTGCGACGTCCCATATTGCCCGTCTGGAAATCAGACATTGCCTTTATCGGCCGAGCCAGGGCGAATGAATCCAGGGTTATGCTCACCCGTAAACTTGCTGAAAGATTCAATGTTAAAGTATACGGAAGAAACTGGCAGTCCTTTGGGATCAAACCGACCCTGAAAGTCGTGACGCCTCGAAGTTATGCGCTGATTTGTCGGGGGGCAAAAATCATTCTTGGGGCCGATATCACCGCCGAGGTGGAAGGCTACTGGTCCAACCGTCTCTGGTTAACCCTGGGCTGCGGTGGGTTTTTCCTGACTGCTTATGTTCGCGGAATGGAAAAATATTTTGAAAACAAGCGGCATTTGGTGTGGTACCACAGTCAGGCCGAATGTTTGAGTCTGGCAGAGGAATATCTGGCCAAACCGGACATGAGGCGTAAAATTGCCCGGCAGGGTTACCAAAGGGTCCATGAGCGTCATACATTTCATCATTTTGTCCAACGAGCAATTTCGCTGTGTACCCGGGAAAGATTTCAAATCAAAAACGAAGACCGGGAAGGGCAGCAATCCTAATTTCATGAAGATCCTGCACCTCAATACCGAGAAAACCTGGCGCGGCGGCGAGCAGCAAACCCTTTACCTTCTGCAGGTCCTCAAAGAACGGGGGATTTTCTGTCATCTGGTGTGTCAGCCCGATTCCCCGATGGCCCAAAAAGCCCGTGAAGCGGGCCTTACGGTGTTTCCGATATCCATGCACGGTGAAGCCGATCCAATGGCCTGCTACCGTATTAGAAATCTGATCCAGACATTTCATTATGACATTCTCCACAGCCACACCTCCCACGCCCATACCCTGGCATTTTTTGCTTCGATTGGCTGTAAGGTATGCCGCCTGGTCACCCGCCGGGTTGATTTCTCTATTTTCAGGCACAGTTTTTTGCGTCTTTCGGGAATCAAGTACCGGCACATGGCCGATAATTATATTGCGATTTCCCGTAAAATAAAAGATGTGATGGTCGCCGACGGTGTTGCGGCGGACCGTATTTTCGTCGTTCACAGCGGCGTCGATCTGCAAAGATTTGCCGGTGTTTCCGGCGATCATCTTATCACCGAGTTCAATTTGATCCCCGGCGAAAAGGTGGTGATCAATGTGGCCCACCTGGCCGGGCACAAAGGACAGCAGTTTTTGGTGAGGGCCATCCCCCGGGTTGTCGAAAAATTTCCGGGAGTGCGGTTTTTTATTGTGGGCAAAGGAGAATTGCTGGACGAACTCAAGGCGCTGGCGGCTTCTCTGGGAATAACCCGCGAGCTGGTTTTTACCGGTTTCCGCAGCGATGTGGGGGCTTTCTATAAAATAGCGGATCTTTTCGTCATGAGCAGTGTGCAGGAAGGTCTGGGCACGGCCGTGTTGGATGCGCTTGCTGAAGGAAAAGCGGTTGTGGCAACCGACTGCGGCGGGATTCCCGAAATTATACACGACGGTGAAACCGGCCGGCTGGTTGAACCCGCCAATCCGGAGGCCCTTGCCCAAGGCATCATCGACGTTCTCAGACATCCCGAACAGGCCGGCCGGATGGCAGATCGCGGACGAGCGCTGGTGCAAAATCAGTTTTCCATCGAGACCATGGCGGAAAATAATCTGGCCGTCTACCGGATGCTTCTCTCTGCCGAAGACCCCTGATGGCGTGCCGGATAAAAAACGGTTGATCCAACGTTTAAAAAATAAGATAATTTGAACCATGAAAAACCCGGTACAAATATCGGCCCTGGTGATCACCTACAACGAAGAAAACAACATCGAACGTTGTCTGAATTCCCTCGACGGCATTGCAGATGAAATTGTGGTGATCGACTCGTTTTCCACGGATCGAACCGCCGAGATCTGTCAGGACAGGGGGGTGGATTTTGGGCAACATCGATTCGAAGGCCATATCGAACAAAAGAATTTTGCTTTATCCCGGGCAAACTTTGATCATGTGCTATCCCTGGATGCTGATGAAGCACTTTCCGAGGAATTGAAGCAATCCATCCTGACGGCCAAACAGAACTGGGAGGATGACGGCTATTCGGTCAACAGGTTGACCGATTATTGCGGCAAGTGGATCCGTCATTGCGGCTGGTATCCGGATAAAAAACTCCGATTGTGGGACCGAAGAAAAGGGCGCTGGGGCGGCGTCAATCCCCATGACCATGTGATCATGGATAAAAACTGTCGCGTGGGACATCTTCGCGGTGATTTGCTCCACTATTCCTATCCGACCATTAAACACCATGTCGCCCAGATCGACAAATTTTCCGATATCGCCGCCCGGGCAGAATTTCAAAAGGGGCAGAAGGGCAAATGTACTGCTGGATATATGTCTGAATCCGATGCTGACTTTTTTTAAAAAATATTTTTTAAAGCTGGGTATTCTCGACGGCTATGAAGGCTTTGTCATTTCCATCAGCACGGCTTACGGTAAATTTCTCAAATACATCAAATTGCGGGAATTGGAAAAACAAGGTGAAATAAGGGAATCCCAGCTCGTGGATTGATGCCCAACCGGACGGGCTGGAGCCGATTTTTTTGATTAAGGGAAAATAGCGAACAACCGCTTAATCCTTTGTCAATATATCCTCGAAGCGTTGCCATTTTCGATGTATTTTTCGTGTCGCCATCCAATCGACGTAATTGCAGATGGGGATGAAATCAGAATTCCCGATATTGTCAATAACCACCGGAAAGCCTTCAGATTCATTGGTCTTTTTATAAACAATATTTTGAGGTTTGAGGGATATGGTCACGATTTTCCATTTCAGCAGGTATTGTTTTAACCCGAGCAGGGCCTGGTATAAATATCGATAATTACGGTCGGTTTCATTATCGGCGGAAAAATAATGCACCAGAGTTTTGGAAACCTCTCCGTTATAATCTCGGATCAGTTCAAAAACGGCACCCTCTCCCAGATTGGTTTCAACGTTACCATAGAACCTGGCCAACATCCTCCAGGCGATATTGCGTTTTTCAAGTAGCCGGTAATACGATTGTTCGCGCACCGTTTCTTTATGATCGCCGGCGACAACAATCTTGATGCACTTAGTTTCATCCTCGGGATGAAAATAGCATTCGCGACGTAAGCCTCTTCCTATCAGGGCGGATGATTCGAGTTTAAGCATAAGACCCAACCTGGCGAAGCCGGTTGTAGCGAAGCGTAAATCCCGATTTATCGGGGAAATGAAGATTGAAGATTTATGGTTTCGCTCTCCGAGGCGTAGGCGCTACAACCCCTACGAGCCGGAGGCTTCGCTCTGTCTATTTAATTTAAATCTTACTTTTTCCAATTAAGGAATTCCGACTCAGAAGACAGCATTTTTGTTGGAGACAATAAGCTTGTCGCCGACTTTGGCGACAATTTGCATCGTGTCATGCAAGTTCTCAACATCCTCCCAGTCATCATATTTAAACACACAGTATACCTTCTTACCGTTAGCCATGTATTCCCTTAATTGCTGTGGATTTTCCAGTAGTTCAGCGCTCCGATCGGTATAAAATAAAAATGAGGCCCTGGCTTTGAGGTAAAACTTAATGCTCTCGCCGGGTTCCATTAGTTTATCCAATTTAAGGGCCAATTCTTTGCTTGAAATAAGGGGCCCAAGCAATGGTGCGATATAGATCAATACGAGAAGAAATAAAGTTGCCACCATTGCGGCAATTGAACCGATAAAAGCCCTGTACTTCTTTATTGTGACCAAACCGATGGATAATAAAGCACACCCAACAACCCAGACAGCTAAAAAATACACCAGGCGCATGGGTATTCCCGTGTTGGTTGTCAACGATGCCGGGTGGAAACAGCAGCAGGTATACAAGCGCCGGCGGCAAAATAGCAGCGAAAGGAAGATAAGAGTAAAAAACCCCTTTGTGAAGAACACGATTTGATGCATAAAGAAGGTCATACCAGAGAACCCCCACCAGCACAGCTGCGGCCGGAAATAGGGGCAGAATATAAGTTCCGAGTTTCGAGCGCGCCATGGAAAAAAAGATGAAAATGACACCAAACCATATCAACGCAAAAATCACGCCATCCCCATGCAAGGCAGTTTTTGCACGGATGGCCCGGAAAAGCGCCAGAGGCAAAAACAGGCTCCAGGGGAAAAACCCTCCCATCAAAACGGGAATATAGTAATAAAAAGGTTTCGGGTGGCGTGATTGCTGAGAAAGAAAGCTGCCGATGTTCTGTTTAAGAAAAAAATATTCGCCGTAGTCGGGATTTCTTACGCTGATCAGAATATACCAGGGCGCTGCGACGGCTAAAAAGATTAATAGGCCCCATCCGATCTGCATTTCTTTTAAAAACCGCAGCTGTTTTTTACAAATCAAGAACAGACCGATGATCATCATCGGGAGCACGACCCCAACCGGTCCTTTGGCGAGAACCGCGAAGCCCAGTGCGGCGTATCCAAATAAGAAAGCAGGTTTACGATGTTTTGTGTTTTTATATCCGATAAAAAATAGCGTCAGCGCGAGGGTAACAAAAAAAGCCAGACTGATATCATGAACAACGACACGGGCCAGGACAATGTACTCGGTACTGGTTGCCAATACCAGGGCACTTAGAAACGCGACCACCGGACCGAACATTCTCCTTGCCAGCCAATAGGTGATCAGCACGCATCCTGATCCTAACAGCGCTGCCGGCAATCTTGCAGCAAACTCAGTAAAGCCAAAAAGCAAAAACGAGACGGCGGCAAACCAATTATAAAGCGGCGTTTTGTCATAGAAATTTTCACCGTTGTAGCGGGGGGTTACCCAATCTCCGCTGAACACCATGCCCTTGGAGGTTGCGGCATGCATCGCCTCATCGATATCTTTTATCGGTACGGTACCCAGACCGAAAAAGAAAAGGAACAAGCAGGTGACAATCAGGGTAATTACAAAAAAAGTCTCTTTTTTCCAAAATGGCTTATCAGGCATACTTCTACAGTATCAAATATTCGGCCCCTTGGGCCTGGGCGACATTTTGTTTTAATGATGATAAAGGGACATCCTCGGAGTTTCGCCATATCCTCTATGGGGACTTGACCATCAGCGCATAGCGGTGGCCGGAACCTAAGATAGACAACCGTGGACAGGCTGCAAGCTTGGCACCGTGCCTAGCTGCAATTGAAGAAACCTGGGATAAGGTCATTGTCAGTTTAGGTCTTGAATATCGTAGCCGACGCAGGATGTTTTTGATTGAATGATAATCAAAAAAGGTCATAACAACATAGCGCCTGGCCACGCGTAATAGCTCTGCGAGCAAATCTTCTCTTTGTTTGTAAATCGGCAGATGATGAGACAATCTGATGCATACCGCAGCATCCACACTGTTATCTCGCAACGGTATGTGAAACGCGGATGCCGTCATCCAGATCTGGGAGATTTTGAGCTTTTCTTTGGTCATACCGTACAAAATCTGTCCCAGGCCGACATCTGCTTGAATCAACAAGTCCGTTGCAGTCACCAGCTGGGGGCTGATGCGACCACCGCCGCAGGGGATCTCCAGCATTGTGGCACAGTGCTTTTGCCGTCCCAACAGGTGCCGCAGGATTTGATATTCCCGTTTTGTGCTTAATCGTTTCAGCGGCTTGCGATCATATTTCAGGTTGTAATTTCTGGCTTTTTCGAAATCTTCGTATCGTTGTTCATAATTATTTTTAGATACCTGAGCGACATCTTTTATCGCAGTTTCGTCACCTTCATAAACGGCAAACTGAGGTATGTGTTCATGTATAGGGTATACCTGTTTACAATCTAGACAGGTGATATCATGAGTCTCGATATGGAGCCCTCCGTGGCAGGCAGGACATACGAGAATATTTTGGATTGGTTGTAAACTATTCATTGATCATTGCTTTCAAATTTAAAAATATATGCCATATTGCCCATCATCTTTATTGTATCGGTTTTTATGTCGAGCCGGATTAGCTTTACTACATCTGCCATTTTGAAGACAAGACAAAAAATCCGGTCAATGCCTTCTTGGATTTAAATGGGTTAATATCGCATAGCAAAACACTTTTACCTTCAGGACATTCTTGATTCGTTTATGCTTGCGACTATATGACGGATGACGCCCGGCATCCTGGTAAAATCTTTCAATGGCCCCTTTTTCAAGACCGTATTGAGCGAGATATGGTTGACAGCAGCCGATGCTTAGATGGCTTTCGATGGTTCGTACCAGCTTGAGGAGGTCGAACCCGGCAATCCGTTTGCCTATTATCGAGCCTGGAAATAACCAGCCACGGGCAAAATCAATACTGTAAAATTTTACTTGCGTAGGACCCGTCGGATCGATCAGGATATTTTTAGTGCTCAAGGCACCGTGATAAACTCCGCAGCGATGCATATGGTAAACCAATTGAAATAAAGGGCCCAGATCGATGTTTTTATCAGTTAGGGTCTCCGATGACAAAAGGGTTTTCAAGGGTATGGCGTTTGGAATTTGACGGGTGTAAAGGATCTCATAAAAACCATACGCTTTGCAATAACCAAAGGTCCAAAAAAGCGGTAGGGTGCATGGAACCCCGCAGCCGGCCATATGTTTAAGAATCCTGAACTCGCGTTTGACCCTGAAATTCAGTATTATTCCGCGTATGAAATTCGCAAAGCCCCGCTGGTAATACATCTTCATAACAGCTGAAGTTCCGTCTGCTAGTTGCGCGGTCCAGATTAAGCATTTTGCTTCGGCTTTGATGATCTTGTCGGAATCTAGTTTATGTGGCCATACCGGAAGTCCAAAACCTGCCGGCTGTTTTAACTTCTGTTTCATGGTTTATCAATTGATTTATTTTAGTCGTCTTAAGAGCCTGTTGGATGATCCTCATAAAGGGATGATACAGGCTTAATATAAAAGGGGGTTGATGGGTTATTTTTAATCCTACAGGGAATCATAGCAGGCGACCATCTTTTTTACATACCTTTCAGGGTTGAGAACGTTGAGAGCATACTGACGGGCGGCATGGGAACATTGTTGCCGAAATTCCGACCCTTTTGCCATGGTGAGCATTGCGCGGACAAGATCAGCCGTTCCGTCTTCAACCAGGATTCCGGTTTTTCCATCTTCGATGAGCTCGGGCAAAATTCCCGTTCTGGATGCAATTACCGGTTTGCCGCAGGCAAAGGCTTCTCTGACCGCCCGGCAGGACCCGTCGCTGCCGGGGGTTAAAAAGACCTTAAAATCAAAAAGATTTACCACCTCACCGTAGTCATCTTTGCGATATCCGGTAAAAATCACATTGTTTTCCAGCCCCCGCTGTTTCACCGGCCGGCGGGCCAGGGTGTCGATATGGGTACCGCGTCCCACGATCAGAAATTTGAAGCGCGGTATCTCTCGGACGACGTGTTCAACGGCGTTCAACAGCAAATCAAATTTTCTGTGTTTTTGAACCCGGGCCACAATGCCGGCCACCGGCTCGTGGGTGCCGACGCCAAATTCCCTGAGCAGTTTTTCGTTTTTAGGCCGGGGGCGAAAACGGCCCCCATCAACGGGAATATCCACGTGTTCAATCGGTTTGTCGGTTAAAATTCTAGAAAGATGTGCCTGGACTGCCAGGGAGGCCGTCAAAATCCTTGCGGTTCGGGAAAATATAAACCGCTGCCTGTAAGTAAGGGGAGCAGGCTGACCGTCATAACAGGTCCGGATCAAGCGGTCCCCAAAGCCGCTTAACACAGCGGTCAGGGCATCATTGTCCTGATGGCTGTGAATCAGGTCGATTCGGTTGTGCGCCGCAATTTTTTTTAGGGAAAATATGTCCGGGACTATTTTCCAATTAAGATGTTTGTTGAGAAACATCCCATCAAGATATGCAAGGTTGCGCTCGATGGCCTTGCGGTAAAGCTGGCTTCGCAAACCGCGGCGGCGCGTACAAGCAAAATAAATCTGCATCTTGCCAAAGGCTTCCAGCCAGGATGCCAGGTTCAGGGCATGATCCGCCGGCCCGGTCCACTTGAAGTTACTGTAGAGATGTAAAATTTTTTTCACGGTCATGCTCTAATTTATGTATCGAACTTTCTACAATTTATTGGCCTCCGGCTCGTAGAGCCCATGCCTCGGAGAGCCTGCGCCTCGGAGAGAATCACAATGCTTTTTGCGGCCATAGTCTTGGTAAGCCCCATGGAATGATTCTATCATTCCATTGTTCCAGGATTCCAATTGCGGAGCGAAGCGGAGCTAAGTTCGTAATTTTCCAGACTGGCGACGATCCGGCGGCAGGCCATCTCCGTGCCGCCCCTGCGTGCCTGAATAAATTGAAGGGCGGCATCCATTACCTCTTTGCGGGGAGGCGGGCTGGCCAGATCCTTAAGGAGCAAATCCGCAACGTGTTTCCAATCTTCTGCCACCTTGAGCAGACCGGAATCAATGATTTCGCGACCTACCCAGGCAAAGTTATCCCACCAGGGTCCGATAATGGGAATAACGCCACTGACGAGCGCTTCCAGAAAATTCTGGCCGCCCAGGGGCGCCAGGCTGCCGCCGACAAATGCGGATTCGGCAAGCCGATAGGCGGGCAGCAATTCCCCGAAAATATCCCAGAGGATGACATTACCGGCGGGTATCCGACCTTCGGCTTTGGACCGCAGGGTGTATCCAATTCCCGCTTGACGCAGAAGTTTCTGCCAGGATGGCAAACGGTGCATATGCCGTGGGAATAAACCGACGACAGTCTCCGGGTGAGTGCGAAGGACATCTTGAATAATATTTTTGACAAGGATCTCTTCCTCTTGCCTGACAGAAGCCAGCACGATAAATGGATTGTCGACCGGGACAATGGCTTTGAGCCCGTTTTTGTCACTGCCGCAAGATATTGTGGCAGCCAGGCGGTCAAATTTTATGTTGGACATGACCTCGATCCCGGCCTTGCCAAACAGCCGGCTGAAACGCTGGGCATCCGCTTGGGAAATCGCCAAAACTTCGTCCGGTCTGAGCCTTTGCCAGAGGGAAGGCCATAGATGATACCTTTGAAGGCTTTTTGCGGTAATCCTGCCGTTGACGATTAGGATCTTACAGCTTTGTGTTTTCAAGGCCAGCAAAAGTCCCGGCCAAATTTCCGTTTCCAGCAGAACCATCAATTTAGGCCGGATGGCGGCGATAGCCGCTGCCATAATCGATGGTTTGTCAAAAGGAAAATAGCGAACAGCCGTCTGGATTTGATTCTGGCCTCTAATTAGTTCCGGCAGTGCCTGATTGAGAATATCAATTCCCTGGCGCGTGTTGGAGGTCAGCAAGATTTGGATAGGTTGCTCCACCTGGAGGGTTTTCAGAATTTCTAGCGCTAAAAAAGATTCGCCGACTGAAGCCGCTTGAATCCAGAGATCTGCGACACCCGGCAGCTTGTCTTTCAATGCACGCTGATGATAGCCTTCGGCCAGGCGATGATTCAATCTCAGCCAGGGCAGGACGACGCCCCAGCTAAGATTGTAAAAAGCAAAAGCCGTTTTGTGAATCAGGTTCATTGATATATCGAAATTGATTTAGTGCATATGGTGTAAAAATTTGTTTTAATCTTTGTTAAGGTCTAATTTCCTGCAGCTTGCTGTGGTAAAATCGACAAAATCAGCCGAATGATACTCCGCGGCTTGCCGCGGGACAGTTCATTCTAGGAATATTATTGAAAAGCGGTCTATCTGTCAAATAATTCAATTGCGGATTTCGGAAATGCGGATTGGAAATAGAGAATTTTCAATTTTAGCCAAAGATCAAATTTATTTCGCTTGGCCATGTCGCGCTGGAACTGTCGGTGGCGGAATGTAAAAAACGGACTGAAATTTCAACGTCGACGTGAAAATATTAATATTGACAACAAAACCCACTTCAGCTATCCGGAATGTTATTGTTTGCGTTAATGGGTGCTTCAACATGTTGTGCTGAAGCTGAAGCGGCTAGCCCGCCCACCATTGAAGACCTGGTCACGTTTATACCAGTTTTCATCTATGTTTATCACAATGAAATCTAAGCAATTAAAAACAATATTTCTTTTTACAGCCATCATCATATTTTCGTTTCAAAACAATTTTAAAGCATTGCAGAAAGGCATCCAACGGTATAACCGCAAAGAACCTGACCAAATTACTCTATATGAAAAAAGATTTATTGAGCTCAAAGAGTTTTTACAAAATCATTTGGTTGTTGGCTATGTCTCAGACTACGATGATAATTCTAATGAGAATGGACTAGCCTATAGTATGACTCAATATGTTCTCGCGCCGATTATACTTGTCCGCGGGATAAAACGTAATTTTATTGTTGGCAATTTTCATGGCGCGAAACCGAATATCAAAGCATACGAAAACGAAAAGTTGTCGATATACAGAGACTTCGGCAATGGTGTAATATTGTTTGAGAGAATGGATAACTAATTTTGTTATTAATAATTTCAATAGTATTTCCTATTCTATGTGCGCATTTAATTTTATCCTCTTTCCTACCAAAGCAACCCCCTCAAAAATATGGCACGATTCTTAATATTTCTTTTTCAGTAGGTATAGTGTTGGGGTTTACTTCTTGTACTTTTTTTCTATGGTTATTTTTTCTTGGTTTCCCGTCAGCAAACTATCAAGTAATCGAAAATATCTTCGCAGTAATTCTAATTCCAGTTGCTTTCTATACATCAAAATATAAAAAATTGGATAGTTGCAATGAAGTCCCAGGATCTGATTTAAATATATGTTTGCGAATTTTAAGCATTGGCTTTCTAATTATTATTTTTTGCTTTATTGTTGCGTTTTTACTCAGATCTGCCATCAACCCACATGGTTGGGAAGACGCTTGGGGCATGTGGAATTTAAAGGCAAGGTTTATATTTCGATCTGGTGATAATTGGAGAAATGCTTTTTCAAATTTGTTATTTTGGACAAGTCGTGATTATCCTTTACTAGTCCCTATAAGCATCGTTAGGATATGGAGCTATTTAAAAAATGAATCTGCCATAGCACAGATTTTAGTTGCTGCACTATTCACATTTTCCACGGTTGCATTATTAATAAGTTCACTATCCGTTATTCGTAGTAAAAGTACAGGGTTATTAGCTGGTTTAGTTTTAGTTGGCTCACGTTATTTTCTTAAAACCGGAGCATATCAGATCGCAGACATTCCTCTTGGATTTTATATTTTAGCGACAATCGTTCTGTTCAGCCTCCAGGAAAGATCTGATTCGAAATCTCGTTTTTTAATTATGACAGGCACTATGACAGGACTTGCGGCTTGGACCAAGAATGAGGGCATTTTATTCTTGCTTGTTGTACTTATTGTACGAATGATTGTCATATCTTCAAATAGCGGAATAATGGCGTATTTAAAAGAACTTGCAATGTTTACAATCGGGGTGGTCCCGATCCTGGCTGTGTTGTTTCTTTTCAAATTAAAAGTGCCATCAACTAATGAATTGTATACCGGTCAAAGCATTGACATGGTTTTGGGAAGGCTAACCGATTTTCCAAGATATCTTATCATCGGCAAATCCTTCATTGTATTTTTCTATGATAAGTTGGCCAAAGAATGGTTAATTATACTTCCAATATACTTTTTGCTTTTAGGAAAGACGAAAAAAAATGTGAATGAAGAAAGTATCAAAACTTCGTTTTTGATCGTGCTTTTCATGCTGGGTGGCTATTTTTTTATATTTTTGATCACGCCACTCAATCTACCGTGGCACTTAAGAACATCTATTTGGCGTTTATTTCTTCAATTATGGCCAACTATTATATTTTCTTTTTTTCTTTTTGTATCAACTCCAGAGGAGTTGTTTAAAAAAAAATACATCGCTGCATAAAGTTTTGTGGTACAGAAAGACGAATCTGATACTGTTTTCGAATACGGCCGAACCAAGAGGGGAATCAATTTGACTATTTCATGCACTTTTAATATGAATTAACTTGTATCTAATTCAACTCACAATGACGCGGTTAGATAATATGCCGGAACCCGTTAGGGGACATTTAGTAAACCTCCCCTAAAAGATTTTGAGACTCTTAAGGCGCCTCTTTCAAAATGTTTCAGAAAAAATTAAAAAAATTCAAATCCGATGTAGATGTTCAGCTATCAAAATATTTTCCATCGGTGCGCGCGGCGGTGTTGTTCATTGTAATCCCTGCCCTTTTTATCGTTCCTATCTATTTTTTTAGTATTCTAACAGAAATTGTCACAGGAGAAATTGAGATCCCTGTCCTCGAATATGAAACCCGGCTCGCGTCCATCAAGAAAGACTTGCCGGCTAATGCGGTGGTCAACTATGTCTCCAACTCAAAAGCGCCGTACGATTTGATCAATGCGGCGTATGTTTTGATACCGGTTCGCATAGTTGAGGGCCCAAAGCCGGCGCACGATCTTTTGATCTTTCAGAATTTTGATGCAGCCGAAATGCCTAAATTTGAAGGTCATACCTTGAAAAAGGACTATGGCAACGGTGTGATGCTATTTAAAAGGGTTAAGTGATTAATGGAACTGCCGGCATTTATAGCTCCTTTTCTTATCGGCGCTTCAATCATCATCATACTGTTTCCAGAGTATAGACTACGGGGCGTTTGGTTGGTTCTGACCATTAGTTTGGGGGCAGGTCTGGGACTGGGGATAACCTCTTCCACGATATTTTTGTGGTTGGCTTATATGGGCCCCCCCGGCAGTTATTATTTTGCGGCTGAGTTGGGTCTGGCAGTGATTCTCGCTCTGTTCGCCTTTTACCGTATTCATTATTCAGCATACAGCCCTCAAGAGGATTCAGGATTAAATTGTGGAGCGATTCCCGGAACGATCGCGTGGTTAAGGAATATTTTCCTATTTTTGATGCTTATTTCCGTGGGCTCATTTTTGCTGAAAACATTTTTTCAAGATCCGCATGGTATCTGGGACGCGGTAGACACATGGAATTATCGGGCACGGTGGTTGTTTCGGGGCGGACCTCACTGGACCTATGCCTTTTCGCTCAGAGCGAAGGATGGTTTGGATTACCCCCTGCTGATTACCACCTCTGTTTTTCGTATGTGGCAGATACTCGGTAAAGATCCTATCGCCATTCCAATTTTGATTGCAGGCATTTTTACTTTTGGATCGTTTCTCATTTTATTTTCTTCGTTGGCCTTGCTGCGCAGCAGAAATCAAGGTTATCTGGCAGCTATCTTCCTGTTTGTATCCACCCAATTTTTTAATATCGGCACTTATCAATATGCTGATGTTCCTTTGGCTTTCTTTATTCTGAGCACTGTTGTTCTTTTCAGCCTGAAGGATCGTTACCCGGAAGTTTCATCCCCCCTAGTTTTTTTAGCCGGACTCACGGTTTCATGTGCGGCCTGGACGAAGAATGAAGGTCAGCTGTTTCTGGTACTGGTCATATCAGTGTATTTCATCGGACAGCTGGGGAAAAAAGATTGGTCCAAGACATTAAAAGAATTTATTGGTTTTACTTTAGGACTGGCTCCGGTTTTGGGCACTCTATTTTATTTTAAATTCAATTTCGCTCTTGAAAATGCTCATATAAATGTTGATTCGTTAAAACAGTTCGGAACTTATCTCTTTGATATCGAACGTTATATTATAGTGGGTACAACCTGGATTAATAAATTCTTGACTTTCAACGATGGCATTGTTTGGTTAATGGCAGGATATTTTTTATTTTCGGGAAAGGATAGATCCGATCTCATCAAAAAAAGATTATTATCGCATACCACACTATTGTTATTGATGATGTGCAGTTATTTTTTTATATATATCATTTATCCTGGGAATCCGAGAGATCTTTTGAGCACTTCACTGCGGAGGATTATAATTCAGCTCTGGCCAACGTGGGTCTTTCTTTTCTTTTATTATGTGAAGGGACCCGAAAAAAATGTTCCAATCCCGGCTAACCCGCCACGTTCCTTTTGAATTTCATATTTTACGCTGCGGGTGAAATCGGCCTTTCTAAACAATGACCAGTAAAGTGTTGGATATCAACGCGTTACAACCTTTGAACCCTGAACCCGAAATCGATCACTTTAGGTTGTACACAGTTGGCTGTCATATGAGAAATTTGAATACGAATCGACAAATGCAGCACGCTATTGCGGCGGGACGAATAATTGGAACGCTGATATATATGATCGACGCACCGCATAGACGCATTGTCAGAAGTAATTTGCGGTTGGCCTTTCCGGATTGGTCACGTGAAAAAATTCGACAGACATCCAAACGCGTTTTTCAACATTTAGGTGCCACTTTCGTGGAGATTTGTCAACTGGCGACCTATTCGAAATCGGATGTTATCGCGAGAGTGCGGGTTGTCGGTGCGGAACACTGGCGGCGTGCGCTGGATAGAAATCAAGGCTTAATTCTTGTTTCGGCCCACCTGGGAAACTGGGAGTTCGGGACACAGTACGCGGCCTGCTTCATGCAGAAGCCCGCCCTTTGTGTCGTTAAAAAGATTCGTTTTAAACCGCTTAGTCAATGGGTTCACAATCTGCGAACACGATTTGGCACCAGGATCATCTACAAAAAAGGTGCACTGCTCGATATGCGCCAGGCCCTGCGGCGCGGTGAGATTGTTGGCCTGCTGGTTGATCAGAGCAAACGCAAAGAAGGGGTTGATGTTATTTTTTTTGGCCACAGGGTTCCGGCAACACCAGCGGCTGCTTTTCTGAGCATACGCTGCAAAAGTCCAATATTACCGATGTTTTGTATTCGGGAACCTTCCGGGCAGTTAACCATCCACGTCGAACAACCCATTGAAACAACATGGTCCGGCGATCTGCGCTCCGATGTCCAGGCGAATACTCAGCGGATAACCGATGCTGTTGAGCGCATGATCCGCAAATATCCCGAACAGTGGTTCTGGGTCCATAAACGCTGGAAGAAATACCACCCTGATTATTATCCCGCCTATCAATTGCGGCGCCAGCGGCGCAAAGCAAGAGCATTGCGCAAAAAGCAGAGGATAGCGGAGCGGCATCAGGCCGAAAGTAAACCATAATAAATGAAGGGCCAACGGCTCAAGGCCCAAGGCCCAGAGAATTAGACCCTAAAAGAGGTTTAACCTAGTGGTGAAAAAACGAAAAAAGATCCTATTTGCCTCCGCAACCCCCATGAATTATATCATGTTCAAGCCGATATCCGACCGTTTGCTGGCTGATGAGAGATTCGAAGTGGTGTTTACGGCGAATCACAGTCCCAGAAAATTATACGGGGCTCTCGGTCTAAAACATGTCAAATTGATCCGGCACGAGATTGCTGAGTGGCAGAAATTCGACATGTGCATCTGTCCGGGCTACTTTTTCAAACCCAAAAAGACGGCCATCAAGGTGCAGATATTTCATTCCGCCAGCATCGATAACTACTCTGTCTCACCCAAGGCCTTGAGATTTGACAAACTGTTTACCATCGGTCCCTATCTATACGATAAATTGATATCAACGAGAACGGTTTTGGAAAACGATTCCCGTCTCGAAAAAATCGGTATGCCGAAAATTGACTGCTTAGTGAACGGTTCCCTTGATGCATCTGCAATCCGTAAAGAACTTGATATTGAAAATGATCTTCCGACAGTGCTATACGCCCCCACCCGCTCAACCATCAGCGGCACATCGTTGGAGCACGCGGGAGAACAAATAATTAAGACCATCTCCAACATGGATGTCAATTTGCTTATCAAATTGCACGACCGCAATTATTTAATGTGGCGCAAGAAAAACCCGCTGGACTGGCGGAAAAGACTCAATGATCTGAAAACTCAGAACATGAGGGTCATAACCGACTATGACATCTGCCCGGCTTTTTATGTAAGTGATCTGCTGGTAAGCGATGTCAGTTCTGTAACTTATGAATTTTGTGCACTAGACAGACCGATGATTTTCTTTCACATAGATCAAATGATTGAATTGGTGGAGAAAAAAGAACGCGAAAGATGGGGTAATGAAATTTCAGATTTATTGGCCTGGGGTAGAGACTGCGGCCAGGTCGTTTTCAATGTGACGGAAATGAAGGAAGCCATTGATTACGGACTTGCCCACCCCCGGGAGAAAAGCGAAATCAGAAAAGAATTCACCCGGAAGTTTTTTTACAACCTTGGCAGCGCGACGGATAAAGCTGTCGAAAAGATTTATGAACTTTTGGAATTAGACCCGCTGAATTAATACCTGAATTTTGTGTGATTGATTGATAGCGAAGTCTGTTGTTTGAAACTTGAGGCAATTTATTGCAATTAACCATTGATATTCTTAAATTTGAGGAACAAAACATTGCAGGCAGTCATCCTAGCAGCGGGTCTCGGATCACGGCTAAATTCTGAAAATCATGAATTGCCGAAAGGGCTGATGGAAGTCGGGGGCAAACCTTTGCTGGAATATTCCCTCGAGGCTTTGGTCCAAAATAAGGTCAATGACGTAATCATGGTCGTTGGGTTTCTACATGACAAGATAAGAGATCGATTTGGATCCAGCTATCAAGATTTAAAGATCAAATATTTGCTAAACGAACAATATGCCAATAGCGGCAGCATGTATTCCTTTGAAATGGTACAAGATGCAATTGAAGATGAAATTATTGTGCTGGAGTCGGATTTGCTCTATGAGCCCCGGGCCATAAGTCTATTGTTGAATGCGGCTTATAAAAATTGCTTTCTGATCACCGCGCCAAGCGGCTCCGGTGATGAGGTATACCTATTCACCAACGAGAAACAAGAGATCACAGCCTTGGAAAGAAACATCCCCAGTCACCACAAAAAAAATGCTGCCGGTGAGTTTGCCGGGCTTTCCAGGTATGAGAGCAATTTTCTAAATCTTGTATTTAGACAATCCCGTAAAGATATCGCCGAAGGCAAAATGAATTTTCATTATGAAAACTGTGTTTTTGAAACAAGCAAATATACCCAACCGGTCTATGCCGTGATTGCCAATGACCTGGTATGGTATGAAATAGACACCGAAAAAGATCTGAAAAAAGCGCGGGAACAAATATATCCAATGATGCGCGGAAAATTGCCTCTTAAGGGATGACGATAAGGTGGTTGGATTTAGCGGCTTTCTGTGATAAACCATTTTCGGTTGGACGTATATGACATCCAAATCAAAATATTGAATTGTTGGGAGACAGGTATGGCAATTAGTCAGGAACTGCTAGATATTTTGGCATGCCCGAAATGCAAGGGTGACATTTATCTGAATGACACTAAAGATGGCCTGGTTTGCGACACTTGCAAGTTATGCTATGAAATTCGGGATGATATCCCGATTATGCTGATCGACGAGGCCAAGCCGCTCGAGGGTTAGTTGATTGGCATGCCGGGAGGCCGGGAAGCTATGAAGCTGGGATGCTGGGACGCCGGGAAGCTAGGATGCCATGAGATTACAGACATTTTGAGCCGATAGCCTCCCGGCCTTCCAGCTTCCAAGCCGATCAGCCTTTTCGAGAGTTTTGACATGAGCTTACCCCAGCAACCGAAGCCCGCAAAACTGGTCATCGGGCTTCTAATGAAAGACAGGGCGCTTTTTGAACCATTGGCCGTTGAACTGTCCGGCCTATACGGATCTCCAGATATGGTCAGCCCCTGGATGTCCTTTGATTATACGGCGTATTACGAAACGGAATTGGGATCTCCGCTTTGCCGCCGTTTGTTGACATTTGAGACCCTGATCGATCAGCAGGAGTTGGCAGTCATCAAATTATCCACCAACCGAATGGAGCAAGCCTGTGCCCGGGATCGCCGCCGCAGGGTTAATATCGATCCCGGTTATTTGCTCTATGAGCGTTTTGTGCTGGCTTCCGGTAAAAATTTTTGTCATAGAATTTATATCGGCCACTGCATTTATGCCGATTTAACCCTGATTTACCGGAAGGGCACTTTTGAGACGTTACCGTGGACCTATCCTGATTATGCCGATCAACCCATACGGAGCTTTCTTGAGCGGGTTCGCAAAAAGTATGCGGTTGATTTAAAGCAGACAAATTGACTCTTAATTGCAGGCCTGAAAATTAGTTGTGCCATTCGGCCACGGTTGCCTGAAACTTAAATGGAGGACCCCCAAATAATGATCAAAAGCATGACTGGTTTTGCCACGGCCGAAAGGACCGTGCAAGAAATTACGGTATCTGCGGATATCCACGCTTACAACAGCAAGCATCTCGATGTTGTGCTGCGCATGCCTTCCGGCTATATGTCCCTGGAAGAAAAAATGAAAGCGCAGATCGCCGAACGGAACGCCAGAGGGCGAATGGAAGTCAAAATTCAAATTAAAGATCAGTCCGAGGGGGCCGTTGCCTTTGAGATCGACCATCCGCGGGCAAGGGCCATTCAGTCCGCTCTGACCGAGCTTAAAAATACGTTTGATCTGCCAAATGATATATCCCTGGAGCTTTTAATGAGCGTTGGCGGTATAATTAAACCGGTTGAAACAGTGACTGAATCCGAATCCATATGGCCGGCGATCAAGGAATGTCTCACTGTTGCCCTTGATAACCTTGAAACCATGCAGCAAAAAGAGGGCGATTTCATTGCCGGCGATTTGTTAAAAAGGTTAGATTACATCGAAGATTGCATCGGAGAAATTGAAAAAGATTCCGCTGAATTATTGTATTACTATCAACAACGGTTAAAAGAGCGCATATCGTCCTTGACCCGGGAAATAGTGGAGATTGACCCCGGGCGGCTTGCCCAGGAAGCAGCTTTTCTGGCAGACAGAAGTGATATTTCAGAAGAGATCGTACGGGCAAAAAGTCATGTCCGGCAGTTTCGGCAAATTATGGATTCAGAAGAACCAGGGGGCCGAAAGCTCAATTTCCTGTTGCAAGAGCTTCACCGGGAATTTAATACCATGGGATCTAAAATAGGTCAAGCCGACACATCCCACAGGATCGTCGATGTCAAATCGGAGCTTGAAAAGATCAGAGAGCAGATCCAGAATGTGGAATAACTTTTTAGCATAGTGCTCAGTGCATGGGGCATAGAGTAAACTGCATACCAATAAAAGGTATATTGAAACCCCCCATGCTCTTTGCTCTATGCGCGGCATAGATTGGAGGTAGGATGGATCAGAATTTGTTGAATATCGGTTTTGGGAGTACCGTCGTTTCAGAGCGAGTTGTCGCCATTGTGTCCCCGAATTCCGCTCCGATGAAGCGGCTCAAAGACGAAGCCCGGGATGAAAAGCGTCTCATCGATGCCACCCACGGCCGCAGGACCCGTTCTATTATTGTCATGGACAGCAATCACGTAGTGCTTTCGGCCATCCAGGCAGAAACCGTCTCCCAGCGTTATAGTATGCAGAGAGAATCTAATTGAATCGAATGAACGGGCGGGAATTGAAAAAGGCCCTGGGAAAAATGACAAGCCGTGGGGTTAATAAACCCGGCTTTCTTTTTATCATGTCGGCGCCATCCGGTGCGGGCAAGTCAACCCTTTGCCACGCTCTAATGGAGCGCTTTCGGGATCTGGCATATTCGATTTCTTACACCACAAGACCACCGCGCAGCGGAGAACTAAACGGTGTGGATTACCATTTCATCGTCAAAGACGAGTTCGAACAAGGAATTGCGCGCGGCCGCTGGGCCGAATGGGCGCAGGTGCACGACCATTATTATGGAACCTCGGCAGAGTTTCTGGATGGGGAGTTGAGCGTCGGCCGGGATATTCTGCTGGATATCGACATTCAAGGGACACGCCAGATTCTGCATCGTTATCCGGATGCTGTTACCATCTTTATTCTGCCGCCGTCCCTGGAAGCTTTAAGATCCCGGTTACAATCCCGGGGTACCGACAGTCCTGAGGTAATTGCTGTTCGCATGCAGAATGCCCGGGAAGAGATTGCTCAAAAGGATCTCTACCGCCATATCATTACCAATGATCGACTGACAGTTGCGGTTACGGAACTGATCACCATTTTTGAGAAATATCGTTCGTGAAATCTGAATTACTATACGGCATCCATCCGGTACTCGAAACCCTGGCCGCCGGACGAAGGCGTGTTTACGAGATTTACCTTGGAAAAGAAAAAAAATCCGGCCGCCTTGCTCAAATAGAGTCGATGGCAGAAGCCGGAGGTGTTTTGGTTAAAAATATTGGACCCGATGGTTTCAATGCTCTAACCGGCACGATCGGCCATCAGGGTGCGGCTGCAAGGGTAAGTCCGTACCCCCAGGTTTCGGTCCAGGACATACTGCAAACGGTTCAAGGTGAGGACAAAAAGAATTTTTTGCTGATTCTGGACAACATTCAGGACCCGCAGAATCTGGGGGCCATCATCAGGACGGCTCTGTGTGTCGGCATTCATGGCGTCGTTGTTCCCAAAGACCGCAGTGCATCTCCGACGCCTGCGGTTTCCAAGGCCTCCGCCGGAGCTCTGGAGCACATTCACCTGGTCCGGGTGACCAATCTGGTGCAAACCATTAAACACTGTAAAGCCGGCGGCCTTTGGGTCATGGGCCTGCAGAAAGATGCGGTGCAGACGATTTATACCGCAGATCTGAGCGGACCCATCGCCCTTGTGATTGGCGGAGAACAAAAGGGGATGCGCCAACTGGTAAGAAAAAATTGTGATTTTCTGATGTCCATTCCCCAACAAGGAGGGCTAAATTCTCTCAATGCGTCAGTGGCTGCCGCGGTTGCCATGTATGAAGCGTTTCGACAAAGAATCTAGGTATTGGGGATTAGGTATTGGGTAATAGGTAATAGGTAATAGGTAATAGGTATTGGGGATTTTGGATTTGTGGAATCGCTACGCTCTATCAATTCATAAATGAACAGAATTTTTTATTCGATGTTTATCTTTCAAAACAACCCTGTTCGGTATAAGTGAAAAAATTTTACAAGATCCTCAACGAGACGGTTTTCCCACCGAAATGTCTGGTCTGCAGCCGCTTCATCCAACTGCCAGAAGCCGTTTATAATGGGTTTTCAGGGGAAGCTGATTTAAGTTTAAGCGTCCAAATTCAGGTTGACCTACTGTTGTCGGAATTTTTGTGTCGGAACTGTCTCGAAGGACTGGTTGCGGTTGAATCTCCACTGTGCAGCTGCTGCGGGTTGCCGTTTGAAAGCCGGCATGGGCTGGATCACCACTGCGGCGATTGCAGCGCATCGCCGAAAAAATTTAGAATCGCCCGTGCTCCTCTGGTATACGAGCAGATATTTACGGAGATTGTCCATTGTTATAAATATAAAGGTAAGATTCAGCTGGCCCGACCCCTCGGTGAACTTCTCTTGACGGCCTTCAGGCTTTTTTGGGAGAAAGACAGCATCGATGTTGTGGTGCCGGTACCGCTTCATTTAAAAAGGCTCAGAAAACGGGGTTTCAATCAGGTCTATCTTTTAATTCGAAACTGGCAAACCATTGCCGGCCAAGTGCCTTTCGATTTGGGTGATTTTCAGATTGAGCGCGATGTTCTATCCAGAACTGTTCCCACAGCACCGCAAACGGGTCTTGGCCGCAGGCAACGGGCAGAAAATATAAAAGATGCCTTTGTGCTAGCCGATGAGGCCAAGATTATCGATAAAAGGATCCTCTTGGTTGATGATGTCTATACCACCGGCGCAACCGTGAATGAATGTGCACGCCTGCTGGTAAACCATGGCGCAACCCATGTTGACGTGCTCAGCCTGGCGCGAGCGGTCTAGTATGCTCATTTCTTATTAACGTTGCATAGAATATTATTTTACTATCTTTACGATAAGTAGCTATAACATATATAGGTAAATGGATGTTTTATCTAAAATAGTAACGGCTGAAAAGCTTGCAACCCGGTTGGATGAGGCTCGCACGTCCGGGCAAAAAGTGGTTTTTACCAACGGATGCTTTGATATTCTGCATGCCGGCCATGTCAGGTATCTGGCGGCAGCCGGAGCTGAAGGAGATCTGCTGGTGGTCGGCTTGAACAGTGACGCCTCGGTACGTCTGATAAAGGGGGATAACCGACCGATTGTACATCAGGACCACAGGGCCGAAGTCCTGGCGAGTCTTGGTTGCGTGGATTATGTCGTGCTTTTTGATGTGCCGGACCCACTGACGCTTATTCAGACACTGAAACCCGATGTTCTGGTTAAAGGAGCGGACTGGCCGGAGGAATCCATCGTCGGTGGTGAGTTTGTTAAATCAAACGGCGGCAGCGTGGTGCGGATCTCCCTGGTTCCGGAAATTTCCACCAGCCAAATTATTGAAAAAATTTTGGAATTGCACCGGCAGGATTGACCGGATGATACTTAGCACTCAAAACGGCGTATCGTTTTACCGGTTTAAAAATCTGGCCGCCTGCAGCGGGATCGATCACCGGATTTTCACCCGCAACTGTGGGAAAAGCCAACCGCCCTTTGCCAGTTTGAATGTGGGCTTCGGCATTGGTGATAGCCAAAAGAATGTTATCCAAAACCGGGCGATTATCGCCCGCTGCATGGCAGCAGGTCGGCTCGTTTTCGCCCGGCAGGTCCATGGTTGCGAGATTGTAGTTTGGCGCCGTGATAGCGCAAAGAGGGACAAAACCCCGGTTGGGCGGATCTTTAGCGCGGATGCCATGGTGACGGACATCAGCGGTCGAAATCTAGTCATTCAAGTGGCCGATTGTCAGGCGGTGCTGTTGTATGAGCCCAGCCGGCGGGTGATTGCCAACGTCCATTGCGGTTGGCGAGGGAGTGTCCAAAATATCATCGGCCGTGTCATTGAGGTCATGGAACAGCATTTCGGCTGCCGCCGCGGCCGGATTCGGGCCGGTATCGGCCCGTCTCTGGGACCCTGTTGTGCAGAGTTCATCAACTACAGCACCGAGATTCCCATGGAGTTTTGGCGATACAAAGGCTTAAACAGGCATTTTGATTTTTGGTCTTTAAGCAGGGACCAATTGAAGCGGGCAGGTCTTGAAGAAATGAACATTGAGTCCAGTGGAATCTGCACCCGTTGTCATACGGAAAACTTTTTTTCCTATCGTGCCCAAAAGACTACCGGCAGATTTGCCGCGGTTATAGGGCTTTCGGAAAGGAAATCATGATTCAACAACCGGTAAAAGTTCTGTGGAACAAAAATTTAGGTACGGCTTATTACAAAATCGGTTTGACCTGTTCCGGCCATTATTCTTCGGCCAAACCGGGGCAGTTTGTGATGCTGGGTTTAACCGGACAGACGGATCCGCTCCTGCGCCGCCCGTTTTCAATTCACAATCTGTTGATCAAAAACGGCGTCACCCATGGCTTTGAATTGTTATATAAGGTAGTCGGGACTGCAACCGCAGCGCTGGCACAGCGCAAGCCCGGAGACATTGTCACTGTATTCGGTCCTTTAGGCTCCGGGTTTCTGATTCCCTCCCGGGCCAAAAGCGTTTTCGTGGTGGCCGGAGGCGTTGGCGTCGCACCGCTGGTGTTTCTAGTGTCCGACCTTCACCGTAAGAAGGTCGATCTTTCTGACTGTCGGGTATTTATCGGCGGCCGTACCAAAGAGGACCTGTTGTGCTGCAATGAGTTTTTAGAACTTGGCGCTGCGGTAATAACCACCACGGATGATGGCAGCGACGGAGATCAATGTCTGGTCACCCATCCGCTGGAAAAGGCCATGGGAAACACGTCCGCGGATGTCATCGTCGCCTGTGGACCCATGGCCATGTTGGCCTGTGTGGTCGGTATCGCTGAAAAATACCAGGTGCCGTGCCAGGTTTCCATTGAAACCATGATGGCCTGCGGGATGGGTGCCTGTCTTGGCTGTGCGGTTGAGTCCCGCCTTGATGCGGAGCACTATTTACATGCGTGTATGGATGGGCCGGTTTTTCCGGCCGAGGTGCTGAAATTTTAGATGTGAGTTTATTGAAAAATTATGAATTTTGCATTGACTTGCGACCAATCCTTTGTTAGGTACAGAACCTTTAAATCGATTTGGTTTCAGGTCTTGTTTGGTGGGAAAAGGATGTCATTCCCATGAATAAAGAAACCAGGCGTACGTTCAAAGAGCTGGCCTATTATAGCAGTCTCGGCCTTTCCGTCGCATTTGCAATTTTTATCGGCCTTGGTATCGGGGTCGTGCTGGACCGTAAGTTTGATACATCACCGTGGTTCACGCTGATTTTTCTGGCATTCGGCATTGCCGCGGGCTTCAGAAACATTGCGCTGGTTATAAAAAGAGCGCGGAAATTATAAGAGACAATCGGACATTATCAAGGTGGAGATTCAACAGCGGATACTGATATTTGTCACCCGATCAAACTGGATTCTGTTTGTTGTGGCCAGCATTATCGGATTTATGCTTTTTCCCTCAAATTATGCCAGGGGTGTTTTTTTTGGCGGTTTACTCGTTACGGTGAATTTCCATTTGCTGGCCCGGACCTTGAGAGCAGCCCTGACGCCGCCCCATCTTTCCTCCCATAATGTTGTTATCGCTAAATATTTTATGCGTTTCATCGGCAGCGGGTTCATTATTTTTGTCCTTATTGCCGGACACTTTGTGCATCCTCTGGGACTTATCATCGGGCTTTCCGTGGTGGTGTTCAGTATATTACTTGCGACCCTGCGCGAATTTACAAAACTAATTTTCAAGGAGGCGGTTTAAGGATGGAACATCCCTATCTATTTTTAGTCAAGCTGTTTGAGTTAATCGGATTGGGGCATTTCGCACATGCATATCCCCATGTCATTTACTCCTGGTTCGTTATCCTTCTGCTCATCGTATTTGCGAAGCTGGCAACCCGCAAAATAGAAATGATTCCCACCAAAGCCCAAAATTTCTTTGAACTTGTTATTTCTGGGATGGAAGATTTTATGGTTGAGATTACCGGTGAGGAAGGCCGCTGGTTCTTTCCGATTATCGCAACCATATTTATTTACATTGCGACCTGCAACTTACTGGGACTGGTTCCCGGTTTTTATCCCCCGACCGCCAGCATCAATACCACCGCAGCCTGTGCCCTTCCGGTGGTTGTGTTTACCCACGTGATCGGTGTGAAATATCATGGGATTAAATATATCAAACACTTTCTCGGGCCCGTATGGTGGCTGATTCCGATCATCATGCCGATCGAGATTATCGGTCACCTGGCAAGAATTTTATCCCTTTCTTTCAGGCTTTTCGGCAACATTACCGGTCATGAGTTGGTGCTGATGATATTGTTCATGCTGGCCGGCGCCTTCTTTGCACCGCTGCCGATTATGGCCATGGGTATTTTTGTGGCTTTTGTCCAGGCCTTTGTATTTTTCTTGCTGTCGATCATGTATTTCAGCGGAGCTATGGAAGAGGCGCACTAGGCACTATAATGAATATTTTAGATTGAATATTGAATATTTAAGGAATTCTATCTATTATAAATTGATAGAGCGTAGCGATTCCATAAATCTGAAATCCGCAATCTAAAATCCCAAATTATGACCAATGACTGTAAACGAAGAGACATCCACAAATCTTCAATCGTCAATATTAATTATTCATTTTTTTCTAATGGGTAACCGGAAGAAGCCCAAAAACATATCAACTCAAAGGAGGTAAATCAATTTATGGAAACAAAAGCATTAGAATTCTTCATCGCGTGTGTGACAGCAGCTGGCTTCGGAATCGCCATCGCAGCCTTTGGCTGCGGTATCGCCCAGGGCCTTGGATTGCGTTCGGCTGTTGAAGGTATCGCCCGCAACCCCGAATCATCCGGTAAAGTCACCGTGACCATGCTGATCGGACTCGCCCTGATCGAGTCGCTGTGTATTTACGCGCTCGTCGTTGCTTTGATCCTCATTTTTGCGCATCCCCAGGCAGCTTCGATTGCCGCACTTTTTGCTAAATAAAAGCAGAAGATGCGTTAGGTCTTATTAAAAAGGCTGTGTCCGCGTTGCGGACACAGCCTTTTTTCCTTTCCCTAGAATTTTCGCCAGATATTGACCCGTATAGGAATCGTTGATTGCCGCAATCTCTTCGGGGCTTCCACAGCCGATGACATAACCACCCTCATCTCCCCCTTCCGGGCCTAGATCGATGATGTGATCCGCTGTCTTGATGACATCCATGTTGTGCTCGATGACGATGACGGTATTGCCTGATTCCACCAGCTGATTGAGTACTTCAAGAAGTTTGCGGATATCATCGACATGCAGCCCGGTGGTCGGTTCATCAAGAATGTAAATGGTTTTGCCGCTTCCTTTTTTGCTGAGTTCACGTGAGAGCTTCACTCGCTGGGCTTCACCGCCGGATAAGGTGGTCGCCGCCTGACCGACTTGAATATATCCCAATCCTACATCCACCAGGGTTTGCAGCTTTGCCTTGATTTTTACGATCCGAGAGAAAAAATCTCCAGCCTGATTTACAGTCATCTCTAGAATCTCATTGATGTTTCTGCCTTTGTATCGAATCTCGAGGGTTTCACGGTTATAGCGATAACCCTGACAAACATCGCAGACCACGTAAACATCAGGTAAAAAGTGCATTTCGATTTTGATGATGCCGTCGCCCTGGCAGGCTTCACATCGACCGCCCTTGACATTGAAACTGAAACGACCGGGCTTATAGCCCCGCATGCGCGCTTCCGGCGTGCGGGCAAAAAGCTCTCTGATGTTTGAAAACAAACCGGTATACGTTCCGGGGTTGGATCGTGGTGTTCTGCCGATCGGCGACTGGTCAATATGGATGACTTTGTCAACGTGTTCCAGGCCCAAAACATGGCTGTGAGCGCCGGCCGGGGTTCTGGCGTGGCGAAGGTTTTGAATCAGCGCGGGATACAGTGTTTCCAGGACAAGGGAGGACTTGCCCGATCCGGATACGCCGGTTACGCAGATAAAGCAGCCTAAAGGAAAGGCGACTCTGATATTTTTTAAATTGTTATGGGAGGCACCCTCCACAATGAGTTGCGGTCTGTGGTTGGAACGCCGGACGGCCGGGATCGGAATCGACTTGCGGCCCGACAGATACTGTCCCGTGAGGGAAGATTCATGGGTCAGCAGATTTTCGGGCGTACCGGCAAAAACAACCTGGCCGCCATTTACACCCGCTCCGGGTCCCATGTCCACAACGAAATCAGCATTGCGAATGGTTTCTTCATCGTGTTCAACCACCAGAACCGTATTGCCGAGATCGCGCATCTTAATAAGTGTTTTCAAGAGTTTTTGATTGTCTTTTTGATGAAGACCGATGCTGGGTTCGTCGAGTACGTAAAGCACACCTGTCAATTTTGAACCAATCTGGGTTGCCAGGCGTATGCGTTGGCTTTCGCCCCCGGAAAGTGATTGTGCGGATCGATCCAGGGTCAGGTATGTAAGACCGACGCTTTGCAGGAAACCTAAGCGTTCAACGATTTCTTTGAGGATCCGGCGGGCAATGATTTGCTGTTTGTCATCCAATCTCAAGTCTAAAAAAAACTCGCGGATTTTAGCCACCGATAGCGCTGTGATCTCGGATATATTCAGGTTGCCTATTTTTACGGATCGACTGGCACGGTTTAATTTTGTACCGTTGCATCCCGAACAGGGACGAAAGTTCATGTATTGCTTAATCTCTTGCCGGATATAGTTGGAATCTGTTTCCCGGTAACGCCGTTCCAGATTCGGGATAACACCTTCAAACGTTTTTTGATAGGTATAGCGGCGATGGTTGCGCTCAAAATAGAAGCTAATCATCTCATTGCCTGAGCCGTAGAGGATGACGCGTTGCAATGATTCCGTAAGCTCTTCAAATGGTGTATAAATATCGTTGCCGTAGTACTTGGTCAGAGCGTCGAGAAATTCTATAAAATGCATGCTGTTTCTTTTGGCCCAGACACTGACAGCACCCTCCCGTAAAGAGAGTTTAGGATTCGGAACTATCAGCTCCGGTGCCAGCTCGGTGGTCGTCCCCAGGCCATCGCAGTTTCTGCATGCTCCCTGGGGAGAGTTGAAGGAGAAACTGGCCGGTGTAAATTCCGGATAACTGATATCGCACTTTATGCAGGCGGCTTTTTCGCTGAACAGAATCGTTTCCTTGCCCGGCGTGTGCACCGCGGCGATCCCGCCCGCTTGGGCCAATGCCAGTTCCAGTGAATCTGCCAGCCGTTTCCGAATGGTTGGTTTCACAATCAGACGGTCCACCACAACATCGATGTCATGTTTTTTGGTTTTACTGAGCTTGCCGACCTCTTCAATCTCATGGATCTCTCCATCCACGCGGACCCGGGCAAATCCTTCTTTCTTCAGTTTTCTGAAAAGTTTCTCATGGCTTCCTTTCTGTCCGCTGACCATGGGCGCCAGGATAATCACCCGGGTGTCCACGGTCAGGGACATGACGCTATCGACGATTTGATCGATGGATTGCGACGAGATGGGCCGACCGCAGCGGTAACAATGGGGAGTGCCGGCCCTGGCGAGAAGCAGGCGCAGATAGTCATATATTTCAGTCACCGTACCGACCGTCGAACGTGGGTTGTGGCTGGATGTTTTTTGCTCAATGGCAATGGCAGGCGAAAGACCTTCGATCAGATCTACATCGGGCTTGTCCATACGTTCCAGAAATTGCCGGGCATAGGTGGAAAGGGATTCGACATACCGGCGTTGACCCTCGGCATAAAGGGTGTCAAATGCCAGGGTGGATTTACCTGATCCAGACAAACCGGTGATGACAACCAGTTTATTGCGCGGCAGTTCTAGATTGATATTTTTCAAATTGTGCTGCCGGGCGCCTTGTATGATAATTTTTTCGGAACTCATAATTCTTTTTCTTTTACAGGGTTCGAAAAATTAGTTCAAACAAATTTCATGTAACCACCTGATGCGATTGAAGTTTGATTATTTGAAATTTCGGAAATTTATTTTTTATAATTTATTTGAAAATTAAAGCAAATGAAAGATAATCCAAGATTTTGTTAGATGCTCTGATTGTTGACAACTATCCGGAATTGGTGGATCTGCTTAAAATGTTTAAAAAAATCTTCCGATAAAAAAAGTTTGTATTTAAGCATAGTTGTCAGCGAGCGATGAATAATTTATGTGATAACAAGTAGATATAAATTGTTCAAAAAACTTTTGGCGTGAGGCCCAAAACCGGGTTTTTCAGGTTTGACACTTTTGGCGGGATACCATAAACAAGCGCCTGTATCCATGTGGTGCGTGCATCATCTGACGTAACCTTCCCAGCCGTTTGACTGCAATAGTTTTTGCCGATTGGCTACTTCAACTTCGACCCAAAAACATAATCTTTATAGCGATAGAAGATTCAGAGCAATACACTTTATGGAAACTGTCTGGAAAAGAGTAAAATCTGCCCTTAAACAACGCGTTCCCTCCCACAGCTTCAATATGTGGATTGAGCCGTTAAATGTAACCCATGTCGATGGCAGCAGCTGGGTTGTCTCTTGTCCGAATTTTTTTTCAAAGAAACGGGTTGAGGGTTTGTACGGTGCAATGATAACAAAAGCCCTGCAGCACGCCCTTAGGCAGGATTGTCAGGTATCATTTCAGATTTCAAATAAAAACGGCAATCCGGAAAATAAAGCGCACAGCCATTTTCAGCTGCCGCTGCCAAATGAAAATCTACGTCCGCCGAGCGGGCGTCTTTTTCGAAAGGAGTTCACCTTCGACAGCTTTGTTGTCGGCGGCAACAATGATTTTGCCTATTCGGCATCCCTTGCAATGGCCGCTCGCAAAGATCCCCAGCGCAGTGGGTTGTTTTTACTATCCAAAACAGGCATGGGCAAAAGCCACCTTTCCCAGGCGATCGGTAACCATATTGTATCAATCAACCCCACTGATCGGGTCTACTATATCACCGCCGAAGATTTTAGCAATGAAATGGTTCAGGCTTTCCGGCACGATTCCATCAACAAATTCAAGGCCAAATACCGCAACCGATGCGACGTACTGCTTCTGGAAGATGTTCATTACCTCAGTGGGAAAGAGCGTACCCAGATAGAACTTGCGTTGACGCTTGATTCGCTCTTCGAATCCGGTAAACGAATCATTTTTTCCAGCTGTTATCTGCCGGCTGATATTCCCAAGCTCAATGACAAGTTGAGATCACGTTTGTCATGCGGACTTATTTCAACCATAGATCCGCCCAATTTTAGGACCCGGGTGAGGATATTGCAAAAAAAAGCGGGACAGAACAATTTTTGTTTTCCTGAAAACATCCTACATTATTTGGCCGGGGAACTTACCGATGATGTTCGCCAGCTTGAAAGCGGACTCAATGGAGTCGCCGCCAAATCGTCACTGTTGGGAATGCCCATCAATCTCAGCCTGGCTGAAAGTGTCGTCAAAAATATAGTTCGTCAGCGCAAACGAATCACCATCGAGGCAATCAAGAAACTCGTATGCAGATATTATGATGTTTCCATTGAAGATCTAATGTCACGTTCCCGTAAACAAACTCTTGTCAGACCCCGACAGATGGCCATATACCTGGCCCGCAACTATACGGATGCTCCCTTGCAGAGCATCGGGAAATCATTTAACCGCTATCATGCCACCGCCCTACATTCCATCAAGTGTATCGAGCGGGGAATCAAGCAAAACAGTTCGATCGAAAAGCAGGTTGGATTTCTTCGCCAAAAGCTGGAATCCGGAAAATTCTAGAAATGAAGAATCTCCTGGAATGACGAATGACTATTGACGAATGTCGAATGATGAATTGTGGAAGTCGCTCCCCGAGGCGCAGGCGCTACAACCCCTACGAGCCGGAGGCTTCGCTCCGCAATTTAATTTCATTATTCCTAAACCTTCCAAAGTCCCCCGGAGTAAAGATAAAATAGTGTTTTTGGGGTGAACCCCCAAATTTAAAATCGACAGAATTCCTTAATTCGTCAATCGTCCTTCGTCAATCGTCATTCTTTACAGTTCCAACAAACCAAGCATTTCCTTATGAATCCGCCCGTTGGTGGCCAGAATTTCTGTATGATCCACCGTGTAAGGCTGGTCCGAAAACGTCGTTACCCTCCCACCGGCTTCGATAACCATCAGGGCACCGGCGGCAGAATCCCATGGTTTGAGGTTTTGCTCCCAGAATCCTTCGAAGCGGCCACAGGCTATATAGCAAAGGTCAAGCGCGGCGGAACCGAGTCTGCGCATCCCCTGCGAGGCTTTCAGGCAACTGCCGTAACGGATCATCACCGGCTCGAAAATCTCTCGGACATTGTAAGGAAATCCTGTTACCAGCAAACTTTTTGCGATTGTCCGGGTTGCAGATACCTGAATCGGTTGGCCGTTTAGTTGGGCACCCTGTCCGCTGACGGCCGAGTAAAGCTCATCGTTGATTGGGTCCAAAATGATACCGAGAACAGTGATGCCCCGCACGGCCAGAGCAATTGATATGGAAAAAATCGGAATCTGATGGGCAAAATTTACCGTACCGTCCAAAGGGTCAACGATCCATTTATATTCTGACGCGCCTGGGATCAATCCACATTCTTCGCCCAGAACGGCATGGTCCGGGAAATCGGCCTGAATGGTGGATACGATCGCTTCTTCAGATTGGGTATCGGCTTCGGTAACGATTTCGGCATACTCCTTTTCCCGGATGCGGGATATGTTACCGAATCGCGATCGCAGTATTTTTGCACTCTTGCGGGCTGCTCCAATTGCTGTTTGTTTAAAGGGTTCGAGATCCATAATGGGAAACCTTTCTTTGTATAATTTTTTCCATCTCATCAATCAGGGGTAACAGCGTTACTTTCGAGCGGGCCGATATGGCGATGCCTTTGAGTTTTCGGCTGAGGCGGGCGCTGGCCTGGGGACTGACACGATCCATTTTGTTCAACACCCGGATGGTGGCCGTATTTTGTAAATTAAGGTCGGCCAGAATTTTTTCAACGGATTTAATTTGTTCTTCATACCGGGGATTGCTTATATCGATAATATGCAACAACAAATCGGCATCTTCAAGTTCTTCCAGGGTCGCACGAAAAGCCACCACCAGGTCGTTGGGCAAATCTTTTATAAATCCGACAGTGTCGGTGACAATAACTTCAATGTCTCTGGGAAACCGCAGCCGCCGGCTGGCGGGATCCAACGTGGCAAAAAGCCGGCTTTCGGCCGTCACGTTGCTTTTGGTCAGGGTGTTGAGCAAGGTTGATTTACCCGCGTTGGTATATCCAATGATGGAAATAACTCGAAGGCCTTTTTTGTGCCGTTTGGCCTTTTGCTGTTCTCTGTGTTTTGTGACCGAAAATAATGCTTTTTCCAGTCCCGCAATTCTTTCACGAGCTCTGCGCCGATTGATTTCCAATTTCGTCTCGCCGGGTCCGCGCCCTCCGATACCACCGGTTAAGCGTGACATGGCTGTGTTTTTCACTACCAGACGGGGCAGTAAATACTTGAGCTGGGCCAGCTCGACCTGCAGCTTGCCTTCCCGGGTTTGGGCACGCTGGGCAAAGATATCCAGTATCAATTGGGTACGATCAATTACTTTTAATTCTATCTGATCAGTTATTGATCTTATCTGGGAAGGGTTTAACTCCTGGTCAAAAATGATTACAGTTGCTGCTTCCTGGAGGGCTAAAATGGCCAAATCCTGAAGCTTGCCGGGTCCAATCAACAGACGGGGATCTGATTTCCGGCGCTGTTGCGTGACGCTTCCGGCAACTTCCAAACCACTGGATCGGGCAAGATCTTGCAGCTCTGCCAGTGATTCTTCGGCCTGGCGTCTTGTTTCGGTCGATACACTGACCAACAGGGCTCTTTCAGTGTTCGAACCGGCCTCATGCCCGGTGCTGACACGGGCAAGTTCGTCTTCAAGGGCCTGAATGAGTGCCAGGCAATCGATGTCCAGATTGCCCGGATTCAGAGGCGCTAAGAGCTGAAAAGGTTTTTCCCGGAATTTTTTGGGCATGATGTGGGCCACATGAATTTTCTGGGGCAGCCCTTCAGGATTGCTTGAAATGACTGCCATCAAATCCAGCCTCAGCAATGCCAGATCGGTAAGATCATCTTTGGATAGGGTTTCAGGAGTCAGATGGGTATGGATGCATCGCAGACCCTTTAAGCGCCCGGGGGCGGCGCGATACTCGCCGGTATGCGGAATAACGATTTTCTTGTTATCACCGACGATCACAAAGCAGACTTTACCACGGCGGTTTACGAGAATACCGATCTGACGGCGAATCTCCCGGGAAAGCCGACAAATTTCGCGGGCCAGTTCAAGGGTAAGTAAAAATTCCGGCGGGATGCGGCGACGGTAAAAATTTTCAAGCCTTTTGATTTGATTCGCCTTTAGACCGGCAGTATTTCCGTAAGTTTTTTTCAAGAAGGAGAATTAAGGGTTTTTGCCCCGATTGGATTAATCCCAATGTTGCAACGTTGAGCTCGTGTTTTCAGTTTCCGGCCGTCACTTCTTCGGTGGTCAGATTTTCAAATCGAGTGTAGGCATTTAAAAAGGTTAGAAACACATCTCCGGTTGGGCCGTTGCGTTGTTTGGCCAATATGATTTCAGCGATTCCCCTGTTCGGGTTATCTTCCTCTTTATTGTATACTTCATCCCGATAAATGAAGGCAACCACGTCCGCATCCTGTTCCAGGGCTCCAGATTCCCTCAAATCAGAAAGCCGGGGTCTTTTGTCGGTACGCTGCTCGAGCATCCGGTTGAGCTGCGACAACGCCAATACCGGCAATTCCAGCTCCTTGGCGAGGGCTTTTAAGGCTCTGGATATCTCTGAAATTTCAAGATCTCTCCGTTCGGCACTGGCGCGCCCCTGCATCAGCTGCAAATAATCGATGATGATCAGGCCGAGGTTTTTGTCCATTTTGAGCCGCCGTGCTTTGGCGCGTATTTCCATGGCCGACATACTTGGAGAATCGTCGATATAGATGGGGGCTGCAGACAATACATCAGCGGCGTCGGTTAAACGATGCCAATCCTCCATACTGAAAAATCCACCTCTTAAGCGGGAGGAGTCGATGCGGGCTTCTGCGCATAACATACGCATCGAGAGCTGTTCCTTGGACATTTCCAAAGAGAATACGGCCACCGGGATATTTGCTTCTACGGCCGCGTTGCGGGCGATGTTCAGTGCCAGTGCGGTTTTTCCCATGCTGGGCCGAGCGGCCAGAATAATGAGGTCGGAGTTTTGCAAGCCTGAGGTCAGATTGTCCAAATGACTGTAACCCGTGGTGATTCCGGTTACCAAGCTCCGATTACCCTGGTTTTCCTCCAGGGTCTCAATATTGCCGAGAATGATTTTGCTCAGGGGGTAAAAGGCCTGTCGGGCTTTTTTTTCGGAGATTTCGAAAATTGCTGCTTCCGCAAAATCGATAACATCGTCGGTATTTCCCCGGTCTTCAAGACATCGTTTCAAAATGGCATTGGCCTTTTCGATCAGCCGCCGCAACGACGCTTTATCCCGGACAATTCTGGCATAGTGTTCTGCATTGACCGCCAGGGGAACCGTATCGACGAGCCTGGCAAGATAGCTGGCGCCTCCGATTTCTTCTAGATGCCCTTGTTCTTTTAACTTATTGGCAAGGGTGACAAGGTCTACCGGTTCTGCTTTATCAAACAACTCGATAACGGAAGCATAGATTTTTTGGTGGGCTGTCCGGTAGAAATCTTGCGGGGCAAGTATCTCAATAACATCCAGCAGGGTATTGTTATCGATCAAGATGGCACTGATGATGGATTCCTCCGCTTCGATGTTTTGCGGTGGAACCGAGTACCGGGTGAGATCTTTTTGCTGTGATGCTTGGCGTTCAGGCATGTGAAATACTCTAGGTTTCAGGTGTCAGCACTGCCGCTGGCCTGAAAAGTTTACCCGCCTTGGGAGGGCGGCCAGTTTAATCGAAATAGAAACTTTTGGGGCTCGGTTCTGAAATCGGCCGTTGTTGGGTTTCGCATTTCGCAATAACACCGGCAAAATCCAGGTTGGTCCGCCTAAGGCGGAGAAACCCAACAAAGCCTGGGGTGGGCTCAACCCAACCTACAAAATGAAAAGTGGCCCAGGATAGAACCAACTCCAACTTTTGAAACATAGTTTCACACAAGTTATTCGGGTATTATTTCGACAGTTATTTCAGGTTCGACGTCATTGTATACCCGAATCGGGATTTTGAAACTGCCAACTGTTTTGAGCGGTTCCTTGAGAAGTATCATTCTTTTTTCAACCACAATATCCTGGGCCGCCAGGGCATCAATAATATTTCTGGCTGTAACTGATCCGTAAAGACGGTCTTCTTCGCTGACCTTGGCGGATACCTGGCAGACAACGTCTTCAAGCTTTTGAGCCATCTCTTCAGCCAGTTTACGTTCTTTGGCAATCTGGATTTCAAATTTAGCCCGCTCGTTCTCCATTTTGTGATGATTTTGCGGGGTGGCCAAAACGGCCTTTTCCTGAGGAAGCAGGTAATTTCGGGCGTAGCCGTTAGCCACGTCAACCTCACTGCCGATGATACCCAGGGAGCTAATTGTTTCTTTTAGAATTACTTTCATTACCGGAACCTCCGTATCAATTGAACATTGAACATTACAGATTGATAAGTCACATTAATCCTGGATATTCAATTTCCAACCTTCACTATTACTATTCTGTTTGTTTGCCCAATTTTCGAAAATTGAACCACATGTCAAAAAAACCCAGCCCGATCACAGCCAGCAATACCAATTGCTGAATGGCAATAAGCGTGTATAAAAAAATTCGAATAACCCGCGGAAATTTTTTTTTATTAAAATAAAACGATACAATTGCAATACCCTGAAAAAAATATACGGACATCAGAATTAACAGACCGTTTAATCCGATGATCTTGATCGATGCATTGGGTATGAACAATCCCAGGCCGCAGCCGATAACACCCCATACCAGATATTCAGGAGCCCGCCACATGTTCAAAGGTCCAAAATCCGGATAAAAAAGTGAACGGCGTAGCAGCACCGGTTTCGCCAGCAGAATATTGGTCCAGGCTATAAACAGGGTTGACACCGATACCAGAGCAGGAATGATTTTCACCAAGGCATCATGAATTGTATCCAGTGAGTCAGAAATCATCCGGATACTTTCATCCGACATCCCCATATTCTGGTATAACACCATTGTGAGTTCTAGATTTTTTGCGACATAGTTGGATACAATGGTGTAAATACCCTCACCGGACAGTATACTGAAAATTAAAAGGCCGGCCAGACCTAAAAGCAATACACTGCCGCAGGCATAGAGTATCGTTTTTTCGATCGAAAGGTTTAATTCGATCACCTCGCCAAGAATGTATCCGATTAAAAATAGCCCGGCAAAGAACAAAAAGTCTAGAGATACATCACCGATGAGTGCAACCATAATCAGACTTGAGATTATAGGAATAGTTGCACCTGTATTTCTACCCAGTTTTAAACGGTAGAAGAGAACGGGCAAGGGAATAAACAACGCACCCACAAACCCGGCAATCGGAATAAAAACCGAAATGAAAAATATCAGGCTTGTGATCAAAACACCATTGACAATATCCTTTACCATTTCCCTTACTGTGGAGATGAGAGGTTGAAGGAATTCCCCTTCCTTACCGGACGGCTGAAACTCTTAACGCAGATCAACGGAACCTACATAAGGCAGAAAGGCAATCGTGCGGGCCCTTTTGATTTCGTGGGTAAGAGTTCGCTGATGCTTTGCACAACATCCGGACAATCTTCGGGGAATGATTTTGCCGCGCTCCGTGATAAAATATCTCAGAGATTTAGGATCCTTATAATTAATTTCAATGCTGGTATCCGCGCAGAAGCGGCAAACTTTCCGGCGATGATATACTCTTTTTTTTCTTTTCTGATTATTAGGTCTTCTGGCGCTTCTCGAAGGATCGGCCATTTTTTATGCCTCCTCTTTAGTTGACGATGGGGTTTTCTCTGCTGCAGAGTCTTCAGTCTCGGAGGATGGCCCATCTTTATCAGTTTTGGCAGTTTCTTCTGCGGGCGCTAATTCTTTTTCCTGATCTTCCTCCGGAGCCTTGTCAGAATCGCCTGGCTTTTCCGCAGCCATTGATTCCGCAGCCGCTGATTCCGCAGCCGCTGATTCCGCAGCCGCTGATTCCGCAGCCGCTGATTCTCTTGCTGCCTTTTCCTCTTTAATTTTTTCCAGATCGACATCCCCATTCAACAAAACGGTCATGTATTTAAGCGCCCCATCGTCGATACGGAAAAAACGTTCGATTTCATTGACAAGCGGTGCCAGACCGCAATAGTCAAACCGCACGTAATAGCCGCGCCCCTTCTTCTTGATGTCATAAGCAAGTTTTCTTTCGCCCCAATCGTCTGCCTTAACCAGAAATCCATCCATCTGGGTGATCAGGTCTTCGACCCTGCCAATTAATGGTTCCCGCTGTTCCTGGGATAGGTCGGGATCAATTATTACAAATGTTTCGTACCTTCGCATTTATCCTCCTTTCGGCTGTTAAGCCCCGGTTTCATCCGGAGCAAGGGTTGGATATATTTAAAATAATTATTTTTTAAAAACAAAAAACATAGCACTTAACAGAACCACTTGTCAAGGGTTAATATTGTAAAGATAGTCTTGACACATTAATGTAATTGATGTATCGGAACCTCTACAACATATTGGAATTATGGTTTTTTCTAATTGTTTTTTTTTGCAGGCCAGTTTGCAGCCCGGGCGATCCTGCCCGCCTGCGTGGTTTGATGGATTCTGTTGCCGCTGGGGGTTGGGAGTTTATGATTTCTAAAGATCAAAAAACAGGATTGGCTGGGATAGATAATAAAAAATCGGGCGACCAGGTAAAAGCATCCGGGACCGTAATTGCGACCGATACTCGATTCAAGGGTACGATTACCTGCCGAAGCCAGATTCTGGTCGCGGGTGTTGTGGAGGGTGATATTGACTGCGGCGGTATTGTCTGGATTGCTAAGGAAGGGAAAATTTTCGCCAATGTCTATGCTCGTAAGGTTATTCTAGAAGGTGAAATCAATGGCAATATCGAGTCGGCAGAGTATGTTGAAATCAAATCCAAGGGGCGCTTAATTGGTAATCTCAAAGCAGCCAAAATCAGGATGGCGCCCGGCTGTTATTTCGATGGCGAGGTCACGATGCGATGACGATCAGCAACAATTGAATATTCATTATTCAATTCCCCGATAAAACGGGATTTAGGCTTCGCTGGAACCGGCTTGTCCGGGTTGGGATTTTTAAATTGCCAAAATAGCTTACAAAACTTTTGAGAAACTCTACTAGGTCCCTTTCCAGTATCGGACCGGGCCCACGTCAATATGCACAAATTTCTGATGAGGATAATATCCGACCCCGCCTTTCTTCAACTTAAAGGCCGTTCGTCGCAACACCGAAGTGCGGTATCCGGGCAGACGGATATCGACCGCTTTTCCCTGGATATGATAGCTGTTTTTTGCGGCGCCTTTACCGCTTTTACGCAACTTGGCGTTGGTTTCAGGGCTGCGGTATCCGGAAATTATGTGAAACGGTTTTTCTGGTTGCAGTTTTATTGAGATCACAGAAAGCAGGTCCAGCAGATGAGTATCAATCTGCTTGATGTCATGGGCATGAAAATCCCTCATAATATGATTGATGTTTTTCAGAGCCTCGGCAACATATTTCCCGTTATGCCAATAAACCCCGTTAAAACTGTCTTTCGTATGAGGATTGTACAGCGAAAGGGATCTTCCTTTTGTTGAAAGTTCATCTATAGCGGCAAAGACTGGATTCGGGCATAAACCGGCTATCCCTGCACATAGTATGAATCCTAGGAAATTACGTCTGCTCAACCCCGCCTTTGGTGGCATAAAAGGCATATTGAGGATGGACATTTTTAAACTCCCTGAAAGTTTCATTTATTTATTTCTGCGATCCTAAGGTCGAACGCTGATTGGGAATCATCGGTAAAATAAAATGGTGAAATTCTTAAAAAAGAAAACTAAATAAAATAGATAGTGACTATTATTAAAACCATATATTGTTGTCAAGAATAAAATCCTACATGATATAGCGGTTTTTTCCGACCTTTTCGTATCATCAGCCACCTGCCGGATCCTGGCGACAAATAAGGCAGGCCTCACGGGTAGAAAGTATTAAAAAGGGCGGGCAGGCTGCAGTTTAGAATTGAATAAATAATATGAATTAGGCAGCAGCCGTAATAGAAATTCAAAAAAGATTCGACAATTTAACGGCTGGAAAAAGAAGAATGCCCCGGAATTTGATACACCCAGGCGAACGCCATCGGCACCCATGGTAATTCATATGGTGTGAATTTGAGTTTGTTAACCAAACCGTTAACCAAGAATTCTCTCGCTTCGTGTGTGAAATCAGATTCGATTTCCCGTTGGACAGCTCTCAGCATCAAGAACCCATCAATTCTGCATCCAAATATATCGCCCAAACAGTTTCCTGATCAAGCAAAGAAACGTGTCAAAATCCAATATGCAGCGTAACCTGCGCCGCTGGCAACCGCCAACATAATTCACGGTCTGCACAATTGGGTTTCTCTAAATTTCCAGATAAAAATGCCGACTGCGGCAAGTCCTAATATGGCGCTGATAATTTTTAAGATCATAAAAAACAACCTCAAAAAATTCTGTTAATCAATAGTCTACCCGTTCCTTCAATTCCTTGCCGCATTTGAAAATCGGCAGTTTTTTACCTTTCACCCTGGTCGGTTCCCCAGTTTTCGGGTTCTTCCCGGCATACGCTGTGTATTTCTTGACATAAAAAGAACACAGTCCCCGGATTTCAACCCGGTCACCGTCAGCAAGCGCATTGGCCATTTCATTAAAAAACAGGTCAATATAAATATAATTAAGATAACCAGGGTAGCCATTAATCGACCTTATCTCAGTAGAACGAGCCCAAGGATTATTGGAACAACTGAAAGGCAGGCTCCGAAGACGAACCCGCTGATCACGTCTCCCGCCAGTACCGCGTGCAATGACACAGGCGTGGAAATTAGACGTTCATAGGTCTTGGCACTCCGCTCCCAAGGGTTACCAAAGGCCCGACTGCGCTCGCCGTGAACCAAAGCGCCATGGCAACCATGCCTGGGACGACGTTTTCTGCCGCGATAGGACGTCCCATCTTAAACGCAAGGAAGAAAAACACTGGGAAAAGAACTCCGAAGATCAGCACGGGCGGTTTCAGATAGAACAAGCGAGCGTTCTTCTTCAGGATGACCAGCGAACCATGCAACTGCCAGCGCCAAGTCTGGACCTTCGCCCTTTGAACCGTCATTGCAAGCCCCTTTCCTTGCACTCGCTCGTGAAGTGCAGAAACACGTCCTCCAGACTGGGTTTGCGGTTGCTAAGATCCGTTATCTCCAATCCCTTCCTGTCCGCCAATCGGACGACCTCGGTCACCACTTGACCGGGCAACTTGGTGTACAGCCGAAAAGTGCGATTGACCACGTCAACCTGTGACACACCTGGCAGCGACGCTAACTCATTGTGTTCCGGCATCGCAACGGCAAAACGCAGCCTTTTAGCTTCGATAACGGCTTTCATTGGCAATCTGTTTCCTTGCGCGAACATTATATGGAGTGGAAGTCTGCCTTTCCGTATTTTATCCAAGCCACCCTTTTTTTCTGCGGTTGGAATAAGCTGAAATCTGAGATCGGATCCCTACTATTGTATTGTCGCTTTCAGCGACTATTGAATTTCAATTGGTTTTTTAAAATTTCATTTATTAAAGACTGTTTGCATTCAATTACCGTCATCTCAATTGCTTCTCCCAGGCAACCAGTGCTACAGAGGCCACAGCCACGGCATAGATTTTCGTTGAATTGAATTGATTTTGATTGTGCCTTTGGAGCCTGGCTCTTTTCGGATGTAAATGCCTGAAATGGACATCGCTTGGCACAGCGGCCGCAGGCAATGCAGCGGTCTTTCAAGTGTCGGGCGACATAGCGCGATAACGGCCATAGATTTTGGGCGTTGCGATGTTCGGCCAGTTGGTGAGGGTAGCAACAATCCACACAGCAATTGCAAATTGCTCCGTTGATACTTCCATCGTCAGCAATCCCCACTTCCCCACTTTGCATTAGACCCTTTTTATTCGCCAGGCTGACGATTTTTTTAGCGCGAGATTTTGAGATCTCCCAGCCAACGCCCCGGTCGTTTTCAAATCGCAGACAGGTATAAACCGACTGGGCGCATTTATTCATCATGGATCGGCAGTTGCAGGGCATAAGGTAAACATGCATCGCAAGTTCCAGCAGTGCCTCGGCTTCATGCAGCAATATATATTCGGGGTAGATGAGGGATTCTTCCCGTGGTTGTCCCTTTCTTAGCTTAGTGATTTGATCTGCATGTTGCCTTTCATAATGAGCGAATTCCCAAGCATTAAGCTGATTGCGAATTTTATCCGGAATATCTTTCCAGCCTTCAAACATGGCCCATTTATCAAAGCGGGCATGAAAATCCGCCGGTTCAAAGCTGTTGTCGTCACGCAAGTTGATGATCCCTTTTCGATAGGCACGTGTCGTCAAGTCGGAATTAGCATCTGAAGAATCAAGTTTAAATCTTGATACAAATGTTCGATTGATTTCATTGCGGGTCAAGGGCCTGTTTGCCAGAAGCATTACAAGGTCAATTTCGATTTCTTCGAAAAACCTATCGATCCAGGGTTTGACAAAATCGGGTATTTCAAATACGCGCAAAAAATCCTGAAATTTATCCGTTGTTCGCATGGCCAATTCCACTATTACCTCTAATCATTTTATTCCCAATGGATTTTTTTTCACTTCATAGTTTTTAAATTTGGTTCACTAACTAATTGTATATATAAGTTGTATCAAAGCTTTTTATGTAGTTCAAAAGTGTTGATTAGTTACCTTCGGAAGCTCCAGTTACGATGATTACCTTATCATGGAATATGTTCATTTTTCTCTTCCCCAAAAAAATCTGTTTTTAATATAAAAATTTTCCGGAAGGTTGGCATCCTATCAGTTTAAACCTCAGGTGCCATTTTGCGGTAAGTGCGACATCATAACTGAATTGAGGTAGGATCTGCTCGTCATCCATCGCAAGAAATCTTCCTATGCAACCATCGATTTCTTTAATCGAGCATTTTGTACCGGGTCCACCTCTTGGATTTCTTTTTCAAATGCTGGAATATAGATAGTAAGGGTGGTTCCCACCCCTAATTCAGATTTAGCTGTTATGGCACCATAATGATTCTTAATTATGGAATGGCAGGTAGCAAGTCCAAGCCCTTGTCCTTTATCAGCTCCCATATCTTTAGTTGAAAAATAAGGATCGAATATCTTGGCAAGATTTTTTGGGTCAATACCGATACCCTCATCTTCTATGGACAGTACCACATATCTTCCGGCTTTAAGGAACAGACGGTCTTTTTCACCGACCGCCGCATTTTCGCAAGAGATTTTGATTGTTCCCGTTCCATTCATGGCTTCTGTGGCATTGATGACAATATTGCGAATGACCTGTTTAATTTGTAATGCATCAATTTCAACTGGAAAAAGATCATCCGTGATAGAAAACTCGCTATTAATCCCTGAATTCCTCAAGGATGCGATAACCGCATTTACGACCAACTGTCCAATAGGAGCCACCTTCTTAAACGGCTTTCCGCCTTTGGAAAATGTGATCAACCGAGCAGCCAAATCTTTGGCCTGCATGGATGCTATTTCAACATTTCGTAGATTTTTTAAAATACCAATGTCTTGTTTGATTTTTCCTTTCGCTAGGTCAATATTGCCCACAATTACGGATAAAAGATTGTTAAAATCATGGGCGATACCACCGGCAAGGGTGCCAAGGGATGCAAGCTTTTTAGCTTTAAGAGCTTCTGCTTGCATTTTTTTGCGGTCGCTAATATCCCTTATGATATTTAAAGTCGACTGCTCATCTCCTATTCGAACCTGGCTTATGTTATATTCAACCTCAATAGATCTTCCATCTCTATGCAAGATTTTGGATTCGTATACTGATGGTAAATCTTCGCCCGAAATACGGTTTTTATAGATATCCTCAATCTGAGGTAAAATATCTTGGGGGATAAATATTGAAAAATCTTTTCCTTCTATTTCATCGATAGTGTATCCAATCATTTCTGCTAAGCGAGAATTGACGAACGATAATTTCCCCTCATGCACAACGGCGATACCATCGTTAGCAACGTTAAAATAGCAGCGGTACCTCTCCTCGCTCGCCCGCAGGGCCGCTTTCGCAAGTTCTTCATCCCTTTGTGTCTTTTTTTGATTAAGAGCGTTCTTCACTGTGACTAACAGTTTTTCAGGTTCAAAGGGTTTTTTGAGATAATCGTAGGCACCCCTTCTCAGAGCTTCAATGGCTAATTTTTCCGAACCGTAGCCGGTTAATACGATGACCAAGGCCCCAAGGTTTGGCTGACTGATGTGGTCCATGACATGATAGCCGTTCATGTCAGGTAAACGTATGTCCAAAAGAATCAGATCGAAGCTGTTATCGTTCAAAAATTCTATGGCTTCCTTGGCACTATTGGCGGTATTCAATTCATAATTTTGGTTGGCGAATAATTCCTTCAGACTTTGACACATACGAGGCTCGTCGTCGATTATGAGAATCTTTGGCTTGTTAAGCATGATTTTCTCCACAAAGCTATGTCACTATAGTCAAACAGAATTCTAATTCAAAATGACAATCAATTATGTAAAGACCCTACCTCTGGATTCCATCAACCATTACCAGCGGTCAAAAGAGTACATGTTTCATCTGGATATCCAAAAAGCAAAACCCTATCTCCAGAATCGGAAACAGGGTTTTATTATAGATCCATAAATGCGCTCCCTTTTGACAGAATTTTGTATCTCCAGGGTCAATCAGACCTAATTTCCCAGACTCAGCTTGAATTGTCAAGTATATTAGACAGATAAACCATTTATTTTCTTGACATATCCTAATTTTGACTGTTAAATTAGTTGGTTAGGTGCCATTACAACCAAGGCTATTCAGTAACATCTTGTTATCAATGACAATTTTAATATTAAAAGTGGAGGAGAACAAAATGACATTAACCAAGGATCTTCAGGCTATCAGCAAAGAGTTAATGAAACTGGTAAAACAAACTGGAAAATTGGCGGCTGCACTCGAGAAAGCGGCAAAGCCGGCGGCAAAATCTGCCAAGACAAAGGCTAAAGCAAAGGCTGTTATACCCAAAAAGGCGCCGGTAAAAGCTGCCAAGAAGACTGATACCGACAAGGTTCTTGAAATAATCAATAGATCAAAAAAAGGGGTTGATACGGCCACGTTGATGAAGAAAACCGGTTTTGACCAGAAAAAAGTCCGCAACATGCTGAGCAGGACATACAAACAGGGGAAAATCACAAGAGTCGAAAAAGGGATTTATGTTGGTGCGAAATAAATATTGATCAAGGCATCAATATTCTGAACGGTACAAAAATCGGGAGCATTATCTATGACCCTTACCAAAGCCAACATCGTTGAAGCGGTCGCAGAACAAATTGGTTACACAAAGAACCAATCTTTCGAAAATATCAGGTTACCTGTTAATGGCGTTGTCTGCGGTTCTTGTGGTCTTGTCCAAGGTGGTAACAGAAAAAGTTGTCTTTACTGCGGAGGCGGCATCAACACGGCGGTGCATTGAAAGTTCAAAATGTCAAAAAACAGTATCATCCGATTGGGCTTTTGGGTCCGGCTGTTTCAAGATCTCAAACTGCTAATACCTCTAATTAAGGACTACTGGAAAGGCACCTACAGGGATGTATCAGTTAAATCGATTGTCATTTTCATAGTTGCACTGGCTTACATAATCAGCCCAATTGACCTGATACCTGATTACATCATTGGACTTGGCCAGATTGATGATGCAGTAATTCTGGGGTTATCACTGTATTTCTTGGAGAAAGATCTCCGGAAATACAAAGAGTGGAAGGACAGGAATGGATAGATGGAAAATTGGTGGTGGACCAATTTTCTTGACTTTACAATCACCAAATATGATATCTGTAATTGAGCCAGTGTTGTGGTTACATCTACGAATCACAGGTTTGGAGAAATTTGTGATATTTATACATATCACAGGTTTTTACAGGCGTGGTTTTTTCAACATATTCTCAATAAATCACCGGTCTTCCTTATTCAGTTCCCCACATAAATGGTCTCACAGACTGAAGATAATGAGCTTGGCCTTGACCCATTCTCCTTAATCATGTATCAATTCCATAACGCTCTTTAATCACGTCATTTTCATATTGTATCATTTTTTGAACCCACAACCCACTGGAAGGTGATCTAATGTCCAATGAACAAAAGGTCACACGAAAACTCAGAGCTATCCTCAGTGCTGATGTAAAAGGGTATTCCCTGTTGATGGCAGATGATGAGGTTCACACCATCCAGACCATAAAGGCGTACCGACAAAGTATGTCTGATCACATCCAACAACACTCTGGTCGTGTGGTTGATAATCCCGGTGATAATATCTTAGCTGAGTTTTCAAGTGCTGTTGATGCTGTAAGCTGTGCTGTAAAGATCCAGAATAGGCTGAAGAAAGAGAATGCTAAGTTCGTTGAGGACAAACGTCTGGAGTTCCGCATCGGTGTGAACATTGGGGATGTAGCAAAGGATGGTGACCGAATTTACGGCAGTGGAGTTAATGTTGCTGCACGTATTGAGGGCATTTCCGATCCTGGTGGCATATGTATCTCCCGTAACACATACGACCATGTGAAAGACAAACTTGACCTTGGCTTTGAGTATCTTGGGGAACATGAGGTCAAGAACATCAAGGACCCAGTACGGGTGTACAAGATTCTGATGGATACAGAATCACAGAAACCTTTGGTTGAGGAAAAGCTTGATCTGCCGGATAAACCTTCAATTGCCGTGTTGCCATTCACCAATATGAGTGGGGATCCCAGTCAAGAATACTTCAGTGACGGACTGACTGAACAAATCACCAACGGTCTGTGCAAAGTGTCCAACCTGTTTATTATCGCAAGGAACTCCAGTTTCGCCTACAAGGGCAAATCAATCAGCGTCAAACAGATCGCTAAGGAATTGGGTGTCCGATACATCCTTGAAGGCAGTGTACAGAAAGCAGGAAATCGAGTACGGATCACTGCGCAGCTTATCGATGCCATAACAGATTATCACATGTGGTCAGAAAGCTATGACCGGAATATGTCTGACATATTTGCTGTGCAGGATGAGATCACGATGAAGCTCATTTCTGCAATGGAGGTAAACCTCACAGCCGGGGAACAGGCTCGCCTCTGGGAAGGAGGAACAACAAATATAAAAGCTTATGATATGCATATGCGGGGAGACGTTTGCCTCGATCGTCACAACGAAAAAGATAATAAACAAGCACAACATTTTTATAAGAAGGCTATCAACATCGACAAGGCTTATGCTACACCGTACGCCATGCTGGGTCTCACACATCTTTTTGACCTCCTTTATGGATGGAGTAAGTCTCCAATAAAATCCCTTGAGCAAGCTGAATCATGCGCTGAAGAAGCACTCGCCTTGAATGATTCTCTTGATTTCGCACACCTTATACTCGGTTGGATTTCTGTTTTTAAAAGACAATATGACGAGGCAATTAAAGAAGGAGAGCGAGCTATTGAGCTTAACCCAAATGGAGCTGAAGCACACGTCCAATTGGCATATATACTTTGTATGTCAGACAAAACAGAATCAGCAATCAAATTGCTCAAGAGGGCATTTCGGCTCAATCCTATTCCACTACCTCATTATTATGTCCTACTGGCAATGGCCTACCGAAATAATGAACAATATGATAATGCAATAGCTATGGCTGAAAAGGCTGTCAGTGACAATCCCGATCTATTGGCAGCGTATCTAACATTGGCTGCTTCTCACGCTTCTTTAAACCGTACTGAAGATGCCCATGGGGCTGTTGCTGAAGTCTTGAGAATAAATCCGAACTTCTCCCTTGAGTATTATGCGAATACGCTTCCGTATAAAAATCAGGCAACTACTGATAAATATATCGGGGCACTTCGAAAAGCAGGTCTACCTGAATAGAGATATTAATCCTAACTTAATATTTATCATTGGCTTTTCAGGACTTTAAAATAGTGAGGTATCTCCAACAATAGCCAACTATCTGGCGTCTTCATTTATTCCAGATACTGTAAACATCTATGTAGAATTGACCGACCTTTAAAAAATGTGATATCTGTATTTTTGCCGGGGTTGGGGTACCATCTACAAATCAAAGGTTTGGTGATTTCTGTGATATTTTATGATATCACAGGTTCTCAAAGGCGTGGTTTTCTGCTGATTACCTCAATTCAAACCTGAGGCCTCATAAAATATGAAAAAGATACTGAATGTTCTAATTCTTGTATTTATTACCGCTGTATCTTGCACCACAAAATATAATAACATGCATAGTTTTGAAACTGTATGGCAAACCATAAATGATAAGCATTTTGATCCTTCCTTTGGAGGTTTGGACTGGAATGACGTTTATAACCGATATCAGCCTAAAATAGCTGCTGTAGAAAAAAATGAAGAATTTTACTTTCTTATCAATAAGATGTTATTTGAGTTGAATTTATCCCATCTGTTTGTCTTGGCACCAGAAGATTTGAGCCAACTTGCACCAATTCTGGCTGCAGAGGGTAGCATTGGGATCGATGTTAGAATGCTTGACAATGATGCGGTAATTACATCTGTTAAATCAGACTCTCCTGGCTTTCAAGCTGGATTACGACCTGGCTATATTATTCAAAGTATCGATGGTATCAAAATCGAACAAATAGCGGACTTAAAACATATCAATGATATCGAGTATCAAAACATTGATAAAGAAACATATAAGAATTTTAAAGTACTGGTACCTCCCTATAACGAACGCAATCGCATCGCCCTTATAACAAACGGAATCCTAAAAAAAATTAATGGACCTCCAGACACTGTTGTTTCCATAATGTATGTGGATGAGAACGAAGAAAACCAAGAGAAAAAAATTGTAAGGGTGCAGCGAAGTGGTAAAGAATTTTTTTTCAATGAAAAAATGCGGCCGTTTTTAATTGAATTTGAGGCTAAGTACCTTGACGATAATATAGGCTATATTCGATTTAATGCATTTTTTCCACCCGCAGATCGAAAATTCAGAAAGGCAATCACATCCATGTACGCTACCGATGGACTTGTCATTGATATTCGTGGAAATCCAGGAGGTAATAATGAAATTGGTCAGACAATCGTTAAGCAGCTGTTAAAAAAGCCTACTTTGTTTAACGTTTTTATGTATAGAGACAAAAAAGATGAGGTTATTCTTGAACCTGCAGAAAAAGCTTACCTATCACCTGTTGTGGTGTTAATCGATTACTTAACTGGATCGTCTGGTGAACGATTTGCAGGATGCACTCAATCAATTGGGCGTGCATTAATTGTGGGTGAACATAGTCCTGGATCTGTTGGACCAGCTAAGATAGAGAAATTAGCCAACGGCGCAATTTTTATATATGTTTATGCACAAACACTCACTCCAGATGGAAAGATTATAGAAGGAAACGGAGTAATACCGGACATTGAGGTTAAACTTGATCGTAATGCTCTGCTTAAAGGAAAAGATTCACAGCTTGAAGTGGCTTTACAGCACATTAAAAATCAAATCAAATAATTGGTTTTGGCTGGAAATTAATTGATAATCTCGAGATATCAACAGACATTTTATTAAGACAAAATCACTTCCCTAAGAATCCATATATCGCCAACTAATCGCAGATGAGCCGAGATTGCAGATATCATGCAATGGTATCTGCAAAAAATTTGACCTCTCAAAAGTACCGATATTGTTGACATCTATGCAAAATTGACCGACCCTCATAAATTGAGATATCTGTATTTTTGCCGGTGTTGGGGTACCATCTACATATCTAAGGTTTGGGGTATTTTGTGATATTTTATGGTATCACAGATCTTCGGAGGCGTCGTTTTCTGCAGGTTATCCCAATATATCACCATCTTTGCGGAATAAAGATTTATTAGGGTAGTCTTCAGTTTCTTATTAATTTCATAGACTACAAGATATGGTATCTAAAGCTCTGTGTTACTTGTGGTTGTCTCCGAATCACCATGCAGCTCAGAAATGAAATATTGGCAGGCGCATCCAAAAGCCAAAAAATGGAGGCGACAAAATGTTCTGTCAGAGTTTGTCAATAAGATATGTCCTCACCTTGGTCCTACTCCTGTTTTCATGTTCTGCTTGTACGCATATTCCAATTAGGGTTGATGAATCAGGAGCGCCCCAAAGAGAATATACTTATCAGCTACCTTTGAAAATCGATGATGGGTGGCAAGTTTCTTCTTTGGCCGAAGAAGGTGTAAGGGAAGAAATCATTGATGATATGATGAAGCTATTCTTGCTGGCAAATATCCCTATCTATTCAGTGTCGTTCTCATTAAAAATGGTAACCTCATCCTCGAAGAATACTTGTATTACAATAATCGCTATTATCTCCAGGATTTCAGATCAGCGGGAAAAAGCGTTACTTCCGTGCTAATGGGTATTGCTTTCGATAAAGGCTTCATAAAGGGGGTTGACGGAAAGTTGTTAGATTTCTTTCCGGAATTCGAAAAAGGGACAAATTGGGACAAGAGAAAAGATGAAGTGTCCTTGCACCATGTCCTATCCATGAAATGGGGATTTGGTGAAAGTGGTCCGGCTAATAGCCTACCATGGTATACTGAAAATTGGATCTCTAAAACGCTCAGTCTGCCGCTCATCAGTGAACCCGGCGAGAAGTTTGAATACCACTCTGCAGCACCAGCACTATGCGGACCAATCCTTGAAAGCATGACAGGAATGCCTGTGACTGAATTTGCGAAGGAATATCTTTTTGGACCGTTACAGATCTCGGATTACCTTTGGCATACATTGTCGGATGGAAATACATTAACAGCCGGAGGTATGTTCATGCGTCCACGGGATATGGCAAAATTCGGTTATTTGATATTAAACCACGGGCAATGGCATGGACAGCAAATTTTATCTGAAAAATGGATCGACATCTCTACCAGACCCTACACTTCCGATGATGAATTTGGTTACGGCTATTATTGGTGGCTTTCCAAATATAAAGGTGGAGATGAATTTTTCAAAACTATTTTCGCCGCAGGGCATGGCGGGCAAAGGGTAATGGTAGTCCCTGAATTGAATTTGGTAGCTGTTTTTACAAGCAAACCGGATGACAATCCAAAAGGGCACACTCGAATATTGCAAATCATGGAAAAATACATTTTACCTTCAATGTTAGATTCAGAGTCTAAATAGTTACCTGGTAGCCTCCAGCCAGCGATTCAAATTAGTGAGGTAAAAATATAGAAAAGCTGGCACGATACGTAATCATTTTCCAAAAAAGGCAGGGCTATGACGTCCCTGCCTTTCTCTTTTTGCGAGTTGTGATAGCTCTTATAGTATCTGTACAAGATTTAATCTCTAAAAATTACAGGTATTGTAAACTTAGGTCTCTAACAATTGAGATACCCCGCCAGTATCCCGCCTATACCCCGCCCAATAAAAAAACATACCTCGCTTACCCTGCAATTTTAAAAAAAGTATCCCGCCGGTTTTAATAAAAAATATACCCATCTGCGCACCCGTCATTTCACAACCCTCAATCTATGGCTCCCCCTCAACTGCTTCCAAAGCTCCTCAATTATCACAGTGGGAGCATGGCCCGGATCAACATGCACATCACCTGAAGCCCTTTTGCAAGAACCTGACAATTCGGCATTCCCCGTCCATATGCCAAATTCACTTCCGATGTATGATCCCAGAGTGATTTGAAGAGTCATCAGATCCTTTTCAGCCATTTTGGCAATTGTGGTTTTATCCTTTAGCGGCAAATCAACAATAAGTCTTTCCACCGCTTCAATAACTGTTTTCGGTAGTTTCTCAAGATTTCTGATTTGATCTACCTTGTGGATCTTATATGCCATATCGAGTATTTTGAATACATCATTGTATATTGCCGGGTCTTTGCTCGCCCTGGGACCGGCGACATTTAGAATTTTTATATGATAAAATTTCGTAAGCGGCATCATAGGAAGTTTGAAGTTTCAAATCAATATGAACCAATTTTTTCTTATGTTTTAAAACCATTTTCCGGGTGTAATCAGTTCCGCCAGTCGGTTTACCCCGGGAAAATATTAATGTGCCATCAGAGTCTATCACATTTTGTTCCGTTCGAGCCGGATAGCTGGCCGTTGGCATTTCCTGAAGCTGGTATTTTTCGGGAAGTGGTCCGTCTTCCGTTATTCGGCCTTTTGGAATCCAACCACCATGGGGGATATTGAATTTCAAGGCAAAATCAAGGGCTGCTCTGTCGACTCCGCTTTGAGCTCCAGGTATAATTTTTGTAATCATTTTCTCAAATCTATTAAATAATTTGCTTCGGTTTGCTGTCTGATTTTATTGGAGCAGACGAAACATTTAAGGTTATATTGCCGTCCGATACGATCAGTTCATAATCGACAATAACTTTTTTAATATCCGGAAAATATTTTTTTTGTCTTTCAGCTATTAAATCACTGAGGTATAAAATAGAATCTACCGTCTCAGCTTCTTCATCCGGAGGTAACAGTGTATCCATCATTTCATCTTGGAATTTATCTCGCTCACCTTCTGGAAGCATGAGCCTATTCCATTCAAAAATGGTTAGAGAAATAATGGTCTTAATTCTTTTATCAATATCACCATATTTTTTTAACAGTGGCTCGGCAAGCTTCAATATAACCGCAGACATCTTCACGCCATTCGGGGACTCTCTAAATTCAGTGCCTTCTGTGGATATCCCTTTTTGCTTAAATCCACTTTCAACTTTTTGTTGAAGTCTTTTATAGTTGGGATTTAATTTCTTATCCGGTTTCTTCTTTTTTTGTCTTATTTTTGCCTGCCTATTCGTAATGCGAGCTTTCTTTTTTTGTTTTTTCTTAGACATTATTTTTATCTCTCAGTTATTGATTGAACTGCGGCACATATCTGAATGAAAGCTACCGATAAAAGCCCTTTTTTACAGTAGCTTGATCTCCGCCTATAAATATCCTTATTATCTTCTTTGAAGTTTCGTCAATCAATTTTTGTCAACCATGTTGTCACTTAATGTCATTTTTAACGAAGCAGACCTGATCTGAATTTTGTAACCACTAGAATTATATACAAAAAATAATTCTTATCAAATTGCGGTATAGTTCTTGCTTATTGTATATGAGACAGTCAATATTTTAAATATAAAGCAACAATACTTGTCTGGGGGCAATTTGTGCCATGCAAACTGATAAGAAAGAAAATGATGAAAGGCAGCGTGTTATTTTATTTGCTGATGATGATGAAATATGTTTGGATGTCGGTGTAAAAATGCTTCAGAAGTTGGGTTGCATTGTTTTGGAAGCAAGAGATGGAAAAGAGGCGATCGAAGTGTTTCTAAATAATCAAAGTGAAGTGGATCTTGTTATTTTGGACATGAAAATGCCATACAATGGGGGTACCGCCTTTTTCCAATTGAAGAAAATCAATGCCGATGTGAAAGTTCTTATCGCCAGCGGATATGCCAAAGATCAGAAGATCAGAGAAATGATGGGGCAAGGTTGCTGTGGTTTTATCCAAAAGCCTTTCAGTATAAATGTACTATCCCAGAAAATGGCAAATGCTTTGAATGATTAGAACCAATAGATTTTTTTATGTTCTTTTTCTTGGATCTTTCGATCCCCTTTAGAATTTTCCTCATCGGATTCATCAAACCATGCATATTATTCTTTTTTATCTTCTTTTCCGCCTATAAGACCACCGGCAACAGCCCCAGCCGCACCACCGACGGCAGCTCCAACGGCAGCGTTGCCGCCCGCAATTGCGGTGATTGCAGCACCTGCCGCCGCACCAATGCCAGCCCCGGTCAAGGCACCCTTTTCTGAACTGGACATGCTTGCACAAGAGACTAAAATCATAAGCATGAGTATCATCGTGATAGTGATTAGTTTTTTCATTTTTCCCTCCAAAATGGGATTTGGGTTCTGAATTTTAAAAACATAATATTCGTAATCGAGCAGTGCTATCAACGAAGGGATTTTCCCGCGATCCCCGTTTTGATATTGGGCTTGATCATCGTATCCCATACGACCCTGATCACAGAGAGGTTTATCTTATCCGGGTTCACTCTGTAATATGAGTCAACGGTGGACACAATATCGTTAATTTTAACGTCTCCAATGCCTTCAACCGCCTTAGAAACGAAACTATCACGTTTAAGCTCAGGGTATATTTCCATGATTTCTTGTTCCAGATCAATTATATCTCCAGCGCCCAAATGTAGGCCGATTTCTGATCTTGTGACATATTTAATCTCGGTCTTTTTGTGTTATCCTGAATTTGGATCTAAATTTGGATTTTCTAAGGGAGGTAACTTTTGAGGTATAATAGAATCTGGTAATGTCATTATTTAAATTAGGTAAAGAATCGTTTCAAAATCCAATATGCAGCGTAGGGAAGTTATACCGAGGATTAATCCTATCCCACTGGACGGGGGCAATATTTTTCTGATGTCAGGATGACGATCGGCTACCGGTGTCTATATTTCAAATCGATTTAGCCGGGAATAAGAGGCTAATAGAATTGGGATATGAAATGGATATCATAAAGTTTAACCTATTGTTTAAATTACAGATAGATAGCAGTTGTGTTGCCAGTTTAAGTTATGTTGTCAGTATTGTATTTACTTCCTTTAGTTCTTCTTATCTTCTTCCCAAAAAATATAAAAAAAATATCTAATTCTTCTAATTCCCTTTCATTTGGTTCTTTTTCTTGATATCTTATTCCTGACAGCGGAATAGGAGGAAAATAGAAGAACAAACCTCACCTTTCCGTGCTCATTAAAATCCTGATTATCAGGGCCTCAGGGCGAAAGGAGAAGTAATTGCATGAAAGCTGAACGCCTGAGGGAAAGACAAATAGTTGCTCCGGTTGTGCGGCCTCTAAGGAAGCAATTGGCATTCTGAGATCCAACCACAGGGGTGCCCAGGCGCTCTCGAATTATGATGCGAGTCATTCTTACAATTTTGTAACTAATCTTATAACCAATTGAATACATTACCAATATGAGTTTTTCGCGTTTTCCTCAATAACCCTAATAATTTCAAGCAGATAGGCGAACTCACAACATAATAGCAGCAAACTGCACTTGAAAGAAAGGGCAGAGAAATCGAAATCTCCACCCTTTTTTCAATTATGTTATGGAGCTGGATAATAGTATCCCAAGACATCGATGACGGTGTGGGCGGATGAAACACCGGAATAGACCGTGATATCCGTGCCGGTGTGGTAACTGGTCTTAACGGTGCCGGCGTTGGCCAGGTTGGTGTCAATGGTGTTGTAGTTGACCGTCATGCCGGCGCCTGGCCCGGCCCCTTGGGAAAGGCCTGCAGGTTGCCTTTGCCGGTGGGATCACCGCCACCATGTTGATGTGGACCGCCAGGGGCTCACCCTGCGGTGCCGGACAGCCGCCAGCATTGCCACCTTGGGCATGATATGTGCCAGGGAGCCGTATACATGGAAATCGCGCCCACTGCAGGCGCCGATGATACCCCCGGCGTTGCGGGTGTCAACGATGCGACAAGGCTTTACCGGTATGTATAAAGATCCCCATCTGGATAATAGTACCCCAAGACATCGATGACCGTGTGGGCGGAGGAAAACCCGGAATATACCGTGATATCCGTGCCGGTGGCGGTAAACTGTCTTAACACTGCCGGCGTTGGCCAGATTGGTGTCAATGGCATTGTAGTTGACCGTCATGCCGGATCCTGGCCCGGCGCCCACCGGAAAAGCCTGCAGGTTGCCTTTGCCGGTCGGGATCCACCGCCACCATATTGATGTGGGCGGCCGGGGCTCACCCAGCGGTGCGGGACAGCCGTCAGGATTACCACCCTGAGCACTGATTGTGCCACCTGAGCCGTACACATGGAAATCGCGCCCACTGTAGGCATCGATCATACCCCCAGCATTGCGGGTGTCAACGATACGACAGGGAGTCACGGGCATGTAATAAGAATCCTTCATCTGGATAATAGTATCCCAACACATCGATGACCGTGTGGGCGGACGAAAACTCGGAAGCTACCGTGATATCCGTACCCGTGCCGGTAACTCGTCTTGACGGTCCCGGCGTTGGCCAGATTGGTGTCAATGGTGTTGTAGTTAACCGACATGCCCGGTGCCTGGCCCGGCACCCACCGGGAAAGCCTGCAGGTTGCCTTTGCCGGTGGGATCTACCGCCACCATGTTGATGTGGGCCGCCAGGGGCTCACCCATCGGGGCAGAACAGCCGGCAGGATTACCACCCTGAGCAGATATCGTGCCGCCGAGCCGAACACACGGAAATTGCGTCAGTACAGGCACCAATTATACCCGCTGACGTTTTGCGGGTGTCAACGATACGGCAGGGCGTTACTGGGGTGTAAAAGAGATTGATTTTTGGACGGCAGGTGCTATTATTGTGAGACAAAGACCAAAATTTCCTGTCCTATCTCCATCATAATCTTCAACTTCAATCCTGTACCATCCGGTCTTAGCCAGTTGATGATTATCTATCCTTGCTTGGGTATAATTCCAGGTAGTGGCTTCACGGGTTCCGTCAGGTGCGTAAAGAAAAACCTGTGGATAAAGAGTCCCGTCAGTTTTGGTGGCCACTATCACCACAGCATCGCCTGCATCTCCATAAAATGTAAAAGACTCAATGGTGCGATCAACGGTTCCTGCTATACATTGATCTGAATAGATTTGTCCTTTTGAGGTAGCACCGGGAATTGTAAGCAAACACAGCTTGAAATTTCCTGTCCTATCTCCATCATAATCTTCAACTTCAATCCTGTACCATCCGGTCTTAGCCAGTTGATGATTATCTATCCTTGCTTGGGTATAATTCCAGGTAGTGGCTTCACGGGTTCCGTCAGGTGCGTAAAGAAAAATCTGTGGATAAAGAGTCCCGTCAGTTTTGGTGGCCACTATCACCACAGCATCGCCTGCATCTCCATAAAATGTAAAAGACTCAATGGTGCGATCAACGGTTCCTGCCATACATTGACCTGAATCTGATTTGTCCTTTTGAGGTAGCACCGGGAATTGTAAGCAAACACAGCTTGAAATTTCCTGTCCTATCTCCACCATAATCTTCAACTACAATCCTGTACCATCCGGTCTTAGCCAGTTGATGATTATCTATCCTTGCTTGGGTATAATTCCAGGTAGTGGCTTCACGGGTTCCGTCAGGTGCGTAAAGAAAAATCTGTGGATAAAGAGTCCCGTCAGTTTTGGTGGCCACTATCACCACAGCATCGCCTGCATCTCCATAAAATTTAAAAGTCTTTACAGACCCGGGAAAAGCGATGATTCCGGAGAGACATTGTCCTGATTTAATTTCCACTTGAGCCCAAGCCGCCGTGTTAGATAAATGACAGATGACCATTACACACGGGATAATCCAGAGCTTTTTAGTGGCCACCAAGTACCTTAATTGCTCAAAACAAATCAAAAAAGAAGCGAAAAATCTTTTTATTGTAATTACTTCTTTCATTTCATTCTCCTTTCTCCAAATCAAAGCAATACGATGGGCCTAATTTAAGAAACACAGATCATTAATTTGTAATTTGATTCCAAAAATGAAAAGCCTCCAAAGGCGGGGAAAACCCTCGGAGGCTTTAATTGGTAACTTCTGGAAACCCTTTTGCATGGCTATCTCCAGACAAAGTTTGAATTTTTTATTAGATGAGCGTGCGGAAATGTAGCGAGTTTGCGCGTCGCGTTTCGAAGTAATTAAGTGTGTTTAATAAAAAATATATCTACATATCTATTTAAGAACGTAGGGATTGTCAAGAAAAAAAATTATTAGGTGTAAAAAATTTTGTCGAAAAATACTACAATGTAGTAATTAAAAAAGCGAGAGCATGGGGATGCCGGGGTGGACATAACTTGCCTTATGTCCTCAATCCACTTATCCTACTGAAATAAATACAAATTTTACAGATGGACGTGGAAATCAATAATAGCAATATTAACAGCAAGTTACAATAGATTTTACAAAATTGCAAATTTATTGAGGACATAATAATCTTGGTATCTGCGCACCCCTTCTTATCTGATTCAGATACAAACCAGCGTATTAAAGGCTATCGAGCCAGGCCAACGTTTCTTTTTTATGCTCCCAGTCAATCAACTCATCGATTTTGGGATCATGTTTGAGTGTCGATTGGCTATATTCGATAAATTTCTTCTGTGCAGCTCTTTTGGTTCTTAAATCCATTTTCAGATATATCATAGTGGATTCGATATTTTCATGGCCCAGATGGTTTTTTATATCCGACAGTGATTTGCCGGATGCCAGCATATTGATGGCGCAGGCAGTGACGATTATGCCGAGCTCGGCATAACCGTCATTATGCCGAGTTCCGGATTATGCCGAGTTAAGACTCTGATAGCGAAGTAACCTCTTAATATATATTGTAATTTCAATAAAATGATGCTTGATTACTCGGCATAATTCTGTTTGTCTTCTTCTTGATCTATTAACCCAAACAAGGAGGAGACAGATATGACCGATCAATTCATTTCGTATCCAAAGACACCTGAGCATTCGTATCATGGTCCATTAGCTGTCCAGATCGACAGCTTTGCAAAGAGACTGTTGAACCAAGGCTATGCGATCAATACTTGCAAGGCGAAGATATTGCTGGTTGCCGATTTGGGCCACTGGATAGAAAGAAAACAGTTTCATATCAGTAACTTGAATGAGAATAAAATATGCGAATTTATCAAGTTTCGATTAACTCGCTACAGACCTAACTGTCATGAGAATGCAACCTTGCGAGATTTTCTCGCCCACTTGCGCGGTGCTGGTATTGTTGCTGTTCCAGCCCCGGCTGTCGACAATAGCCCCCTTGGTCGTATTGAGAGCAATTTTGCGAGATATCTTGAGCAAGAGCGCGGTCTCGCACAGGTAACGATAGACGGCTATATCCCAATAGCGCGTCGATTTCTCTGCGAACGCTTTGGTACTAACATCATTTTGCTGGAAGAACTAACCCCGCCAGATATTACACAGTTTATCCTACATCATGCCCATATCGACAGCCCGAGTCATGCTAAATTGGCAGTAACCGTTCTGCGTAGCTTTCTTCATTTTCTTTATCAGAGGGGGCAAATATCCACAGATCTATCCAATTTTGTTCCCACGGTAGCCAATTGGTGTTTATCAGAATTACCCAAGTTTCTTAAGCCGAAGGAAGTCGAGCGCTTGTTGCAGGGATGCGATCAAAGTAGTCCTGGGGGTCAGCGTGATTACACGATTCTACTTCTGTTAGCCCGCCTCGGTTTGCGCGCTGGCGAAGTGGTTCATATGGAGCTTGACGACATCTTTTGGGAGACAGGTGAATTTATCGTTCGTGGGAAAAGTGCCCGGCAGGATCGGCTGCCGCTTCTGCAAGATGTCGGCGAAGCTCTGGCTACTTACCTATGCCACGGGCGTCCTCGTTGCTCATCGCGCAGGGTATTTATCCGAATGAGGGCACCCCATCAGGGATTTTCCAGTTCATGTGCAATATCCGACATCGTCCGACGGGCTTTTGCGCGTGCCAAGCTCCATCGGGAGCGCAAAGGCGCACACTTGTTGCGTCACTCTCTGGCCACCGACATGCTTCGCCAGGGAGCCTCCCTGACCGAAATTGGTGAGATCCTAAGGCACCAACTTGCCCATACCACTGAAATTTACGCCAAGGTCGCTGTGGCAGAATTGAAATCTCTTGCACAACCATGGATAGGAGGGTGAAATAAATGAATGATTTAAAAACAGCATTAGAAGATTATCTTGCGGTACGACGTAAGCTCGGCTTCAAGCTTTACCAGGCCGGCAATTTACTGCACGACTTCGTAAATTATGCGGAGCAACAAAAAGCTCCATACATTACAACTAAGCTGGCGCTACGATGGGCAACACAACCCAAAGATACCCACCCGGTCTGGAAGGCAATACGGCTGGGTAATGTACGCCGCTTTGCTAAGTATCAAAGTGCCGTTGACCCACGCACGGAGATCCCTGCGCAAGGTCTGCTTCCATCACGTTACCATCGCAGGACGCCTTACATCTATAACGACGATGAGATTGTAAGTCTAATCAAGGCAGCTCAAAAGCTGTGCTCGCCTATGGGGCTACGGGCGTTGACCTATTCAACATTGTTTGGTTTGTATGCGGCTACCGGCATGCGGGTAAGCGAGCCAATCGGACTTGACCGTGAAGATGTCGATCTAAAACAGGGCATTCTCACCATCCGTCAAACAAGGTTTGGCAAGTCACGGTTGGTACCTGTACACACCACAACTCAGCAGGCACTAAAACGCTATGCTATCTTGCGTGATCAGATCTGCCCGCGGCCGAAAACGCTGAGTTTTTTTGTCTCCGAGCGCGGCACCCGCCTTACGCAATGGACTGTGCGCTGGACCTTTGTCAAATTGTCACGTCAAATCGGTCTACGTGGTCAACACGACAGTTATGGCCCGCGTCTCCTCGATCTACGACACAGATTTGCAATCAAGACCATGCTGGATTGGTATCGGGCAGGTATGGACGTTGAGCAAAACATGCCTAAACTCAGCACCTACCTCGGTCATAGACATGTAGCCGATACCTACTGGTATATATCCGCCGTCCCGGAGCTTTTACGATTGGCCACTTTACGTCTTACGAAAGGAGGTACCTTGTGATAAAAACCAACGCAGACTTTCCAAAACTATTGCAAGCATTCTTCACCGATCGCCTTATAGGCCAACGCAATGCAAGCCAGAATACCATTGCCAGCTATCGTGATGCCTTCCGACTGTTTCTAGGGTTTGCGCAACTGCACTTGAAAAAGGTGCCGTCGGAGATCGCAATTGGGGATTTGGATACGCCTTTCATTGGCGCTTTTCTTGATCACCTTGAAAAAGATCGAGGCAATAGCGCCCGCAGTCGCAATGTTCGATTGGCAGCAATACATTCTTTTTTTCAGTACGTTTCTTTACATGAACCGAGCCATGGCGCATTGGCACAGCGCATTTTAGCCATACCAAGCAAGAAATACAAGCAACGGCAGATTGAATTTTTAACGCGATCTGAAGTCGAGGCGCTTCTGGAAGCACCTGACCAAAATACTTGGGCCGGCCGCCGCGATCGAACACTTATGCTCGTTGTGGTGCAAACAGGTATCCGAGTGTCGGAATTGACCAATTTATGCTGCAAAGACATTATTTTGGGAAATGGAGCGCATCTCCGATGCACTGGAAAAGGTCGCAAAGAACGATGTGTCCCTTTGCGCAACGAAGTGAAAGCTGCGTTAAAAGCCTGGTTGCGTGAACGCGATGCTGATCAATCCGAACCCCTTTTCCCTAATGCAAGAAACGGCCGGCTTAGCCGGGACGGTGTGCAGTATATATTGAGTAAACATGCCGCAACTGCCAGTCAACGATATCCCTCTTTGAAAAAGAAGCGCATCTCACCGCATGTGCTTCGTCACAGCACCGCAATGGACCTTCTACAACATGGTGTTGACCGAACGGTGATCGCTTTGTGGCTTGGTCACGAATCAATAGATACCACTCAAGTCTATTTGCATGCCGATCTCAAACTAAAGGAAAAGGCCCTCGCAAAAACAAATCCTCTAAAAGGACGAGTTGGCCGTTACCGACCAGATGACCAGCTTTTAGACTTTCTAAAAAACCTTTGATTATGCCGAGTAATTCTTAGGCAAAAAGCCCGACTACCAACGTTTTAAAAAAAATCACTCGGCATAATCCGGAACTCGGCATAATGTCTGTTATGCCGAGCTCGGCATAACCGTCATAGCTGCGCCATTAGAATGCTTGCCCACGGCCACTCCATCATTGATATCAAAAATCATTTGGGCCACAATAATGCTGAATCTACCATGGTGTATCTCAAATTGGATCCGGCAAGAAAAAAACACATCCAGCAGCAATTTATCCAACACACCCAAGCGCTTTTACCCCATGATCCAAACATCGATAAACTCATCGACTGGAAAAACAAAAAAGATATTATGGACTGGCTTGACAGCCTCTAAGTCCCATGGCCATCAACAGCTCAGCTGAAACTTCTTACAAGTAAAAGAAAAGTTTATGCAGGATGAGGATTAAAAAAAATGAAAAAAAATATGGAAGTCAACATCGCATTTAGAATATGGAATCAATTAAATCAACTCGAATCAATCTTGTGGGATCGGTACCGCGATGAGTTTTTAAACCTAACCATAGAGCAAGATGATAAGGATCCCTCACAAGATGATAGTCAAGACGTAGACGATCCATTTTAAACGTTCGATAACGCAATGGATGGAAATGGCCTGTTGTAACGCTAATGGCTAAAACCATATTACCAAGACGAACTCTTTAACTATTATAAAATAACCTGAAGCAACCGCCACCAATTACCCTAATTTGCTTCATCGGATCTGGTTCTTTTAAATCCACTATTATGTTAACAGCTGAATTGATGCTTGTGCATGCTTTGATTGCATCTAATTGATATTATAAACAAACCTGAATTTATCAAAAAAATGAAAAATTTAACAGTATTCTCAGTAGGATAGAAAAACTCACAACATAATAGCAGTTATCCGCACTATGACATGTGCATAAAAAAGGCGGAGTCATATGAGTAACCCTGTCTTAGAATTTATAGTATTCAGTAATTATGCAGCACTCTATTTCCAGCATAAGAAGATAAGCATTTCTCATTTCTGGTAAAATTATACTAAAATGAGATGAAAATATATTCAATTCCTGACAAATTTTATTTTTCTTTTGATTTGCTCCCGGAAGGCGTTCTTTTTCACTCTTGAGAAGTTTTCTTGGTCTCTCAAGGAGTCTAATTTCTTCTTCCTTTTTTTTAATCTTCCTTCCTATCTTTTTTTTATCTTTTCCTTTAACTTTTTCCTTTTCCTTTCCTAATTCTTTTATCTTTGCCTTTAATTCTGGTATCTTTGCCTCTGATTCTGGTATCTTTGCCTCAAGTTCATTAATTCTTGCCTCAATTTCAAAAATTTCTATGTAAGCCTCATCAATTTTAAGGTTTTCCACAGAGCCCACGTCAAAGGATTTAATTTGAGATGAGACATCTTCGCCTTGATCTTTTAAATTTTCCGGCAAATCCCAAGCAATTTTTTTTATAGCAGCTTGAGTTTCTCTTAATTCATCATCTATGCATGAGCCAAGAGAAGATCTCCTACCTGGACTATATCTGTAATGTCTTGGTGAAATAAAGCATGATTTTGCTCGCTCATTTATCTCGATCATACAAGATTCCAAAAAATAAAAATGATTTATAAGATCCGCAAATCTATGCTTGACATTGGTGCTATTGCATTTACGATTTTTGTAACAAGTTTTGACACTATTAAGCCAAAGATTTAGATTTTTTGCAGCGGTCAACATTTGCTCTGCGGTAGGTGCTGCATAAACTTTAGTAAATGAATTATCTGTGCATAGGATTAGAATAAATAGACTGGAGATTAAAATTAAATAGCGTCTATATCTGTATGTTTTCGCCATTTTTTCCTCCTTTATAAGTGTTGTCAATTAAAAGTTCAATTATGGGAACAGTAAAAAAATGTTGAAGACATAACTTGCCAGTATCATAACTCACTGAAAATGTTATATATCAAATGGATATCATAATATTTTAGGTGATGTCAAATGCTAAGATTTAATAGCAAGAATTTTTCCATAACCGGCATTCCTATTTTCGCAATAAATACCTAAGAGCTTTGGGATTCTCTAATTTCTAATTTCAAACGGGCAAAGCACCATTTCGCTCAAGCTCCCCGATTTTGGATTCGAGGAGAGATAAAACTCGTTCGGTATCCCCTTTATAAGGGGTATTTGACATGGGGTTAGCAATGATTCCCTTCCGTGTGAGGTATACTTTTAATATCAGCGGAATACTTGATCCATCGGGATAGATTGCATTTATCTGGTTAATCGAGCGCTGGTAAGCTTCAGCCCGGGTCGTTTCCTCTTTGGTATAAGCATTATATAAACCGGCGCAAAGGCCCGGCAGAATGTTGCCCATGCTGGGTACGGCACCCGCAGCGCCCTGCTGCAATGCCGACAGGATCAACTTCTCTTCACCCTCTTAGGCTGCAATTTTCAGGGCCAAAAACACGGTTGTAAGGACTTTAAGGTCCCTTAAGCACAGGATTATGTCTGTTTGCGCAGGCCATAGATAATTAGATTCGCCTGGTTGAATAAATACCCGTCCCAATCTGATGTTGCTTAAAATCACTTTTTTGCTATCATTATCTTATTACCCGGACAGCAGTGACATTGCATATATATTTGCAGGTAAAATAAATCAGTGCTTCACAGGAATTAAATTTGATAGACTCCAGTTCACCACCACATTTTATTCATATTCACCTTGGAGTCCCCAGCAATCAAGAAGGTTTCTAGAATTAACAACCTCACCGAAGAAGGTTTCTATGTTGCGTAATGACCACTGCTTTGCGCCAGCCTCCGTCGCCTCGGTTAAATCACTTGCAACCACAATATGGTAGTCCAGCATAAACCCATCCCTCGCAGTTGATTCCACACACACATTGGTGGCAACTCCGGTTAATACCAATGTCTTTATGCTGTTCGCCCTGAGATACTTATCCAGGTAAGTAGAAACAAATGCTGAATAGCGATACTTTGGAACCACAATCTCTCCATCCATCGGTTTGATTCCATAGAATTCTGAAAAGGATGGATTATATTCCCGTTGCAACCCGACACGTTCATAATGTTCTTTAAGAACCGGTGAGGCTAATTCAGGTATGTGAGCCATTTTGATATGAACAATATATTTTAAAATCTTCCGTGCACGATCCACGAAATCGTTTAACCGGGGAGCTAATCGTTTAGCAACTTCAAAATCGAAACCCATTTTGTCAATGACGCCGCCTGCACAGCAATAGTCTCTCTGCATGTCGGTAATGAGCAGTGCTGTTGTCTGGGGATTAATCTTTTCCGATAATTTATCCAGATCCATTTATGTCCTCCTTTTTAACAGCTTTTCGTGCTTACCAGGCATAGGGCAAAAAAAGAGCAATCTGGGGGAATATCATGAGGATTAAAGTGCATATCAGCATGGCTAAAATGAAGGGGAACACGCCCTTGAATATTGTCTGCAGCGGCACGTCCTTTGCGACTCCGGCGACGACAAAACAATTAATCCCAACCGGAGGACTAATCATTCCAATCTGCCCCACGACAACGATGAGAACACCAAACCAAATGGGATCAAAGCCAAGTGCTTGGACGACCGGAAAAAAAATGGGGACAGTCAGGAGAATGAGCGGGAGCGCTTCGACCACACAGCCGCCAATCAGGTACATAATCGCGATAAATATCATGACGATCATTCGATGCACGTCTAGACCGCTTATCCAATCTGCCAACGCAAAAGGTATATTCGTAATTGCGATGAAATGGTTGAAAACCGTGGCGCCGGCAATAATCACCATCACCATGCAGGCGGTACGCAATGCTTCAAAAAAAGACTTTATGATCCCATCCCATTTTATTTGCCCTCTGATCGTCGTAATAACGAGGGCCCCAAAAGCGCCGATTGCCGCTGCTTCCGTTGGCGTAAACAAACCGGCAAAAAGACCACCGATTACGAGAACAAACAGCATTAAAGTTTCAGCCACATTGGTTAAGGATCGGATTCTTTCTTTCCAGGTAATCTTTAATTCCGGCTTCAATGTCATGGAAGGACTGAGGACAACTTGGACGTAGATCGTTAACATAAAAAGTCCGGTGAGCAGAAGACCGGGTAAAATACCCGCGATAAATAGCTTTCCAATGGATTCTTCGACAAGCAAACCATAGATGATAAAAGTGACGCTTGGTGGAATCAGGACGCCTAGCGTTCCCCCGGCGGCAACACTGCCTGTGGCCAGCGCCATATCATATTTGTAGCGTCGCATCTCCACCAAAGATACGCTTCCCAGAGTAGCTGCAGTTGCAATCGCTGATCCCGATATGGCGGCAAAACCAGCACATCCACCCACAGTCGCTATCGCCAGGCCTCCTGGTAAATGGCCTAACCATTTGTAAGCGAGATCGTAAAGTTTTCGTCCGATGCCTGCATTAAACAATATTTGACCCATAAAGATAAACAGAGGGATTACGGTAAAATTATAGTTTGTGAAAGTACTATAAAAATCAGAAACAGCGGTATAAGATGCTGCCTGAAACGAACCCAGGTATGCGAAACCCAGAAAGCCCAATAATGCCATAGCCGTACCGATGGGCATTATTCTTAAAAGCATAACCCCAAGCAGAATCACCGGCATAATTATACCGACTGCAGTCGGGCTCATTTCGTCTCCGCATTGCTGATTAAATTAAACAATTCTATTAAAAGGATGACGCACATCAGGGCGCAACCAACCCCAATAATAAATGGGAATGGGAAAAGGGGTATCTGTATCGTTTCAGACACCCTGCCCACGCTCCAAAGCTTTTTGCCGTACACGCTGAACTGCCATGCCAATAACCCGTAAATAAAAATATTTAAAAGATAGTTAGCAGTGTCGATTGTTTTTCGAATAGGGTCCGACAGCGTCATGACGATAAAATCTATGCCAACATGGCCGCGCAGCACTTGGGTATATGCAATAGAAAGAGCAATGACAAACGCACCACATAACCCGACGATGTCATATGCTCCTTTGATTGGATATCCAAAGTAACGAAAAATCACATCCCCGCTAGTTAGCAACATCATGACTGCTAAGCCAAGGGCCGAAACCCAACAAATTCCTTTGCTAACCGCATAAGCGACTTTCGACAGATACGTCATGGATAGTCCTCAAGTTCCAATTTTTTATTAAATAGGAGGGCGCTTCAAGCGGTATTGATTACCAAGCACCCTCCAAAGCCCGCCGGCTTATTTGAACTCAAGGGGCGGAAATTGCTTGGTGTATTTCTCGATAAGTTGATTCCGGTATTGGAGCGCCTCTTTTCCGGGTAATCCCTTTGCGTCCATGGCTTTGATATAGTTATCAAAAAGCGGTTTAATGGCGGCTTCCCATTTCTGGCCTTCAGCAGCAGATAAATAAATGACCTCGTGCCCCTTTTGGGTACCGAATTTATAACCTTCAACTTCAATCTCGTTCCATTTTTTTCCGGTAACCTCAACCCATTCCTCACTGACTTCGGTCATAATCTTTTTAATATCATCCGGCAGCGAATTCCACTTGGCCTTGTTCATTGTAATAAACATCGCTGATACATAACCGACTTTTGGATAGAAGGTTGTATATTTGGCAACCTCCGCCAGTCTCCAGCCCTTCAACTCATTGAGACTTCCGGTTGTTCCGTCCACGACACCTTTCATCATGGCATCATACTGTCCCCCTTTGGGCAAGGCCACCGGTGCCCCTCCGAGGGCTTCGACAATCTTCGAGGATAGACCGGTACATCGAATCCGCAAACCTTTCAGGTCTGCCATCGTCCTCACCGGTTTTTTCGATGTTATAATGCTGCCCGGTGTATGCGCATGAATATAGAGTATATGAGAATCAGCGAGCTCTTTGGGTTTGAATTTTTTATAAAAATCATAAGTGACTTTTGAGGTAACAATGCCATTATACGGGTAACCTGGAAGATCGAGCACCTCCATCAAGGGAAATCGACCGCGGGTATACGCCAGAACAGATTGTCCGATATCCGAAGTTCCCATGACGACGCCTTCATAATTTTCAGGAGCTTTCGTTAAGGTCCCGCCCGGGTAAACCACAACCTTCACTCTTCCATTGGTACGTTTTTCGATTTCTTTTGCCCAGCCAGCAGCCGCTTTTCCAAGACCGTATTGGGCCGGAAAGAAACTGCTGTATTTGAGTTCGATGGTTTTATCCGCGGCAAAAGTTGGACTGTTTAAAAGAAATCCAAATGTACATCCAAATGCCACAGCCAATAAAATGCATAATACTCTTCTCATGACTAGCCTCCTTTTGGTTTATTGTTGACATGATGATGAATTTGTCTTCCTGCTTGCAATATCCGATACAGCATTTCATATGTCTGACGTTTGATCAACGCATCCTGTCTTGCCCCAACACTTTTAGGATATGAATCGACATCTTACCCGATTGCATGTTGATAAATCCTTTCTACATCTGCTTGTGTTAGGTCTCTGGGATTGGGGACAAAGAGTCTTGTTTGCTTCATAGCGCCATCCACCAATTTGGGCAGTTGAGCGGAAGAGACGCCATAATCAGAAAGCCTGTATGATATATTCACGGTCTCAAGTAATCGCTTAACCGCGTTGATTGCTTTTTCGGCAGCCTCATGGTCAGATAGACGATCTATATTTTCACCCATAGTTTTGGCGATCAGCCCAAATTTCTTTAGACTCCCGATCAAATTGTAGGCCATTACGTGAGGCAGCATGATACTGCAGGCCCTGGCATGCCTGATGTTGCATTCGGATTCGAGTACATATGTAAGGGCATGGACCGCGCCAAGTCCTGCGCTCTGCCATGCTAAATTCGCCATGATGGCGGCGAGGCTGACATGTTGCCTGGCCTCCATATGATCCGTTTTTGCGTAAACAATTGGCAGGTAGGTGCTGATCATTCGAATGGCGTCCAATGCCAGTAGATCCGAAAATGGGTTTGCATTGACGGAAACAAACGATTCAATGGCAGCAATCAAGCCATCGATTCCGGTGTCGGCAGCCAAATCCAGCGGCATCGTAGAGGCAAGTAAAGGGTCTGAAATGACCACTTCGGCTAAATTGAAGTTCGTATATACGACCGCCTTGGTCTGGGTTGTTTCGTCCATAGGGGCAAACACCCGCGTAACCTCGCTGCCACTGCCGGTGGTCGGAATCATAATTTTTGGCAGCCCCCGATTAGGGACTAATTCCATGCCCGCATATTCAAGGACCTCGCCGGGATTCGTAGCCAGTATAGAAGTCCCTTTGGCTGTATCCAAGCAACTGCCTCCCCCCAGACCGACGATAATGTCGATATTTTTTTCGCGAGCAAAAACAGCAGATTGATCGATCACACGTGCAGGTGGCTCAAGTTCAACCTGATCAAATACCTCAACTGTCAATCCGGCGGCATTTAAAGAATCATTGATATCGTCAACAAGGCCGGCCTTGACGATCCCGGGATCGGTTACAATCATCACCTTTTTGCCCCCCAGGGCTTTGACTTCCTGAGGGATCTCTTTTGCGGCACCCGGTTGGATTATGATTTTTGCTGGAGAGTAAAATTGCCATGATGGCACCGACATATGGAACTGATTAGGCATATCAAAACTCCTTATCTGCCAAATCGCATGGCTGGCAAATGGTATCTATCCGATTTCAAAGTCACTTGGGGTTTATCCTCCATCTATTCTTTGCGTATATATTTGGGGATTCTAAACGGTCCCACCGGCGGATATTCAGGTTCTCCCGCTCCCGCATAGCTTTTAGGAATTACAGGCAATAAAAGATATGATGGTTGTGCATCCGTGCTGAAAATCGTATGAGTCACATGAGCCATGTGCGGCAGGTGATACCATAATGCTTGAACCTGATCTTGGCCGCAAATCTCCAGTCTTATCTTATGACCCATAAGGAAGACATTAGACGCCATTCGCATATCACTGGCATAAAGTATCACTTCACCAGGCGCTATTGGAAGACTTCTTGAATGCGGATGATACGGCGCCCAAGGGGTGGATTTATCTTCATCGAGCTCGTAATGAGAAGCTTTAAGCCAGCCCTCGGCAACACACCTGTAGGCACCATCAACATCTACATCATATAATCTCAAGTACCAATCTGTATCGTTCGTATTGGGTTCTAGCACCTCGATCTCTTGACGTCTCCACGTCCTCGCCTTGACACCCTTGCTTTCGATGGATGCATGCCAATAAAAAGCGATGGGACCGGTGATCTCGACATTTTCTGGAAGCGGCTCTGTTTCATATGTGGCTTTGGGAACCGGATCAGCCTTCGCAAGCACATCGGCCCGGCGAAATCCCTCAGTCGGATTCGCCCAAGGATCACTCGTGAAAACTTGAGGATCCTCCTTTTCACCCGGAGCATCAGTGGAAAGACGCCCCTCCTCTCTGAGGTAACATTTCGTCCACTCGGTTGCCGCTAAAGGCCATTCATTCTCATATCTCCATTTGTTGACGCCTTGGACGAAGATGGTCAAGGGGGGCTCGTCCATCAGGCCGGTGTTATTTTCTTTTAGCCAGTGGTCATACCATCGCAAACACACATCCTGGACTTCGTGGAAAGGACGATCCATGCCACCATAATTATCCGAAGGAACAACAAGCATTTTCTTTTGTTCCTTTGGTGCTGCAATTTTTTCATAAGCATCAAAATCGCCTGGCAGATGAAGTACCCACCCATTCCATCTGGCCCCTAAATAACTCGGTATTTTGATATCCTTAAATCGCTTATATGCAGAAATATTTTGATAATAGGGTCCATCATAGGGATGTGCCATTAAATCAAATTCAATCGGATTCATCTGCGGACAAACCGATATCAGATACAAATACGGGGCACATTGAATGTCCAAATCATTTTGAATGCTTTTAATTTTTTCTTTCAGCGCCTCTTCGCTGAATTCGCTGAAGCTGGCCGGTTGCGGTTTGGTTTCCACAGGAGTTAATCCCCATAGATGTAAAGGGAATAGATGACAAAACACACCACCGTGATAATAAAATTGTCTGTAGTAATCAGTCACCCCTTCAAAAGGCATAATGGCTTTTAGATGCGGGGGTTGTTCCGCAGCAATGATATATTGAGACATAGCAAAAGCCGACATGCCGATCATGCCAACATTGCCATTGCACCATGGCTGTTCACCGATCCACTCGATCAGATCATATCCATCTTTAGCCCAATCGTGGGTGAGTTTTCCTTCGGATTTTCCAACACCTCTGATATCCGGGATGATCTGTACATATCCCCTCGGAACAAAGTACCACTGTTCACCACACTCATGACCTCCGGTACCTTTTATGTAGTCTGAGGGTTGCCATACAGGATTTGTTGGCAACTTCTCTGAATCTTTACCATACCAGGACCATGATAAAAGCGCTGGATATTCGCCTTCAACATCGGGTCGGTAAATATCGACACACAATTTTACACCATCCCGTAACGTCACCCATACATCCTCTTCCAGGATTACATCGTGTTGCGGCTGCGAAACCAACTCGTGCCAATCTTTTTTTTTATTAGCCATAGTGCCCCCTTTTTCTGCATCGCGAGTTAATAGATCCATTTAAGGTTTTATGATGTCTATCCATTTGCCTGACAGCGGCATAAGATATAAATGGCTTTCTATCTGTTTTCGCAGTTATTCATGTAATTAAAACCACCTTTTTACTATCAAAAAGTTGGTTCTAAGACCCTACACAACCCCTCGTTTAGCATCCATTACATTAATTTTCAATTAGTTAATTTGGTCCGAGCACTCTACGCTGTTGCCGCCCGATCATGGCCTGCTGTTCTTTGATCGCCTAGAGGAGAACAGGGGTTATGGCCCCGTAGACCATTCCGGTGGCATATTGACCATCCTTTTCATAGGAGACGATTTCAGGAATTTGCTCGTCGACTTCCTCGGCGATAAAACCAATGTCATGTTTGCCGCCATGTTCTTCGTCCCAGTCAAAGTAAACGCTCTGGATGGCAAGAACTTTATCAAGGGCATTGTCGATCTCCTGGATATTTTGCTTCCATCTTAGCGATCCTTTATCTCGACGTTGATACCTTTCTGTGGAGCAGCTGCGGCGAGACAAATGGAAATACCGTTCGGTTCTACAGTGCGGGCGACTAAAACAAGGCTTTAATAATAGATGTTGCTACCCACCCCGCCGCCGGCCGCGATCACGTCACCCGTTATCGCGATGGATTTCGGTGAGGCCAGAAACGCTACGACGTAGGCGACCTCCCGTGCATCGATCATTTTGTGCACCGAGTTCCCTAGATCGAGCTGTCGCTTCACTTCATCGGTCGAGACCCCCTGTGTTTGGGCCCGCTCGGCGATCAACTCCGGCATCCGCTCCGTCCAGGTCAACCCGGGGTGCACCACGGTGACGTTTACGCCATGGGGTCCGAGTTCATCGGCGAGATTCTTCGTCATGGCCACCACCGACACGTTTCTCATGCTTCCAATGGTGGAACCGGCACGACGAGCGGCATGGCCGCTTACGTTGATGATACGACCCCACTGATTTTTCTTCATGTACGGAGCAACTTCCCTGATGCACCGAAGATAACCCATGACTTTGACATTCATGTCGGCCCAGAAGAGGTCTTCGGTGATCTCTTCCACCTCGGGCTCCTGACCGCTGCCCAACGGTCTCGCTGCGCAATTGACCAGGATGTCCAGGCGGTTTAACGAGGATGCCACCTGCGCCACCATCTGTTTCACCGATTCGTCACTGCCGGTGTCGGCCCGGACGGGGATGATGCTCCCACCGGTTTCGCTTTCGATTTCCTTGGCCGTTGCTTCCAGGGCTTCAATCCCTCTGGCCGCAATCGCCACTTTTACGCCTTCGAGCGCCAGTTCTCTTGCAACCGCTTTTCCGATCCCCCGGCTGCCGCCGGTTACGATGGCTGTCTTTCCATTGAGGTCAAGATCCATGCTGCTCTCCTTTCGATTTGCAAAATCTCGCCGACCAGACGCTCTTGTCCGGAGTGAGCTCTTGTATCTCTTGTCGGATCAAGCTATGTTCCTGTAATCTGTTAAGAAGTCTTCCAAATATAGTCGTTTTTCAGTCTTAGGTTGCCTTTTTCAGGGACAAAAACATGGTTGTAAGGACTTTGGGAATCTCTAAGTTCAAATCTCAAACCGGCAAAGCACCCTTTCGCTCAAGCTCCCCGATTTTGGATTCGAGGAGGGATAAAACTCGTTCGGTATCCCCTTTATAAGGGGTATTTGACATGGGGTTCGCAATGATTCCCTTCCGTGTGAGGTATACTTTTAATATCAGCGGAATACTTGATCCATCGGGATAGATTGCATTTATCTGGTTAATCGAACGCTGGTAAGCTTCCGCCTGTTTCGTTTCCTCTTTGGTATAAGCATCATATACACCGGCGCAAAGCCCCGGCAGAATATTGCCCATGCTGGGTACGGCACCCGCCGCGCCTTGCTGCAATGCCGGCAGGATCAATTTTTCTTCACCCTGGAAAACACGAAATGCCGGTGACTTGTATTTCAGCACCTTGGCAAAATAGTCGGGATTGCCGGAAGAGTCCTTGATACCGACAATATTGGAAAGCAAAGCCATCCTCTCCACGAGCTCCGGCAGCATATTTTTATGTTTCCAGCGACGCGTGACAATACCCAGATTGTTGTAAAGCAGGACAGGAAGCTTGGACAATCTGCTCAGGCGCTCCATATGTTGAGGGAGATTTCGGTTGCTGTGATAGCATAGCGGGGCTACCACCAGGGCATCGGGTGGTGTCGGCAGACTACCAATCACAATGATATTTCGGATGGTCTCTTCCACGGATTTCCCGGTGACGCCCGCCACCACAAGAGAACGATCCCCGAGCTCATCTGCCACCGTGCCAATGGCCAGTCGTTGCTGTTCAAAGGACATGTATTGGAATTCGCCGGTGGTGCCCATAACGAATATGCCGTTGACGCCACCGTCAACGACGTGATTCGCCAGGCCACGAAGGCTCTTTTCGTCCACCCGCCCGTCGGCCAAAAACGGAGTTACAAGCGGAACGATAATTCCATGCAATTTTTGGCTAAGGTCTTTCATAACCTAACTTACTCCTTCCTTCATCCCTTAATGCCTCATTATTATGGTGCGTCTTGTGTGCGTTTACCCTCTTATTAAACATTCATTTAGACAGGATTTACAGGATTATCAGGATTTTTTTGTTTGGTATGGTTATATCCTGTCCATCCTGTTAATCCTGTCAGATAAAACCCCACAAGCGCTAACCTTGATAACCCGCCAATCGCGGAATCCACAGAACGGTATCCGGAAAATAGGTAATAATGGCCAGGGCCAACAACTCAAATGCGATAAAAATGAGCATCTCTCTCATGACCTGGCTCAGGGGCGTTCCGCTGATGCCGCTGGTAATAAAAGCGGTTGGCCCGAAGGGGGGCGTATCCAGGGCAATCATCAGGTTGAAAACCGTCACCACTCCGAAATGAACGAGATCAATGCCGGCTTCGGTAACCAACGGCACAACCAGCGGTACGATGATCAGTAAAATACTCGACACGTCGATGAAACAGCCTAGAATGAGAAACAACACATTCAAAGAGAGTAAAACGGTCATCTGGCTCTTCATGAGACCCAGACCGATGAAGGTCTGGGTAATCAGGGCCGGTATTTCTTCGCGGGCCACCACGTAGCCGAAAAGAAAGGCACAGGCCACGATGAAGCTGACAAACCCGCTGCTCACCATTGTTTCGATAAATACCTTGTAAAGCGCCTTCAGGCCCAATGTGCGGTAGACAAACAACGACAAAATCAGAACGTAGACCCCAACGACGCCGGCCGCTTCGGTAGGAGTGAAAATCCCGCCATAGATGCCGCCCAGGAGAATAACCGGGGCCATCAAAATAAAAAAGGAACGCAAAACTGTTTTACCGAACTCTTTTGCAGGCAGCCAGTGACCGGTCGGATAATTGCGGATACCGGCCAGAATATACACCAGGATCATGAGAACAAGGGCCAGAATGAAACCGGGAATCACACCGCCAAGAAACAAATATCCCACCGAGGCGCCCGAGAGCATCGAATAGATGATCATGGGAATGCTTGGGGGGATAATCGGGCCAATGGTGGCCGAAGCGCAGGTTACGGCACAGGCAAAAGGGCCGTCATAACCGGCATCTTTCATGGCCTTGATTTCAACCGTGCCCAATCCGGCGACATCGGCAATTTCAGATCCGGACATCCCGGCAAAAATAATGCTGGAGATAATGTTGACATGACCCAGGCCTCCCCGCAGAGGGCCTACCAATACTTTGGCAAAATCAAACAGCCGGTCGGTCAGTTTACCGGCGTTCATAACCTTGGCGGTGAAAATAAACAGCGGCACCGCCATTAGGATAAACTGGTTCTCATACTGAATCACCATGGTGTTCATCACGGTGGAAAGATCGACCCCGGCAATCAACAGATACAGGACGGCACTGATAAACATGCCAAAAGCCACCGGATAGCCGCAGACAAATATAATCAGAAAGGTAGCCAACCAAACGGCTACAGCCACGGCAGCACCTCCTCACTCTCGGATGCCTTGCCGACAAACCGTCGAATGTTGGTGATGATATCGATGATGCAGTGCAATACCGTTAACCCGATAAAGAGGGGAAAACACATTAATAAGTAGGTCCAGGGAATTCTCAATGCGGATGCTTTGATGCGATAATTCCACCATGTGTAGTCCACACTGGGGATCAGCAGGATCAACAATACAACAACAAGCAGCAAATCAAAAAAAATGTCGATCAGCAATTGCCCCCGCGCCGGCAGGCGACGGTAAAATATGTCGAATCGGATATGCTGATTATAGCGTTTGGCCAGGGCAGCCCCCAGGTAAATCGTCCAAATGAAGGAATAGATGGACAGTTCGAACAACTTGGGGATAGGGGTATTCAGAACGTAACGGGAAAATACCTGAACGGCCACCGCCGACAACATCAGAATGTAAATCCCGCAGGCCAGGTGAATTTCGAAAAAATTGAATATCTTTTCCAAGATATTTTTCATGATGCGGATATCCGGCGAAACCAATTAAATTGATTATTTTCTGGTGGGAGCGGCTTCCATCCGCGAATAGCGAATCAGAATCTCACTGCCACGGTTCATCGCGGCTGGAAGCCGCTCCCACAACGCTATGAATTTAGTTAAGTATAATAGTTGCGCCCAGGCACTATTTCACATTTTGAATTTTGGAATACATTCCTTTACCCCAGCGTTTGTCGAATTTTTCATCGCTGTAGTAGGTTTGGGCGCTGTCCATAAACGCTTTTTTGTCCGGTATCACAACTTCCATCCCGAATTCCGTTTGAAAGCGGCCCAGCAAATCGGCTTCCTGATCGAGAATCAGAAAGTTTGAATAATTGCGGGCCGTCCGCAGGGCGTTCATGATATGGGCTCTGTACTCAGGCGGCATTTCCTGCCAGAGTTTTTCGTTAATCGTCGGGGTGACATAACCGATCATGTGATCTGTAAGTACGATATACTTGGTGACCTCATACCATTTTTGGGCAAAATCCGTTGGCAGGGGATTGTCCTGTCCTTCTATGGTGCCGGTCTTCAGACCCATATAGACTTCACCGAACCCCAGTGGTGTCGGTTTTGCGCCGAGTGCTTTGCCGACATCCAGCCAGGCCTCGGCGTTCGGCATCCGCAGTTTGACTCCATTCAGATCCGCGGGTTTATTGACAACACCCACTTTTTCGACAAAATTAAGCTGCCTCGTGCCAAGGTACCAGACATCTAAGACACGCAAGCCGGACTTCTCAGCCAGCTTGTCCCAGTACTGCTGACCGATGGGCCCCAATAGTACCCGGTACATATGATCGAGATCGCGGTAGGCATAGGCTACCTCCAGGACACCGATTTCCGGAAAATCCGCAATATCGGCAAACCATGATGCGCTGGCATCGATGGACATCTCGATGGTTCCTTTCATAATTCCCAGCAGGCTGGTCTTTTGATCCGCCAGCGATCCCGAATGGAAAATTTTGACCTTTATCTTGCCGCCGCTCAACTTGTCGACAACTTCAGCAAATTTTTCCATGCCTTTGACGATGGGTTGGGTCGGTGCGGCCACGGTGGTGAATTGCAGCGTATAGGTCTTGTCTTGCGCCAAACCCATGCTGGTGCTGAACATCAGCCCTAAAACCAAAATACCGATGACAATGCTAAAACGTTTCATGGCGAATCCTCCTCTTTAATTATTAGGTTCATGTTTCTACCTGAATCTTGCATGAAAATTAATGAAAAGTTTTAACAGTTAAAAAGGATTACGGTGGATATTATCTCATTAATTTTCACCCTTCGGGCGAGCCGGAGGCTTTCATATGCTACGTTGCTCAGGGTTCGAAGTAAAGAACTACGACGTCACCCTTAGACGCCTTGCCTATGAAAGCCTCCGACTCGTGCAAAATCCAGGTTCTACGTCATCTTTTCGTCTGTTGATGACTTCCCTCCCACCAAAATGTAAAGAATTTAGGCCCAATGGACCTGGCCTTGGTTTGCCCCTTGGAAGGAGCTCTCCATAACTCTGCTCAGCTCAACATGCCTATGGAGTACTCCATCCCTCCTTGAAACTGTTACAGGCAGAGCCAATTTTCTCTGACCTGGACAAAAGAACCAGGTTTTCAACGATAAAATCAGTCATCACCTCCTTACACATTCTTTGTTGTGGTTGATCCTTCGGGTATGCTTCCTGATGCCAATGCACGACAAATGTCTAGAAATTCGATCACCCGTGTATCGGGCGTTGCCGCCTGCATATCGGCCATGGCCACATCACAGGGTGCAAGTTCGCGGTAAACCCTTACCATATTCTCCTGAATCTCTGATATGGGTGCGTCGACCAGTTTAGTGGGCCAATACATAACGGCCCGACGCGTGTCCGGAAAGGTTTCCTTGACTCTTGGCAGATCGGAGTCCATTCCCATATCGAGATAACCGAGCCGGGGGAGTTCACGAAAAGCATCGATATACGGATCGATGTTCCAGTTGCAGGTGTGGACGCCAAAGCGCTCAAATCTTTGTGCTGTCTTTTTATCGTAGGGTAAGACAAATTCGCGATACATTTCAGGGGATATCATATTGATGGTACAGTTGCTGACGGTTAGAAAATCAATCGGAAACCCGGTCTGGCGTTGTCTGCCCTGCACCTTGTGTGCGAGCTCAATCATCACGTCACATATGATGCTGAAAAAATGATGGGATAAGTCGGGACGTTCGATCATGTCGAGGAAAATATCCTGACCTCGCATGAGAAAGGCATTGTTCAAGACCCCCTGAAAGTGAAGATATCCATGGATCTTACCCCAGTGCGATGCAATGATTTCCATCTGATTGAAAAGTTCTTCGACAAAAGGCCCCTTTAGAAGTGTATTAACATCCAGCCTCTCCACCTCGCCGACAGATAAGTGCCGGCCGGGTTCAAGCAGGGGCCATCGATCCGCCGCGTAACGCAAAGACAACCCGAACACCGCCGGTATGAGATAGATGCCATAGCACCCGGATAAGGTGGCAAGGTCTTCTTCATTGGTATTGTCCCAATAGGAGACCATGGGAAAGCGCTTCGTGAGTTCCGCTTTCATTGTTTTGAGACATTCATATCGATAAACCGGATCTTTGTGCCAGGGTTCCGAAAAATCAACGTCGCACCGTTGATGATACCAGGCGGGTTCAAAACCCAAAGATACCCGCATGGGTGATTCGGTCCCGTCGGCAAGCTCACGGCTCCCAGCACCGCCCATTGGGATATGATGTCGAAGTTGTAATACCGCCATGCCTAAGTGCTTGTTTTCATAATATCGACTACGTATTTTGATACTTTATGGCTCAACCACAGAGAACACAGCGCGGCAGAGCCGCAACCAAATTACTGTGGGCGAGCATGAGCTTTTTTGCCCATGCTGACATTTCATTGCAACCTAATTGAATTATTAGAATTTCAGCCTTTGTGGCTTATTTTGCTTAATAAAATTTAAAGAATTTACACATTAGTAGTACAGAGTTCACAGAGGATTGATTTATTAGCTTTTCTCTGTGCTCTCAGTGTCCTCTGTGGTGAAATATTACGTTACTATATTTTCGAATGCGTGTACTAAGTCATCCGGTAGCCGAGCCGTTGGGAAACCTCATTGGCTGTGGCAATCACCTTCTTAGCAAATTTTGGGATCCGGCTCAACTGAAGCCTCTGGGAAGGCCAGGTAACACTGACAGCGGCAAACACCTGACCCTCGTGATTTCGAATCGGAGCGCCGTCGCAGCGTACACCTTGCTCGTGCTCAATGTTGTCCACCGAATACCCCCGTATGACAACGGTTTTGAGGTCTTCCATCAGTCGCCTTTGGTCGGTCAGCGTATTTTTGGTGAAGCGCTTCAGACCTCTGGATCGAATCACGCGATCGATCTCCTGCTCGCTCATGAATGCCATCATGGCCTTACCGACGGCCGTGCAGTGCAGCGGGGCCCTGTATCCGAGAATTTGAAACGGCCGTAAAAGCTTGCTGGATTCAAAACATTCGACATAAAGCACCTCATCATTGTCGAGCACGGTCAGGTGCACGGTTCCGTCAAATAGTTCTTTCAACTCTTTCAGCAGCGGTTCGGCCACTTTACGGATCTCGAGATTGGCCCTAACTTTGTCTCCCAGACCTGATAAAGATTGTCAAGATAAATCAAATGACCTCCATCCCGGATAAATGGGCTTTGTATTACACAGGGTAGGTATTAAATAGGGTAAGTATTTATCTGGACAGATTCGGCAGGCAGGATTTACGGGAATATTGCTTGACAAATTTTT
>CAVXXE010000003.1:0-52183 GCA_963765595.1 uncultured delta proteobacterium
ATCTGAAATAAAGACAATGGCTTAACGTTAAAGATACCCAAAGCATATCTTACAGCAAGCAATCGTTTTAAATGGCCTCGATCCACCGCCTGAATCCTATCCTCAAAATTCAGATATAAACCGAGTTCGAAATTCAGGCCGTCCAGGAAAATCTGCGAATTAATCCAAATATGTCCGGATTGATTGGGTGTTGCTTGAACAAATATGAAATAATTTTAGTTAATTAGCGATTATAGATTGAGGCACGTAATCCACACTCAGCTCAGAATATAGATTTCTGATTACCCAATCTGTAGTCCGCCGAGATTGTGGATTTGTACAGAAAACATAAAATATCATAGTTCAAATTTTTGGTGGATTTGTAGGCGCAGTCTGCACACTGCGATAAAAATTTCCCGGTTCGGAATTCTCCCAAAATTTTTTAAGATCACCACGAAACCCATTTTCGCTTTTCCAACCATGAAATGGATGTTTTTATGTTCTTGCTTTGATTAGGCTTGATGGGGTATGCATTCCATTTATCACCGTTTACTTTGCTATACAGGCATGTCCCCCCAAAATCCGAACCGTACCGATCCCGTGACATGAATCTGACGAGAACGCTTTTTCGATCATGGCTCACCTCGGCAATAACCGGCTTTCGGTGATAGATATACCACCCCGATGGTTCCGCTATTACATTTATTGGTATGTCAAAAAAATGATAAAGAGCCTCTTGAGTTGAACATTTTTTGCCGGTATTTTTGTATGTGAAATTAAGCTCCTCATCCATTTTTACCGGTAGACGTTGATCACCCCCTGCGTCACAAAGACTTCTGTTTAATGTGCCGAGCCCGTGAAAAGTGCCCTTTGTATCGTTTGCGATGTGTTCGATGAGTGTTTTAGCATTACCCTTTTTGACTTCGTACCAGCTCCCTTTGCTCTTTTCAGCCTCAAGCAACATTCTCCCCCGGGGGGTAACCAAAGGGGTTATTCGACCAATAATTGCAGATTCGAGCTCGTCAGAATCATTCATCCATAACTGTTCGATGTAAAATCGTCCACGAAGAGCTCTCGCCCTAATATTCAGGGAGGAAAGGACAGGTGATGATTCAATACCGCCAACCAGTTTAGATAAAATCTCATCCTTTCGTTTTTTTGAAAGAGCTTTTACAGCGGGTCTTGGTTTTCTTTCTGGCCAATTTCTTTTCCACCTCATTCTTCATTCCTCGTTTTTGAACAATGGTTTGCCAACCAAATTGACTTTTGCAAAGCCACTATTGAAACAGAGCGTTATTTAGACACTCGGATGTATACCACGAGAAAATCGATAATCCCACCCAAGAATCCTACTATAAACTGCGGGTAAAATTCAAAAATTTAGGAAAAATTACGATTTATTGCGAAAAATTTGCGGACCGGTTGTGGATTATCTGAACAAATACATTATAAAACCAAAATATTGACCGGATTCGACTTAGGCACGTTATGAGGCCAGGCACGTAATCTCTACTTTGATCAAATTGTGGATTAGCCAGGGGTAACCCACAATTTTCGGGCGTTTTAGATTTGTCCAGGGAATCTAAAACGAGGGTATTCAGTTTGCCTTTCCGACAAGGACAAGCTTTTTTCTTGATAGATGTCAATCGCTTGCAACCCTAAATTGTGAATGTATAATTATCATGACTAAAAAACATTACATAGATGGTTGTATCCGGCTATGGAGAATAACTTATTAACTTTCAGGAGAAATATGAGTACGTCCTGTAGGCCAGAAACTAGTACATTCGGCCGCCTAAATCATCTTAATTTTGATGACGCTTTAATGATCGATTCAGTACCGACTCTTTTAACGAGGTGTGACCTCACAGCCTTGTTGTTCAGGCTCATCATCAGCAATTTCTGCTGGAAAGCCGTCACCTAAACACTTAACACCACAGGCTTCTTCAAGGCGCCGGATAATATTGGGGGAATACTCGCGTGGACCATATCGATCCATACCGTCTTTGAATATCTTCACAAGAAGGGGCGATATCTCGACCGGAACGTTGTTAGATTTGGCCAGTTTGTCGAATAAACTGACATCTTTCACTACTAAATCCATGGTAAAATTGATATCACGGCTGCCATTTAAAATCACCTGGGATTCTGTTTCATGAACAAAGGAGTTTCCAGAAGAAATACGGATAGCTTCATAGTTTGTGTTCATATCTAATCCCGCTTTTTTAGCGACTGTAAAAGCCTCAGCAAGGGCGGCCAGGTGTACAGAACATAAATAATTAGTTAAGACTTTCAACGCTGATGCAGTGCCGATGGGACCTGTATGCAGGATACGACGCCCCATGGTGGTCAATATGGGAAGAACACGTTCAAACGCTTCTCGCTTTCCACCAGCAAAGATAGAAATATTTCCGGTGGCGGCGCGATGACATCCTCCAGATACCGGGCAGTCCATAGCCATGGCACCTTTTTCTTCAACAAGTTTGGCGAGCCGGCAGACCTCCGCATCGTCGGTCGTGCTCATCTCCAGCCAGATTTTTCCCTGGCTGAGACCGGCGATGACGCCATCACCACTTTCCATTACTTCAGAACACACATCTGGTGAAGGCAAACAGGTAATCACTATATCAACTTGCTCTGCCATTTGTTTTGGTGAAGCCGCACAGGCCGCACCTTTGTCGACGAATGACCGGACTATTTTCTCGTCCAAATCCCGTATAGTAAGATCAAATCTATTACGCAGCAAGCTTCCGGCCAATTTGGCACCAACATTTCCAAGACCAATAAATCCGATTTTCATGGTAACTCCTAAGTTGCCATCAAAAAAAATGTTAAAAAGATTTATTTTTAATACCCATTACCGTCGTTATATCATGTAATGGTAATGTAGTATTATGTTGTTTGGCCGTGTGACTACTTCAACTCCAGACACGAGTTCTTTACGATTAAGTCGGCGTCCAAACAATATTGTACTGGAATCCTGACTTCCTGATCAATTGCATCCAAGAGAACCTTTGCCGACAAACGCCCCATTTCATATCCGGTGAAAATAATTCCGGCAACCCTTCTTTCCTGAAACTCGCATTTTAAATGCTCTTATTTGGATTAGCTGAACAAATATACAATAGAATCAGTTTGTTGAGAGGATTTGATTTGGCACGAAATCCCCAATAGGCGAATCTTGTGGTATGGCCAGGGGAAACCCACAATGGCCGGTGGTTTTAGATTAGTTCAGCAAATCTTAGCATTTTGATCTCGTCTTTATTGTGGATTTGTTTATCTAATTCACAAGCCTTTTGGATCCTTCACGATGTTTACTTGGGCACGTTTACACTTGCAATTCTTAAAAAAAGTTGAAGACTTGGCAAACTATGGCAATGAGCTTTAAAATTGGGTCCCATCACCTTCTTATTTTTGTCTTAAATATGCTTAACATATACTTGTTTGTTAATCCCTTCGTACTCCCAAATATATATAGCCCGCTTCCAACAATTAAAATCATGCCGGCAATGGATTGAAATTCAAGAATGTCCTTAAAAAAAAGATAACCCCAGACGACACTCAAGGGAACTGCAATATACTCAAAAGGCGCGATTGTCGATGGCTGCGCCAATCGATATGCCTGAGCAAGAAAATAGAACCCTGATGCAGCGATAAGACCTATTATCATCAAAAGAAATAGATCACCTTGCGAGGGCAGGTGCCATTCTCGAAACAGAAATGTAAAACTGGGATGAGTATTTGGGGTGATAGCGATGTTGTTTAAAGTCAAGGTAAAAAGCGCAGAGAAAATAATGTACATGACTGCAACGTAAAAAGCCATTGATACGCCGTTTTCAGTTTTTCCTAACTTTCTGGTAATGATCGATGTAATGGCATAAAATAATGCCGTTAATAACGCTAAAAGGGCTGCCGGATCTGTGATTTCAGAACTGGGTCTTAACATTACAATAACACCGAGGAAGCCAGCCAAAACCGCTATCCAGCTTCGAACCTCAACTTTTTCACCCAAGAATGTAGCTGAAAAAATTGTTATAAAAATCGGAGCTGAAAAAAATAAGCTGACTGTTTCAGCCAATGGAAGTGCAGCCATAGATAAATAAAAACAAATATAGGCGCCAAACATGAAGAAGGAACGAATTATATGCCCCCAATAATGGTTTGTTCGCAATAAATGTAACCCGCCCTCTAAATGGGCAATGAATAGAATGGGAATGATAGCGAAGCAGCTTCTAATCAATACGATTTCATTTACTGGATATTTGTCACTCATCCACTTGATGATGACGTCTTGAAGTGAGAAAACGGTTACGCCTGCGATCAGGTAATATATGCTTTTGATGTGGCTGTCATAGCTTTGGGCATGGTTGGACATTGTCGCTTTTTCGCTTACAGGTTATCGATGCTTATTTGGCTACCCAATATATTCCTTGTAACTACTTATCCTTCTTATAAAGTGCCGAGGATATTTATCATAGATTTTATCCGATAAGCAAAAAGAAACTAGTCTGGATGCATTTTTTTCATTATGTCTCTCTCCCTAATCGAACTACAAACGAATCCCAACTTATCCCATTTAGGAAGCAGATTTCTTTCAATGGGTTTCTCTATCTTTCTTAGCATCCGTTCTGGGGTCTAGCACCATTGCAACCGATGAGGTGTTTTTCATGGGCACGAAATTGACCTGCTCCGCCGGTGGTATAATCATGACTCTTTCCCTTTGTTTTAAATAAATGGTAATTACAGCAAATATCCCGGTGACCGTTGACCAGTATACATATAACCCATAGGCGTTTTTCCACAGCGTCATCATAATAGATGCTAGTATCGGACCGAAGATGGCACCAATGCTGTAGCAGAGCAAAAGTGCGGAACTGACGGCAACCGCATCCTTACCTTCAAACACGTCGTTTGCTCGGGCGACGGCCACCGGGTAGATCGCAAATATAAGTCCACCAAAAATTGCCATCTCAACCAGAAGCCAATTGTAGGAGGTTGCGTTGTTTATCATGATACCGAAACTAAGCAATGCGACAAGGCACGCAATAATGAACAAAATGAGTGTCCGGTCAAATCGGTCGGAGACAATGCCGATGATCCATTGCACAGCAAAACCTCCTATAACGGTTGTCGACATGAACCAAGACAACTGAAAGACAGAGAGGCCGATTTTGGTTCCGAAAACCGGGGCCATCGAAAAAAACGCACTGTTTACCAGGCCAGCTGCGAAACACCCTAGCATCCCGACGGGTATTTTCTGGAAAAGCGCCTTAAAAGTGTATCTGGCCGGCTGCGGTAATTCAGGATGGACGGATCGTGTGGCGGACACCGGAATCAAACTTAAAGAGAAAAAAAGCGCCGCAATCAAGAACAAATCTTGACCGCTTTCATCTCCCAAATTGAGAAATTGTTGTCCGATGCCGATTCCCACATATGTTAAGGTCATATAGATAGAAAAAACTCTTCCCCGGTTTTGGCTCTGGGTGCATTCGTTTAACCAGCTCTCGACGGCCATAAATAAGCCAAAATTGGCAATCCCGTTAAAAAGTCTAAGCGTCGCCCAAAAAAAAGCTGATATGTAAAAGGCATGCAAAATAATGATTATTGTGGCGGTAGCGGCAAATACGGCAAAGGACCGGATGTGTCCAACCCGCTGAATCAAACGATGGCATAAAAAATACCCAAACACGAGTCCCAGAAAATAACATGCCAGAGTAATTCCGATGGTCGCGGTTGAAAATCCCACCTGAGTCATGCGCAAGCTGAGTTGGGTATTTAACATGCTAGCGCCCATCATAACAAAAAGGGCTGATGTAAAAAGGGCCCCAAAAGAAAAAAACGTCGATACCATCCCTCTACTCTTTCAGCAAATTGATAACGATCCATATATCTACAATATCGAACTGGCCGCATGTAATTAGTTTAGATGACCGCAAAAATCAACTATAAATTCCCTAATTAAACGTCTCGGAATTTCTATAATATATTGAAATCATGCAGCTTTTAACGACACTGGTTTTGTGCCGCCTACATGGAATGATGGAATGTTGGAATCATGGCCCCGGTGAAACAGAAAAAAAAGGTTTCACGGGGTAAAAATAATGGTCAAAAACGCATAACTTCAGTGTTTGGATCAAGGTTTCTTGTGCGCCTCCGGCGCATTGGGATCAATTTTCACTGTTTCTCCATGAATGCTCATATAAGTACCCGGGATGACCACCCCTTCGTGGCAATCATGGCATTCCCAGACAAATGGTTGTCCCTTTTTGATGTCGAAAAACTTTTCAAAGCGCAAGATACGACGTCGTGGCCTCCGGCTCGCCTATGAGAAAGTAAGTCAAGCAAAAACATTCCACCCTTAGCAAAAAAATGTTTTTTTTCTTGCTTACGGTCTCCGGACTTGGCCTATTTGATGCCGTATTTTGAAACCTCATTTTTTCCAATCTTAACGGATCTTGCTTTATCTTAAGGCTATAAAAAGGCTATTTCAGTACTCCTTACCCGCCTATCTGAGCTCTCTATCCACAACCGATAATATTTCCTGCCATGGAATGGGCTACGATAAATTCCAGGAGTAGAGGGGGGGCTAATCGTAGAGCTGAACGATCACCTGCCAGAGCAGGTGTGTTACGAGCCGGACTTGAGCTCTCTCCCCTCACCTATAAGACCGTTGTCCACTTTTAATGAGATTGCTTTTAAATACGATACTTATAGGCTTGATGTGCCTTCCTTAGCGCCTTTTACATGATTCCTCCTGTAAGGTTGGTATCTCTTGCCACTTTTAAAAACCCCGAGGCTTAAAATCGCTAATCTACGACAGGCTTTCTGTCTTGCGTTATGTTGCGCATAGCCATCTTGGATGAGAGAATTATAGTAATCATTAATTGGATTATTGCCTCCGATAGCAGCCAACACCCCTGACTTATAAACACTTTTTAACTGCCTTGAGTATCTGGGATTCCTTTTGCCGTAGCTTCGCCCTCCGCTTATCTTTGCCAGCTTGATCAGCCCCGTGTAACTCAGGTAATGCCCCTTATCAGGAAATCTATAAGGAGTGACGACACGGGCAACGATCTTTACCGCGTTGATAACACCAATACCTGGCAAACTCTTTTGATGTTTTATCTCAGAGTAACTCCGGGCAAGCTTGGTAAATTGCATCTCATAACCTTGCTTATCTTTCTCGTAGGCTTCGATTTGCCTATCCAAACATTCCAGTACAAATTGCTCGCCTTGGCCGCCGAATCTACTGCCTATTTTCTCGTTGCCACTTTTGCCACAAATCCTTAACAATGAATATCGTTGATTTTTTAACCGAACCCCGGCTTTGATCAGATCTTCATAACCACTAACAATTCGACGTAAATACAAAAACTTATCAGTAGAATGATAGACTTCCTTTATCAGCCCGGCTTTCAAAAGTTGTACCAATTTGCTGGCATCGATCTTATCTGTTTTGGCGCCCTCATTCAAAAGCTTGTTTCGGTTGGGATCACAGATTATTATCCTGTCCACATATTCTCTCAACTCGGTATACAACCACTGTGAAGTGGTCGTTTCTTCTATTGTTAATATTTTGGTTCCTCTAAGATTTTTCAAATAGGCCTGCAGATCTTCAATATCCGAATCAACATCAATCACCGTAATCTTATTCGATTTTTTTGTCATACGTGCAATAGCCATATTTTTAATGGACCAATCTATTGCAATATAATGATCATAAATGCTATCTTTCATTTGGGTCTCCTTTCTTTGTGTTAATTTTTTTTCTTTATCCGCTAACTGATTAACACAGTTGAGGTATTTCCTCAAAGGAGACCTTCTTTCTCATTTTATCGTAGAGCCTACGGCTCGGAGAGGATACGCCATGTTTGATTACAAAAGGTGCATTGGCAACGGACACGTTTAAAAGGGTTGAACATGATGCCTATCCTGGTCGTAATAAGGCCGCGGCAATAGTAGCGTCTTTGCCGGCTTTTACAAACAGACCTTGAAGTTGGTTCCAATTACCAAAGAAACAACCCACAAATGTTAGCGGTTTATTACAGTTTGGGCACTGCAACGGGTTAATGCCGGTATAGTCGCTGTGACGTTCGGCCCATAAAGGCTTTTTATTTTCACTGCAATCATCAGATTCCGGTAGGCTCAAGGCTGCACGTGCTTGGGCTAAGTACTGCTTTTTCCATCGATTAGAAAATAAGCCGGCATAGCGAATCATAGGAAAGTGCTTATCAGCAATGTGGCGAATAAGACGACCAATAAAGGTGTAAACCTTCAATGTCATGTAACTGGTCTTTGCGCCGTTGGCATAATCTTTATAGCTAAAGCGAACGATTTTGCCATCATAGTAAACGATTCGATACTCGGCCATGACGGCTCTTTTTGTATACCTACCAATGTATTGAATACTGAAACGCGGATCGACAAGCGAAGCACCGATATATGCATACCAGGTTAATGACCAAAGCTTATTGAGCATCGCCGCAAAAAAAGGATATTGTTTAAGGAAATCTTTGGATTTTGGCCTCCGGCTCGTAGAGCCTACGGCTCGGAGAGAAAACGCCATTGGCCCTCACGATGGGCTCTTTTCATGCGGGTGGTAACCTGATACTTCCATCGCTTTTTTAGCCCCCCGTGGTACATGAGAAATTTGGGGTCAGTTTCAATCCAGCGTTTGCCGTCAAGACTCAGGCCGCCAGCTGTGACAATCAGATGAATATGAGGATGCCATTTCATGTCGGCGCCAAAGGTATGAAGGACAATGAGGATGCCCATGCGCATGCCCTTGATGTCGCGCGCCCATTGTTGTATCGACTCAGTGGCGGCGTGAACTAAAAGATTCAGACCTGCTCTGCGATTCATTATGATGACAATACGCAGTTGCCATGGAATCGCCATAATCAAATGGTGATAAGGCACATCTAAAAGTGCATTGAGCACTTGATTGGCCCAAACATCGGTGGCGTGTTTGCCACAAGTGGGACAGAAACGACTCTTGCAGGAATGAGCAATCAGTTCGACATGCCCGCAACCTTTACACTGATAGATATGGCAACCCAAAACGGGTGTACGGCAAGCCAAGACCTTGCGGACATTTTCAAAAACAACCGGTCTGATCCACCGTTTGTATTGAGCTACGAATTGGAGCCAATGCACAGCAAGTATGGCCGTAATATGATAACGGATATGAGTTGCGGGGCGCAGCATAATCTTTACTTAGAATGAAAGTTATCTTCCCACTTTTTATCGGTTTGCTTTTTTTGAAGAGATTCAATCAGTTTAAGTAACGCATTTTCAACCTTATAATGCAGCTGGTCCAAGCGCTCGTAGTCATCGGCTGTTATTTGCTCGGCTTGCTTGCAACTGGTATAGCAAGAATGAAATTCGCCGCAGGAACCAAGCGCAATATTTAGATAATTCAGGTATTCTTTCAAACTGCGACGACAATAACCTTCTGAAATGTTTCGCGAGATGCTGTGTGCAGCGTCAATACTATTGCCGGCCACTTTCTTTAGTTCGAATGGAAAGTTGGCAAATATTTTACAGGTTAAGACATAGAGGGAAACAGCATCTTGCCCTCCGGGGCGTAGGCGCTACCCTACGGGCCGGAGGCCAGACTCGGAGTTTTTTAAATCCTCTGTTGATGTTTTTTCGATCCATGGTTTGTTTATCCCATGAACCGTATTATTTTTCAACCAGATGGAACACCAATGGTCCCAATATTCTCTCCGAGGCGTAGGCTCTACGAGGCACTCTACGAGCCGGAGGCCATCATTCCATTGTTCCATTATTCCAATTGTGAGCGAAGCGAACTAAGTTCGCTTATAAAAAAGTATAGATAAATAGCTCATATTAGCATCGTAAATTTATAGTGCACAACACGTACCAAAAGTAGGTTTGGTCCTGGTTAAAGGGGAAGGTTGAACACGATATTAAATTCGGAACAACGAGGACTGTTTTTTAAGAAAAATCTGAACTAAGAGTTCCGGTTTTGGTGTCCATGCTGGGAAGAAAAAAACGATCTGCATTAATTAAGCTGCCGAATTGCCCGATACACATCCTTTGTTGTAACTTTTCAATTTTAGATGGCATTGGCATGTTTTTTGTTTATTAATTTAGCCCAATGATTTCATGGCCCGGATCCACTTTTTAGTCAACGCTTGATCATACTATCCACCTATATAAATCAGTTTACAATCAAAACCGAGAAACAAAAAAGCAGCCTAAAAAGATCGAGGTAAATATCAGGCTGCTCTGCTCATAGCCGAACCTTCGGTTTGATGTGGTTTTAATATGGCAATTGACCCTGAACTGATACCGAAAATCAAAATGGTCGCACCAGGCACATTGCTGCGTCGCGCTCTGGACGATATCATAATGGCCGGATTTGGTGCCTTGATCGTATTTTTGGACGATATTAAAGAACAGGCAAGCATTCTACAAGGTGGATTTTATATCGGGGCCAGTTTCTCGCCAGAAAAACTGTACGAATTGGCAAAAATGGACGGTGCGATCATCCTGGATGAGAGCGTTTCCAGGATCCTTGCGGCAAATGTTCAATTGGCTCCCGATCCGTCTTTACCAACTAATGAAACCGGCATGCGTCATCGTGCTGCAGAACGCATGGCACGTCAAATATCAAAATATGTACTGACTATCTCGCGACGTAGGAAAGTTATTACGCTCTACTATAAAAGCCACAAACACCAACTCAATGATATAACGACACTGATGGCACGAATCAGCCAAACCATCAGCACTGTTGAACGCTACAAGAGCATTCTCGATAAAAAGTCGTTGAGAATCGAGGGAGCGGAATATTTAGATCAGGTGCAGCTGGCTCAGGTGACCGAGCTGATCAATGACGGTGTCGGAATAATGAACTTGTTAGCAGAAATCGAACCCTATGTCATCGAAACCGGTATCGAAGGCCGCCTACCGGCTATGAGACTAAATAGCGTTAGAGTTGATGTCGAATCCATGGTGCAGCTATTCGTCAAGGACTACTGCTTTCAAAATTATTCGGATCTTGAAGTGAACAGGATCATTGATAACTTAATAACCGTTAAACCATCGGATCATTCACAAATTGCCGACTTTCTGGGGTGGGTTTCCACGGGAGAGGCCAGCTTACAAGACATAACAATTAGACCTCGGGGGTATCGTCTTCTCACGCAAGTCGCCAACATCCCACCGGCAACAGCTGATAAGGTGGTTGAGACATTTAGTGATCTTGTCAGTCTCAGCACCGCTAATGAAGAAGCCCTAAAAGAAGTTGACGGGATCGGTGAAAAAAGAGCCAAACTGATTTTAGAAGGGATCCAGCAAATGCGAAACCGCAGAATTTATCACTGAAATCAAAAACTTCAACAATAACTGGCCAAGCCCTGGGAAACGGCTTCAAACGCAACCATTCTGTCAAATTGCTCCGGGGCCAAGGTATCACCCAGCTGGTGTGGCACCATCCCCTCTGGATGGTGAATCATCTGGCCGAACAGGTCTATTTGTTCCCCTTCCAACCAAAATGCGGGCTGGATTGCCTGCTTTTCGACGACTAAGGTTTTGCCTTTGTTCAATACAATCTTTTTAAACGGATGATGATAACTGACTGCCGGCCTAAGAACGGCAAGGCAATAACTGACATTGAGCCGGACATTTGAAAAATCAATCAACGGCCATAACTCAGCAGCAAAAGAGACACTATCCTTTTTGCTGGAAAAAAGATAGCGTGAATTTTCAATCTGCCTGGATAACAGGGACTGGCAGATCTCGGCAATGGTGTTTACCTTGCCAACGATTTTCATATGTCGGATATGCCCTGTGGGGGTAATATCTTCGCAGCCCGCCTTGATTTCGATGGCATTACGTTTCCTGACACCCATCTGCTGATATTGATGGCGGAAGGTAAACGCGCAATAATTGATGGGCAATTCAATGGATCGCTCCAGAGCATATCGGATCAACTCCAAGGCCGTCAGTTCAGTCTCCAAGACGGTGACCTTGGGGCCATGGATAAAAGTGTAACCTCTATTGATTAGATGCTTGACGTTAAAACGGGTACAGCGTATTTGGTGAAGGTTTAGAAAGTCCACCCCCAGTTGTTCCAGATCAATTATCAATTGTTTGACTATGGAAATGTCCTCCGGAATCGCTGGTATTTCAACGGCTACCCGCGGAATCACATCCAGCGCTTGTTCCAGTACACCCCACCGGTATTGATTGGCGCTGAGATCGAACCGGATCTCATCGAGCCCACCGTCGCGCAAGGCCGAGAGTTTCTCTCGGTTTACCAATTTCCCGTTGGTATACATCCAAGTATAAACGGGATGATCTGCCCGTGCCTTAAGGGTTTCCAAATAAGAAAGAACACGATTAAAGGTTAAAAATGGTTCTCCCCCGCTAAAACCAACACCCTTAATATGAAATCGAGATACATAGTCGGCATAATCCCTTGGATCATCAAATACGATTGCATTGGCCATGGGGGGACCAGAATCGTCCTGGGAGGTGGGACAATAGAAACAGCGGGCATTGCAGATACCATTGATGAAGAGACAGGACCATTCTCCCTGACCACATAGGGCGCATCCGGGAGAGATGGCGTGGGTATAGAGTTTGGTCTGTGAATAGGCCAAGTTTGATTCAGGATGGCTCGCAATGAGATCCACCAGAGAATTTCTAGTGCTAGCGGCTGCCTCGGCCTGTTTCGGTAGCAACCATTTCATTCTATCATAAACTTCTGAATACTCTTTGCGGTTGGCCAATTCTTGCATGGTAGCCATGATTTCTTCTCAATTGCTATCAGAGGAGCCCTCCTCGTTAAAATCAGGATCCAATCCATCTTCAATTACTAGACATTTTCGGCCTGAACAACAAAAGGCAAAATTCAATTAAGAATTCTGCCTCTGGGTGGGTGTTAGGATTCAAATAGTGTAACGCCTATTTGTCTCCAATTGACGGAATAATGTAATACCATATTCGATACCAACCGATTTAGTCCAAGCGGCTTAATTGGCTGGGTATCTTAATATTTTAAGGCGGGGAATGCGGGATAAATATCTCCCCATCTCCGTAACAATATTTTTCGTTTAGGGGCGTTACAATTATCGTATACTAGCAGATGGGTGCAGATGGGGATTTCTTTTGAGCATTCAGATATGCTCTAGAAAAAAACGCCCCTATTTTACAGCTTCCTTTAAGGACTTGCCGGGGGTAAACTTCGGTGCTTTGGTCGCCTTAATTTTAATTGCTTCACCGGTATAGGGATTGCGTCCTTTGCGCGCTTTTCGTTTAACGACCTTAAAGGTTCCAAAACCTGTCAAGGTGACATCCTCGCCTTTTTTCAGGGCATTGGTAATTGACGAGAGTACACAATCCACTGCAATCTGAGCCTCCTTTTTGGTGCTGACAACCTTCGCCACTTCATCGATCAATTCACCTTTGTTCATTCATCTTCTCCTTGTAGCAATTTATTTGATGCAATATTGGGAAGTTATTGACCAAACCTGCCTTTGCAAGAAGGACAGTACTTTCGTGGAATGCCACGTCCTATCCAGTGAAAGACCATCACATGTTTCTTGCCGCATTTGGGGCATATACAATCAACTTTAATTTTATCATTGTAGGAGATACTTCCGAAATCCTCTTCGTCTCCTTCCATCAGTCCGGATAACCGAGCTTTACTGTGCGGGTCACGTTGTGTCATGACTGGAATGTTTTTATCCCTGCTTTCAACGGGATACAAAAATAATAGGGTTCATTTTTCTGGTATCAATACACACCACTCAGCCTTTCTCTTTTCTCCTGGTGTGTTTTACAGCGGATACAGCGCCTCGCAACCGGCCGGGCTTTGAGTCGTTCAGTAGCGATATCTCTGCCGCAGTCTTCGCAGATCCCATAAAACCCATCTTCTATATCCTCCAGGGATGATCTGATCTTTTTGATCAGTGTGCTTTCCCGATCACGGATACGCAGGGCATAGCTGCGTTCGCTATCGAAAACGGCCCGATCCAGTGGATCCGGCAGGTGATCATCAGCGTCCTTTAAGACGCTAACAGTACTATCCGCCTGCCTTAAAAGCTCATCCAGCCATTTGGTGAGAAGATCCTTGAAATACTCTAAATCTTTGTGTTCCATTCGGGCTAATATTCACCCCACGAATCTTCATCGATCCAATCAATCTTGATATTCTCCAGATGAGAATCTATATCCTGTCCGAAATCAAAATTCGTAAGATCATAGCCATCGAGATCATCATCCATCTCTGGATCGATGGCAAATTTTGAAAGAAACGATCTATCTCCCTCTTGCATCCTTTCATCCTCCTTACCATTCACCTATAAGACACATTGCACCTATAAAGCGACATTAAAAAAAGCAATAGACATGCCAGCATTCTAATATATTGAATTTAATTGATATAATAATCTTATGCTGAATGAATAGGAACGGGTTATTCCTGACTCACAACTCGGTGATAAGGAACAGTGGTTCCCACTACCGTATAACACATTAAATTTATTGATAAATAATAATCAGAAGTAACTGTTCCGATTTTTAATTGATTCGGAACTGCTGGTTCCGCTTTTCCGGTTTAACTGTGGATAGTTCTCGCACAGATTCCTTTGCTTTATCCATTTTTTGGATTTCGTCGGACTAACAAGAGGTTCGACTTACCGACTTGATCGGTTTCATTTTAGGGCACTTCTTCATTTGTTGTCGGTTCTAAAGCTTCAGTTTCCGCATCTACGGCCTCACCGGACCCTGCATCTGTATCTTCCATGCTCTCAGCGTCTGCTTCATTTAGATCGGAAGCCGGTTCGGCAATCGACTGCGGATTGTCCTCGCCGCCGCTGTCTTCTGAAGTCTCCACTTCAGGTTGGGAGGCGGTTGCCTCACTGAACGGTTGGGCTTGATGAAAGGATTCTTGGAAAGACTGGGTTGTAACTGAGTGTCCGATATCACCACTTGAAGATGAGACTTCACCGTAAATAATAATTTTAACGGAACGATCCGCACCGTAAATAACGGCATTGTTAACATTGCGAAAGATTTTTTTTAATCCCCTGTGTAAGGGTTCATTTTCAAATACGGCCGAAACGGGATAATCTTCCCAGCTCTCATCGATGCTAAATTGACAACTTGCAGCAATCGAAATATCTTCCAACACCTCACCTAACGGTTCATTTTTTACATCCAATGAGATAATCTCATCGGCAACCGATTTTTCACCAATGACAATTGGCGGGAAAAGAAGTTCGCAGAAACAAACCAGCCAACATAGAAGAAAAATTAAAATAATATACTGATCAACTTTTTTGATTGGTCGCTTCATAGAGTTCGTATTTGATTCGGTGCTGTATCTTTCTATGGTTTTTTTTGGCTTTTTGTTTTATCCCTTCTTTTAGTCGCATTTTGTCTTTTCTGCGAATAGGAGACCGCCTGGGCTGAACAACGTCCTTTTCAGCGAATCTTCGTTTGACGCCGTCAAAGCTCAGATCGTCCATTCCTATTTCAAGCTCATCGAAATTATTCCAGCTCATTTTCAACCTCCGAGCTTTTCACTCGCTATTCACCGATAACTTCAAAAGATTCAACGGTGACGATTTTTAAATCGTCCTTTTCTTTGAGTACGCCAATGACCTTCACCCTAAAAGCCATATAGTTACGAACCAAATCATCACCAACCGCAGTGTTGTCAACTTCATAAATTTGATTATCGGCTACAATTTGGTAGTTGTCATTGACCTCTCCGATAAGGGTAATCCTTTTGGCTAAAGCAGGTGAGGCCAGCAAACACATGGTTACCAGTATCATAATGATATCAATTAATGATCTTTTCATGGTGTGTCCTCCACAGATTTTTTCGCCATTCCTTGCAAAGGTCCGAGAGAAATCAGCGGATCCTTTAAATCCGGCTAATCACTGCAGGCTTGCTTATCTCCCTCCATTAAGGTATGACCCGGCACTACTGATTAATGGACCTGCATGGCAATTCGATAAATCGGCTAAATTTTTGGCATATTTTCTTGTCGTCTACTATACGACTTTACCTCGATGATTTTGTTTTTCTCGGTCTGCCTGATCGTACCGGTCACCACCACCTCTTCCCGTAACAGTGATTTCAGCTTGGTGAAGATCTGGCGGGTTTCGATGAGGTACTCTTGCTCGTCATCCGTGGCAATTGCTAGTGAAATGATTTTCCCGTTTTGGTCCCATGCGGCCGGTATGACAATTCCCTTAATGCTGGCCATAGGTCCTTAATCCTGTAGTTGACAGTTCAATTTGCTGCACCTTTTTTTTGTTATGCAACTCAGGTGCCAAAATTCTAACTGGTTGAAATAAAATAATTTAATGATCTTTATGGGTATTTGATAAGAACTGCAGGTTCCGTAGTTTCTCAATTCAAACGGCTTGCCTGGTGAGGGTAACGTGAAATGATGTGTCTATATGGGAATCAGACAAGTAATGGATCAGGAACTGCCGATTCCGAAATTTGTGATCCCCGGAATTAAGAGTTCCGATTTATGGTTTTCAGATTTTGAAACCTTCTTTGCGAATGCCATATTTGTTCATTAATTTATTTAGCTGCCGAGGACTGATTCCGGCATCACTGGCAGATTCATTAATTTTACCTTTGTTTCGAGACAAGACATCCTTTAGGTAGTTTCTTTCAATTTCCGTAATACCGCGTTGTCTAGTCTCTGCTAACGTCATTGATTCACTGGTCGGAACAAATACAGGATTGGCTTCGCTTTCGAACAATTCATTTGGAAAGCTTTCCGGGGTTAATAAGGACGTCGTTTCCAAAATATGAGCTCTTTCAACTAAGTTCTCCAGCTCCCGGATATTGCCAGGCCAATGATATTTTTTTAAGGCATCCAACACTTGGGGGTGGATACTATGAATTGTCTTCGCAGAAAATTTATTTAATTTGTTCAAGAATACCTCGATGAATAGTGGAATATCTTCCTCCCTCACCCTCAAAGGTGGAATTTCAATTGGAAATACATTCAGGCGGTAATAGAGATCTTTTCTGAATTCTCCACCATCGCACATTTTTTTAAGATCCGCATTAGTAGCCGTGATAACCCTAACATCTGTTTTGAGCGTTTCTTCTCCACCTACCCGCTGAAATGTTCCATCCTGCAACACCTGCAGCAGTTTAATCTGGGCCGATGGTGTGATGGTTCCGATCTCGTCTAGGAAGATGGTTCCGCCTTTCGCGATTTCGAACTTACCCAGTTTCCTGCGGATAGCCCCTGTGAAGGCTCCTTTTTCATGGCCAAACATTTCGCTTTCAACGAGGGTATCTGGAATTGCGCCGCAGTGAACACCAATGAACTGGGCATCTCTTCGATTGCTAAGCTGATGAATGCGCTTGGCAATCACACTTTTTCCGGTCCCGGTTTCACCGGAGATCAAGACAGTGCTTTTGGTCGGCGCTACCGAGCCAATTTGCGCAAAAACCTTCTTTACCTTCGGGCTGTTTGTCTTAGACAGCTCAAATGACTCTACCTCCAAAACTTGATCACGTAAATAATCAATTTCAGAATGCAGGATGTTGGCCTTGTTAATATTTTCGAATACGAGTTTAACCTGCTCGGATGTCAATGGATATGTCAGATAATCACTGGCGCCGGCCTTAACCGCTTTTACGGCATTGCGGATCATCCGCTGCGGTGCCATCACGATGATTTCAAGGGAAGGATATATTTGCCAAAAGCTCCCTAAAGCCGCTTTATAGTTTTCGTTAGGGGCCATTTCATGAAGAATATCCAGATCAATAAACACCGTTTCAGATCGGATCGTTTCAAGATTTTGGCGTGCTAAAGCCTCTGCCGAAACCCTTTCAATAATATAGTCTGGTTTAAAACAAGTGTTTATTATTTTAAATGAATCCAGATCGTTGCTTACAACGAGAATTGACTTCATATGGTCCTCGATATTGAAATTGCCTATTAGGGTGACTTAGCGGTAGGACCGTCAAGTTTTCAATATGGGGATAACCGTGCCTATCATTCACGGGGAGGATACTCACCTTTCCGCTAAAATACAAGTTGAATAACAAAGTCTCGCCTTTTTTATATTTTATACCCGAAATGTCAACAAAATTGAGAATTCGTCTCCGCAAAACGCCGAAATATCAAAACATTTAGTTCCTGAATGGATCGATTTAGATCTCTCATTATTTGTTCATCAATTCTGCTAAATTTCAAAATCTTGCATGTTAAAAAAAAATAGCCCACCAAAACAGGATTATATCCAATCCTGTAAAATCGGAACAACGGATTCCTAGTGCGCCAAGCAAGCTTGGCGCTTCTTATGGAGTGAAAGTCTCCATCGGGTAAGGTTTAGCCAGCCACCCGTACCGAGTGTTGCGTGATTGGGAAGGATAGACATACCGTCGAACGACCCACACGAAGCGTACACAGGGAATTCTATGGGCCGTAAGGAGGTTCGCACCCTCCTGAGGCGATTCAGCCTCGTTATTGCATAAGCAGGTGGCGACGATCTTAGGAAAGCGGAAGCCTATACGAAGGGATCGATATTTGGCGAGATCCTGGAGGGCCTGCCGGGGTCAGAGAGCATGGCACGTAGAAAGAGAAGCGTCAGGAACTTGGGAGACCCTTGCGTTTCCTGTTGGAACAGGTAGGGCTTTTCAACTAAACGAAGAGAGTCCGATGGGCGTGAGGGAGTCAGATCGTCTCATAGTACTCTGAGGCGGGAGAGCCGACCACATGGGGAAGGGGACGACGGATCTGTGAAGCTCGTAAAGGAGACATGGCCCGGATAAGAAAGGCTGGATCAACCATGCAAACCTCACTGCGGGGAATATCGAATAGGGCAGCAAAGGACAAAGAGCACCGGTTTGGCAATCTGTATGGTGTGTTGGACGAGAATTTTCTCAAGTGGTGTTTTTGGCAACTCAATAGAGATGCTGCGCCCGGAGTCGACCAGGTGGATTTTTATGAATACCGGGAGAATCTGGACGAAAACATCGCGAATCTCGTCAAACGTCTGAAACAGAAGAGATATCGAGCCAAGCTGGTCAGGAGACAGTACATTCCTAAAATCAATGGGAAACTTAGACCCCTGGGGATTCCTGCCACGGATGACAAGGTACTGCAATTTGCGGTGGCCAAGATTCTGGAAGCCATCTATGAGGAGGATTTTCTGGACGTAAGCTATGGATACAGACTGGGGACAGGTCCGCAAGATGCTGTACGGGATCTGACTCGAAAGCTGCAGTTTGGAAGATTTTCTCACATTGTAGAGGCCGATATTAGAGGTTTTTTCGACAATATCGATCATAATTGGATGATTCGTATGCTCGAAGAACGCATCAACGATAGAGCGTTTCTGCGACTGATTCAAAAGTGGCTAAAGGCAGGGATTTTGGATATCAGTGGTGAAGTGATCCACCCGGCAACGGGAACGCCTCAAGGGGGAATTGTATCTCCTATTTTAGCGAACGTGTATCTTCATTACGCACTGGATCTATGGTTCGAGAAAAGAATCAAACGAGAGTGTAATGGAGAAGCACTGATCACCCGCTATGCGGATGATTTTGTTTGTGCTTTTCAGTACAAACAGGATGCGGAGTTGTTTTACCAGCAACTCAACGCACGTCTGGGAAAATTTGGATTAGAGGTGTCACCGGAGAAGACGCGGATTTTGCTGTTCAGCCGCAATATGCTGAAACAAAGCGAAACATTTGACTTTTTAGGATTTGAATTTCGCCGTGCGATCAGCCGCAATTTCAAACCGATCATCCGAAGACGAACATCTCGGAAGAAACTCAGAGCCTCAATCGCCGCATTTACAGAATGGATAAAAACGAAACGTAACAAGAAGATTTCCAAACTGATGACAACCCTTAAGGCCAAGTACCGCGGGTACTGGAACTATTATGGTGTTATCGGAAACTACGATAGTTTGCAGACATTCTATTACCGGACAAGACGCATCCTGTTTAAATGGCTCAACCGGCGCAGTCAAAGGTTGAGTTACAATTGGGCCGGATTCGGAGACCTGTTGAACCAGTTTTTGATACCTGCTCCGAAAATTACTGAAAAGTACCCAAGTAAGCATAAGCAGCTGAAACTCTTTGTTTAACGCCTGTCAGTGCGTAAGTGAGCAGATTCGAAGAGCCCGGTGCGGTAGTACCGCACGCCGGGATCTGTGAGGGGGCGGCTGGGTAACTGTCCGTTCTACCTTGATTGAATCATTCGACTTTCAAACTAATTAAGCAATTTCAGTTGGTTATGAAATTGGCACATCAATTGCTCTGAAGATATGCAAGAAAGACGAATTCGTAAAAAGCCAAATCTTGCATCTGATCGTCATTCCAGCAGTATAGTATCTGTATCCGACTCGATCCGGAAACAGGAATCCGTTATTTTCATCATGTTATTGATGCCGGATCAAATGCGGCATGACGATTCAAGGACCGCCTATGGAATCATTAAAATTATATCTGACGGGTACGGCACAAATAAACAATCACTCGGAAAAAAGATACGATGAACGCTGCAGCTGTGAGGCGATTGCCAAATGGTCTCGTTTTAACGAGACCATGCAATTTGATGCCAAAATCCTAAACTATAGTCGAAGTGGTATCTACTTAGAAGCTGGCCAGGCTATAAAGCCCGAGACGACTGTTTTCATTAGATTAGAGATATTGCTTTCGGGTAGTTGGGGTTCCTCAGATAGGGGTTGGTTGCGCACCCTTGCGCTTGGCAAAGTCAAATGGTGCAGGGAGTTAGAAAGAAATAGTGATACATATTTTGGAATCGGTGTCCAATACTATAGCGCCGAATAAGATAATAAATGGAACACGACAATAGACCGTTTAGTCTAATAGATGGCGCTACCGGAGAAACTCTCCAAGTTATTCGGGAAGTCAACGAGAAAAAGAAAATTTCGGAAAATCCTGAGCTGCCGTTGGAGGATCGCCTGGAAGCCTATGAAGACATCTTTGATTCGGAAGTCGGAGATACATCGCTCGTCAGGGCACGCAACATAGAACGCGAGAAAGGGCTGCGCCAGATCTATTTGAAATTCGAGGGCGGTAATCCCACCGGGACCCAGAAGGATCGCATCGCTTTTGCCCAAGCCATGGACGCGTTGCGACGCGGGTTCGAGACGATGACAGTTGCCACCTGCGGAAACTACGGCGTCGCGGTGGCGCTTGCTGCCAGTTTCGCGGGTCTACGCTGCCAAGTCTACATCCCGCAAAAATATCATACGAATCGTGTCAAAGAAATGACCAGTTTGGGGGCTGACATTGTTCGGGTACCGGGTGATTACGAAGACGCTGTGTATGTTTCCGGGGAAGACGCCCGCAAAAATGAATTCTATGACGCAAATCCTGGGGCTAGCAATACCCTGACCCAGCTCCGGGCCTACGGCCAGATTGCGTATGAAATTTATGATGAACTCCGGGATGCCCCCTTAGCCTTCGCGGCACCGGTCTCCAACGGAACGACTCTATCCGGTATCTACCGGGGCTTTTTGAGCCTTTACCGCCGCGGTAAGACATCAAGAATGCCGCGGGTCGTCGCGGGCTCTTCTTTTCGAAAAAATCCGATTGTTCACGCCTATTTGAATAATTCTGCGAGCTGTGAAGATTTGAACCCTGGCAAAATCCGCAAAACCAGCATAAATGAGCCCTTAATCAATTGGCACTCCATCGATGGCAATTATGCCCTGGAGGCGATTCGCCAAACCAGTGGATGGGCTGCTGATGCATCAGACAGAGCCATGCGCACCTATGCACGCCTCATTCGTGAAAAAGAGGGATTACAGGTGCTGCCGGCTTCTACTGCTGGGCTGATTGCCTTGATGGACAAACATGCGAAGGAGCCGTTGCCGGGTGATCGTTATGTTGTCGTACTAACCGGTAGAAAATCATGAAATCCAAGCAGATGAATCCGTGAAAATTATGCCAAACGAAAATACGATGCCCAAAGAAGATGTCTTAAAAAATTCAGCGAGCGATCCGCTTTCTGTGCTCAATGTCTTTGAGTGTCTGGAAATCGGCCCGGTAAGGCTGGAGCCCAAACGATTGATTGCTCCCTATCGCCTTTTTTACAATGGGAAAATGGAACAAACGGAGCTTATTTATAGCTACGAGGAAGCCGTGTTTAATCCTATTGAACCCGAATCTCAAAATCTGGCCAATATGATCGCCGCCCAGGTAGCCTTGAATTACGGTCTGTTTTGCGAAACGATGGTGTTCCATGGCCTTTTTGATGACATCGACCGACGGTTTATTCGAGGCATGGCGGAAAATACGGCGCGGGAAATTTACGTTAAAAAACTCCTGGAACCTAATCCATTCCTCGTGGGACCCACCCTCGGGATATCGCCTCAAAAACGGCAGAAATATCTTTGGGCCAAGCTGCAATTTCCACAGATGATTCGAAGCAAAATCAGATCACCATGGAAGCCCTGGTCGGTCCAAAGAGATAAACATTGTATTCTTTCCAGCGGCGGCAAAGATAGTTTATTGAGCTACGGACTGCTCGATGAAATCGGCCTTGAGGTCCATCCGATTTTTGTCAATGAGTCCGGACGGCACTGGTTCACCGCCCTAAATGCATATCGTCATTTTAAAGACAACATATCCAATACGGCTCGGGTATGGGTGAATTCTGATCGCTTGTTTTCCTGGATGCTGAAACGCATGCCGTTTATTCGAAAAGATTTTGCTGATGTGAGATCCGATGAATATCCCATCCGTCTTTGGACCGTCGCCGTTTTTTTATTCGGTGCTTTGCCCTTGATGCGCAAAAGAGCTATTGGCCGACTGCTCATCGGCGATGAGTTCGACACTTCTGTTCGCAAAACCAGTTTCGGAATTCCCCATTATGACGGCTTGTTTGATCAGAGCAATTATTTTGATCAAACCATCACAAATTTTTTTATGCGCAAGGGATGGGCGATCAGCCAGTTTTCCATTTTAAGGCCATTGTCGGAGCTTCTGATTGAAAAGATTCTGGCCTTGCGATACCCTGAGCTCCAGCAATTTCAAACCTCATGTCACGCCACTCATAAAGAAGACGATCGCATCTATCCCTGCGGCAAATGCGAGAAATGTCGCCGAATTGTCAGCATGTTGTTGGCACTGGATGTCGACCCTTCGAACTGCGGTTACCGACCAGTACAAGTAAAAAATGCGTTGGCCGGATTTATAAAAAAGGGCGTCAGCCAGGAATCCAGCGGAGTCCGCCAGCTAGGTTACATGCTGCTGCAAAAGGAACTGTTCGTTCCATCCGAAAATCAGAAAAAAATGTTTAGCGAGCAGCCGAAAGTTCTGAATCTACGGTACGATCCCAGGGTGTCACCGATGAATTCCATACCAGTGGATTTGCGGATACCTCTGCTGCAGATTTTTATGCAATATGCCGACGGGACCATGCGCCGCATCGGTAAAAACTGGTCGGCGTTTGATCCACTTAGCGATTCCAGTCTGCATCAACCGTTTGCCTTTGAGCTCGATATAAATGGGCAAAACCGAACCTCGAAAAGGATAGATCGCTCTATGGGTCACCAACGGTATCTGTGGGGCGAACTCACCTGGCCGGAAGCGCAGGAACGCTTCCAGCAGGTGGATATCGCCCTGCTTACCGTGGGCTCCCTTGAACAGCATGGGCCTCATCTGCCACTTGACACGGATGCTTATGATGCAAAATATCTGGCGCTTCGGGTTGCTGAGGCCTGCAGCGATCCCAAACCACTGGTGCTGCCCAATATACCGTACGGTGTTTCTTACCACCACGATGAGTTTAAAGGAACCGTCAGTATTTCAAACGATACGCTTGCCAAACTCGTCTATGATATCGGCATGAGCATATCGCATAACGGTATCCAAAAACTGGTGATTATCAATGCCCACGGCGGCAACAGTCCGGCGCTGAATTATGCCGCTCAAATGATCAATCGCGACGCGCATATTTTCGTGTGTGTGGATACGGGGGAAACCAGCGATGTTGATATTTACGCCCAGGTCGAGACACCCAATGACGTGCATGCCGGTGAAATCGAAACCAGTACTAGTCTGGCAGTACGACCTAATTTGGTCAAAATGGATCAGGTCCGCAGGGAAGTTCCAGAGTTTTCCAGCCGATACCTGGACTTTACCTCCAAGCGCGGTGTTTCATGGTACGCTTATACGCAAAAAATTTCACAAAGCGGGGTGATGGGCGATCCGACCAAAGCAAGTGCTGAAAAGGGCAAAAAATTTTGGGAAATCATGATTACCCACCTAGTCGCTCTAGTTGAAGACCTGAAATCGATGACCCTAAAAGAAATTCATCATCGGAATCTTTGAGCGATGTGTATCCAATAGGAGAATTGGAATAAGGATTCATATATGAAAAATGTAAAATCGATCAAGACCATATGTCTAAATCTGGCGCTGATTTTTGCAGGCAGTGTGCTATGTGCTGTTGCAATCAAAGGCATCCTGGTCCCCAAACAATTTTTAGCCGGCGGCATTACGGGACTGGCTCTTCTGATATACTATGTTTTGCCAATTCTGCCCGTGGGGGTGATATATTTTTTGTTGAATATTCCCCTCTTCATCGTCGGTTGGTTGTTTGTCGGGCGTCGCTTTTTTTATACAGTATCGCAGGGGTCCTTATCTTTTCTGGGGCGATGCTGTTGCCGTTTCCCATAATTGAGATTCACGATATGATTCTCGCGGCTCTGACTGCGGGAATCATCGCAAGTGTGGGATCGGAAATTATTTTAAAGTCCCTGGGATCTGCCGGCGGATTGGATATTCTGTCGGTTGTCTTGTATAAAAAATTTTCCGTCAGACCGGGCACAATTACATTGGTGTTTAATGCCATATTGATGGGTACCGCGGCATTTCGCATTCCACTTGAAATGATTTTGTACACCCTGATTTATCTTTATGTGACGTCTCATTTTTATAATCTGGTACTCGTGGGTCTCAGCCAGCGAAAATTGATAATGATTATTTCCCGGCGCTGGCAGGAGATATCACGTGAAATTATGGATCATCCGCACAGGGGTGTCACCGTCGTGCGCGGTGAGGGCGGTTATACCGGTCAGGAATTACACATTCTGTACTCGGTGATAACATTTACGGAGCTCTCGCGGTTCAAGGAAATTATCCGCAAGATCGACCCGGAAGCATTTGTCGTCGTAGCGGAAACATTGGAAGTCATGGGCAAACATATCGGCAATCAACCCCATTGGTGATATGTCTGCTCTCACGGCTAAATCTTGTGGAACAGCGGCTGGGGATTTGAAAGCAAGTTTAGGTTGGTCGTTTACTTTTGCACCATTTTGTACAATACAGATCAGCCGCCGCCTTTTATGGTCAATACCTAAGATCAGGGCTGCCGGCCAAAGGCTTCCCAGACATTTTCGAATATTTTGCCATTGACCTGTCTTGACCCTGCTGAATTTTTCAAAATTCCTCCGGCAGATAAACATCGAAAAAGGTTTTTTCGCCGAGTAGCGAATCAATTTTTCCCTGGATCTTCCGGGTCTCTTTCTTATCCATCCAGTTTCTCCAATCGTCCACTGTTTCCCATTCGCTAATGACGATATATTCACCAGGATCGGTTAAACTGGAAAAAGTTCCCCTTGAAATGAAACCATTCTGCTTTTTGGCGAGATCTCGAAGTTCCTTGAAAAGGGGGATCAGGTTCTCCTTTTGATCAATTTTAAACAACCGTTTGCTGAGTATCGTTACGGACATGTATTCCTCCTTTTGATAAGCAATCAAATGTTACGAGCTAAGTTAACTGAATCGAACGAAAATATCGCCTATAATATGACGCTTCCATTAGTTGGGGAAAAAAATGCAGGCCTAAACCGAGATATTCTATATATAGTCCGCGCTGATCAGGTCGAAGGACTGGGAGCCGAGGTCTAAGATGGCGAATACGCCCGCTTGAATTCCCATTTCCATAGTCGACTCCTAGGGACCACGAAATTGGATGCCAGGGGCCGCATCGAACCGTAGCCTAATTCCCTGATACGATCACAGGGCAGAGTTCGATTCGCCACCAGATATTGTCGCACGGCTTCGGCGCGCTGGTGAGAGAGATGCTAGTTAACTTCGTCGGAGCTCATACTGTCCCTATACGAGCAATCGCTGAATCAGTCTCGTTCGCGGATGCTGAGCAGCGGCACCGGACAATGACGAAACATCTTTTCGGCCTGTGAACCAAACAGTATGCCGGAAACATTCCCACGACCTTTGGTACCCATAGCCAACATATCGACTTTTTTTCTTTGGCTGTTTCTACTAGTTAGGTAGGTTGGGTAGATCCGCCTGGTGGATGACACGAATAAGGAGTCTCTACCCAACCTTCTACGAATAACCATCAACTCATAACTTCCAATTGGTTTTAGCTCAACTGGGTTTTATTTAATGATCAACTTTTTCAAACCGTTTAGGCGCACAATTTAATCAATACATGTCCTCAGACATTTCCGGCATCGCCGATTTCTTTTTCTTCTCCGGTTTTTCGGAGACCATGGCCTCGGTGGTGATCATCAGCCCGGCCACCGATGCGGCGTTTTGCAAGGCGAGGCGGACCACCTTGGTTGGATCGATCACCCCGGCCGCCACAAGATTTTCGTATTTTTCGGTCTCGGCGTTAAAGCCGAAATCGTCTTCGCCCTCCAAGACCTTGCGCAACACCACAGATCCCTCGTGGCCGGCGTTAATGGCGATATATTTTAGGGGTTCGCCAAGTGCCTTTTTCAAAAGGTTGATGCCGTTCTTCTCCTCTCCGGACGCTTTGACTTTGTCTAGGGCATCAATACAGCGCACCAGGGCGACTCCGCCACCCGAGACGATGCCCTCTTCAACGGCGGCGCGGGTTGCATTGAGCGCATCTTCCACCCGGGCCTTCTTTTCTTTCATTTCGGTCTCCGTGGCTGCACCGATGCGAATCACCGCCACACCGCCCACCAGTTTGGCCAGGCGCTCCTGGAGTTTCTCCCGGTCGTAGTCGGACGTGGTCTCATCGATCTGGGTCCGTATCTGTTTGACCCGGCCCTGGATGTCGTCTTTCTTACCGGCGCCTTCCACGATAGTGGTGTTGTCCTTGTCAATCTTAATTATTTTGCAGCGACCAAGATCATTGATGGTCACGTTTTCCAGTTTGATGCCCATGTCTTCGGAAATGAGCTGCCCGCCGGTCAGCACAGCGATATCAGCCAGCATGGCTTTGCGCCGGTCACCGAAGCCGGGAGCCTTTACGGCTGCAATTTTTAAAGTCCCCCGCAACTTGTTGACGACCAAGGTCGCCAGGGCTTCGCCTTCCACATCTTCGGCAACAATCACCAGGGCCTTGCCCTTTTTGGCAACCTCTTCCAGTAACGGCAGAAGATCTTTCATGCTGCTGATCTTTTTTTCGTGCAGCAAGATATACGGATCTTCCAGGTTGACTTCCATTTTTTCCGGATCGGTTACGAAATAGGGCGAAAGATAGCCACGGTCAAACTGCATGCCTTCGACGATCTCCAGGGTGGTCTCCATGCTTTTGGCCTCTTCGACAGTAATGACCCCTTCTTTGCCGACTTTTTCCATGGCCTCGGAAATCAGATCGCCGACCTTCGGATCGTTGTTGGCGGAAATGGTGCCTACCTGGGCAATTTCCTTTTTATCTTTGGTGGGTTTGGACAGGCTCTTTAATTCTTCGACCACCGCAACTACGCCCTCGTCAATGCCTCTTTTGATCGCCATGGGACTTACCCCGGCTGCTACCAGTTTCTGGCCTTCACGGTAAATGGCACGCCCCAGAATAGTGGCGGTGGTGGTGCCGTCGCCGGCCATGTCACTGGTTTTGCTGGCGACCTCTTTGACCATCTGCACGCCCATGTTTTCAAATTTCTCGGCCAGCTCAATTTCTTTGGCCACGGTGACACCGTCTTTGGTGATCAGCGGTGAGCCGAACGATTTTTCTAAGACCACATTACGGCCTTTAGGACCGAGGGTCACGGCCACGGCATCGGCCAGGGTGTTGACACCCTTCAGCAGATGATCCCGGGCCCTGGAACTGTATGAAATCATTTTTGCAGGCATTTTAATTCCCTCCTTTGTTATTCTACGATGGACAATATATCATCTTCTTTCATGAACACATGCTCGACACCGTCGAGCTTGATATCCGTACCGGCATACTTGGCAAAAAGAATCCGGTCACCTTCTTTGACTACCAGCGGAACACGTTTGCCGTCATCTCCCATTTTACCGGGGCCGGCCGCAACGACTTTACCTCGCTGGGGTTTTTCTTTCGCCGTATCGGGAATAATGATCCCGCCGGCACTTTTTTGTTCTTCCTCCTCTCTGATGACGAGTACTCTGTCATTTAAGGGTCTGATTTTCATTTTACTAATCCTCCTTTAATGATTGACATGGTTGTTTTTCTTGGCTGCTATCAGAATTACTCAAAATGGGTTTGAAGCTTCTGACATGTATGAGTTTGGCGCCATCCAAACGTTCCGTGATTTTACCTTGTATCCCAACCCTGTTATGGAGTTGGTTTAACAATTCGCTTTCCATTCGGTTGTGCGCAACATGATATAAACCTCCTGAATGCGTACGAATGGCAATGCCTGTAATTTTGCCGCTATCATTCCATTTATTCGGTATGACTTCCCCTTCAATGGTGTTTTTACTGACTGCCTTTTTCATGCCCAATTGAACAATTTCCCCTGTTTGATATTGAATTTTCCTATTCAGTGCTAAGATTGGTTTCGTGTAGTCCAATGGATTTTAGCGGAATCCGGCAGAATTGGACTGTCAATTACTATGCTTGCCTTGGTGAAATTTTAGTTTACATAGCCAGCGTTAGATGGACTTTCAAAATACTGCTTTTTGCGGCGGCCGACGAACTCCAACAATGCTTGTTCCAGCCCGTCATCGATTGGTGGCTTGGTATATTCTTCCAACCGTTTTGGAAGGACCTCGGCTGCAACTTCTAAAGCATTTTTTGCACCATTTTTCCACCAACTCTGGTAATCATCTCGCGTAAATAAATTAGGCCGATATAGGTTGCGACAGTGCTTGAAGGTCGAAGGATGCACAAGATAATTACCATCACTACCAACGCTTTTGATGGTATCCAAATCAATGGACTCGTCCGTAATATCCATGGCGGTAAGTACTCTGCGGAGCATGCGGCACACTTCTTCATCAATCAGCCATTTTTCAAAACTCATTGAAATGTAAAAGCCCAGTTGGCCGCAGGCGTGAACGATAAAATTTGCTCCATTACGGACGGCCGTGCTCATCAGGAGCGTTGCCTCAGATGCAGCTTGAGCATCGGGACAGTGGGCATTGGTCAACATCCCACCGGTGCGACAGGGTAGCTGATAAAATTTGGCTAACTGTGTAATCGCAGATGCTAGAACGACCGCCTCGGGGGCTCCGGCTGCCGAAATTGCTGTTCTCATATCGGCCGGGGCGGATACGGAGCCATATACCACCGGAGTTCCAGCGCCAACCAGCTGTGATAAAACCAACCCGGCGAGTATCTCGGCATTTGCCAGAGCAAGCGATCCGGGTAAGGACAGCGGACCGCTTGTCCCGGACATTACCAGATTAGTGATGACTAGTGGTTGCCGCAAATGCGCCATCTCTATGATGGATTCCGCTTCTTCTGCGGTATATTTTAACGGTGACGCAGGGTTGACCACCGTGGCCATTACCGGGTGTTGCTTAAGCTGGTCTTTTCCTCCCCATACAAGAGCGGCCATGTTTAGACAATCATTAGCCGCCTGTCTGGAAGTTGCAGCGCCGGCATAGGCTTTATCACACAAGGCAATATTGGCGAACAACAAATCCAGATGGGCGATCTGAGGGGGGATATCCGTGGGTTGGACCATTAACCAGCCGTTCATATCCAGCTGATCGGAGGTTTGAACCAGTTTACAGCATACCTGGTAGTCGACCAGCGTCGCTGGACGCTGTTTGCCCGTGACGCTAGCGACATTGGGCGCTCCCCCAGTGGGTAGAAATACAAAGTCATCTCCTCCAATAGAAATATTATTATCTGTGTTACGGGCTCGAATCGTGAAGCGGGATGGGACCGTCTCTAGTGCCTTGCTGATTTTTTTTTCGGTGAAGAACACTCGGGTGCCATCTGTTTTGAAGCCATGATGGCGAAAAATGTCAAGAGCCTCCTCAGCAATGAATCTGACTCCGGTGTCTTTTAAAATTTCCATCGAAGAATGATGAATCAGGTTTAATTCATCAGAATTGAAAATTTGCATTCGATCGCACATGAAATGTTCCTCCGAAACCAAAACCGATTGCCATAGCGACTCCAGGCATCCGGTTAAAATAAACTGACCCGATGGCCCAATTTAAGTCGATTAGACTTTTAATTGCTTGTTTGCCGAACAACTCTCAAAGTGCAATAGACGTTCCAGATTTATAATAAATTGATATTACATATTAAATTTACTTTGTCTGATTAAAAACAGGAACTGGTAAGGCTGGATCGAAGATCTAATTCTTTAGCTGGAAAATATAATTTGGCGGGAATCCGAATTACATTCTGAAATTATTGTATTATTAAAATCAGAACTCTTAGTTCCGATTTTAGCCCATATCGGAATTACTAAGTCCTATATTTTTGTCAATGTTTTTAAAAATACTTGGATTCCGTTCACATCAGGGGGAATAATGAGATCTTTCGCGCAATTAGGTCGAAAAAATTATTCTATTCCGGGTTGCATTTTTGCTTCCATTCTTCAGATTTAATTCTATCATACTGGAATTAATTGAATTTTTATCTAAACCAACAATTCTTGGCTTAGATTTAACGGAATTTGTGATTCCAATTTTTGAATTCATCTATCGATGTTCTTCAAACACGTCCTGTCTGTGCCCTCGTTGCCTTCTCTTTCCTGTTTCTTATCTGAATCTGCAGAAGCAGGCCCCTCAAGTTCCGAAATTCCATTAAAATCGATGGGATTGTTGTTGGTTTATCCTATCTTAATTAGGGCTGGTGGGCCGGGTAGGTTACCGAAGATTTCTGAAAAAAAGAGAAAAAAATGGGTCAGATCTTTGATCTTTGAATTTGACAATTTATCGATTTATTCCTGGATTCGATGAAATTGTTTCTTCATTTTACGGCTGGATTTTAGTTTGGTTTCCAGACGCCCTCGGCTCTGGCTCACGGTGCTTTTATCTCACCCATTGAACAAAGTCCGCAGTTCCAAGAATCGATTGATGAACCACCTCTTCAAATGGGTTTTCAACTTCACCTTCAATTGCATGATACACATATTCCCCTCATTGGCGCCGGCCTTTTGCCGTGTCACCACCGAAGTAGGTGTTCAACAACCAGCCGTAATCGATATTCTTGTTTCTTTTTCTAAGATAACAATATCCCGCAAAAGTGCTCCAGGGATACTTTTTAAGGTACTCTGATTTTGTCGGAAACTCAGCATCTTTAAACCGACTTGTTCGGATCGGATTTTAATGTATATAGCGACTCAGCGGTAAAAGATATTCATCTTCATCGACCAGTATTGAAAGCAGGTGATTTGCCACACAACATCAAGGTCTTCAACCTGTGCTTGATCAATAAAATGGGGTTAGAAAAATGGGCCGAATCCAAAGCGGGCGATGCCCGCCAAACGTATTTTACAAAGCCCTGGACGCTGGCGCAGATGACCACGGGCGGATAGGGTGGAGATGGCGTGAACCAACGCCCTGTTGAACTGGCAACGAATACCTACTCTTTTTCATCATCTTCGGTGCGAGCCTGTTTTATGCCATCGGGAAATCCGACGGTTGGCGAAAATTCTATGTTGATAAGTTTGTGAGACTGATGATTCCGCTCATCATCGGCTCGGTCACCCACGCCGCCCTGCAAATCTACCTGGAGAAATCGTCGCACGGCCAATTCTCTGGATCATTCTTTTCATTTTTGCCCGAGTATTTTAACGGCGTTTATTTGGCGATTAACATGTCGGGAAATTTCGCTTTTCATGGGATGCACCTCTGGTATCTGCTATTTTTATTTCTTTACAGCCTGATCTGTTATCGCCTGTTGTATGGTTAAACGGAAGCGGTCGGGAGATCCTGAATCGGGTCACGTCGTTTTTTGCCATCCCGGGATTGATGTATCTGGGGTTTCCGCTTCCGCTGTTGATAATGAAGGCTCTGATTACAAAAGCAGTTCTGGACGCCGGCAGCGGTGGCTGGGGATTTCTGTATTATATCTGAAATTTAGCCATTTTGCATGTATTTTCAGTATATCACCACTTCTCTAACAAGAGATTTATTTGCGTAGTCTTCAGTTTCACATCATTTTCTTTGATCCCAAGATATGGTATCAGTAAATTGTAAATTCAGCCGAATGGTATCGCTCTCAATGTATCGGGACATGAGCGATAATATTTTTTCGAGCTGGATCGGCAATTCGGCCATTCTACAAAAATAAAGACAAGACCGAAACTATATAAGTGATTACAGCTTTGGAGTAGTAACACAGTGGAGTTATGCATCGCCACATGTCAATTTCCAGTTAGTGACGATATCCGTAAGAATCAACACTATATTCTTAGGCAAATGAGATTAGCTAAAGAAAAAAGTGCAGATGTCATTCATTTCCCTGAATGCGCTTTAGGTGGCTATGCAGGTGAAGACTTCAAGTCTTTCAGAGGATATGACTGGGAATATCTTCGTTATGCAACCCAAACCGTGATAGACTTATCGCGACAATTGAGACTTTGGACAATTCTGGGATCGAACCATCGTCTATCAGGTAGTCATAAACCCCATAACAGCATTTATATTATAAATCCCCATCGAGGAATAGTTAATCGATATGACAAATTATTTTGCATGGGTACTTCATCCACGTTAGATCTTAAACACTATAGTCCAGGTTCCCGTTTTGTCGTTGTAAATATAAAGAATGTCCCTTGTGGATTTCTGATATGCCACGATTGGCGGTATCCTGAGTTATATCGGGAATACAAGAAACGAGGTGTAAAGTTAATTTTTCAATCGTGGTATGATGGTAATCTTTCTGACAGCCAAATGAAACGCGATGGTACTGTTTTATCGAATGTAATACCTGCTAAAGTTCAGGCCCATGCTGTGTGTAATTATTTGTGGATAAGTTCGAGCAATACTTCCACCCCCATAAGTCGTTTTGGAGCCATGATGGTTCGGCCCGATGGAGCGATTGTCAGGCGATTACCGCGTAACCGATCCGGAGTTTTAATTTCAACTGTTGATACCACTCAGAAATTTGCCGACCCTGCCAATTTTTGGCGAAAAAAAGCCATCCAAGGTATAATGCACAGTGGTACATTAGTGCAAGATTCCAGATCTTCAAATCTTACTTGCTTTTAAATTGAAGATTGCTGGCATAAGTCTTTAAGCGCCAGTGGTGATATCTCTCCAACGTATACCCCAAAAATAAAGGCATTTAAAGATTGTTGTGATATGACCATTGTCAGTTTGCCGGCCCGATGTTACGTTTTGTTTCGTATAGGTACTTTACTTGAACAACACAGAAATCAGCTTATTTTGGATTATTAAGGTTGACAATATAAATAAAAAGGGTTTTGATATTTCATCCATTGCCAGATTCGCAGGTATAAGTAATTCAACCCTGCATCATGTCTTTGAGAAGATTATCGGACAATCGCCGACTCAAAACTCTAAAAAAAATCCGGCTTTACCAGCCACGCCTGATGATCGTCAGCAACGGCTTGAGCGATAGTGAAGCTGCATATAAAGTGGCTACAATAACGCATCATAATTCAGCCGGGAATTCAGGCGACAGTTCGGACTGTCTTCAAGCCGGACAGCTGAAATCCTACAATATAAATAGTGCCCATAATGAAATTTTCTCTGAAAATAACTTCCGCCCTTCTAACAATCACGATGACGATCGTCATCTGTGGGGGAGCATCTGCCAAAATGAATGCGGACAAACCCAATCTTCCCAAAACTGTTGGCGTTTGGAATAGACTTGAACCGCCTCGAATTATTAACTCAAAGAACATTTTTAAATACATGAACGGTGCTGGTGAGCTTTATCTGGGCTATCGATTCCGTCATCTTGAGGTCTTTGATTATACTTCTGCCGATCAAGGTAATATTCTGGTGGAATTGTATTTTATGGAAAGCCCCGACGATGCGTTTGGCTTGCTTTCCCTGGATTGGGGCGGTGAGTCGGTATCCTTTGACGGCGCCCCTGAGGCGATATCAACCCGATTTTATACGGCAGCCAACCGGGCGCTTTATGGTGGCGGCCTGTTGCGGTTATGGTCAAATTATATATACGCCCGGATTATGGCTGAACGTGAGACACCGTCATCAAAGGATGCGGTTTTTGCGCTCGGTAAGGCAATAGCTACCGGTACTCAGTATCCGCCGGAGCCGGCACTAGTACAATTACTGCCCCTTGAGATTGATGATGTTTGGAAATTACGGGCGGACCGACTGAGCTTTTTTCGTTCGCATCTGGTGCTAAATTCGATTTATTACCTCAGTCATGAAAATATTCTCGATCTCGATCTCTCAGCAGAAGCCGTTATTGCGCCCTATCAATACATTTCTGACTCAGGCGACCCAAAACGCAGCCAGTTTCTGCTGGTGCAATATGAAAATCGTGAGCGTGCGCGCCAGGCCCTGAACCGTTTTCATGATGCCTATCTGCCCGGCCACAAGAAAGAAAAAACGGCAGAAACAGCCGCTGGCAGCCCGAGTCTTTTTAAACTGGAGGACGGCTGGATGGCATATAAACTGATCGGCAAACATATTGTGATCGTGTTTGAAAGTCCCGACCCGGAATCTGCCCTGGCAATCCTTCAGAAAAACGAATCCAATTTACTGAAGAAAGGAGGGGGATCATGAAAGATAAAATGCCTGTCTTAACCAGAAGAGATTTTATCCGGGGAACCGTCGGTGTATCCCTCGGTGCGTCTGTTTTCGGTCTTCAGTGGCCCAAGGAAGAAGCCAGGGCGGCGGGTTCAAGCTTAGTGACTGTTGTACGCGATAAAAACGCCATGGATTCTGCAAAAAATATTGACATCACCGTCCTGGAGAAAATGCTTGTCGAGACATTGACCCGGGTTACCGGTCAGAAGAATACAAAGGATGCCTGGTTAAGCCTTGTCAAGCCGAATGATGTGATTGGCCTGGTGCCCACCGATCATCTGAATCCAACCCATGATGAAGTCGTTGATGTCGTCAAAAATTCATTGGTGGACGCCGGAATCCCCGAAGACAGGATTCGAGATGCACAGGGCCCGCGGAATGCCAAAAAATGTGACGCTTTAATTGCGATTCCGGGGCTGAAAGCACACTGGTTGACCGGGATCGGCACTGTTTTAAAGAACTACATCATGTATTCCGGCAGCCCCAGCAGTTATCATCAAAGCAACAGCGCCAAGTTAGGGGAAATCTGGAACCTTCCGTTTGTCAAAGGCAAGACAAAACTGGTTCTGGTGGATTCGCTTTATCCGCTCTGTGACAAGGGACCGCAGCCGGATCCAAGATATCAATGGAATTACAATGGATTCATCGCCGGGACCGATCCGGTTGCCGTCGAAACGGTTTGTTTAAAAATTATTACTGAAAAAAGGAAAGTCATCCGAGGTGAATCCTGGCCCCTTTCGCCCCCGCCGATTTGTGTGGAAGCTGCTGATAAAGTCTATGGATTGGGGACGAGCCGGATGGACCAAATCCAAATTAAGCATTCCGGCTGGGATCACGAATTGTTGCTATAATCCCTTATCGAGGGGAAAACATGCGGTGGTCTGTTGTTTATTAACCGCTTTTTTGGCAAAAACATGGGAATTTATGAGGTTTCTGGCGCTCATCAAATCATCCCGATCCGACTTTGAAATGATTGGGGAAAGAGGTGAAATCGATGAAATTTAATCAACCGATTACGCGCAGAGAATCCATTCGTAAGCTTTTAAAATGGTCCGGGTGCCTCACACTTGCCGGTGCAACCCGCTGGCCATTATTTGGGTTGCCCGCGGCAGATGCCAAGGTCGCAAACCAAAAATTTATTATTGAGGGCATCGGTCAAACAGTTAATTTTTCCGTCAAAGACCTGGCCCAAAAAGTCTTTGAAGCCGCCGGAGGAATAAGGCAATTTGTATCGAAAGGTGATGTGGTGGTCATCAATCCGAACATTTCCTGGGGCAGACCGTCGAAAATGGCTGCCAACACAAATCCGGAAGTATTGCAGGCGGTCATCGAGCTTTGTCAGGAAGCGGGCGCCAAATTGGATTTCGCCATAATCGGATGTGCCCGCGCGCTTTCGTACAGGTCCCTGTAGGTCGGCGCTTCCACCCGGGCGGCGATCTTCAGCACGCTGTTGACTAGAAGGCCAACCTGCATCAACCGGATAGGCATGATTAAAATATCATGAAAATTTAGGCTGCGACACGCAATGTGGAAATTAGCTAAATTGTGGACGGCTATCCTGCCAAAAGATTAGGATAGCCGATTTTTTTTTAGACGATCACCCACATTTTCGCCATCGATATATTTTAGATTACCCTACCGAATATACAACCCTCCTGAATCATTCATAATGTTTTCATCAGGCACGGAATCTATCATTGGGCCCTTATGTGGATTGGACAGGGGAAATCTGCAATGGCCGCGAGTTTTATATTTGTTCAGCAAATCTTAATTTTGGTTCTATTGTAATTGTGGATTTGTTCTCCCAATCTAACTTCAATGACAGCCTACGGAATGCTAATTATTCCAACTTTGCAGCTTCGTGATGACGAGAGATCATCACCGGAAATTTAAATATTTAATTGACAAATCAAACTCTTACCACTAACCTGAGGTCTCCACATGATAGGAGATGCCCACCATGCTATTATCCGGCAACCTCATCAAAGCCCATATTATCGATGTGTTGGCAGAAAGGCTAACCCCTATTTTGACTGACGCCGTTAACTTTCATGCATGGAGTGTCTTTTTGAGATCACATCACTGCCCAACAAAAGGTCTGAGTGGATTGCTTTAACAGTTAAACGGGATCTGAGCAATTCTGGAAGTAGTTTATGATAGTGGCAGTACGCCGCACAGCGTAATAGGAAAAAGAATCATGGAACTTGTTTCTTTTATCAGTATTGAAGATGATCCACCGGATCTGATTTTATCATTTGCAATTTGGCAACCAGAATTGGAGGACATTAGAAGCATGATTCTTATGCGAACTCCGGAATATGAATTCATACTCGATGAAACCGAGCGTGGGGTAAAAGTTTCTGACGAAGCTTTGTTGGATGAAGAAGATGACATGTTAAAAGAAATTGAATTCGGCGATGATTTTGTGAGGATCATCACCGATCACCATCAGTTCGATTTGGATCTGAGAAAAATTGATAAAAAGGATATTGAGCAAGCAAAGACCTTTCTCAATAGAATGAATTTTGACAATCGTTTTGAAATACGAAATGTCAAATAATGGTATGAAGATGAACGGACTTTCACTCAATATGGTGTAGTCTCAATTTTTATGACGGGACGGTTCGGCTTGGCACTCCGATTGCGTGTCAAATGACCAAATATTTTTTTGGGCAAAAGGAGGATGACGGATGCGTACGATTTATTTTGAGAAAAGTATTCCTAAAATACTGCTTTCCAAAGTTCTGCAGCCGATTTGGCCGGCGGTGGTTTATTCGCGCTTATCTCCCACCCGCTTCACGGATGTACCAGAGGCACCTTTGCCCGGTCCCAGTTGGGTAAGAATGCGCAATCAGTTGTGCGGCATCTGTGCCAGTGACCTGCACCTGCTTTTCGTCGATGCTGATCCCAGGATAAGCCCCGCTGCTTTGCCAGGCACCGAACGTATTTACCTGGGTCACGAGGTGCTAGGCGAAGTGACCGAGGTGGGGGCGGGAGTGACCACTCTGAAGGTGGGAGACCGCGTGATTTTAGACCACCCGGAAGCCAACTGTCTTAGCCAGGAGATCAAACCGCTTTGTCGCCATTGCAGCGAAGGCAATCCCACACTCTGTGAAAATGCTTCTTTGGGGTTGAGTCTCGAAGGTATGGGCGGCGGCTGGGGGGACGGCTTCACCGCCCATGAGACTGGGGTCTATAAAGTGCCGAATGAGTTGGATGATGATACGGCCATGATGATCGAGCCACTCTCAGTGGGTGTGCGTGCTGCACTGCGCCGTTTGCCTGAGCCGGATCAGCACGTTTTAGTGGTAGGCAGCGGTATGATCGGCCTTGCGGTAATCCAAGCCGTTCGAGCTCTTTCCCCTGACTGTCACATTTCTGCGATGGCCCGCTACCCCCAGCAAGTGAAGATGGCGCGCAAGCTCGGAGTTGATGAAGTCATCGTGCAGGAAGATCTCTATATAGCATCCGCCCGTATTACTTCCGGCAAGCTTTATACCGGCAAATTCAAAAACCGTATGATCCTGGGTGGCTTCGACGTGGTCTATGATTGCGTTGGTTCAGAGAAAACCGTAGAGGATAGTCTTCGCTGGGCCCGGGCCGGCGGCACCGTGGTTCTGGCCGGTGTCAGCTTGAAACCCATGCATGTAGATCTAACCCCTATCTGGTATCAGGAAGTCGGACTGATCGGCCTGTATGCTCACGGCATGGAGAATTGGAATGGGGTTAGACAATCCACCTATGATTTAACTACAGACTTGCTGTTGAAAAAGAAACTTTTCATCGATGGATTTATCACCCATCGCTTCCCGTTAGAGCAATGGCGCATGGCTGTTCGTACGGCAAAAGACAAACGCAGCGGCGCCATCAAGGTGGTTTTGGACTTTCGCGAAGAAATGGTACGGTCATGATTTTATTCATTCCCTCTTATGGAACAAAAAAGAATTTTAGAATTTCTTATCCGTTCCTGTGATCTTTGGAAAAATAAGGGGTTTGTTTGAAATAAAAAGGGATTCTGCAATTTTAAAGCATGAGAATTAGATGGCCAAGAAAAAAGACAGAGACATCGAAAAAGGGTACACGACAAAACAGATGGTGGCGAAACTGAGAAGACTCGCCGACTGTTTAGAAAACGGCAAACAATTTCAAGTTCAGATAGCAGGCGAGAGAATCCTAATACCTGCCAAAGCAGTATTTAATATTGAACACGAGCGCGAGGGCAATGCTGAAGAGGTCGAGTTTCAATTCAAGTGGGAAAGATGATATCTGAAATTGAAAATTACTATGATCGAAATTTAGCCAGAATTTTGCGAGCTTTATGAATTCCATCAAAATACTTTAATATTTTGCCATTCAGTAATAATGCAAGAATGGTTGATTAAATACGATGATGTAATTTTAAAAGTGATGTTTTTTTTTAACGGTTAAAGATGATATAGAAAGATGGCTATATAAATATTATTTTAAAAGCTCGTTACCGGAATTAAACAGACAATATCTTATTTTGTCCGTGGTACTTGAGTTTATCAAACTAAAAGTCAAAAAAGAATAAGAACAATGCATTTACAAAAACGACTCCGTCAGGGCGAGCTCATCATCATGGACGGCGGCACAGGCACCGAGCTGGAGAAGCGCGGGGTTCCAATGGAAGAAAAAGGCTGGAGTGCAAGCTCGACAATCACCCAGCCGGAAATCCTGCGCCAGATTCACGAAGAGTACATTAGAGCTGGTGCAGACATAATTATCACCAATACATTTTCAACCTCTCGGCACGTGCTTGACTCGTGCAATTTGGCTGATAAATTTGAGCTTATCAACGCCACCGCAGCCCGTATCGCAGTTGAAGCTCGAGATAACGCTGCCGACAGACCTATCTACATAGCTGGCTCTATCTCTACCACCACCTTTGGGGAAGAACAGCCCACTCCTGCTGTGGCATTAACAAACTTTAATGACCAAGCTAATATTTTGGCTGATAACGGTGTCGACTTTTTCGTACTGGAGATGATGCGTGATATAGAATATACAAACATCGCCCATCAAGCAGCCAAACAGACAGGATTGCCGGTCTGGACCGGCTATAGTACCAATGTTGACGCCGAAGGTAAAGTTCAGTTGACCTACACCCAGGGAACTATAAGTTTTGCAGATGCACTTCAAACTCTTTCTGCAAAGGAGACACCATTAGTTTCTGTCATGCATACGCTTACTGAAGATATCCAGCCTTCGCTCTTGGTCCTGAAAGAAAAATGGTCCGGACCGATAGGCGTCTATGCGCATTCCGGAGAGTTTATTATGCCTAATTGGCAATTCATCGATATAATTTCACCTGAAGCGTATGCCTCAGAAGCGCAGAAGTGGGTGGCGCAAGGTGTAAAGGTTATTGGCGGTTGCTGTGGTATTGGACCAAAGCATATTCAAGTCTTGAGGGAAATACTCGGATAGCGGTGGTATGCGATATCAGCAAGGACAAAAATGGATATATCGAGGTGAATATTAGTTGGCAAAGTCGATCCGAAAAGTGCTGGATGGAGCCAAAAGTTCTGAACAACATATTATCCGAAAGTGGAATATCCACAGCTTGAAAAATTAAAAGATACCGGTACAATTCACAACCGGCTCGCCATTGCATGATATTTTCTATAATGCAAGTATTGTTGAATTTTTTCATCACAACAGACATCATTTTTTAGCTACCCTCAAAATAGCCCCTTCTTTAAGATGTCCGATCTCTTCAGGTTTGCAACACACATCCAAAATTTACATGCTTTTAGATTTTATAATAGAAGGCAAAATTATAGCCTTTGTCTCAGATTCTAAATTAATAACCGATACTCATAAATACGCAATCGAAGCTCCCGCTACAATATCTTGTGGTAGGTCTAGCTCCTAATATGATAATAAATATTAGGTCCTGATCCTTTCACTGTTCACTATGCCTATATTTTGTCCATGGTCCGGATGCCCTGCCAGTCATCTGGTACACCTTCAAGCAGGTATGTTGATGATCGTTGAAAATAATGCCGCGTCGTCATATCATCAGGGAGTAAAGTTAGAACATCATTAAAGCACTTGACCGCTGCTGCAAATTCCTTTGCAAAATAGTGTTGCTGTCCTTTTTCGAAAATCACTTTTGTGTCTAATTTTCGTTTCAACAGATCTCCCGGATCAGCATCATACACTTCATAAATTGAAAAAGGACGATTCCTTCCTTTCAATGTCACATAACCAAGAAATCGGATGTGATACATGCTGGAGTCTATTTTATTATAAATATCTTCACTAATGGCTAGTGAAACTCCATAATACTTGGTTACCTGTTCTATTCGAGCTGTGAGATTGACATTGCCCGAGAAAGCGTCCCCTTGTATTCTATGTGCTTCACCAACCATTCCAAACATCATGTGCCCAAAATGAATCCCTATCCCCACCTGAATCGGTGGTGTTTCATGTTGTTGATGGTCATGATTGTAATCTGCCACGCGCTTGAGCGTAATAATCCCCGCTTGTACGGCATCATTAGGATTTTTTGGGAATATCGCCATCATTCCATCACCCAAATATTTTACAATCATACCACCATGCTCTCGAATTACCGGACTAATCTTGCTAAAATACGTGTTTACAAAATTAAAGTTCTGTTGAGGTGTCATGCTTTCTGACAGCGTGGTAAAGGCGCGAATATCTGAAAACAGCACAGTCATCTCGGTACTTACGTGATCACCTAAATTGACTTCAGTAATGCTCTTTTTCTGAAGAAAGTCCAGGAATTCGTCAGGCACAAAACGAGAGAGAGATTGGTTCATCAGTGATAATTGTTGTGTGCGCTCTTGTACCGTTTGTTCCAGAATTTCGTTTTGAAACTTCAATAAATCATTGGCTTTTTTGAGTTGGAGGTGTGTTTTTATGCGTGTAACCATGATTGGAGGACTGATTGGTTTCGTGATATAATCCACTGCGCCTAGTTCCAGGCCCTTCTGTTCGTCTTCTGCCCTTGTCATAGCGGTCAGGAAAATTACGGGAATATCTTTCGTGTGTGGGTCTTTTTTAAGCTGACGGCAAACTTCAAAGCCTCCCATATCCGGCATCATGACGTCCAAAAGAATCAAGTCGGGTGGAGGCTTTGATTGGGCGATCCTCAGCCCCTCTGGTCCGTTTAAGGCAATGATGACCTTATACGTTTGCGCCAACTGACCGACGATAGCATGTATGTATATTTCTTCATCGTCAATTACCAGTATCCGTGTCTTTCTATTTTGCGAGGACATGTTACTCCTTTAAAACATTGAGTCAAAATTCCGGGCACTACGCCAACGACATCGTCTCTATTACCAGTTTGGAAACTGCCGGCTTCATTTGGTCTGAAATGCGGATTAATGGCCCAAGTCTTTGGTCGCTTGCTCAAGTGCTTTTTTGGCTTGCTCGAACTTAAAGCTGTTTATATAAGATTCCAGCTTCAGAAAATTGTCGTTGATATTGGATGGACCCAACAAGGTCTTGATTTCGGCGACAAGTTTGATGACATCGGAATCATGTTTATCAATGAGTTCGGATAATTCTTGAAACATTTTTTTTAAACTTGGTGCAGCCACTGATTTGGGGGTCTGGTCGGCGGGCTCATCACCGCTGGCTGTCTGTTCGCTTCGCCTCGTATCCTCGTTTTTAATAAAATCATCCAGGGCCTTCATCACCCGCGCGACTTCTTTGGAAAAACGGTCCAATAGATTCGGAATGCGATCGTTGCCGCCAGCAATTATAGCGGATTCCATTTGAGTCGCGATTCCAGCTAGTCTTCCGGCCCCTATCGTTCCGGCCAAGCCTTTGATAGTATGGGCCAGCCGTTTAGCGGCATTCATGTCACCGCGCTCCAACTCAGCCTGGATTTCTTCTTTGATGCCGTGATGGCGACTGTGGAAATTGTATATCAGTTTCGTATACAGCTGCCAGTCGTTGTTCACACCGGCCAACCCGACCCGGACATCAACGCCTTGTATGCAGGGCAAGTCGCCGGCGACCTCCAGGGAAACCGGTTCAGCAGCCATACTCTTGTCCGGGCAGACGTTCACATCAACATCCGGTCTGAGCCGGCGAACCAGGGTTTTATACAGGATTTCCGGTCTGATCGGCTTGGCGATATGATCGTTCATGCCAGCGGCCAGGCATTTATCACGGTCTCCGGCTAGGGCGTTGGCGGTCATGGCTAAAATGGGAAGGTCTTGCGGAGCAGAACCTTTGCGGATCTCCTTTGTAGCGGTCAATCCGTCCATCACCGGCATCTGCAAGTCCATCAGAATACCGTCAAACCGTTCTTCAGCAGACCGCTTCACCGCCTCCAAGCCGTTGGCGGCCGTGACCACCTCAAGGCCAACCTGTTCCATCATTTCACGGGCGACCTGCAAATTGGTTTCATTGTCTTCCACCACCAGAACACGACGGCCCCCAAGCAGCTCTTTGGCAACCTCCCTGGAGATGCCGGCGGTAAATTCAGGTTCCACACCCGCCGCTTTTTCAAAGCGCACCGCAAAGCTGAATTGGCTGCCTTGACCAAGGGTGCTGCGGACCTGAATCTTGCTGTCCATCATTTCCAACAATCGCCTGCAAATCGCCAGACCCAATCCCGTACCGCCGTAATCGCGGGCAATGGTAAAATCGGCCTGGTGAAAAGGTTCAAACAACTGCTCGATTTGCTCCGGGCTCATTCCGATACCGGTGTCGCTGACTATAAATCGCAGGACCGCTTCCTGCTCAGACTGCTCGACCAACTCGACGGCCACTGCAACTTCTCCTTGCGGCGTGAACTTGACCGCATTTGAGGTCAGGTTTAGCAGCACCTGTTCCAGGCGCAGGGCATCGCCTCTAAGAGGGTTCGGAATGGCACCCGGGATATGAAGTGCAAAGCGGATACCTTTTTCGTTACTTCTGACGCTGATGATGGAAGACATCCTTTCCAGGACCTCCACCACATTAAAGCTGTTTCTTTCAAGATCGAGCTTGCCGGCTTCGATCTTGGAAAAATCCAGGATATCGTCGATCAACCGCAAAAGCGTATAAGCGGATGTGTGAATTTTTTCCTGATAGTCCAATTGCTGTGGGGTCAACTGCGTTTCCTTGGCCAGATGGCTCAAGCCGATAATCGCGTTCAGGGGTGTCCGGATCTCATGACTCATATTGGCCAGAAAGTCGCTCTTGGCCTGGGTGGCTTCTTCGGCGGCTGTTTTGGCCTTTTTGAGTTCCTGTTCCGCCTTTTTCTGGCTTGAAATATCGCGGTAGATGGCGTAAACACCTGCATCTTTTCCATTTATGGAGATCGGCATGCCGGTAACCGAAACATCCACCAGACTGCCGTCTTTACGTTGCCGCACTGTTTCCTGGAAAATGTGCTTACCCTTTTTAATTTCTTTCTTAACGGCTTTTCCTTCCTCTATATGGTATGGGGGTATAATCGTGTCATCCAAGGATCTGCCCACGACCTCATCCGGGGAAAAGCCGAAAATCTCGGTGAATTGGCCGTTTATACTTTCTACCAGATCATTTTCATTTATCAAAGCAATCGCTTCGGTTGAGGCTTCAAAAAGCTGCTCCAGGTAAGCCTTCTGAATCGTAATTTCCTCTTCGGCGCGTTTCCGTTCGGTGATGTCCTGTATTACGGAAAGAACACCCGAAATTTGCCCTTCGGTATTTATCAAACCTGTGTTGTGCCACTCACAGGTAATTGTGCGTCCACATTTGGTTAAATTGTCGTTGATGGAATATGTTCCTCCGCTCTGATCTATCAAGTCCTGCCATATCTGATTTACAGTCGTTCGCATCTCTTCTGGCACAATTAGCTTAGTTGCAAGCTGGCCTAAGGCTTCTTCCGTAGTGTATCCAAACATTCGCTCAGCGGAGATATTCCACTTGGTTACTTCAAAATCCAGGTTCCATTCAACCACTGCAAGCGGCGATTGTTCAACCATCAAGGCAAGTCGTTGCTCTGAAGCCCATAATTCTGCTTTTCGCCTGTCCTTTTGTTCCTTTTTTAGAATGACTATCTGCGCGATAAGGTTAGAAAAAATTTCCAAAGGCCTTACAGTTTCATGATTAGGCTTTAATCCGGATTTTGATTCGTCAACGGATATTACGCCGATTGTCTCACCCTTATTATCATTCATCCTCACAAAAAGATTGTCTTCTGGATGCCATTTATCTTCTTGCTCAGGAGCAAGCCCGCTTCCATAGATGGTTGCATCCTGGTTCAGTATGTTTTTTTTTGTGTAAGGAATATAGTAGCTGCAACATCCAACAATATTTTCATCGACAAAAACCTTATCATACCAGCTTCTAGGCATTTCCACTTTTCTCAGCCGATCAACAACTTCTTCTTCTACTCCACCAAAAGCGATGATATCTCTATATGGCGATTCATTTTTAAACAGTGATATAAGCACTCTGTGATAATCTGAAAAATCAACAATTGCCTTACTGATTTTATTGAAAAACTGCTGTTCATCTTGTATTGTGATCATGGATGCTGCCGCCAGGCTGAATTGCTCAGTCTGGTTAGATAATTCAGACAATTTCTTTTTACTCTCACGCAATTCATCTTCAGAACGCTTACGATCAATAGAAATGGCTACTTGAAAAGAAACAGTCGAAAGTATCTGCAGGTCTTGCTTAGTATAGAGATTGGCATCTAAATAGCTTTGTACGGCTACTACACCGATCACTTCATCCTTTATAATTAGCGGAGCACCCATCCAAGTACGGGGCACTGGACCCCAAATACCATTTTGATTTGCTCGTTTTTCGAGTTCTTCGGCTTTTAATAAAATTGGTTTGCGTCGGGAAACAACCAAACCTGTAAGTGAATCATCAGAATTAAAATCGGTGATTGGAGAAAAATCATCATCCACTGTATCAACAACATAGGGGAAATGCAGTGTGCGTTCTTTTGTATCCACACGTGCAATAAACAAATTTGATACATCAAGAATTTGTTTTAAGGATTTGTGTATGGATGCATATAGTTCATCAAGATTGCCAGTGTTGCTGACTGCATTGGATATCTCAAACAACGCCTTTACAATGGCAGCTGTATCTTTATTATTTATTTTATTCTCTATATGTATCATTTTTCCTCTTTACGGTTTCCGTACAAAATGGTTGTTAAAATTGGAAGTTGAGACCATTATTACATAAAGCTTATCTTAAAAACAAATATAGACACTTGATTTTTACCATTGCATATACTGTGGAAAAACTCATAAACGAACAATAGATCCGAATAGAGCCTTTTATTTCATCTCCTCAAGATAAAAAAAGATGGCAGAGGATTTGCTTTGAAACACCAGGAACATGCTAAATGTTATCCTATGGATGCTTCGAAAAGGAGCTCCTGGAAAGATCTACCACTACGCTATTCCCAACATCAGACCCGCCACCGCTGGTTCCAAACCTATGGTAGCCAAGGAGTGTTCAAACAGATTCTTACCGAACTGGGCAAGGAGCTTAATCAGCGCGGTGCCATCTATTTTCGTGAAACGTTTATCCATGGTAGCTTTACTCTTGTAATAAAGGGTTAATTTTGTTCGTAATACAAAACGTTGCAAAGAGATCAAGGTCATGGCAATCGCAGACACTTCTATTCCCTGAATATATCTGGTGGTGATATCCCTCAATATACCATTAAAAGGTACCAACTTTCTCACAATATTGCAAAAAATAGAAAGAATGGAAAATTGATGGGCACAAGATTTTGTTGAGGCAGAGCAATAGAATATTATGGTGCGATGAAATGGTGTAACAATTATAAAATGTATTTAGAAATCACCATCAGTTGTAAGGACATCTACACTGTAAAACAATTTATGAGCGAGTTAAATTTTTCCATCATTAAATCTCCAAGTCTCAAATTTTTAGGCACTACATATTGTGTAGGCGAGGTGCTCAGTAAATGTTCACATTTCCTGCATCGCAACTCCTTGTATTTTATTGAATTGTAACGCATATCCACAAAAATTTAAAGGCTAAGAATTTGAGAATTTATAATCAAATGAATTTAACAGTCGAATCAAATATCCGAGTGTTACCGTTCAAGGATAATTATCCGAAAATTGAAAAATCTGAGCCTGAATTTGTTCAGGATACAGGAACAATCCTTTATTTATCTGAAAATCGAATCTTTGAAATAGCCGGACCAAGCCACTGTGCTCAGCCCGGCTATTGGTTACATTACCCATGAAGGTTTTCGATCATCCGCAAATATTTTGACATTCGCCAGTGAAATTGGGTAATATCAATAATACCGGGAGCATACTTCGGCGAAATTTTGGTTGGAGATACATTCGACCAATGCAATCATTTTTAACTTCACACGGTTCAGCTCTGGTGTTAGGAGCCCCGTCGAAGAACTTTGAGGTTTTCGAAGAGGTTTATCACGCTGATCCATATAGAGGTGATGCGGATTGAAAACTAGAATTCCGAGTTATAGTGATTCTATCTAAATTTTAACGGATTCGTGCAAATATACCCATATTTACAATAATTTAAACATCACCACCGACCACTTAGGAAGATTTACATATATATTCCCGTCCCCCTGGGTCCATGGCTGGTAATAGGCGTTTCCCGCGCCTTCCCAGCCACCGTAGTCTCTGTCCTGCGTGCATAGGATCTGTTGCCATCGGCCTGCCTGGTCGGTTTTGACTCCATATTCGTGGTGGGCGAAGTTCTCCTCTCCGGAATTAACCACAATAAGTATAACATCACCCTCATGGTTCCAGCGTTTAAAGGCTATGACATTGTTTTGGTAATCCTCATGCGTGACTCGCAAGGGGCCGCTTCGCAGAGCAGGATGCTCCCAGCGCACAGCATTGGCAGCGGAAACCAGTTTACGCATAGGGATACCGTGATGGTCTCCAGCGATGGACCAGTCGAAACGGTGATCGCCGTGATCATCCCCTCCGTCATGCCAGTAGCCCCACATCAGGCATTCATTACCCATAAATAACATCGGTGTATTTTGCAAAGCAATGTTCAGGGCCCAGCCTAAGCGTGCCTTGGCTCTTGCATGCCAATTCTCCCGGCCTCCGAAATGTTCCACAAAATAGCGATGTCCTCTTTTGCCATTATCATCATCCCCGCATTCATCGTGCGAGCCAAGTAGATATTTGACCAGGGAGTAATTGTAGGGATAACGCTGTTCGGGTCCAGAATCTATTCCTAGGAGCGATTTGATGTTGTCAACAGGATTATTTCCGTTCATGGCCTGGCGAAATCGGTCATATGCTCTTTTGTACCATGTCGCGTGGAATCCGGCGGAGGATACAATCGAATCATGTTCCGGCAGATGTTCGGCGATCAGGTATTTACCGGGGAAAAGCTCTTTAGCCTTGTAGGTCAAATACTGCATAAAAGACCAGCCGTCATTTCCCCAGCCCCGATTGTATTCAATATAGCGTGTGGCATCAAATCGCAGGCCGTCCCCACGATATTCATTCAGATACATACCCATATTCGCCACGAAAAAATCCTTGATGGGTTGCTTCCAAAAGGCCGGTGCCAAACCCCAGGGAGTTTCAAATTCAGAAAGATAGCTGTCCTTGCCTGTTTGGCTGTCTTCGTCAAAATGCCAGAAAGAGCTATCATAATTGCTGATATGGTTATAGACCACATCAAAGATAACGGCTATGCCTTTCTGATGGCAGAGATCTACAAACCTCCTAAGGTCTGCAGGACGGCCATATGCCGATTCAAGGGCATAGAAAAAGGAAGGATTATACCCCCAAGAGCGATCATATCGAAATTCCTGGATCGGCAGCAGTGCGATTGCATTAAAGCCGAGGGAGCGGATGTAATCCAATTTTGATTGTACGTCTTGGTATGTGGCCACCCAGTTATCCCGGTGCATGCCGTCATTACGCCCACAAAACGAACCGACGTGGCACTGATACAGGATCAAATCATCAAATATCGGAGTGTTGAAATCATGCCATGCATGTGTGGTATCTACAACCAGACCGTGGTTGTGCATATTATTGATGCGTGAATCCCGGGTATCTCGGGCTGCAGGATCGATACGGAATTTTGGTTCGCCGTTATGTTTGATGATAGCATATTTATACCGCCCTCTTGGCCCGAGACCTTGTACTGTCCCCTCCCAGAAACCTCCATGACCGTCTTGTAATGGATTAATTCCCAGTTGCCATTGATTGAAATCCCCCACCACATCCACCTGTCTGGCATTCGGGGCCCAGACGCGAAGAAAGGTTGTATTAGGGGAAACCACGTTTGCACCATAATTTTTATTGCTCAATTTTTTCCCTCCATGAAAATAGTCGTATCGTGATACCGATATCATTTCCAAATTATCAAAAAGATAAGCATTTTAAGATAACCTGCGATATCCGATTTTCTGCGTGTTGACGTACAATGATAATTATCCGAAAATTGACTATTCATAACCCAAATGTTTAATGGATACCAGAACAATCCTTAATTTATAGAGGAACTGGATCCTTGAACATAGCCGGATCGAAACATGCGTGTTCGACCCGGCTACTGTTTGAATTATCCATGTAGTTTGTCGATCCAGCGCATCGCTTCTACATCGCTGATTTTTCCCAAATACCTTTGAGTGATCGACAGATTTGAATGACGTAACAGCACTTTCGAAACGATTTCAAGTGGTGTCCCGGATCGACTGGCATATGTGGCGGCGTGTCGACGTAAATCATGGGGTTTCAGATGAATCCCGACCAACTCACCGGCCTTTTTAACAATGATTCTCGCGGCAGCATAGGTTATCGGGAAAATCCTGGCACCGGGTTTGATCCCATTGTCGCTGATATATTTCTTGAGCCGATCCGCGACTTTCTGGGGCAAGAAAGCAACCTCTGCCTCTTTTCCGCTTTTGGTATCATTTAAGATCAATTTCCGGTCATGAATATCATTAGGTGTCAGTTTCAGCACTTCGCCGACACGCAGGCAGCTCCGTGCCATTAATTCGAGCATCAACCGGTTTCTTGGATTTCGGGTTCTGAAAATGATCTCATCGACCACATCCTTTTCCAGAATATCGAACTGAGTTGGTTTGCCGGCTTTGAAAAGTTTCCGCAGAGCGGGATTATCGCATGGATTGTGGAATTCAGGATCGACCGAATTTTTGATGAAATTGAAAAAGGCAGACAGGAGGGTGAATCGTAATTTCTTTGTGTTCTGTTTGGTTCCATCTGACACCTTGGACATAAATCCCAAAATGTCCTCGGATGTGATAGACGATAGCTCTATGTCGCCGAAATGGTTTTGGAAATTGTCTGAGGATGAATTCATAGTTCCGCAACGTATTTTTTTTTCACATTCAGCCGTTGGTAATTGTAAAAATGCTCAATTCCTTCTGAAATTTTCATGATAGGCCTCCTTTGTTTGAGGGTTAAGGAAATGTTTTGACACCGAGCGGGCGTTTCGGCTATTGTTTAGCATACTAAAAATATTGACAAAAATAAATCCGGCAGAAAATACTTTCTAAAAATGAAAGTATACTTAAGATTAATATCATATAATACCGACTGGTTGGCTTGTGCCATTTCATTGTAACCTTTCATCCAATGACTAAAAGGGATGCCATGAAACAATTTAGAGAAATAAAGAATTCCATTTTTCTCGGTTCTACTTTTTTGGTAGCTTTAATATTTTGCTCAGTCACCTTTGCCACCGCTAACACCTACCCGACTGATGGATGGCAGAGCTCTACACCAGAAAAGCAAGGTATGCAGTCTCAAATGCTTGCCAATATTATTGAAGAAATAAAAATGAAAGGTTACAACATAGATAACATATCAATAATCCGAAATGGTTACATGGTTCTTGATGCCTACTTTTACCCATTTTCAAAAGGCCAGAGACACAACATTCATTCCTGTACAAAGAGTATTATGTCGATCCTGATAGGCATAGCGATTGATAGAGGGTATATAAAAAGTGTCGATCAACCTATTGTTGAATTATTACCGCATAATATAATTGATGGCTTAGGTGACAATAAAAGGTCAATTACACTTGAGCACTTGTTAATTATGGCCTCTGGTTTAGATTGCAGGGACTCTCATCATTACAATTGGAAAGGATTATTCGAAATGAGGCGCAGCGGTGATTGGGGGCAACATGTCCTTACTCTACCGATGGTTGGTCCTCCAGGTAGTAAATTCGAGTACTGCAACGGCCTATCATATCTTTTATCGGTAATCATCAACACTACAACGAAAATGAAAACCAGAGAATTTGCTGAAAAGAATCTATTCACTCCCCTTGGTATTTCAGAAATTGATTGGGAAAAAAGCCCGCAGGGTATTGATGTTGGATATGGTCGGATGTGGTTAAAACCCCATGACATGGCCAAAATTGGGTGGCTTTACCTCAATAAGGGAAGGTGGGGGAAGAAGCAACTTGTATCGAGTTCTTGGGTAGAAAAATCAACGCGTGGACATATTGAAGCTAAACCAGCTCTGCAATACGGGTATCAATGGTGGGTGAATGATGACGGCAATTATTCTGCTATCGGCTATAGTGGTCAGTATATTATGGTGGCAATGGAGATGAATATGGTTGTGGTATTTACCGGTGGCTTACCCGGCGGGAAAACTTCTCTTCCGTTTGAATTAACGATGAAATATATATTTCCTGCGATTGTATCTTCTGAGTCGTTGCCAACAAATTCGAGAGAAGCCGAAAGACTTGATAATTTGGTGAAAAGCATATCAATACCTTTTCAAGATGGATTCGTCTGGTTATCCAAAGAAGAAGGAATGGCGAAGGACGGCGTATTCAGGCGGACGAAGACACCAAAATTTATGTTTGAGTATCCTATTGGGAGCAAAAAGCAAAGTGTCACTTCTCCGGGACAAATAATGAGGATGAATATACCGAAACGGGTCGACTTTGCAGCGAATGTGATTACCAAACCAGAAAAGCTCGAATTAAGGGATTTTGGACCTATTTATTATGCTGAAATTCTCAGGCAGTTAGGTTCCGATGTCAGGGTTGTTGGCAACAAGGAAATAGTGTTAAAGTGTGGCACGAATGCCTACAGGACTGATATAAAATGGGTGTACCAGGATTATTATCAGGTAAACTCTATGGTAGTGTCTTCGTACAAAAACGACCAGTGTGTCTATTTGGTTGTCCATCCATCCAGCCTGGCGAACCACGAAAATTTTGAGAGAATTGTCGAAAGTCTGACATTTGAATAAGTTAAACAGAATGGTTGTGGGTTCCACGATATTTAAATTAAATGGGATGCATATTCAACCATTATTA
>CAVXXE010000004.1:0-81219 GCA_963765595.1 uncultured delta proteobacterium
GGTTAATGATCACATATTTTACGCCGCCGTCCAGCTGTGATTTGCTCTGGCCAAGGACCAAAAGCCCGAAAGAGGCGATCAACATGACTTCGAACCAGACATAGAGGTTGAAGATGTCGCCGGTTAAAAAGGCACCGCAAATTCCACAGACCAGCATTTGCAAGAGGGGGTAGTACCCACGATCAATGAGCACAGCATCAATATCCGCTTTGGAATAGGATGTCACCGCCAGGTTGACAATCGCGGTGATCATCACCAGCACGGCGCTCAAATGGTCTGCTACCAGGGTGATGCCGAACGGCGCCGGCCAGTTGCCGATCTGAGTTGCGAGGATGCCGTTGAGTTGGACATGGTATAAGAGCAAACCACAGATCAGGGTGTGCAATCCGGCAGTGGACAACGCCAGCTGGAGCGATCGTTTGGGGTCTGTTTTTACGAGAATAGCGATCACGCCGCCGGCCAGCGGCAGCAGGATCGGGAATATCAGCAAAGCGCTCATGCCGGCTCTCCGGGCTGAGGGGTCGACACCGGGAGCTGATCATTCGTATCGGCCTCGGCGACCCGCATGAATTCAGTATCGACGGTACCCAGCTCTTGATAGGCGCGATAGAAAAGGACAAAGATAAACGATAGCAGTGCAAATCCGATCACGATCGCCGTCAGGATGAGAGCCTGGGGCAGCGCATTGGCGAATGGCCCCTGCAGCGCCGTCGCAGAATCGGGGATCAACGGCGGGCGCTGGCTGTCTAAACGGCCCACGGCAAATATCAACAGATTGATTGCATTGCTGGCCAGGATCAACCCAAATATAAAGCGAATCAGATTGCGGTCCAAAATCAGATAAACGCTGGCAGCAACCATGACTCCGACCAATCCGGCGCATAAGGTTAGCATTTCAATTTTCTTCCAAGGCTAAAATTAAGGTTAAAATCGTTCCCAGCACGGCCAGAAATACCCCTATATCAAAAAAAAGGGGGGTACCGATGGCCAGCGCCGGTGCCTGCCCGCTTTCCCGGATCCACCAGATACCGGTCAAAAACGGCCGGTCGACCACTAGGGCCACAAGTCCCGAAACCAGTGCCAGGCTGAGGCCGCTCATAACTATCTTTTGGGGAGCGATGCGAAGCGCCCCTCGAACCACCACGGGACCTTCGGCGATGGCAAACAGCGCAAATCCGGTGCCGGCCACCAGAGCGGCAGCGAAACCGCCGCCGGGCGCATTATGACCGCGCATCAACAAATAGACAGAAAAGGTCAGAATCAGTCCCACCAGCAGTCGCGTGGCCGTTTTTAGAATTAAAGAGGGCATTATTCAACCTTTCGCTTCTGAATCAGAGCATAGCTGGCCAAGCCTGCTAAAGCCACAACGGTGATCTCGCCCAGGGTGTCGAAACTACGAAAGTCAACCAGGATGACATTGACAATATTACGGCCGTGGGCGGCAATATAACTGTTGGCTTCAAAAAAATCCGTCACCGAGCGATCCAATTCAGTCTGGTTGACCGCCAGGATAAGGGCAGTGATCAACGTCCCGATGGCAATGGCCAATAATCCGTTCCATAATTTGCCCGCCGACGGCATGGGTTGGCGAGAATTTAAAGATGGCAACCGCAACAGGACGAGTGCGACAACAATGACGGTCAAGGTTTCCACCAGCAATTGGGTTAAGGCGACATCGGGAGCACCATACATTAAAAACAGCATTGCAATACCGGCACCGACAACCCCCAGGCTGCAAATTGCCAACAGGCGTGACCGCGCTCTGACGACAACGATGACGGCAGCGGCAATGATCCCGATTAAAAGCCCACCGAGCAGGGGTGGATCGAAATTTTTTACGAATACTGGGGGAGTGTAGCTTAATATAAAAGGTAGACCGACGCCGAAAACCACCGAACCGATGATGACACTCAGATAGCGGTGCAAGGATCCGTTTTGAAGCAGGCGGGTTTGGATTTTAGCGATTTTTGCAATGCTGTCAAGGCCCCCGGTATAGATGGTCTCGAATCGGAGCGGTATTTTCTGAAGGGTGTGACCGATGACCTGCCGCAGCGGTTGGTTGAGCAGGTAAAATACGATTCCCAGGCTGAAGGTGAGAATACTTAACAACAAGGGTTCGTTGATTCCGTGAAATAATTTTAGCTGAATATCTTCCATGGACGGGTGAAAGGCTCTGACTGCCGGCTCGATCAGCCAGCGACCGATCCAATCGGGTACAATTCCGAAGATCAGGCCGAGGCCGCCCAGGAAAACCGGACCCAACCACATGGTCCAGGGTGCTTCGCGGGGCAGCAGCGGGGTACTTCGTACAGCGCCCCAAAAGGGTTTGATAATCAAAAGGGCCGCGACAGCCGCCATCAGAGAGTTGGCCAGCAGGGCCGCTGTTGTGGCAAATACGGGAAACACATCTTCGGTCAATGCGCCTTTGTACATGATCTCCTTGCCGATGAAACCAAAGAACAGCGGAAACCCGGCCATTGAAAGCGCTGCCGTGGCTGCGGCAAAAGCGGTGATCGGCATGGATTTCAAAAGTCCTCCAAGGCGATCGATCATGCGGGTTCCGGTTTGATGATCGATAATCCCGACCACCAAAAATAAAGAACATTTGTAAAGCGAATGAACCATTAAAAAGGTCATGGCCGCTGTCAATGCCGGCGTCGTTTGGCCGCCTAAAAACATCGTCAATATCCCCAGGGCCATTATCGTCGTATATGCCAATATGCGTTTCAGGTCGGTGGCTTGCATGGCCAGCACCGATCCAAGCAGGGCCGTGATGCCCCCGGCAACGACCAAAGTCCCCATCCAGGCGAGGGTTCCACCCAGGATCGGGTGCAACCGGGCCAGCAGGTAAATGCCGGCCTTGACCATCGTTGCCGAATGTAAAAAGGCGCTGATCGGGGTGGGGGCTGTCATGGCGTTGGGCAGCCAGAAGTGAAAGGGAAATTGGGCTGATTTGGTAAACGAACCGGCGAAAACCATCACGAGCACGGCCAGATACAAGGGGTCCGCCTTGATGATGCCGGACTGCATAGACATTTGGGAAAGATCATAGGTGTCTGCAATGTTGCCCAGGAGCAAAAAGCCGACCAGGAGCGCCAAACCGCCGGCACCGGTAACCAGCAATGCCTGGCGGGCGTTTTGGCGTGCCGTTTCCAATTCGCATTCAAAGCCGATCAACAAATAGGAGATGAGGGTGGTCATTTCCCAAAAGACAAACAGGGCCAGAAGATTATCGGCCATCACCAACCCCAGCATGGCCAGCAAAAAGCCGTGTAAATAACGTAAAATTTTCCGGTTTCGGCCTTTGCCGGCAGGTAGTCGGCGGCATATAGACTCACAAAGAAACCGGCACCGCAAATAATTAGCGCAAACAGCAGACTTAGCCCGTCAATTGCCAATGACAGCGTGATGCCTAAACTCGGAATCCAATCCAGCTGAATCCGAAACACGTCTCCGGCTGCGATCTGCGGCAGGAGATAAATCAGCATGCCAAATAGCCCGAAAGGAATGATACTGGATGCGCGACCGATTTTCGATGATTTCCCTTTATCAGCAGCCATAACCATTGTCTTTGAAGCGGCAGTTGCCGGTCGATTTTAGTGATCAGAAGGTGATCGATACCCTATTGTGCCAGAAATAGCGGTCGATCGGATTGCTGGATGCATTGAGCACAGTGTCACCAAGAAGAGGTCAATCGCCACATCTGTATAAGGGGTTCCCCCCCAAACCGAGAAGAATGCGTTTGGTCATCAGTTATACCTCCGTTAAGCGTCCAAGGAGGACGGCTCGGTTTGGGTCTTATGGAACTATCCAAAGCGCCCTATTTGAAATCTTGTTAATCAGGTAACGTGAAACACTGCCCATGAAAAAGGATTTGTTGACACCGCGTCTGCCGATAATCACCGTACCATAATTCCCTTTTTGAGCAAAATCGAGTATGGTCTTGCCGGCCCGCCGGCTACCCTTGACGGTTTCTATCTTAATCCGGTCTTCAGAAATCCCGGCGTCTTTGAACTTCTTAATCGCATGAGGATAAAACTGATCGATACACGCCTTGTCACCGCGGGCCACGATTTCCTCCAGTTCCGGGTTGGGTTGTTCCTCCAGATCGATTTCGCAATAATTGCGGGCATTGCTTGTAACATGTAAAAGGGTCAGGTGGACGTCGGAATTGCCGGACAGAATGAAACTGACATGATCGACGGCACGCAGGGAAGCCTCAGAACCGTCTATGGCCATCAACATCTCGCTTGAGGTTACTTCACCATCGACCAACCAGACCGGAATGACCTGCGATTGCTCCAGTATGTCGGTCGTGACGCTGCCTGCATCCATTTTGAATAATCCGGACAACCCCCTGCGGCCGACCACAATCGCGTCATAACGCTCCTTCTGTGCGTAATCTATAATATCTTTTGCATATCCCAGATTTCTTTTTTTGATAATACATTCGATCCGATCAGAGGCAATTCCCTTGTTTTCCATTTCGTCCCGGCAGTCATCGAGAAGCTTTCGCGCAAATAGATCGTTCTTTTTTAAGACCTTATCCAGTTGTCTTTTTGCCGAGGCGCTCTTGCTTGCCTCTTCCTGTAGGAAAAAGGAAATCATCGGCTGAATATGAATAAGGACATAATGTAATTTGTTGACAACAGAAGATAGTTGAACGGCGTAATGGATCGCTCTTTGCGACGGGCGCGTATTGTCGACGGCCTGCAGAATTTTTTTTTGCATTCTATTCCTCCTTCTTCCTGTGTTTGCATCAATAAGGCATAAGATAATACACAATCCGCTACCCGAAACAATAGAACCATATGTTTGCCTTTTTCTCAAGAAGATTATAACGCAAATGTTGACGATCCGATTAATTTCCGAAAATGCATCGATGATCGAATTGAGTTGTTTCCGGAATTGTTACCTCCTGAAATCGCTAAAGGATATATGATGAAGGATATTTACTACTCTAAAAAACAGTCCGTTCCGAATCGGCGCATAGAATCAGAAGACTTATCGAGTGGTGCCAAAAAAAATAACATACCATCTGTTATTGCAAATCCCATTAAAAAGTTACGTCAGAATCTTGCCCCTTGCAATCCACAAACCGTAAAAAAACTAAATGGTAGGACTATCCCGGCTGAAAGGCTAAATAAATTTAGATATCATGGTAACTGGTTGCATAATTTTTTTCCATTCACCTTCTCAAGTCCTCGGTTCGAAATGCCGATATATACCATGGATTCATTGGCTTCAATGGATAACATACAACGCACTATTAGGCGACTGAAAATAGGGGCATTGAGGGCAAAATCATGGAAAGAGATCAAGGAAAAGCAAATGCGGTATCTTCTATGACCGCAGTTAATTTTTCTGAAATGAAGATCAGCAGCAATCCGGTGGAAACCCTGGTGGCGTTTTCCATCGGCTCCGGCATCGGGATGACGATCCATGATCCGGTTGGTGGTGTCGGTGGGGTTTTAAATTTCATTCTACCGGATTCCACCAAAGCCAATGGAACCAATCCGGCAAAATCCCCCTTTATGTTTGCCGATACGGGGATAACGGCCTTTTTAAAGGCGCTATTTAAACAGGGCGCCAAGGCTGAGAATCTGAAAATCGTCATTGCCGGCGGTGCTCATATCATCGATCAGACAGGGGTTTTCAACATCGGCCAACAAAATCTGGAGGCACTTAAAACCAGTTTGGGTGACTATGACGTAAAGATTCATCATGAGGCCATCGGCGGGACCCAAAACAGGGCCCTCAGCCTGGAAATCGGAAGTGGCACGAGCATCATCAAAACTTACGGGGACGGAGAGGAAATGGTATGACCAGCCTCAATGGCATCCTTGAACAGATCGACCTGCTTGCACCGATTCCGGCAATTGCTTCCCAAATTATGACCAAATCCGATGATCCGGATAGTTCGCTGGCCGAGATTGCCGATCTCATAGCCAACGATCCGGCCCTGACAGCGAATTTATTAAAGATCTGCAATTCCGCCTATTTCAGCCTTCCCCGCAAGGTGGAATCCGTGAAGGATGCCGTTGCTTGGGTCGGATTGGATCAAATTGTCGAACTTGTCTTAACCAACAGTGTGTCAGCTAACTTCAACAAAGGACTGGAAGGCTACGGCCTTGGAGAAGGTGAACTCTGGCGTCATGCCGTTACATCGGCACATATTGCTAAAAGCCTGGCACAACGCTACGGGGCTTCTCAAAATAAGCATCTCATTTTTACCGCCGCCTTGTTAAAAGATATCGGCAAACTCATTTTAGGGCGGTTTGTTGCCTTTTCTTTTGAAAAAATTAACATCATGGTGCATTCCCAGGGCTATAGCTTTAATGATGCCGAGAAAAAAATCATCGGAATGAACCACGAAGAATTGGGTGCCATGGTAGGGCAAAAGTGGTCTTTTAGTGAAAAATTGATTTATATGATTCGCCACCATCACCTGACGAATGAATCTGCCCGGCAGGATCCGGAAACGACATTGATTTACCTGGCCGACATTATTTGCATGATGATGGGGATTTGTACCGGAACCGATGGGTTAAGCTACAGGTTTTACGGCGATGTGTTGAAACGGATAAATTTGTCGGAAAAAGATCTTCAGGGAATTATCGCTGAAACAAGTGAAAACCAGCAAAAAATTGAACATTTATTGAAATTGTTTTGAAAAACGAAATGAACGATTCAGGCTTTCAATTTCAGCAAACCCAACCCGGACAAGCTGGAATGGAAAATATTCATTCATTTTAAGGGAGGTGCTTATTGTGCATATCGTTATCGGGCGCACCACAAAAATTAATGGGGACGACTCTTTAAACAAAAGTCCGTACGCTACCCCTATAAAGAAAAAAAAGGGGAAAGACGGGCAAACAAACAGGATCGACGAAAAAGTGTCCGCGACGGAGTGATTGTGTCCCTTTCCTTTAAGAATGACCGCCGGGTTCGTAAAGATCGGCGAAAGAAAATTTGAACCGATACTTGGTTTGATTGGGACCGCTATTGTCGGGCCTGCTGAAACAGACTCTCCAAATTCAGTTTGTTTACCATGTCGCTGAGAAGTTCACCCAGAATTTTTTCAGCATCACTCTTGCCCCTGACTTTTAAACGTTCGGCCTCACCACTGACGGATTCCTTCGAAAGGAGGCCGCCACTATCAGAAAGACTGGCCCGGTAGTTCATCCTGACGATCCATTTTCGATCGGCATAGTTGAGCTGAAATTCCGATATTTCAATTTTGAGTTCAGGCAAATCATTATCGGCCACCGCAGCGACTTGAATACCTTCATTCTGCAAGCGCTGCTGGAAAACCTCGGTTAACAGAGCAACAAGGTCATAGACTCCGATTAAATTTCCGCTGCCGTTTTCACGCACAACAACCAGGGAATAGGTTTCGTTAAAATTTTTCAAGGATGTTCTGGCGGTTTCGGTTAATAAGCCTTTTTTGCTTCTCATGTCAGAAACAGCGAGGGTAACCTTTTTCCCTTCCAGTGTGCTTGCCGGCGAAGGTAGTTGATACTGCACTTTTAAAAATGGTTTGGGCGTACAGGCACCTACAAAAAATGCAAGGGCCAGCGCCGGGATTGTGAATAGCCAGCGTTTTCTGAATTTCATAAAACTTTTCTCCAATTTTGAATGACTATCTCTATTTCTTGATCTTTTCCCATTCAACATTCGAGGTTGGACGTTCGATGTTGGATGTTCATTTTTTTTTCAGTAAACTTTCCACTCTCCACAGGCTTAAAAACAACTTGGTGCTTATCGAGGATTTAGTTATCCTCCACCCACGGGCGGAAAGATGCCGACCCGTTCACCTCCATTCAGGGTTGATGAAAGATTCGCCTTGATGCCGTCAATGAAAATGAGTTTGGCTTTCTCTTCAGGTAAATTCAATTGCTCCAGTAAACTACGGATGCTGATTCCGGGGTCGATCCGATACTTTTCACCCGATGGCGGCGTGAACGGTTGTAGGGTAGCAAACAGTTTGATCTGAATATGTGATTTCACTTTTTCCTATTCTCCTCTTCAATACTAAACATTAGATCTTAAAAGCTTTAAAGTCAAGGAATAGTAAGATTGCGGATTGCACCTGAAACCAACCCGGACAAGCCGGAATTGAATATTGATGAATGAAGATTGAAGATTTTTTAAACTCTGTATCTTTTCTTGGTGACCTGGTGTCTGGTGGCTGAACTGTTTGAAGAATTTTATTTATGGAAATCTTTCCTTATCTGAGATAAAATAAATATTTACAGTCAACCCAGGCTGAATCGGAAAGTTTACAATCAGAGGAAAACAAATGCAGATTGACTTTAATAGCGCGTTGGTTACGGGCGGTGCCGGTTTTATCGGCTCCCATCTTGTTGAAGCTCTTTTGTCGGTCGGGTGTAAGGTAGCGGTACTGGATAATCTATCCACGGGAAATCTTCAAAACTTGGAACCCGTAATGGACCATATTACTTTTTACGAAAACGATATCCGCGAACTGGAGATGCTGGAGAAGGCCGCCGAAAGTTGTGATGTTATATTTCATCTTGCTGCCGTGGTAGCGGTGCAGCAGACGATCAGCAATCCGGTTGAATCTACAATAATTAATGATATTGGAACCATAAATGTTCTCGAAGCAGCTCGGGCAAAGAACGTACGCCGAGTGGTCTTAGCCAGTTCATGTGCTGTCTATGGTGATGATCCCCGCTTGCCTAAAAAAGAGACCCTGACGCCGATGCCTGCAAGCCCATATGCGGTTCATAAATTGTCTGCTGAACACTACGCCCGGGTTTATTTCGATCTTTTTGGATCTGGAAACCGTCAGCCTCAGATTTTTTAATGTATATGGACCGCGACAGGATCCATCCTCGCCTTATTCAGGGGTCATATCAATATTTATGGCCAAAGCGGCATCAAACCAGGTGCCGGTAATATATGGCGACGGCAATCAGAGCAGAGATTTTGTCTATGTCAAAGATGTGGTCAAGGCCAATCTGCTGGCCGCCGGTTCGGAAAATTCAGCAGGAAAGGTATTAAACATCGGTACCGGCAGCCAGGTCCTTATCAATCGGCTGTGGGACTTGATTGCCTGCATTGGGCGGACAGCAGGTCGGCGCCAAGGTATGAACCTGCAAGGAGCGGAGATATTTTGCATTCCGTTGCAGGTATGGAATTGACCCAATCAATTCTCAATTTTAAAAACGATTTTACCCTGGAGCAGGGACTTGAGATGACATTTGACTGGTATAAAGGGCAGCGGTCATAAAACAGATGACAGAAGGCAGAAATCAGAGGACAGATAGCAGATGGCATGGAGCATAGCGCATAGGGCTGAGTGCATGGCCCATAGGGCAGAGTGCATAGAGCATAGGACAGATGACGGAAGGCTGAGATCAGAGGGCAGAAGACAGAAGACAGATGACAGAAGACAGGAGATAAGTGAATTCGGCCCACCTGGCCTACGGCTCGCAGATCCTGCGCCTCGGAGAGTGCGGCGCAATTGGGTTAAACTACTTTCGTATAAAACGACCCAAACCTTTTAAACCAACCACAGAATACACAAGGGAAATGATATGGATTTTGAATTTGAAAATGTAGTGGTAACCGGGGCTGCCGGATTTATTGGATTTCATTTGTGTCAACGATTGTTAAACGATGGTGTTCGGGTTACGGGTATCGACAATATGAATCCTTACTATGATGTGCGGCTCAAAGAGGCCCGTCTGAAAAATATTTTACCAGACCCCAATTTCACTCTTGCTAAATTGGACCTGACCGATCGTAACGGCCTGAATGAACTTTTTCACGAGAATCATTTCGATGTCGTCGTCAATCTTGCTGCCCAGGCCGGGGTCCGATACTCCCTTGAAAATCCGCATGCCTACGTGGACTCGAATCTGGTCGGATTTGTCAATATTCTCGAGTGCTGTAGACATACCGGCGTGAAGCACCTGGTATTTGCTTCATCCAGTTCGGTATACGGGGCAAACACCGCAATGCCGTTTTCAGTTCATCACAATGTCGATCATCCGGTCTCACTGTACGCGGCGACAAAAAAAGCAAATGAGCTGATGGCCCACACCTACAGTCATTTATACGGGATGAGTTGCACCGGGCTGCGGTTTTTTACCGTTTATGGGCCCTGGGGACGGCCGGATATGGCGCTTTTTTTGTTTACCAAGGCGATTTTGGAAAATAAGCCGATCCAGGTATTTAACCACGGCAAAATGCAGCGGGATTTCACTTATATCGATGATATCATCGAAGGGGTGTTCCGGGTAATGGGCCGACTTGCCAAACCCAACCCCAAGTGGCGGGGGGACGATCCCGATCCGGGCACTTCCTATGCTCCCTATAAAATATATAATATCGGCAACAACAATCCGGTTGAGCTGCTTGAATTTATCGGAGTGATCGAAAATGCGCTGGGCCGCAAAGCACAAAAGGAGTTTCTCGATATTCAGCCCGGTGATGTGCCCGCGACTTATGCGAATGTGGATGATCTGATAGCGGATGTCGGATTTAAGCCGGCAACGCCCATCACAACCGGCATTCAAAAGTTCATAGAGTGGTACCGGGAATACTATGCGGTAAAGTAAAGAATCCAGGCCCAAAGGACCAGGTTTTCAAATATCAAATAAAATAGCTTATCAGACTTTTATATAAAATAAAATTATAATAAATATTTCCTATAATAAATAATAAATCAATTAAGTTAATATATAATTAAAGAAATAATTATTATCTATAGAATATAATTTTATAATTAAATCAATAAATAATTATATAAATAAACTGCCCTGCGATTTGCCGCAGGGCAGTTTATTTATCATTTGTTAAACTCCGGTTTTCTCCTTTCTAAAAACGCAGAAATACCTTCTTTGGCGGCCGCGGAGCAGGCAATTTCACCGAATCCTTTGTAACCGATCTCCAATGCTTCGTTTAAATTTTCCGTGGCTGCTCCATCTTGAATGGTTTTGACGGCAATGGATACGGCCTCTTTGCTCAGTATCTGCTTGCCGGCCTTGGGTTCAGCGGGGACCTTGATTTCCGGGATCTGAATTTTCCCTGCAGGAATTCTGACGATTTTTCCCTGCAAGCTATTGACTTCATCAATAGCGGCTGCAATCAGGGAAGGGTAGTCATCCGCAGTTCTGGAGATCATGCCGATCTCGGCAGCCGCTTGTGCTCCCACCGGTTTGGCCAGACAGATCATATCATGGAATAATTCCGCCCCTTGCGGCCACTTGCGGTACGGTACGACACAACCGCCGATGCCGGGCAAGATCCCAAGGGAGATTTCCGGAAACTGCAATCTTGCGTTTTTGGTTGCCACCATGCCGTGACAGCGAATGGCAATCTCCAGCCCGCCGCCCAAGGCCAGGCCGTTGACGGCGGCCACCACCGGTTTGTCCATTTGGTCCATAAACATCTGAACTTTGGCGCAGTCCCGTGCATACTGGGCGGAAGCATCGGGGTCCCCCAGCATTGAAGGGAATTTGCCGATGTCGGCGCCGGCCGAGAAGGCCGTCGTGCCGTAGCCGGTAAGGACAAATCCCTTCACGTCGGGATCGTCTGCAAACCGCTTTAAGACCGCCAGAATTTCAGCGGTCATCTCATCGTTGAGGGCATTCATGGCCTGGGGGCGGCGGATGGTGATAATTTTGACGCCTTCGCGTTCATCGACCAGAATAAAGCGGTCAAAGTCCTGGTAGGCGGCGTGTGCCTGCCCGGGCTGGGGGAAGCCCGGTCTCTCCTGCTGAAATCTTTTCATGATGCGTTGGACTTCTTCTTCGCCCTGATCGCGCATGAGATCCAACGGCCCTTTCTTGAATCCCAGGGCCACCTGACAACCAAAATTCAGATCTTCTTTGGTACCGATTCCCCGATCGATGATGTCAAAGGATTGGGAGAACAGGATGCCCAGCAGACGGTCGCGGATGCTGTTTTTAATTTTATCGTCCACCTTTACGGGGCTGCCCGGGCGATGGGTCAGCCAGCGATCCACCGAACCCAAGATCGGAGACGGTTTGTAGTGGTCGCCTTCTTCCATTTGAAGTGAGTTGGTCTCAATGATGATCGGATTGCCATTGGCCATATTCAAAACAAAAAATGGTCCGGCAAACACAAATTCTTCCGCCACCTTGTCAACCTGGCTGGCGGTGGCGCCGTCCAGAAGATAAACCGACTCATTGCACCAGTTGTCGAATATACGATCCAGGATAAAACAGATGGCATTGTCGGTGATGACGGGGGCTTTGCCGGTAGCTGCAAAAAACCAGAACAGGTAATCCAGCACCGTTTGGCTGACACCCGCCCAGGAAATCACTTCCACCGGCAGGCTGCGCCATGCCGGGGCAAAAAAATGAGTAACGGTGGTGCGTTGGGGATTATTCATTTTCAAAAACAATCTATCCGCCGGAATCGAGCTGAGTATTGGAAGTGATAATCGTGTCCTGGTCGACAATTTTTTCCACCATGTCAAATATTTTTTGTTTGAGCGGAATGTCTTCAGTGGCGGCCTCGATGACCAGCTTACAATTTTTTATTTGTTCATAGTCGGTGGTATACACAATATTTTGGCTGACGGCGGCGGCCTTTTCCGGCGTCATCTTTTTTTTGTCGACGGCCTTTTGGGTGTAGCCGACAATCCGCTGTTCGGCGCGTTTCAGGGGCTCTTCAACGACATCCAGCAGGAATAGTTTGCAATCCGGCATGGCGCTTTTCAGATAGTAACCGATATCCGGGCCGATGGTGCCCGCCCCGATAACGGCAACTTCATCCGGTAATGGACGGTCGGGTCGGATGAGCAATGGGTTATAGGCTGAGCTGTAGAGTTTTTTTTCAGTGGCCATGTTGCCGCTCCTTTCTTTTTCAAGAGTCTTGCGGTGTGATTTCTAAGCGAGGTCGATTATTCTCTTGACTTCAATTTGTATACCGTATACAAAATGAAGTCAAGGCAATTTGTGGACCAATTATTAAGCCATAAACAGTTAATATTACTCAAATTTATGATTGCAGGAATCTTAAATTTGCAGCAAAGCGAATCATTAACCATCAGCGAGGAGGGGCCATGAAAAATAGGAAGGTTGTTCTAACTGAAGACGAGATGCCACGCCAGTGGTACAACATTTTAGCGGACATCAAAATGAATCCGCCCCTGGGTCCGGACGGCAACCCGGTGGGCCCGGATCAGCTGGCGCCGGTTTTTCCGATGAACCTGATCGAACAGGAGGTCAGCACGGAAAGATGGATTGACATCCCGGATGGGATTCTGGACGTCTTGAGCATCTGGCGCCCGGCTCCGCTGATGAGGGCTTACGGTTTGGAGAAAGCCTTGGATACCCCTGCCAGAATATATTACAAATATGAAGGTGTCAGTCCTCCCGGCAGCCACAAGCCCAATACGGCCGTTGCCCAGGCCTACTACAACAAGGAATTCGGCATTAAAAAGCTGACCACCGAAACCGGTGCCGGTCAGTGGGGCAGTGCGCTTGCCTTTGCCTGTTCCCAGTACGGGCTCGAATGCAAGGTTTTCATGGTTCGAATCAGTTTTGATCAGAAGCCGTACCGCAAATCCATGATGCAAACCTGGGGAGCCAACTGTATCGCCAGTCCCAGCACGGAGACCAAAGCCGGACGTGAAATCCTCGAAAAAGATCCGGATACTCCGGGCAGCCTCGGTATCGCCATCAGTGAAGCCGTTGAAGCGGCCGTCACCGATGAATCCGGCCAGACCCGGTATTCTCTGGGCAGTGTGCTCAATCACGTCATGCTGCATCAGACCATCATCGGCCTTGAAGCCAAAAAACAAATGGAAAAAATCGGCGAATACCCGGATATCGTCATTGGCTGCGCCGGCGGTGGCAGCAATTTTGCCGGACTGGCATTTCCATACGTCTATGACAAAATCAACGGCAAAGATATAGCCATTTATCCGACTGAACCGGAAGCCTGCCCGACGATGACCCGGGCGCCTTTTGCCTATGACCATGGTGATACGGCCGGCTATACGCCGCTGCTTCCCATGCACAGTCTGGGCCACACCTTCGTTCCGCCGCCCCTGCACGCCGGTGGACTGCGTTATCACGGCATGGCCCCCACCGTGAGTCAGCTAATCGTTGAAGGTATTTTAGAACCCAAGGCTTTCGGACAAATCGCCACCTATGAAGCCGGACTTCTGTGTGCCCGGACCGAAGGCGTCATCGCTGCTCCGGAAACCAATCATGCTTTAGCCTGTGTGGTGGATGAAGCCAAAAAGGCCAAGGAAGAGGGCAAGGAAAAGGTCATTCTTTTCAATTGGAGCGGGCACGGCCTGATTGACCTGGCGGCGTATGACAAATATCTGAGCGGCCAGCTTACAGATTATGAATTTCCGGCCGATGACATTGAAGAGGCCGAAAAGGTGCTGGAAAGCTATCCCAAACCGGCGATTCTAAAAAGCTTTTAAATCCCATATTTCTCATTTGGATGCCTCATGGAAAAGGGACAAAACAGCATGGTGCGGCGTTGCCCCAGATTGGGCAACTCCGTACCGTTTGATTACTGTGAAATCTGCGGTGACGAACAGCAGCCTTGCTTCAAGATTCTGGACTGCTGGTGGGAGCACTTTGATGTGGTTCAGTATCTAAAAGACAATTTGACCGAAGATCAATTCAATCATCTGTTGCAGGCGCGACCCAAACCCAAGGTCTCTAGCCTGATCGAATTGATCGAACAGGCCAGAAAACGCAACAGCTAAGCGGCACTGCAACTTTTCCAAATAAGATTGCAACACTGATTTGACGATGGCCTTTTAGCGGATATTCTGTTAAAAGGCCATCCGTTGTTCTGGGAGGATATCATGAAAGTACTCGTCAGCGACGTTCTCGGAGATATCGGCATTAAAATGTTTCAGGAAGAACCGGGGATCGAAGTAGATGTCCATACCGGATTGGCGCCCGATGAACTCAAAAGTATCATCGGAAAATACAATGCCCTGGTTATTCGCAGTGCAACCAAAGTCACCGAAGATATCTTGGACTCGGCCAAAAACCTGAGGGTTGTCGGCCGTGCCGGGATCGGACTGGATAACGTCGACATCCCGGCGGCAACCAAGCGGGGCATTGTGGTCATGAACACCCCCACCGGCAACGTTGTCACCACTGCCGAACATACGATCGCCATGATGATGGCGCTAACCCGCAACATCCCCTGGGGCACATCGACCTTAAAGGCCGGTCGCTGGGAAAAGAAAAAGCTTCAGGGAAGGGAAGTATTCAACAAGGTCCTGGGTGTTATCGGATTAGGAAAGATCGGCACCATTGTTGCCGATCGTGCCCGAGGCTTGAAAATGCAAGTGATTGTGCATGACCCTTTCGTAGCCCCGGAGCAAATCGAAAAGGCCGGCTTTGAACCGGTGACGCTTGCGGAACTGTATCGTAGAGCGGACTATATCACCGTACATGTTCCTAAACTGAAAGACACCGTCGGTTTGCTGAACAAAGCCGCCTTCGATCAAATGAAGGACGGCGTCATGATTATCAACTGTGCCCGCGGCGGCATTGTGGATGAGGCCGATCTGAACGAAGCCTTGATTGCCGGCAAGGTCGCCGGTGCGGCCCTGGACGTGTTCGCGCACGAACCCCCCGGAGCCTGTCCGCTGTTTGAGATCGATCGAGTCATCTGTACGCCGCATCTCGGGGCCTCAACTTTGGAAGCTCAAACCAACGTGGCGGTACAGGTGGCCGAACAGATCATTGCCTATCTTAAAAACGGCACCATCATCAATGCCGTCAATGTGCCGGCAGTCAGCGGGGAGCTGCTTGAGAAAATCGGACCGCTGCTGACTTTAGGGGACCGGATGGGATGTCTGCTGGCCCAGTTGGCAAGGGGTCCTGTTAAAGAAGTCGTGATTGAATATGCCGGGGACTTCCAGGCCCTCGATCTATCGCCGGTAAAGACCGCCGTCATAAAAGGATTGTTGACCCCCATGGTCAAAGATACCGTGAACTCCGTCAATGCCGAAGTCCTGGCCCGGGAAAGAGGCATCAAAATTACCGAAACCACCCTTGCCGAGACTGAAGAATATCTTAATTTGATCACCGTCAGCGCCGTGACGGCGGAAGGAACCGCCAAAGTCGCCGGCACTATTTTCGGGCGCAAAGATCCCCGGGTGGTTAAAATTAATAATTTCCGGCTCGAGCTTCATCCCCATGACCGTTTCGTTTTAATCCATAACCATGACAAACCGGGTGCCATCGGCAGTATCGGAACGTTGCTGGCCGAATATGGAATCAATATCAGCAGAATGCGGGTCGGCCAGGAAGAGGGCGGTGACAAGACCATGATATTTATCCGAACAGATACCGAAGTTTCTGAAGAGGTCCTGGAAAAACTGCGGGAATTGCCGCTGAACATAACGGTGACGGCGTTTGAGTTATAATACGGACCTCGTTGAATAGTTTACTGGTTGAATGGTTGATTAGGTAAATTATAGTCATAATTTTAGAAAGTTCCGATTGTTAAAACATGAAGTGTCCAATTATTTTGCAAGTATGGGATAAATCCATATTAGCAACCATTTAACCAATCAACTAATCAACCAATCAATGATATCTGTAATAACGGGTTGCGGGGTGCTGGCAAAAAGGGCAAAAGGCATAGGGCAAAGAGCATGGGGCATGGCGCATAGAACAAGATATCGCTCATATTTCAACCATTCAACGAGTTAACGAATCAACTATTCAACTGTCATTTCGCGGAGGTAAAGCATAGTGACTGAACGCAGATTGTTGTTGGGAAACGAAGCCATTGCGCGCGGTTTGGTGGAAAACGGATGTGCCGTTGCGACCTCGTATCCGGGTACACCGGCTTCCGAGATACTGGCGGCCGTGGCTTTTTTCCAAAAAGAAAATAAGATTTCCATGCATACCCAGTGGGCGGTAAACGAGAAAATCGCCTTTGAAATTGCCTATGCCGGTTGCCAGACCGGGTTGCGCACGGCCGTGGCCATGAAACAGGTCGGATTGAACGTGGCCTCCGATCCACTGATGAGTGCTGCTTACATGGGTGTCAAAGGCGGCTTTATCGTGGTGAGTGCTGACGACCCCGGACCCATCTCTTCCCAGACCGAGCAGGACAGCCGATTGATGGCAATGATGGCGAGAATCCCCGTGCTGGATCCGGACACACCGCACCAGGCCAAAGAGATGATCGGCATGGCCTACGAACTTTCCGAAACGTTCAATTCGCCGGTGATGTTGCGGCCCACGACACGGGTCTGTCATTCCCGTCAGGACGTGTTATTGGGAAAGATTCCCCGCAAGGGACGGGAAGTGAAATTCGAAAAAGACCCCAGCCGCTGGGCGGCAACCCCGAGATTTCGCTTTCATTTGCACAATGAGGTGGAAGATAAACTGGCGGCCATGGCGCAGCACAAGCCGACGGCCCCACTTCGACACAATCCTGAAGCGGATGCGCCCAAAGCAATTGTATCGTCGGGTGTAGCTGCTGCGCACTGTAAAGAAATCATAAAAGAGTTGGGCCTGTGGCAGACGGTTCCCTTTTATCAGGTTCTCCAGCCTTTTCCTCTGCACAGTGAGTTTATATCCGAGTTAATTCAATCATACGAAGAAATTCTCATCATAGAGGAAACCATGGGGGTCATCGAGATGCAGCTGGCCGATCGCCACCGCGTCAAGGGCAAGCTGTCAAATGACGTACCGAAAGTCGGAGAGCTTTATCCAGAGGATATTCAAGAGATCATCGGCAAATTTGCCGGGGTCGAATCCGAAAGGCTTTCCATACCGTTTGCAACGGGCCGACGACCGACGCTTTGTGCCGGGTGCCCGCACCGCGCCAGTTTTTTTGCCATCAAAAAAGCGGCCCCCAGAGGCATTTATACCAGTGATATCGGTTGTTACACGCTGGGGTTGAATTTGGGCGGCGTAGACACCGTGCTTTGCATGGGGGCGGCCATCAGCCAGGCATCCGGCTTTTATCACGCTTACAAAAATGAAAAAATACAGCCTAAGATTGTGGCCACCATTGGGGATTCGACCTTTTTCCATGCCGGGGTGCCGGCGCTGATCGACGCGGTTGTTCAGAATGTAAAGTTTGTTCTGGTGATTCTGGACAACCGCACCACAGCCATGACAGGCAGCCAACCCACACCGACAACCGGTTCCGGCGTATCCGGTGAACCTCTGCAAACCGTCGACATTGAAAACCTGGTCCGTGGCTGCGGCGTAAAATATTGTAAGGAAGGCAACCCCTATCAGGTGACTGATTTCATTGCCTTGATGAAAGACGCTGTCAAATATAGTCGTGAGAACGGGCCGGCCGTTGTGATATCCAGGTACCCATGTGTTATCGATCTGGCAAGAAAAGGCGAGGTCGCTGAACGAATGCCGGTCGAAATCACCGATGATTGCGACGGTTGCGCCTTTTGTATCAAGCAATTTGAGTGCCCGGCACTCATATATCATGAAGATGAGGGCAAAGATGAAAAATGTGTCAGCATCGATCGCATTCTGTGCGTTGATTGCGGTGTCTGTCTGAATGTCTGCCCGAAAGGGGCGATACAGGCAGTGAATAGATGAAACTTGAGTAATTGGAATTGAGCCCGGGTTCAAGTTGGATTCGGCAATTGGAAATGGCACAGGCTCAGGGCACAAGGCCTAAGGCGAACACATCCGGACGAGAAATTCGTTGCCTTTTGCTGCGCGCCTTGAGCCTTAAGCCGATTATTTTTATCCCTTACGATAATCAAGCCGACACTGATTATTTTCTGGAGGTCCAATGGGTGAAACAATAATGCAACAAATCATCATTAGCGGCGTTGGCGGCCAGGGGGTGTTGTTTGTGACCCGCCTTTTGGCAGAAGCAGCAATCAAGAAAAGTCTGGCTGTGTTTACTTCCGAAACACACGGGATGGCCCAGAGGGGCGGGACGGTGCTGTCGCATTTGAAGGTGGGAGACTACTCGAGTCCCTTGATTCGTCCTGCCCAGGCCGATGGATTGCTGGCCTTGAGGGCCGAAAATTTGACCCCGCATGGGGCATTTTTAAAAGATGAGGGCTGGGTCATTGTCAATGGCGAGGATGATGTTAAAAATGAGAATAGCATGCCGCTGGAAGCCATCGATGCGGATACACTGGCCCGGGAAATCGCAAACCCGAAGGCGGTGAATCTGATCGTCCTCGGATTTGCGCTGGCAAGGGTTGAAAAGAAAGGCGCAAAAAGAAACGCGCTATTTTGCTCTCTGGCAGAGATAAAGGCCGTTTTGGAAGGTCGGTTCGGCAAAAATCAAAAAATGCTGAGTGCATCGTTAGAAGCACTAGAAGTCGGATATAACGTCAAAGATAATTAGAAATAAATAATAGAAATGCGAAGTAATGCAGGATAAGATTACGAGTAATTTGCAATCCCCCGAAGTTTTATTTTTCATATAAGCATCCCAAATGAAATAGGCCCACCAAATTTCCTATTTTGGCTCTATGTGTGTGCAATTCGATAACCTCAAAATTAGTTTAGATTGGATTTATAAGATTCATACTGACCGGCACCGGCGAGCGGACGGAAAGCAAGCTGTTTCCGGCCTGGTTCGGCCCGCGAGGACTTGCCAGTGTCGTCTTTGCTATCATCGTATTGAACAGTGGTGTACCCGAAACCGGGACCCTGGTGATGACCGTTGTTTGTACCGTGACCATGAGCGTCTTCGCTCACGGCATTAGGGCGAATCCGCTGGCATCTGCCTTGGGCGCGAAAATAGAGCGCCTTTAAAGGTGATTACGAGAAGGCGAATCTGGAGGAATGAGACATCCTTCTGATGAAAACACCGTCGGGTGTTGATACTCAGTTGACACTTTGATAAGGAAAACTAAGGACAACGTATTCGGGGTGTCTTTACAACTCGGAAGGAGGAAAAAACATGAACAATCGTATTGCAATCGGGGTGTTATATTGGGCCATTGCCGTCACCGCTACGATGGCAGTGATCCTGCCGGTCCGGGATGCCTCGGCGGAGCAGACCGGATCCTTTGCGGGATCCTGGGTTGCCAGCGGCAAGCGTCAGCCTTTCGACTTCGTTGAGGGACGCGAGGTCGGCACCTTCAACCTGGCGGGAAACGTCAGCCTCAAGGGTGAATTCGGCGGGATAGAAGATTTCTGGGCCGAGTGCATCGGCCTGTCGGATTCTATGGCAGGCAGCTCTGTGCGTTGCGTCTGGCGCAGCCTGAAAGGTGACAAGGCCTACAGTGTCCTGAGCGGTCAAGCGCTAAAAGAAGGTGTCAAAGTAACCGGAGAGTTCGTCGGCGGCACCGGCGGTCTGAAAGGGGTTTTGGGCACATTTAACTTCACCTGGACATCTACGTTTACAGACAGAGACCAGGGTATGTTCACGGGCCACACCGAGGATCTCAGCGGCTCATACCAGGTCCCCTGATTAAGGGAAAGGAGAATAGCAATGTGGATAGTTGAGCTTTTCGTTGTGTTATTTTTTATCTGGCTGGGAGCACGCATGGGCAGCATCGGTATCGGATTTGCCGGTGGTTTCGGCGTGCTGGTGCTCTCCCTGGTCTTCGGCCTGAAACCCGGTAGCATTCCCGTCGACGTGATTCTGATCATCATGTCCGTGATCGCGGCGATTGCGGCCATGCAGGTGGCCGGGGGTCTGGATTACCTGGTTTATCTGGCCGAAAAGGTCCTGCGCAGCAATCCCAAGTATATCACCTTTTATGCGCCGATCGTTACCTATGTCATGACGATGATGGCCGGCACCGGCCACACGGCTTTTTCGACCCTGCCGGTGATCGCCGAAGTCGCCAAAGAAAAGGGCATTCGACCGTCCCGTCCGCTGGCCATTGCCACGGTTGCCTCCCAGGTGGCCATCACCGCCTCGCCGATTTCGGCGGCCGTGGTGTTTTTCAGCAGTGAACTGGAGAAGGCCGGGGTCGGCTATATTCAGCTGCTGATGATTGCCATTCCGAGCACCTTTATCGCCTGTATGCTGGCGGCCATCGTCACCAACTTTCTGGGCAAAGACCTAAAAGATGATCCGGTATACCAGGAACGCCTGGCCAAGGGTCTGGTCAAGGAATCATCCGGCGAGCAGGAAAAAAAGGAAATCCTTCCGGGGGCCAAAACTTCCGTGTTGATTTTTCTGCTCGGTATAATCGTTGTTGTCTGCTACGCCACTGCCATCAGCAGCAGCGTTGGCTCTGATAGAAGAACCGGTCCTGGACCGCAACAGCGCGATCATGACCATCATGCTGGCGGTGGCGACGATAATTACCATGGTGTGCCGGATCGAATCCGCCAAGGTGCTGGATGCGGCCACCTTCAAATCCGGTATGAGCGCCTGCGTCTGTGTTCTCGGTGTGGCCTGGCTGGGTACCACCTTCGTGGCCGCCCACATGGAAGAGATCAACGTCTTTGCCGGCAATATCCTGGAGTCCAAACCGTGGCTGCTGGCCGTGGTGCTGTTTTTTGCCAGCATGCTGCTGTACTCCCAGGCCGCCACCACCAAAGCCCTGATGCCGGCGGCGCTGGGATTGGGCGTCAGCCCTGTGGCCGCCATTGCCTCCTTTGCGGCGGTCAGTGCCCTGTTTGTACTGCCGACCTATCCGACCCTGCTGGCGGCGGTGGAATTCGACGATACCGGCTCGACCCGGATCGGCAAATACGTGTTCGACCATCCGTTTATTATCCCCGGGACCCTAACGATTACACTGTCGGTGATCATTGCTTTTATCATCGGGCCGCTGGTGGTCTGATCAGAAAATTGAGGTTTCCCCGCTTACGCTTCGCTTCAGACGGGATCATAGACATGTGTCGGGTGTCAGGCGTTGGTAACTACCAAATTCTGAAGCTTAAATACTATTTTTTTAAACCAAGTAGTCGACAAATTTTACCAACAAGAAAAGCATAAAATAAATGCGCAGCATAAAGTAATTAATCCGCGTAACTTCGATATAGCACCATTCTTCGATATATGCAGAAAAGTTTACCAACCTGCAATAGGCTATTTTAAAGGGCGGATTAATTAGAAAGGAGCGTATCTCATGATTAAGATCGATGAAATACTTCAAACAGCCTCCAAGCGAATGGGCATTGACAAGGCCGAGCTAAAGAAATTTTTTGACCACGGTGAACAACGGACCTATGACGCCGAAGAGTGGCTGTTTCACGAATCCACCCCGCGGCGCTGGGGCGGCATTATTCTGGATGGTGAAGTGGAGATCGTACGCGGTTTGCACGGATCGACGAAGCATTATGCGGTGCTGGGCGCCGGTGAAATGATCAGCGAAGATGCATTTTTAGGGGATCCGCCCCACACCAACGGCGCTTTGACCCGCCTGGGTGCGACGGTCTGGCAGATAACGACGAAGCAGATTGGGGCCTTTCGAACGGAGAAACCGGACCTGTTTTATCGCATCGTGGCCCGGGTGGCGGCCGGCATCAGCGAACGACTTCGGGTGGTATCCCAAAGTATCGCCCACGTTGAGAGCCCGGCGCATCTTAAAGGCGACGTGCGTCTCGAACACGATTCGCTGGGGGAACGCGAGATCCCCGACCAGGCCTATTACGGGGTGCAGACCCTGCGCGCCATGGAGAACTTTCCCATTTCCGGTGTTTACGTTAAAAATTTCGAACACATGATCGAGGGACTGGCATTTGTCAAAAAGGCTGCAGCCCTGGCCAACCAGGAGCTGGGTGTTTTAGCGGAAGATAAGATGAAGGCCATTTGCGATGCCTGTGATGAACTGCTGAGCGGCAAACTGCATGAGCACTTTACCGTGGACATGTTCCAGGGCGGGGCGGGAACCTCTACCAACATGAATGCCAACGAGGTCATCGCCAATCGGGGACTGGAAATTATGGGACACAAGAAGGGTGAATACGAATTTTTGCACCCCAATGACCATGTTAACTACTCCCAGTCAACCAACGATGCCTACCCGACCGCCATCAAGCTGGCCGTGATGCTTTCGCTCAAAGATTTGCTGGCGGCCATGGATGAGCTAAAAGATGCACTGGAGGCTAAAGCGGATGAATTTGCCGACGTGCTCAAGATGGGACGCACCGAAAACCAGGACGCCGTTCCCATGACCCTGGGCCAGGAATTCAGCGCCTATGCCGTTATGATCGACAGCGCCATGACGGCCCTGCAACACGCCGGCGAAGAATTCCATGATATCAATATGGGCGCCACCGCCATCGGTACCGGTCTCAACAGTCCTCCCGGTTATGCGGATCTTGTCACCCAAAAACTGTCGGAAGTCAGCGGTTTTGCGCTGCGCCGGGCCCGCAACCTGGTGGAAGCCACCCAGAACGCCGGGTCGTTTGCCCAGATGTCGGCCACCATGAAACGCGCGGCGGTTCAAATCTCCAAAATATGCAATGATCTGCGTTGGATGTCCTCCGGGCCGCGCTGCGGTTTGAACGAAATAAATCTGCCGCCCATGCAGCCGGGATCTTCGATCATGCCCGGCAAGGTCAACCCGGTGATTCCCGAGTTGGTCAACCAGGTCTGTTACCAGATCATCGGCTATGACGCGGTAGTCTCCATGGCGGCCGAGGCCAGTGAGCTCGAGCTGTGCATGGCTGAGCCGATCATTGCTTATGACTTGCTGCACGGCATGTTGATCCTTAAAAATGCCTGCATCACCCTGGTCAGCCGCTGCATCGTCGATATCGAAGCCAATCGCGACGTCTGTCGTCAATATGTCGAAAACAGCATCGGTTTGGTCACGGCCCTCAACCCGGTGCTGGGCTACGAAAAATCAGCCGCCATCGCCAAGGAAGCCTTGAAAACCGGCGGCAGTGTCTATGAACTGGTGCTGGAAAAGGGCTGGTTGACCAAAGAAAAGCTGGACGATATGCTGCGGCCGGAGAATATGACGGATCCGCGGGAAATACCAAAATAATTATTAATTGAAAAAGAACTCAATTAAGAATTATGTTAATAGTTAATCGTTATTGGTTATTGGTAAAAGACCTTTTCGGGAGATTGGATTTCGTCGCTAAACCATGTTTACCAAAATCGAGAATTCACAAATTCAGTAGCCACTGACACTCGCAGCGCTGGTTTTTGCGAATGAAACTGCTAATTGATCGTGCGATTGCCGGCGTGAAAGAAGCGTTGGTGACAATTTCCTAAAATGTTTAAAGGAGGTGATGTGATGACATCGACGATACCCATTGTGTGTCCCTACTGCGGGGTTGGCTGCAACCTTGAATTGGCGCTGGATGAAAATGGCCGGCCGGTTAAAAGCAGTGCTACGGGACGCAATCCCGAATTGAACGCCAAATACGCCTGTGTCAAGGGGTTTACGGTGCATGAACTCATCCGGCATGAAGAACGTCTGACCCAACCCTATATCCGTAAAGCTGATAAATTGGAACTTGTCTCCTGGGATGAAGCCATCCAATTTGCCTCACAGCGCCTGCAGGAGATCTCTAACAAATACGGCCCGGAAAGTATCGGAATGCTTTGCAGTGGTAAAATCCTCAACGAGGAGGCCTACCTTTCGCAAAAGTTCCAGCGCGCCGTCATCGGCAACAACCATGTCGACAACTGCGCCCGACTTTGCCACGGCCCCACCGAAGCCGCTTTGAGACAGCAATTGGGATACGGGGCCGTCAGTACCTTTCTGGAGGACTATGAAGCCACCGAAACGGTTTTCCTGGTGGGGGCGCATACGACCTTTACCCACCCGGTCATCTGGATGCAGGTCAAAAAACGCGCTAAAAAAGGCGGCCTCAACCTGATTCTGGCCGATCCCCGTGAAACCGATTTGGTTAAAAATGCCGCCGTCCACCTGAAGGTCAAACCCGGCACCGACATTTTCTGGATCAAGGCCTTGGGAAAAATTATCATCGACAAAGGCTGGCATGATCTGGAGTTCTGTGAAAAGCAGACCATTGGGTTTGATGCTATGTGCGAATCGGTAGCAACTCTCGATATTGATATTGCCTGCCGACGTGCCGGCGCCACTCGCGAAGAACTGGAAAAAGTTGCCGAACTGATTCACGACAAAAAAACCATATTCATCTGGGGCATGGGTCTCACCCAGCATGCCCACGGGACCGATAATATCACCGCCCTGGTAAACCTGGCCTTGCTGACCGGCAACATCGGCAAACCCGGCTGCGGTTTATCGCCCTTGCGGGGACAGAACAACGTACAGGGCGCCGGCGATATGGGTGCCCTGCCCAATTTACTGGCCGGACACATGGAGGTTGACGACGAGGCTGCCCGGATTCATGTCGGCGCCATCTGGGGCGCTGAAGTGCCTACCAGCAGAGGTCTGGCGGCACCTGAAATGATTCATGACATTGCCTCACGAAAAATCAGGGCGCTTTATGTCATCGGCGAAAATCCGGCGGTATCCGAACCCCAGTCCAATTTTGTGACCTGGATGCTTCAGAAACTCGATCTGTTAATCGTGCAGGATATCTTTCCCAATGAAACATCCAAATATGCGCATATTGTCCTGCCGGCCGCAATGGTGGGCGAAAAAGACGGCACCTTCACCAATGCCGCGCGGCGGGTTCAATACACGGCCGCCGGCCTGAAGCCTCCCGGTGATGCCAAACCGGACTGGCAGATACTTCAGGAAATGGCCAACGCCATGGGAGCGAAATGGCAATATACGTCAAGCGATGATATCTGGCAGGAAATCCGGCGGACGGCCCCGGTGTTCAGCGGCATCAGTCACCATCGCCTAAAAGAATCCAATGGAATTTTTTGGCCCTGCTATGATGAATTCCACCCGGGAACGCCTCGCCTATATGAGGATGGATTCGGTTTCCGGGACCGTCGTGCTCGCTTTATCCCGGTTGAGTTGCCGGATACCCTCATGGAACCTACGGAAGAATATCCCTATGTGCTGATAACAGGGCGGTTGCTGGAGCATTTCAATACCGGCGAAATGTCCCGGCGAACCACCAAACTCTTAAAACTCAGGCCGGCATCCTATCTGGACATGAACCCTCAGGACGCTGAAGCGGCCGGTTTAACCGAAAATGATACCGTCCGCATGACCAGTCCCCACGGAACGGTCCTTTTGCCGCTGAAGCTGGAGGCCAGCATGCAACCCGGATATCTGTTCGCACCGATTCACTTCAGTGAACCCAACTTTAACGCTTTGATGAGTGCCGTGCCCATCGACCCCAAAGCCAGAATGCCGGCCTTAAAGGTGGTTCCCGTAAAAGTCCAAAAGGAGAAATGAAAATGAGTATTAAAATAAATATGCAGGTTCGTTTGATCCGAAAACATATGAAACTCAGAAAAGCTAGCCGCAACGATATAAATTAAGAAAGGAGGCGAACATCATGGCAAAAAAGAAAGAAAAGAAAAAATCCAAGAACAAAAATAAAGCGAATAAAACCTCCCATGAACACAAAGCCAAGCTTTCCAGAAAGAAGTATGAAACCAAGCTCTTCAAGCTGCATGCCGAGCTGGTTAAGCTGCAGCACTGGGTCAAAGAGAAGGGGCTCAAGATTGTTGTCATCTTCGAGGGGCGTGACGCAGCCGGCAAAGGGGGTGTCATCAAACGGATCACCGAGAGAGTCAGCCCCCGTGTGTTCCGGGTGGAGGCCCTGCCGGCACCAACCGAGCGGGAGAAAACCCAGATGTACGGGCAGCGCTATATCCGGCGGTTTCCTGCGGCCGGAGAGGTTGTACTGTTTGACCGCAGCTGGTACAACCGTGCCGGTGTCGAGCGCGTCATGAAGTTTTGCACCAAGGATCAGTACGAGCGTTTCCTGGCGGAGACACCGCTCTTTGAACGCTGGATGGTTGATTCGGGCATCCAGCTTATCAAATACTGGTTTGACATCAGCATGGAGGAGCAGGAACGCCGCTTTCAGGATCGCTTAGACGATCCAAGAAAGATCTGGAAGCTGAGCCCCATGGACGTGGAGTCTTTCAAACGCTGGTATGATTACTCCCGGGCGCGGGACGACATGCTTGCCGCCACGAGCAGCGGCTGGGCGCCATGGTGCATCGTTCATGCCGACAACAAGAGGCGTGCAAGGCTTAACTGCATCTCGCATTTTCTCAGCCAGATTCCCTATAAAAAGCTACCACGGGAAAAGGTCAAGCTTGGCAATCGCGACATGAAGGGCAAGTACGACGATCAGAAATCGATTGCCCAGTTCAAGTTTATCCCGGAGAAATTCTGATCAGAAAGTCGGAGTGATCACTGCCGATGGGCCAAAACTGGGGTGGTGAAAATACTCATAAGGGGGACCTTAACTTTTATCCTTTTTATTTTCCTCTTTTGAGTATAAGGTCTCAGTCGTCAGCCCAGCCGCCGCCCAAAAAAAAACGACCGGTCTAATCGAAAATTGAAATTCATTGGAACCTCAATAGATTAAGATGGTAATTTAGGCGAGAAATTGATGTAAGGTTAATGACATTGACTCCCGATTTCATGAAGTTTCATGCAAGTGTTCAGGATATGCTACGGTCGCTTGCAGTCTTCGGATCAACGCCACGCATCATACAACGATGAAAGGATAACACCATGGCACCAAACGATGAAACAATATCGCGTAAGCACATCCTGGTCGAGGACGACCGCACCGGCAACAGCCTGGAGACGTTGCGCCGCGCGGTGCTCGACAACCTGTTCTATATTCAAGGAAAGTTGCCGGAGATCGCCACGCCCAACGATTATTACATGGCCCTGGCCTACACCGTGCGGGATCGACTGCTGCACCGCTGGCTCAAAACCGTTGAAACCTGGCTGCATAAAGACGTCAAAATTGTCTGTTATCTTTCGGCTGAATTTCTCATGGGACCTCATTTGGGCAATAATTTAATCAACCTGGGAATTGAAGAACCGGTCCGGCAGGCGGTGGAAGCCGTCGGTCAGAATTTGGATGAATTGCTCAAACAGGAGGAGGAACCTGGTTTGGGCAACGGCGGTTTGGGCCGGCTGGCGGCCTGCTACCTGGATTCCCTGGCGACCCTCGAGGTGCCGGCCATCGGCTACGGCTTGCGATACGAGCACGGCATCTTTCACCAGGAGATCCGCGATGGCTGGCAGGTGGAGATGACGGATAACTGGCTGCATCTCGGCAATCCCTGGGAAATTGCCCGGCCGGAAACTCAATTCGAGGTCAAATTGGGCGGTCATACAATATGGGACCGCGATGCCGACGGGCGCGAGCGGGTTCGCTGGATACCTGACCGGGTCGTTAAGGGTACCCCTTACGACACGCCTATATCCGGTTATCGGGTCAACACCTGCAACACGCTGCGCTTGTGGAAGGCCGAAGCTGTCGAGTCCTTTGATTTTCAGGCCTTCAATGTCGGCGATTACTACGGTGCCGTGGATGAAAAGGTGGCCTCCGAAAATCTGACCAAGGTGCTCTATCCAAACGACGAGCCGGTTGCCGGTAAGCGGTTGCGCTTAGAACAGCAGTACTTTTTCGTCTCCTGCTCGCTGCAAAACATCATTGATATTCATCGGCAGGCCGGTGGTCGACTGGAGGACCTGCACAAGCTGTGGGCCGTTCAGCTCAACGACACCCATCCCGCCGTTGCAGTGGCCGAGCTGATGCGGCTGCTGGTGGATGAGCACTTGATGGAATGGGACCAGGCCTGGCAGATCACGGTGGAGACCTGCGGGTATACCAATCATACCCTGCTGCCGGAGGCCCTGGAAAAATGGCCGCTGCCGTTGTTTGGCCAGGTGCTGCCCCGTCATCTGGAAATAATTTATGAGATCAACCGGCGTTTTTTAGACAGCGTTGAGCGTCACTATCCCGGCGACAACGATCGATTGTTCCGCATGTCGTTAATCGATGAGAGCGGGGACAAGTATGTACGTATGGCGAATCTGGCCTGCGTCGGCAGTCATGCCATCAATGGGGTGGCCGCGCTGCACACCGAGCTGGTCAAGCAGGATGTGCTGCGCGATTTTTTCGAGATGATGCCGGAAAAGTTCAGCAATAAAACCAACGGGGTGACCCCGCGCAGGTTTATGGTTCTAAGCAATCCGGGACTCAGCGATTTGATTACCCGCAATATCGGCGACGGCTGGATCACCCGTTTGGAAGAACTGCGCCGCCTGGAATCGTTTGCCGAGCAGCCGGATTTTCAAAGCCAATGGCGCCGCATCAAACACGAGAACAAGCAGCGGCTGGCCGAGCTCGTCAAAGAACGCACCGGGGTCACCGCGGATCCGGATTCGCTTTTCGACATTCAGGTCAAGCGCATTCATGAGTACAAGCGTCAGCATCTCAATCTGTTGCACATCATCACACTTTACAACCGGATCAAAGAAGATCCGCAGGCCGAGGTGACGCCGCGCACGTTTATTTTTGGCGGCAAGGCGGCACCCGGCTATTTCCTGGCCAAACTGATTATCAAATTGATCAACGCCGTGGCCGAGGTCGTCAACACCGATCCCGCCGTCGAAGATCGGCTAAAGGTGGCGTTTCTACCGGATTTGAGTGTTAAAAGCGGCCAGTTGATTTATCCGGCAGCGGATTTGTCGGAACAAATTTCCACGGCCGGCAAGGAAGCCTCCGGAACAGGCAACATGAAATTTTCCATGAACGGTGCCTTGACCATCGGCACGCTGGATGGCGCCAACATCGAAATCCGTGAAGAGGTGGGGGCTGAAAACTTTTTCCTGTTCGGACTCACGGTCGAGCAGGTCAAAGCGCAAAAAGCCCACGGTTACAACCCCAAAGAATATTACGATTCGAACGAGCAGCTGCGCCAGGCGATTGATCAGATTCGTTGCGGGTTTTTTTCCCAGGGTGACACCTCGCTTTTCGAGCCCTTGGTGGATGACTTGCTGCAGCGGGATGATTATCTGGTGCTGGCCGACTACCGGTCTTACCTTGAATGCCAGGACAAGGCCGGTCAACTTTACCGCGATCAAAATCAGTGGACCCGCTCAGCAATCCTCAACGTGGCGCGGATGGGTAAATTCTCATCCGACCGCTCCATCCGGGAATACTGTGAGGACATCTGGCGGACTCAATCGGTGCCCATTGAGTTGGCGCCGCTTGAATTCTGAAGGGTTATAGAAATCCACCTTGATTCGAGTTTATTTCGTATTTCCGGAAATTCCGGGTCAGGAGTGAAGATGAACGCAGATTTCGCGAAAACAGAGGATTGGTTAGGCAAAAGCTTTCCGCTAGGTGCGACCGCCTATTCGGGTGGCGTGAATTTCAGCATTTTTTCTAAAAATGCCACCGCAATTGACTTGCTGCTGTTCGATGCCGCCGATGACCCACGACCCGCTCGGGTGTTATCCCTCGACAGACGATGCAATCGGACATTTCATTTCTGGCACGTTTACGTACCCGACATTGAACCCGGTCAACTATATGCTTATCGGGCACATGGTCCCTATGAGCCGGACAAAGGACTTCGTTTTGATTCGGATAAAGTCCTTTTGGACCCGTATGGCAAAGGGGTGGCGATTCCTGCACAGTACGATCGGGATGCGGCTTTCAAGCCTGGCGACAATGCCCATTGCGCCATGAAAAGCGTCGTTGCCGATCCCCATAGTTATGATTGGCAAGGCGACCTACCGCTGAAACGCCCATTTGCCCAGACTGTAATCTATGAAATGCATGTTAAAGGCTTTACCAATCATCCAAGTTCGGGGGTCAAACCGAATAAACGGGGAACTTATACCGGCTTGATTGAAAAGATCCCCTATCTGCAAGATTTGGGGATAACGGCCGTGGAGCTGCTGCCGGTATTCCAATTCGACGAAACCGAAGCGCGGGCCGGGTGGCGACGAATCATCGATACTTATCTTGAGTCGCCGGAAGATATTTGCAGCTTGGCGGAGGCCCCCTCGGTCGAACACCCCACCTATCTCGCGCAACCCCACTCGGTAGTGCTGCTGGCCAGCATTTTAAAGCAGTAATAAGCCATGATCAGAGGACAAAGCCCAGATATTTACCACCAGGGATGATAAAATTAGAGTAATCTGTGTCGGGCCTTGGGAGTGTTGGCGCAATGAAGTATTGTGAATAAGAAAGTATTGAAACATCGATATACATCCTCCTCGTCCTCGTTATCGTAATCGGGGTCGAGAAGTCTGCAAATCACTCTTCGAGAAAGAGAATAAGGACGCGCACAATTGAAAAAGATACCCAAAAACCTGCCCAGTTTAAAAGACAGACGCAGCGGACTTTTACTGCATATATCTTCTCTCCCCGGGCCTTATTATTGTGGCGACTTAGGAAAAGCAGCCTATCAATTTGCAGACTTTCTTGCTGCCGGTGGACAAAGCTGGTGGCAAATGCTTCCGGTCAACCCGATCGGTCTTGGAAATTCCCCTTATTCAACGACCTGTTCTTTTGCCGGAGAACCATTGTACATTGATTTGGATGGTTTGGCAGAAGACGGGCTTTTAAATAAATCAGAGATTGCGAGGCCTCGCGCCGTCTTGCCAAACTGGATCGATTATCGTAAGGCGCGTCGTTATCGTGAATCCAGGCTTAAGACAGCGTTCGCGCGTTTTAGTACCGGTAAGGCAAATTTAGATTCTCCCCAATTTGAGCAGTTCCTATCAAAACAGAAATACTGGCTGGAAGACTTTGCACTATTTTGTGTGCTTGCCAAAAAATTTCGAACCCGCAACTGGCGGAATTGGCCGACAAATATTCGAAAACGCAAACCGGCCGCTTTAGCTAAAGTTCGAACCGAATTTCCGGAAGAACTGGATTTTATAAAATTTCTGCAATTTAAATTCTTCACGCAATGGTCTCAGCTAAAATGCCATCTCGAAAAGCGCCATATCGGATTGATCGGTGATATCCCTTTATTTGTCGGTTACCAGAGCTCGGATGTATGGGCCAAGCAGGAATACTTTCGGCTCAATCGTGATGGATCCTTGAAATATGTTGCCGGTGTTCCACCGGATTACTATTGCCCTGAGGGCCAAATATGGGGAAATCCTCTTTACAATTGGCTTGCGCTGCAAAAGGATGGCTTCAGTTGGTGGATCGAACGGATCAGACACATGACAACCCTATTCGATGTCGTGCGCCTGGATCATTTTATCGGGTATTATCGATACTGGGAAATCAAGGCCGAATCAAACAGCGCCAAAAATGGTCGATTTGGCAAGACACCCGGACGCCAATTATTTCAGGCGATCAAAAGCGTTCGCAGTGACTTGCCTTTTATAGCAGAAGATCTTGGAACCGTTGTTCCCGAAGTCTATGCCCTGCGGGATGATTTTGGTCTACCGGGTATGCGGGTTATCCAGTTTGGATTCGGAAACGAAAAATCTGCCAAATTCCATTTACCGTTTAACTATACCCCAAATTCTGTAGTCTATACGGGAACTCATGACAATAACACCGTGGTCGGCTGGTATGATGAAGCAAAAAAGGAATCAAAAAAGAAAAAAAGGATGCATAATTTTAGCTTCTATCTGGATTATGTCGGTGCCGAGCGGGCAAACGTTCATTGGGAGATAATTCGTGAGGCAATGAATAGTGTCGCAAATCTCTCTATTTTTCCAGTGCAGGATATTCTTGGTCTAAATCAAAAAGCACGGATGAATGTACCCGGAACTGCTACCGGTAATTGGCAATGGCGGGTGTCAGAAAATAGCCTTACGGAAAAACTGGCGCAGAGATTAAGCAAAGAAACGCAGACCTTTTGCCGGTCGCCGGAGCCGGTTGATACCTGAATCTTGCATGAAAATAAAGACCGGCTTGACCAGACAGGATTTTTGGTTATTTCCCCTGACTTTGTTAACATCGCATCCATGCGCGACAGCCATATGGGGGGAAATCAGAATGAGGAGGTATTTAGTGAAAGACAAATCTCTATTGCTTGAATGTACTCAGTTGCCGCCTCACGCTCGTGCCATTCAGAAAGCGGTGGGAATGCCGGTTTGGGGTTTTCCGACCATGGTGAACTGGATCTATAATAGCATCGTCCGCCGTTTCTCTCGAGGGTTTATCTAATCCAATAGAAATTTATCCCTTGCTGGATTTGATTACGGCTATTATGTTGTGAGTTCACCTATCCACTTGAAATTATTCGGTTTATTGAGGAGGGCGTGAAAAATTCATATTGGCTATATATTCAGTTGGTTATAAGATTAGTTGCAAAATTGTAAGAATGACTTGCATCATAATTCGAGAGCGCCTGGACACCCCTGCTATTGGATTTCAGAATGCCAATAGCTTCCTTAGGGGCCGCTCAGGCAGAGCAACTATTTGTCTTTCCCTCAGGTGTTGAGACTTCATATAAATCACTTCTCCTTTCGCCCTGAGGCCCTGATAATCAGGTTTTTTATGACCACGGAAAGGTAAGGCCTTTTCTTCTATTTACTTCCCATTCCGCTGGTCAAGAATAAGATATCAAGAAAAAGAACCAAATGAAAGAGAATTAGAAGAATTAAATATATTTTTTATATTTTCTGGAAAGAAGATAAGAAAAACCAAATGAAGAAAATTCAATAGAAGAACATAACTAAAACTGGCACCGCAACGGCTTATATTCACAATAGCCAATTTATGTGAATGTCTCCCGCCAATCTAAAATAAACCAAATAATCAAAAAACGCTAAAATCATATCATGACTATATTTCGATATCCTTTTGATCTAAACGATTACAATTTCCCCAATATCTCTCTCGATATCACGATCTTTTCGACTTCTTTGGTGCCCTCATATATTTCCAGCACCTTGGCGGCGCGGTAAAACCGTTCGACATCATAGTCATTAAAATACCCGTATCCGCCGTGAAGCTGCAGGGCTTCGTCCACCACCTCGACAGCCACATGGCAGGCGAACAATTTGGCCATAGCGGTCAGTTTTGTATCGGGTTTTCCCTGATCCAGCAGCCAGGCCGATTTGTAGACCATGGTCCGTGCAGTTTCGACCTTGGTCGCCATTTCGGCGATCTTAAACTGGGTGACTTGAAATGCGCCCAGGGGCCGGCCGAACTGCTTTCTGCCTTTAACATGCTTGATGGACATATCCAGGGCACCTTGGGCCAGTCCTATTCCGTGCCCGGCAACATAGGCGCGGGAATGGTCAAAAAATTTCATCAACTGAATGAATCCGTTTCCTTCAGTCCCCAGAAGATTCTCTTTGGGCACCCTGACATTATTAAAATAGACGGCGGAGGTGTCGGAGGCTCTCAACCCCATTTTGCCATGCATGGGATCGGCTTTGTAGCCTTCGCGGTCGGTCTCTACAATTAAAATGCTGTGGCGGGCGGTCTTACGTTCCACTTCGGGATTGGTAAGACAGTAGACCAGCATAAAGGTGCCGACCGTGCCGTTGCCGATCATCACCTTGCTGCCGTTGATCACATAATCATCACCGTCTCTGACCGCTGTCGTACTCGCCGCGGCGGTATCACTGCCGGCATCCGGTTCGGTGATGGCAAACCCCATGACTGCATTTCCCTCAAACAGAGGCGGCAGCCATTTCTTTTTCTGCGCTTCGGTCCCGAAAAGGATCAACTCTTCAGCACCAAATGTAATCGAGCTGAGTTGCTGGCCGATACCCGGATCCACTTTCCAGAACTCCTCCAATACCATGGCCTGTTCCAAATAGCCTAAACCGGGTCCGCCATATGCTTCGGGGATGAAAAGCCCGATAAGATCCAGCTCCCGCGCTTTTTTTACGATTTTTTCCGGGTAGGTTTCGTTGATGTCCAGGTCCCGGGCCACATCGGTAAATTCACCCTTGGCAAACTCCCGGGCCGCCTGTTGAATGATTTTTTGTTCTTTGGTTAAATCGAAATCCATTATTATACCCTTTCGCCGTTATTTATTTCTATCGAAATGTTGTTAATCCTCGTTAGTTTTAGATTTCATAATTTCGATTTTAAAAATCGAAATCCGAAACAATGTCGAATGATCCAAACAAAGTTGTGCACAGAAACCATAACACGCTTCAAGATGTTTAGAAAATTTGAATTTTGGATTTCGTGCTTCGGATTTATTAAGTCATAAATACATATACCGAATCCCATGGTGCAATAAAGACAGAAAGTATCGCCAGTTTAAAGTGGAATATTCCCATGCCTTTTATTCGGCGCCGGCCTGTGCTTGTTCTTCAGCATTCGCAACGCTTTGATGAGCTGCGGACGGGTCTCACGCGGTTTGATAACGGAGTCCACCAGCATGTTTGACGCCGCATGATAGGGATTGGAATATTTATAGTCATATTCTTCAATTTTTTGCTGTTTGAACTCCTCAGGATTTGCCGCGGCCGCGATGTCCTTGCGGAAAATTAGATTTACCGCTGCGGTGGTATCCAGCACCACCAGTTGCGCGATGGGCCAGGCAAGCATCAGGTCCACCCCCATACCCACACAGCACATGCCCATCACCGCTCCGCCGTATTCTTTGCGCAGGGCCAGGGTAATCTTGGGCACCGTCGCTTCTGCGTAGGCATACAGCATTTTGGCGCCGTGACGGATGATGCCGGCATGCTCCTGGGTCGCTCCTGGAAAATATCCCGGGACATCCACCAGATTGATCAGGGGTATGTTAAAGGCATCACAGAACCGGATAAAACGGGCGGCTTTGTCGGATGAATCCACATCCAGACAGCCGGCCTTGAATCGGGGTTGATTGGCGACAATACCGACGCTGGATCCATCCAGGCGGGCAAAACCGATGATGATATTGGGGGCAAACCTGGGTAGGATTTCAAAAAAATCTTCATTATCGACGACCCGCAGGATTACCTGGTGCATGTCGTAGGATTTTCTAAAATCAGCCGGAACAATTTTCTCCAGGTTGTCGTCGACGCGGTCGGGGTCATCGCTGTTCTCAACCAGCGGTGGTTGTTCATCGTTATTTGACGGCAAATACCCGAGCAGTCTTTTGATAATATCGATGCACTCCTGATCGCTGTCGGCCACGAGGTGGGCCTGGCCGGTTATCTCACTGTGAACTTTGGCGCCGCCCAGTTCTTCAAGGCCGAGGTCCTCACCGGTTACCGATTTGATAATCGCCGGCCCGGTAATGACCATATGACTTTGCCCTTTTACCATGACGATAAAGTCGGTCAAGGCCGGTGAATAAACCGCAACCCCGGCGCTGGAACCCATCATGCCGGTAATCTGAGGGATCAATCCCGAAGCGGCCGTATTGCGATAAAACATCCCGGCCACACCTTTGGATGCAAAGAAACCTTCGTGCAAGCGCCCGCCGCCGGAATCGTTTAAGGCAACCAATGGCGCTTTTACCTTTATGGCTTCATCCATTATCCGGCAAATTTTCTGACCATGGATCGTACCGACGGAGCCGCCCAATACCGTCACGTCCTGGGCATAGGCAAAGACCAACCGTCCTGCAATGGTCCCGTAACCGGTAACCACACCGTCTCCGGGGACCTTTTTTTCCTGCATGCCGAAATCGACGGACTGGCTTTGGGCCAGTTTGTGGACTTCAACAAAGCTGTCCAGATCGAAAAGCAGAGCAAGCCGTTCGCGTGCGGTTAATTTGCCTTTACCGTGATGTCGCTCGATGGCTTTGGGTCCACCGCCGATTTCGGCCCGGCTCTCCAAATCAGACAGCCTTTCCAGTTCGTTTTGATGCGTTTTGGCTTGGGTCATGTCCTACCATCCTTTATGAAGTTCGATGGATACTGTATACTGTACACAAATCATGGCTGTCAAACATTAATACATAATCGGACCCTAGAAAATTTATTTCGGTAGACTGCGCCGTTGTTTGAAATAAGATATGGGGATATTTGAGATTGAAAACTTACCGGTTCATATTGAATCGGCGGCGCCGGTGCATTATAGTATGTCAAGTTTTTATTGATTACCAAGTATCTATCAGAATAAGGAGATCCTCGTGCCAGACAGGCTGCTGTTGGTTCAAAGAAAAAGCAATACGGTAACCCTGATCTTGAATCGACCTGAGAAAAAAAATTCACTTTCTCCCGAACTCGTCCAAATTCTGTCCCAGACACTCGCAGAACTATCTGCGGACGACACCATCCGTACGGTTGTCATTCGAGGCGCCGGCGATAACGCTTTCTGCTCAGGATATGACATCGCCGCTTTACCCACCCGTGTCAGCGATGACCCGTCTGAAAAGCTCAAAACCTCAAACGCGGTTGAGTTCCTTTTTAAAAACATAATCGATTACCCGTTCCCGGTGATTGCCATGATCAACGGCGTCGCATTCGGTGCCGGCTGCGAGCTTGCGATCTGCTGTGATATGCGTATCGGTGCTGAAAATATCCGCATTGGGATGCCGCCGGCAAAATTGGGGATAGTGTATCCCTGGAGCGGTTTGCAGCGCTTCATCCAGGTTATCGGTCTGAAAAGCACCAAAGAAATTTTTTTTAGCGGGCGGGCTTACAAAGGCATGCGGTTAAAAGAGCTCGGCCTGGTAGATTATCTGATACCCGGGAACGAACTGGAATCTTTTACCTGTCGGATGGCTGAAGAAATAGCCGCAAACGCGCCCCTGGCTCTGAGAGGAACCAAGCGGGTATTAAATCTATTGTTACAGGGTTCGCAGTTTGATAAAGATAACCAAAAAGAAGCTGAATCAATCACCCGGGCTTCATTTCTCAGTGAAGATTTGATAGAAGGGCAGGCGGCCTTCCTGGAAAAAAGAAGACCTTTGTTTAAAGGTCGATAATTTTAAGACACGGATTTACACAGATAATTTAATAAAGAATGCAAAAATTTCAAACCCAAGTAAAGGAGGAATATTATGGAAGTGCAGTCTTACAAAGCAGAGGAGTTGTTTGACTGGGTCACCCAGGCCGGACACGATTTTACATTGCTGGATGTGCGCAACAATGAGGAATTTGGACGATTTAAAGTGGAAGGTCCCCATCTTTCGAAAATGATCAATATCCCGTATATTGAGTTTATCGAGAAAGAAGAAGAATCGGTTGACCGGTTTCAGGTCCCCAAAGAGGAAAGCATCCGGATCGTCTGCGCAAAAGAGGGATCCGCCAAATATGTCGGTGAAATTCTGCTCAATAACGGATGGAAGGACGTTAAGATCCTCGAAAAGGGCATAAAAAGCTGGGGCAACCTGCTGACGCCTAAATTGGTAGCCTCTCAAAACGGTTATGCCCTTTATCAGTTTATCCGTCCGGGCAAGGCCTCTTGTAGTTACGGACTGATTTATGAAGATGAAATGGTTGTTTTCGATCCATCCAGAAACGCACAGTTTTATCAGGATTTTGCCAATGAGCATGGCGCCAGGATCATCAAAACCTTTGAGACCCATTTGCAGGCGGATTATATATCCGGCAGCAAGCTCATTCATTATGATACCGGCGCCCAGATCGTCGGCCATCAGGGTGATTTTAAAGATGCTGTTTTTGAGTACAAGAGCGTCAACGATCAGGAAATTTTTCAGTTTTCCAAGGGCGGCCCGGAAATCCAAGCGATTCACACCCCGGGGCACACGCCGGGAAGTACTTCCTATCTCATCGACAACAAATTCCTGGTTTCCGGGGATACGGTTTTCGTTTTATCCATCGGTCGTCCGGACCTGGGTGGTATGGCGGAAGAATGGTCCAAGTTGCTGTTTAAAACAATCAGGACCAAAATTGCCGATATGAATGACGATCTGCTTATCTTACCGGGTCATTACCTGGATTGGAGTGAAGCAAACCCGGACAAGGTGTTTGTCGACACCATGGGCAGCATCAAAACGAAAAATGCGGATATTTACGGAATCGCGGAAGAAAACGATTTTGTTCGGTTTATCAAAGATAATATACGTAAACAGCCTGATGTGTACGGGGAAATCCGCAAGGTCAATGCCGGCATACTGGAGGTTGACGACGAAGAACAGGAAATAATGGATCTGGGTAAAAATGAGTGTGCAGCCAGTATGTATGGGCAGAAATAAGTCAGATATTTGGTGCTGGATACTGGATAATAGGCGTCAGGTTTCAGGTTTCGGGTGTCAGGTGTCAGTGTCGCCACCGGTGGCCGAAGCGGCCAGTCTGATCAAAAAAGAAACTATGCCATTTGGGGGTAGTTTCATATGAGCGACGCCTCTGGCCGCGAGCGTCCAGTCTGATCAAGAAAGAAACTCTGAAAAAGAGAATATCGAATATCGAATAATGAATATCGAATGTCGAAGTAAGGTATTCTGTCTATTTTATAAAAATGACTGAGCGAAGCGAACCCACCCTTCGACATTCGACATTCGATATTCTGCGGTTCTGCGGTTCGCTTTTAACTTGGTGTAGTTTCATAAGAGCGTTTCAAGTCGCTGCCGGCTAAGGATCGGGCACGAAATAAATTGAACAAAGATTGCGAAGGATTTTGGTTTGTATTCAAGGCGCGCTGAAGGTCGCATACTTTTTATATGTGGGCTTTAGCGCAACGCAGAAGACGGGCCAAAAGACGAGTAATATTGTTCAAGTTATTGAGTTCGCGATCCTAAGGCTTATTGAGTTGAGTAGGTATTGTCGAAAACTATGCGAACAGAAGAAAGGGTAAACAAAATGAGTGATGACACCAATGCAGTAAAAATACTGGATTTGAAAGGTCTGGCATGTCCCATGCCGGTTGTAAAAGTAAGCAAGGGAATCAAAGAGATCGAAGTCGGGCAAGTGCTTCAGGCGGTGACCACCGATCCCGGGGCCCTGACCGATTTTCCGGCCTGGGCGACTACCACCGGAAACGAAATAATCAAAACTGAAACCGAAGGAAAAGAAACCTCATTCTTCATAAAGCGCATCGTCTAACCCGGACGAGCTGGTTGTAGCGAAGTGAAAATTTCTCTATGTTGGGGAATTGAAAATTGAAGATTGATACGGCCGCAAAAATGCGCAAAGTGCACAAAAATAATTCAGATGGGCCTATGTCGCCCTTGTTGATTCAATGCGGCGCCTTTTTGTACCAAGTTATTAGATGAAATCAAAATTCAAGCCAATATGGGTCTATTTGAGAGTAATTATTCACCATCCCAGGTTTAAGTTATTTGTTAAATCAGTCGATAATTGAATTGAAGTTTCATTCTGAATTGTCAGATGGATCTAAAGTTATTATTGAATTGGTTTTATAAATTGCAGGCCTGACACATTTTACTGATATGACATGATACGATCAGAACTCGCCGGTTTTTTTTCACGCTTAGCCGAATCAGCACGTCTGCATCCTGACGTCATGGTATTTATGCTATTGTTATTACTATTATTATTTATATCCGCCGGCTTAATTTTGCTTAAATTGAGAAGAGCCGACAGCGTACTAATCGCTGTTGAAAGTGAATTGGACGCATTGGCACTAAACTTAGCACAACCATCTGCAGAGGCAAATTTATCGAAAAATCATCCAAATAAAAGAAAATTCGATCCGGACCGGGATAAATTCGCAGATAATCCGATCCAACCCGATCTTACCCAGAAAGCCGGGACGGTTTCCATTGCCGGGGAAGGTTTAAAAAGACAGCTCTTGTGGAAAATAAAGGACTATCTATCAATTAAGAAATCGACAACCACGGGGGGCATGGAAAATGAGGAATATATATCCTCCTTGAATGGCAATTCAGGTTTGAGAACCAGAATACGCGATCTTATCAACAAAACCGACAAATCGATTTCACTGCAACATTTGGCTAAGCATTTATCCCAGAAATACTTTGACGGCAACTACCACCCGATTCTTAATGAACTAGAACAGCTCGAAAGAGAAGGGGAAATTGAAGGTCAGGTTATAAATGGAAAGGTATTTTTTAAAAAGAAACAAAAAACAACCCGGAAATATATTCTAAGAAAAGGTAAGAATTTCCGGAAATACATCGGCTGAACCGATGGTGATGAAAATCACGCCTTGCGTGGCCCTCAACTATATCTACTTTCATCACCCTAGGCGGCTCCCCTCCAGAATACAGCGCATCGAAAAACCGTGTAATAAAAAGATACGGTTGAATCTGATTGTATAATTCAGGAATTGAAAAACCAGCGGAGACGCTTTCAAGACCCAGCTCCCAAGGAATACAATCGCAATAGTTCATTATGATGAACTATATTTCCTTGCTACAGTCGGAGCATATGTGATTGGGAATCAATAAAATAATAGTTTAGTTAAATTCAGTTGACAAAATTTTTTTTATTGGTATGATAGGTCCCCAACTTTGTTCATCTAAATGAACATCTATATTGGAGGTGCTGATTGAAAATCCAGATAGAATCTCTCGGGCTGCCGACCCTATCGAAGTTAATTGGCAAAAAGTCGCAATTGGAAATGGCCGACGGCACCTTGGCGGACCTTGTTGCGCGGATTGTGGATCGACATGGCCGGTCGGCGGTTAAAATTTTGCTGGACCAGGAAGGGCAGCTGGATATGGCCATCCAGGTAATGGTCAATGAAGAAGGATTCCTACCCAGAAGCGAGTATTCACAGCGAATTCTCAAAGATGGGGATACGGTGAAGTTTATGCTGCTGGTTGGAGGAGGATAGGCTCCGTCTCATCGTCCGAAATACTTTGCTTCTTTAAAAATATAGTGGGATATTACTGGAATTTATCTGTCAACCTATATGACGGAGACGGAGAAATACGAAATTCTAAATCCGAAACTCGAAACAAATCCCAATGATTCAAATAAAAAATTAAAAACAAAATGCTTCATCCTTTATTTATGAGATATCAACCAAATTAGAGTTTTGAAAATTAGAACATTCAATTTTTGTATTTGTTTCGTGCTTCGTAATTCGTGCTTCGGATTTTGCGGCAGTTACAGGGCAAGCTATCTAAGCTATGGATTTAGTCGAGAGCCAATGTTTGACTACTATAATGATCAATGAGGTGTTATGTCCTATTTTAGAGTCAACCAAAACTGCAACGGTTGTTTGTCATGTGTGGAGAATTGTCCTGCTACGGCCTTAAGTTATAACGATCAGGACGATCGCCGAACGCTCCAGCACAACATGACCCAATGCGCCCGATGCGGTCAATGCTGGCGAATCTGTCCGCAAGAAGCCATCGAGTTTCAGCATCTGTTAGTCGGACAGTGGGATGATGTGGTCACGCTGGATCTGGTGCGGTGCCAGGTATGCGGCCAAGCGCTTTATTCGACGGACTTTCAGCAGAAAGTGGTTAGCGAGGTGAATATAAACAGTGAGCCGCTCTGTCCGCAGCATCGGCAACGACAGGCCGCTTCGAAGTGGCCACTTTCGAGACCTCGCAAGCGTATGTCAAATTTGGGGGACAAATGATTGTCGGAGATTTAAAACCGCTGACAGAAATTGTTTCAGCGATTAAAGAATATCAGCAGATACTGGTTCTTGGCTGCGGCAGCTGCGTCACCGTTTGTTTGTCGGGTGGCGAAAAAGAGGCTGAACAGCTAAGTCGTGAACTTTCTCAGATCAGGCATTATGAGGGCCCGCCGCCGACATTTGAGGTGGGCTCCATCCTTAGGCAGTGTGAGGAGGACCTGGTGCTTGAATATCAGACCATACCGGCCGGAACAGATGCCATCCTGTCGCTGGCATGCGGGGCCGGCGTGCAAACCCTGGCGGATGCCCATGATCCGCTGCCCGTGATTCCGGCACTCAACACTAGCTTTCTGGGTGCTTCCGCCAAAGCGGGGAACTGGACGGAAATGTGCCGGGGGTGTGGCGATTGTGTGCTGACCTTCACCGGTGGCATTTGCCCGGTGGCCCGTTGTGCCAAGAGCCTTTTTAACGGCCCCTGCGGGGGATCGCAGAACGGCAGTTGTGAAGTCGGTCTGGATACACCTTGCGCCTGGGCGATGATTTTTTACCGGCTCAAACGACAGAACAAACTGCATTTATTAGAAGAGATACGGGCCCTAAAGGATTGGCGGCCCGGTGGCGCAGCAGGCCCGCGCCGGCGGGTGCGAGTTGGACTGGGGGATGGGGGTGATTATGGAAATAAACGAATTTGAAATTCTTTCCGTTGGCGTCGATGTCGGCAGTTCAACCAGCCACCTGGTCTTTTCCAATCTGGTTTTGAAAAAGGATCAGCGGTCGGTCACCAGGCGTTTCAACATTGAGCAAAGAAACATCATTTATGAAGGACGAATCATCCAGACGCCTTTGCTGGACGATAAAACCATCGATATCATTAGCTTAACTAACTTTTTTAAAGAAGAATATAAGCGCGCGGATATTGATCCGGCGGATATCCAGACCGGTGCGGTTATTGTAACCGGAGAATCAGCAAAAAAGCATAATGCCAGGCAAATCGCCGAAGCGTTGTCTAATGATGCCGGTAGATTCGTGGCGGCCACAGCAGGCCCCAATTTCGAAAGCTTGATCGCCGCCATGGGTTCGGGGGCCGCAATTCGCTCTAAGGATGATAACAAAACGATATTATCCTGTGATATCGGCGGCGGAACTTCGAACATCGCTATTTCCAGAAATGGGAAGATCTTATCGACCAGTTGTGTATCGGTTGGCGGCCGCTTGCTGGGCGTTGATTCAGACGGAAAAATCTGGCGGATCGACGAGCCGGCAGCCAAGGTGATGGAGAATCTCGGGTTAAAGCATGCAATTGGAGACCCCATCTCCAAGGCTGACATCGAAAGGATTGCCGTAAAATTTGCTGAAATATTATTTGAAGTCCTTAACGGTCCCGCGGCATCCTCTTTAGCCCGGCAGCTCATGCTGACCGCTGATCTGAATTTTCCAAACCGCATCGATGAATATTCCTTTTCGGGGGGTGTGGCCGAGTTGATGTATGGGGGGCTGAACAATTTCAACGATATCGGACACATTTTAGCCAAGAAAATCAAATTGTTGGCACCTGAACTATCAGCGCCCGTCATCGAGCTGCCGAATAAAATTCGAGCAACCGTCATCGGTGCGGGCGCCTATACGTTATCAATTTCCGGATGTTCGGGTTTCAGGGATGACACGATATCTTTTCCGATAAGAAATGTTCCCGTCATCCGGGTGGATGTCGATCAATCCAAATTAAGCCCTGAACACGTGATATCGCAAATAAATGCCTCCTTCCAAAGATTTGATCTGAACGAAGGTGACGAAATCATCGCCTTGTATTTCAAGGATCCGGTCAGGGTTTCTTATCCTCAACTGGAATTGTTTGCAAAATCCGTTGAAAGGGCGCTGACCAATACAATTAAGAAAAAACTGCCGGTGATCTTGATCTTTGAAACGGACATTGCCTGCAGTGTGGGAAATGTCATTCGTCGTGAAACGCAGTTGAAAACAAACCTGCTGTCCCTTGACGAGCTGATGCTGAAGGAAGGCGATTGGGTTGATATTGGCCAACCCCTGGTGGACGGTCAGGTATTCCCGGTGACCGTTAAATCCCTTGTGTTTCACGGGAATTAGGCAGTTATCGAATGACCGATGCTTTTGAATGCGGAATGTTGGGGCCTACCCTCCGGCCTGTAGTCCTATGGCCTATAAGCCTACGGACTGGCCTCCGGCTCGTAGGCGTTGTAGCGCCTACGCCTCGGAGAGCGAAACCATAAATCTTCAATATTCAATCTTCAATATTCATTTCCGGCTTCGCCGGGGTGGGTTTCAGGCACCGGATGTCAGATTTAAGACGCCACATCGCTGATGACGTATGGCATACATAGAATCCTATGTTCATTGACTTAAATATCCTGATCAATTTCTGAGTTAACTATGATAGCCGAAGGGCACTGAGCATTTTTCTGGTAGTGGTCTTTATTTGAGTTGAAAAGGGTAAATAACTTTCCAGTCTTGCTTCATGTCCACCACGTTCCAACCGTGATTGAGGGCTTCATCCAGGGCTTTGTCCAGGTGACCAATTTTCGATTTCCTATCATAGGCCCATTCCCGCTCTGCGTCGGTATGGTGGACAATGAGCAGATATGGTTCACCTTTACCTTTGCCGGCCGCAGTCCATTGAAGCATCTGCAGGTCGCCATCTGAATTGCCAAAGGCGGCAATCGGACGCCGTCCGATATGCTGGTTGATGCCGACAGGCTTCCCAGCTTTATCGTCGATGAAGTTGATTTCCGGAAGCCGGACGAGCACGGGATGGCCGTTACGCATTTCAAATTTTGTCTTAATGCTTGAGCCTACCACTTGTTCCGGCGGGATACCGTAAACACGCTCGGTCCACGGCCGCATGAACTCGATGCCCCCACCGGAAACAATGAAGGTCTTGAAGCCGTTGGCTCTCAGATAATCTAAAACCTCTATCATCGGCTGAAAAACCAAATCCGTATATGGCCGTTTGAAGTGGGGATGTCTGGCGACGGCCAACCAGTCTTTGACGGTTTGCTCGAACTCTGTCGTTGTCATACCGGCGTGGGTGGCCATTATGAGCTCCAATAATCCCTTCTCCCCTGAAGCGGCAAGCGCCTGCATGTCGTTTTCGAGGACGGCCTTAAACGGCTGTTGGGTATTCCATGCAGGGTTTTTCGGCGCGAGCGCCTTTACCCGGTCAATGGCAAAAAAGAGCTGAAAATACACTGGCTGTTCGCTCCAGAGCGTGCCGTCGTTATCGAAGGTGGCAATGCGTCGCTCCGGGGCCACAAAGTCCGGACTGCCGGGCTGGGTCACCCGGTTTACAAACTCAATGATGGATCGTTTAGCAGAACCTTCATTCCAGGAAGGCAGCGGATCCCGTTGCGCGGCAGCAGTTGTGGATAACATCCCCAGTGTCAACAAAATGCCAGTCAGCTTTGCAACAGCCCTGTTTAATTTATTCGCATTCATAATTGTGTGCCTCCGTCAACACAAGTGTTCAACCCAAGCCCGGAACTTATGGGCATGGGCCTGACCCAAAGGTGTTAGCGATAGCATTGGGTGCCAATCAGCAACGGCCCTCTGCGTATTAACATTCAGATAGCTGAGAACCGCATCCGAAATAGGGCCGGATGCGGCTCCTGTTCAGCTACTTCCGTCTTATTTTTACCCATTGGGCGGAATCAGTTGCTCCATGACCTGGTCGATGGTGAAGCTGGCCGCCTTCTGGCGCGGCGGGAACTCCTTGAACGTCTGCAGGAACTTACCGACATAGGCCTGCGCCGGTACCAGCAGGAAAGCATGGTCGAGGTACCAATCCCAGTAAGTGTTCGAGGTGATGGATCGCCCGCTCATAGGGATCCGTGCGCAGGTTGAAGAGCCAGGGCAGCCGTGTTTTTACATAAGGCTCGCTCCAGACCAGCATGGTGCCCGGCGCTCTTTGCTGGGCGAAGACAACTTTCCAGTTGTCGTAGCGCAGCGCCGTCAGATCACCGTCGTCGGAGAAGTAAATGAATTCCTCCCGGGGACTCTTTTCTGCCTTGCCGGTCAGATAGGGCAGAAAGTTGTATCCGTCCAGATGCACCTTGAACTTCTTGTTTCCGGCTTTGTGGCCTTTTTTCAGTTTATCCTTGATATCGGGGTCCCCGGCGGCGGCCAGCAAAGTGGGCATCCAGTCCAGGTGCGACATGATGTCGTTGGAAATCGAGCCCGCCTTGATCTTGCCGGGCCAGCGCACCATGGCGGGAACGCGGTAGGCGCCTTCCCAGTTGGAGTTTTTTTCGTTTCGAAACGGCGTCATGGCGGCATCGGGCCAGGTGTTCATATGCGGGCCGTTATCGGTACCGTACATGACAATGGTATTCTCAGCCATACCCAGTTCATCAAGTTTGTCGAGTACCGTCCCCACGTTCTGGTCATGTTCGATCATGGCATCGTGATAGACGCTCTGCCAGCGTCCTGACTGTCCCACGATATCTTCGGGGACATGGGTTCGGAAGTGCATGTGGGTAAAATTCACCCAGACGAAAACCGGTTTGCCGGCCTTGTGCTGCGTTTTCAATGAAACCGGCAGCCCTTGCGGCAATGTCCCGATCAACCGTTTCCATCCGTTTCCTGGTCAGCGGACCCGTATCCTCGATCTTTTGCTTGCCATTTGGTAGGGCGAAGCTGTGGATCACACCGCGCGGTCCGAACTTCTTGCGAAATTCCGGGTCCTTGGGGTAGTCCGGATGCTCCGGCTCTTCCTCGGCATTCAGATGGTACAGGTTGCCGTAGAACTCATCGAAGCCATGGTTCGTAGGCAGCATCTCGTCCTTATCGCCCAGATGGTTCTTACCGAACTGGCCGGTGGCATAGCCCAACGGCTTAAGCAGTTCGGCGATGGTGGGGTCTTCCTTTCTCATGCCCAGGTCGGCCCCGGGCATCCCCACTTTGGTCAGTCCGGTGCGAAATCCGCTCTGTCCGGTGATGAAGGAAGCGCGGCCGGCCGTGCAACTTTGCTCGGCATAATAGTCGGTAAAAATCATCCCTTCTTTTGCGACGCGGTCGATGTTTGGGGTCTGGTAGCCCATCAAGCCCATCGAGTAAGCACTGATGTTGGATTGTCCGATATCGTCACCCCAGATGATGACGATGTTGGGCTTGTCCTGGGCCAATGACGGCTTGGAAACCCATACTTGAGTTATTGTCATTGTAATGACGATAAAGATAGCTATTCCCGTTGCTTTTTTCACGCTGTCCTCCTTTCAAATTGTTAGAATAAATACTTAGGATCGTCCAACCGATTCCAAAATTAATACGTAAACTATTGGAAAAACTGTTTAATCTAATCACCAAACTGTGAAGAAATGGCTTAAACTGGGATTGTTATCCGTGGTCGAAGGTAGGGAACGGGGTATTCTTGGCACAGTATAATATTTTAATCTCAAAACTAAGGTTGCGGATTCCAGTTGTCAAGCCTCACACATAAGAGAAGTAAGATCGTGAGTCTGCTCTTTAATTGTCGAGTTGGAAATATACTGAGAATAACAACGGTTCGGGTACTGCTTTGATATCAATAGAATTCGAACAAAATTTAGGATGATCTCGGAGCCGGATTCTGCCATAGACCAAACTATGTTAAAAGTACATGTTTCAAAATGGACGTCATAAAAGTTTTTGGATCGTAGGATAATTCCACGCGTCTCAATATATTGTGGTTAGGCGGGTTTCCAGGTAAGATTTGATTGCATTTGACTCGATTTATATGTGGTTTAAAGTCAATGTTTGAATTTTTGGGATTTGTTTGGGCCCGCCCTGTCGCGACTTGATTGTTGTGAACCATCATTCGCGGCGGGATTTCAGTTTGAGGTACAAAATACGGTAGGTGTTTGTCCGGTCTGGGCCAGGGATTTGTTATTTGGTGCTTGAAATTTCATTTAATCAACGACTCGACACCACCTAATGATCAAGTGAAATTCTAATAATTATTATGAGATGCAACCCTATTGTTTACCCAGGAGCTGTTGTTGAATCCGCCGGCTGATGGTTCGGGCCGCTTTATGGGTTTCGGTGGTAAGCGTCTGCATTTTTTTTTCATCCAGACTTGCTTTGAATCCGACAGCCCAAATGGCAGATCGCAATTGGCCCAACCCCGTCAATGGTGATGCCACGGCCCTGACCCCCAGAATGTATTCCTCGTCGTCAACGGCATAGCCTTTTTCCCTGACCTGGTTTAGCTCACTGAAATACAAATCCGGATCCACAATGGAATTGTCCGTAAAGCGGGGCAGTCCCTTTGATTTGATAATCTTTGCGGCCTGTTGCTCGGACATGGCTGCCAAAAAGACCTTGCCGACGGCTCCGGCCAGCAGCGGTATGATTGAGCCTACCGGTGCCGTAATATTGAGCTCCTGTCTCGATTCGACAATGTCCAGGATGGTCACCTGGTGCCAATTGAGGATACCCAGAAAAACCGATGTCCGGGTTCTTTCCATCAGTGTTTCGGTGACCGGTCTGGCGGCGGTTTGCAGATCGATCTGGGAATAGGCCGAGCGACCGATTTCAAGAAGGGTAAAACCCAGTTTATACTTTTTTGTCAGAGGATCGCGCATAACGGCCCCTAGTTCTTCCAGGGTCGAGGTCATGCCATGAACGGTGCTCTTGGCTATTTTGAGTTTTTTGGCCAGATCACTCACGCCCATCCCCTCTTTGGATGAAGAGACGGCACTGAGAATTGCGAAGGCCTTTTTTACGGAGGGAGCGCCATACTTTTTCATGTTTATCGTTCACCATTGTAAACTTTTTTTGCAGGATATATACCATATCGATGTTTGTCAACAAACATTTGAATTTATACTGTTGCCATAAAAATGCAAAAATTCGATATTTCCACTTGATCAAAAGGGTTCACCATGATATGCCTTGACCTGGATTATTGAGTTCATGATAATGAACCTTATCGAAGATAACAAGACATAAAGGAGGCGATCATGGCAACCAAAGACCAGTCAACAGCCGAAGGCCTACGCAAGAAGCGGACCTATGGCAAGTTTAGATGCCACAATCCCAGCTGCATGGAAAGAATTGAGCCGGAGAAGGGCCATCAGACCGCCAAATGCCCGACCTGCGGCATGGAATACCGGGTGCACTGGGTCAACCCGACGCTGCCCCGTATTCGAGGACCAGTCTGGGATGTGAACCGGAAATTGGCGGAAGCAAAATTAAAAGAAAAGGGAGTACTGTGATATGGCGTTAAACAGGAAGATAGCATATATCGATCTGACCACAGGTGATGTTCAGACAAAACCGATTCCGCTTGGGGTCCGAAAGAAGTTTTTGGGTGGCCGGGGTCTGGATGCATACCTGCTCTACAACCACACCAAGAAAGGTTGTGATCCACTGGGTCCTGACAATGCCCTTATTATCAGCGGCGGAATTCTGACGGCCACCTGTGCGTCGGCCACCTCAAGAACGCACGTTATGGCCAAATCGCCTTTGACCGGCATGTTGGGCAGCGCGAATATGGGTGGTTTTTTTGCACCTGAATTGGCCTGGGCCGGTTTTCACCACCTGGTCATCAAAGGTAAAGCCAAAAATCCCTCTTATATCTATATCCACAACGGCGAGATCGAGATTCGCGAGGCCCATGACATCTGGGGTCAATCGGTGACCGACGCCCAGTGGGCGATCCGGCAGGAACTGGGGGATGAGGAAGTCAAAAGTTGCGTGTGTGGGCCGGCCGGAGAGAATCTGGTGCGGTTTGCCAACGTCATGACGGGGGTTAAAAATTCCGCCGGCCGAACGGGGATGGGATGTGTCATGGGATCCAAGAATCTCAAAGCCGTGGCGGCGCGCGGCACCATGGACATCGAGATTGCCCGCCCGGTCGAAGCGCTGGAATACAACAAACGCTTTATCGAGCAGATTACCAGCGCCAAGGTGAGTCAAACCCAGGGCACCCTGGGAACGCCCTTTATCTGGGGTGCGACCAATTCCTGGGGCGGGGTCAGGACCCGCAATTTTCAATACAACCAGTGTGAATACTCTGATGATATCGAGCCGGAGCACATCGATGAGATTTGTGAAGAGACTATGGGGCCCTATCACATGACGGGCTGCTTCGGCTGCCAGGTGCATTGCCGGGCGCAGTATAAAATTCCGCACGGCCCCTTGGCGGGAAGATATGATGAAGGTCCGGAATACACCTCTTTGGGTGCTTTCGGCGCGGAAACGGACACCCCCCGGGCGCTGACGGTTCTCACCGGCAATCACCTGGTCGATCAGTTCGGAATGGACAATCTCGAAACCGGCAGCCTGATTTCCTGGGCCATGGAGTTATACGAGCTGGGCATTATCACTGACAAGCAGACCGATGGGCTGGATTTGAGCTGGGGCAATGACGAGGCGGTTCTTGAAATGGTCGAACGGATCGCTTACCGCAAAGGCTGGCTGGGAGACACCTTGGCCGATGGCGGGATTCCGGCTGCAAAAAAGATCGGTAAAAAATCTTTTGATTATCTCATCCAGGTCAAAGGGATGAGCAATCTGCATTCAGATGAAAGGGCGACGCCCGCCCTGGCACTCAATGTTGCCACGGCATCCAGGGGATCGGACCATTTGAGGAGTCGGCCGGCCATTGATCTTTATCATCTGCCGGAAGAGGTTCTCAGAAAGATTTACAGCAATCCGGTCTCCTATGACGGGCCGTTGAGCTCCGAGCATACGGAATACATCGGCAAACCGTGGCAGGTTTTCTGGCAGGAAAACTTATATATGGGGGTCGATTGTCTGGGTATCTGTAAGTATCATACCGTATTTCTGGGTGTCACGCTGCCGACTTTCGAAGAATGGTCCAAGGTGCTGTATTACAATACCGGCATCGAAATGACGCCCGAGGAGATCTGGCAGGCCTCACGACGGTGCAACATGATCGAAAGGCTCTTCAACTTAAGGGAGGGCTTGAAACGAAACGATCTGGAAAAAGGCGATATGTTGAACCACCGCTATTTCGATGAGCCCTGCAGAAGGGGTGCGCTCGATGTCGTCGGTACCATGATCGATAAGAAAAAATTTATCAAGATGGTAGATGAATTATACGGACATCAGGGGCTGGATAAAAACGGTGTTCCTAAACCGGAGACCTTGCAAAGCCTGGGCCTGGAAAACGAACCCTCCCATTTGCTATAATTTGGTTGTTGGTTATTAGTTATTTGGTTTGCGGTTAATCGATATGCGGAACATTAACCATCAGAGGCTCAATCACCAATGGGATGGATTCGAACTCTGGAATGTGAGCAGATTTCTAATAACAATAAACAAATCCGCCGCGGCGGATTAGGAGATAATAAATGGCTAAGATTTTATACATAGATCACGAGAAGTGCACCGGCTGCCGACTGTGTGAGCTTGTGTGCGCTGTTTCGCATGATGGGATATCCAATCCTGCCCGCAGCCGTATCCGGGTGTTGAAATGGGAGGCCGAAGGTCTTTATATCCCGATGACCTGTCAGCAATGTCAGGATGCACCCTGTCTGAATGTCTGCCCGGTCAAGGCCATTTCACAAGATGAGCAGTTGGGCCGTGTAAGCGTTGACTACAATACCTGCATCGGCTGCCGTTCATGTGTCAGCGTATGCCCTTTCGGTGCCATGAATTATAATACCACCGATCGGCGGGTCCTCAAGTGCGACGTCTGTGACGGCGATCCGCAGTGTGTCCGGTTCTGTGACGTCAAGGCCGTCGATTTTATTGAGGCCGGTGAAGTGGCCATAATAAAGAGCAGAAAAGCCGCCAAACGGGTATCGGAAGCAGGTAAAACGGCTGCTGATTTGGAGGCTCAGATGCGGTGAACTCTTATGTTTCTTTCATTAGATGGGATTGACCGAAAAAAAAGCTGCTGAGGATACGTCCGCTTCCTAAACCGCCTTCAACGAGGAGTCATTTTTGGGGTGATTTTTCGAATCGTCTCCCCAGCGTCTGAAGAGATCGTGTTCGATGCCCATAAAGTCGAAAATCTTTCCGATGGTTTGATCGATGATATCATCGATGGTTTTGGGCATGTGGTAAAAGGAGGGGACCGGGGGAAGAATATGGGCGCCCATGTCAGCCGCCATGGTCATCAAACGCAAATGTCCCTTGTGCAGTGGGGTTTCCCTAACGACCAGCACCAGTTTGCGCTTTTCTTTCAAGGTTACATCGGCGGCTCTCACCAAAAGATTTTCATTGTAGGAATTGGCAATTCCCGACAGCGTCTTGATGGTGCAGGGCACCACCACCATGCCTGCGGTCAAAAAGGAACCGCTGGCCAGGGATGCCGCCACATTTTTGTGGTCGTAAACATAATCGGCCATTGCCTTTACATCAGCAGGATCATAATCCGTTTCGATTTCAATATTCAGCTCACCGGATTTTGAAATAATCAAATGCGTTTCATAGTCTGTTTCTTTAAGTACACTCAGCAATCTGACGCCATAAGTTGCCCCGCTGGCACCGGATATTCCGACGACGATTCGTTTTGGCATGGGTTTCCTCTTGTTTATTTTATCTGGTTGATTAGAGCTTTCTTATTTTGGGACATGGATTGCACAGATTGATATACACTTCTACTTATGATTCAAGACAAAGAGTTCCTAAAATCCGTGTGTGTCGGTACAAATCTGTGTCCTATTCTAAAAGATTTTCAAAGCCGTTTTAGCCACTTCTGCAGCAAACTCGGGATCCTCCATGTTGGCGTCAACTTCTATTATTTCAACATCAGGGTTGAGTTTTTCCCGCAGCACCTGGGTAAATAAACGATCCTCTGCTGGATCATGGGTGTCGTTGCCGGGCAGATCCGCTGACGACCAGCCGTTCAGAGGGATTATGACGGTTACCGGTCCCTTGGACTGGTTGAGTTTTTCTGCAAAGACCCCGGCCACCGCCTTGAGTTCCTCGGGCGACAGCCGGATCCAGGTCCGAAGTTTGTCCAGATCGAACTTTCGTCGTTCGTGATATTCGGGTTTATACCTGGATCGAGCCGGGGTCATGTGGTTTACACTGCAAGTCGAGATAAGTTGGGGCAGACCCAATTTGCCGGCGGTTTCCAGGCGATGGGGACCGGCATCCCGCATAAACCCGAAGAGGTGTTCACCAACACCTCCCGGGGCCAGGTCGATAACGCCTTGGAAGAATCCTTCGGCAATCATAGCCTCCATGGCGCGGTCGCCGATGCCGGATGCTGAAAATCCGATAATCTGGTAACCTTCCTGCTCCAGCGCCGTCCGTACCGAGCTGGCGCATTTTTCACAGGGACCCAGCATGGTCAGAGCAATGGCTTTGCCTTTTTCGCCCTTCGGCGATGCGATATCATCGGCAGCCATGCCTGCCAAAGCGTGAGCTGCGCGATCCATGACATTTTTTAGCAGATCGGAAACGCCGGATATCTCGACTACCGAATGGAAAAGGGCAATATCCCCGGTTCCGATGTAGCGGGTGGAAAGACCGGGCAGGGCGGCCGTAGACGAGATCATCACTTTGGGAATCCCAAACGGCAGGGAGCGCATGATTTCGGTGCCCATCAATGAACCGGTGGATCCCCCCAGAGCGATAACACCGTCCAGCTTATCCTGGGCTAAGAGCTCAGCCGCAATCCGAGAGCCGCCGGCCATCATGATGTTGGTGATCCGGGTTCGATCGCGGGAACTTTGAATTTCTTCAAAACTGCCGCCGCCGGCCTCCGCCACGCGGTTCGCGGGAATATCGATGCCTGCGATATCGCTTCCCCGCCCGGAAATATCCATCAGAATCGGCACAAGTCCGATGGCACTCAATTTTTCCTTGAGATATAATGTCTCCAGCCCCTTGGTATCCAGGGTAGATATGACTAGAACGGTTTTCATAATAATTTATTCACTCATGAGCGCTATGTCCCATCAATTTATTCTGTACTTGAAAAGAAAATCCGAAATCCGAATTTCGAAACTCGAAACAATAATCAAATTATAAATTCAAATGACCTAAACAAAAGATGCATCTTCTATGTAGGGCCGGCCACCCTGCCGGCCTCACTGCGGAAAGCAGTCACGGTGGGCTGCTTTACTCCTTTCCGCCGGCAGACACTGTTGGTTCTTCCACGGTTTTTTCCGGAAACCGTGAAAAAATCCAGTTCATCCTGTTGATCCTGTCCAATAATAAACTAAAAAGAATCCTTTCCTTAAATTCAGGTTTCTTTTGCCACTTTTTCCGCGATATTCTTTTTCAAGGTCTCTTTATTCACTTTTCCCGAGTCACCGACGGCGGGGAATTCGTCCACGACTTCGAGGCGTTCGGGAAGTTTATACATGGCCAGTTTCTTGCCTTTGAGAAATTCAACCATTTCTTCAAAGCTGAAATCCTGCCCGCCTTTGGCAATTACGTAAGCGCAGGTCCGCTCACCCATTTCGCGGTCCGGATAGCCCACGACGGCCACAGAGGCTACCTTGGGATGGTCATTGAGCAGACCTTCGATTTCCGCCGGATATATATTTTGACCGCCGCGAATGATCATGTCCTTGGCCCGGCCCAGGATCCACAGGCATTCCTGGTCGAATTTAACGATATCGCCGGTGGTGGTCCAGCCTGCGGGATCGAAAACAGTGGCGGTTAATTCTTCGTCACGATAGTATCCGGCCGGTGCATGGGGGCCTCTGAAATACAGGATTCCGGGTTCGCCATCGGGTACCGGTTCGCCGGTATCCTTGTCCAGCAGACGCACCTTGTTGCCCGGCAGCATCCGCCCGACGGTCCGGCGGCGAAGATCTTTAGAATCTTCCACCCGGCAGCCCGAAACCGATCCCATATCCTGGGTTCCCAGATCACTGGTGATATTGGCACCGAAGGCCGTTTCGGCTTCTTCGGCGATCTGGGGCGAAAGATAGCCGCCGGCGGAACGGATAAAGCGCAAGGAACTTAAATCGTACTTGGAGGCGTCGACTTCGAGCATTCTGACCAAATGGGTCGGCACCACACCGATGGCAGTGGCTTTCTCCTTTTCGATCAGGGCTAAAGCGGCCTCCGGCTCAAATTCCTCCAGCATGACCGTCTTGGCGCCGGCCAGGGGAGCGGCAAAATAGGTGAGGGTACCGGCGGCACCACCGGCATGGGGTGCAATCGCCATGGTGGTATCTTTGTGGGTAAGACCCCAGATATCCACGCGGCCTTTTGAGGTACAGACGCGGGGGGCCGTGGGCCATTCCACCAGTTTGGGTATGCCGGTGGTTCCCGATGTCGTTGTCAGCAAGGCCACATCGGAAATTGGGTCCAATCGGCGCGCATTGAGGGTATCTTCGTCAATGGGCTTATCAGCGGCAGCCTGCGCTAATTGGGTTAGCGAATAGGTTCCCTCCGGTGCGCCTTCCGGAACTTCGTCGTCGAAAAGAAAAATCTTTTCCAAATGCGGAAATTTTTTCTGAAGTTCCCGGTACATTTCAAGATAATTGAAGTTGCGATATTCATTTAGAATCACAACGGCGGCGGCCTCGGTTCTTTCCACCATGTAAGTCAGCTCTCTTTCCCGCAAATACGGATAGACGGTCAGAGAAATAAGCCCGGCCCTTTCAGCAGCGATGCGTGCCAGGAACCCGTACACACTGTTGGGTGATTGAATGATGATTCGCGACGATTTAGGTATACCCATTTCAACCCATGTATAGGCAATGGCATCCACCAGTTTTTTAGCCTCGGCCCAGGTGACGCGGTACTTGGAATCCACCAGGGCCTCCTGGTCACCCAATTCCCGGGCGTTTCTTTCCCAGAAATCATAAAAAAGCTCCCGGGTCCAGTATCCTTCATTAAAAAATTCGTCCACCATTTCTTTTTTATAGCGAATCGGTTTCAAAGTAGATCTCCTTCTTTGGATTCTTAGTAAGCGTTCACAGGTTCATTGCTTTTTCCTGGATTTTACACCTGCCCTGAATTTGTCCCAGAAATCCTTGTCCGTATCCTTTAAGTAAATAAAATACCTTGTAAATTATTACGTTGTGGATCTACGAACTCTGTGGTGGATATTAATTTACAATGCTGAGGCCCATAGCATGAAAATGAACTGCTATGGGCCATCATCTATGGGCTATCAGCAGACAACTTTATCCAATCCCAGTTCCGACCAGCGGCCCTTGACTCTTTCAACGATTTCAGGATCCAATTCGATGGGGATCGGTTTATCTTTCCAGTCATAGGGGATGGTGGCGTCCAACAGCAGCCTGCCGGTGATTTCTCTAGCGTTGATGGGTAGGGATGGATCCAGCGGTGTGGATCGTCCGCGTTTGATGACCTGAGAGCGATTGGGCTGAAAGCGGAAGCTCAAGGCGTACATGACCCGGGGGATATCCCAGGGATCGATGTCTTCATCGACCACGATCACGGTTTTAAGCCCATAGGCACCCATCTCGGTAGAGATGGCGGCGGTCAGGACCTGGTCCGCGTGTCCGGGATACATCTGCTTAATTGAAATAATGGCCAGAAAACGGCCGGAGCCTTCCGGTGGGCAGTAAACGGCTTTTAATCCGGGAATTTTCATGGCCAGCAGCTGCTGCCACAGGGTGGCGCCGTAGGAGAGTGCCATGGTCATATGGGTATCGGTGACAGCCCGGCCGACGGTGGTTCCCCACAAAATCGGGTTGTTTCGGTGGGTAACGCATTTGACATCGATAAAATTACGCGGATCGGTACCGACGCCGGAATAATAGCCGGTATACTCGCCAAACGGTCCTTCTTCCATAAATTTGTCGGCATCGACTTCGCCTTCGATGACGATCTCTGCATGGGCCGGTATGGGCAGATCGACGGATTCTCCCTTGACCACTTCAACGGCCTCGCCGCGCAGTGCTCCGGCGACATCGTATTCCGAAGTAAAGGCGGAAATGCGGGCGGCTCCCAGGATAAAGAGCAGCGGGTCGCAACCGATCACCGAAGCCACCGGCATGGGTTTGCCCATGGCCTGGTATTTTTTCAGCATGATGTCGGCGTGTTTGCCCTTGATGAACTGGGTGCCCATCTTGTCCTTGCCAAGTAGCTGGCTGCGGTAGGTTCCCAAGTTAACCCAGCCGGTCTCGGGATCTTTGCTGATGATAAAATGGGCGGTGCCGATAAAACGTCCGCCATCCAGGGGATACCACTGGGGAACGGGGAATTTATAAAGATCGATATCATCACCGCTTAAAATATTTTCTTTGCAGGGTGCCGCTGAGGCCGCCACTTCCTTGGGCGGTATCAGGTTCTCACCCAGTTTTGCCCATTCAACATAAAGATCGACAAGGGTGGATTCGAGGGGCAGACCCATGATCAAAGCCAGCCTTTCGGTGGTGGTGCAAACGCTGGTGATCACCGGTGTATCATAATCTTTGACGTTTTCGAACAGCAGGGCCGGGCCGCTTTGTTCTTCATTTAATTTGGCGATATGCGACAGCTCCAGGTTCCAGTCGACTTCCGCCGTAATTCGTTTGCACAGCCCCACTTCTTCACCTTTGGCAATGAAATCTCTCATGTTTTTCATTTCGATCCTTTTCTCCTCTTTTAATTTGGTGTTATTGTGATTATTACGTTTGTTGAGTAAATTGAGTTATATTTCACCCTAGTTGAACGACGCTCAATTAGGTGGTACTCGGTATTGGGTATTCGGCATTGGTTCCGCATTCCCTCCGGGGTTTAGGCCCCTATGGCCCCTACGGCTTCCGGCGCGTAGATAGAGCCTACAGCTCGGAGAGCCCGGAGGCCGTCTTCCCACTTCCAATACCTCTGCCCTTGGCCTTTAACCTTGAACCCGGAACCTTTTTCCTCTAGCTCGGAAGCTTGATCCGCTTCATCGCCTGTTCCATCAACAACTGATAACCGGTCTTTTTGCCGAGTACCGATTCCTTCTTGCGCTGGCTCCAGACGGTTTCCGGGCGTGCCTGAACAATGAAAATATTTTCCGGAAACGAAAAATCCTTGTCGATGGCCCACTCGATATCCATGGCGCGGCCGTAGTGGGTTTCTATGGTTTTGGCTGTTTTGACCAGTTCTTTTATTTCCTGGTCCTCAAGACAGCAGGTGCACTGCATGTCTGCGGCTACATCGGCGTCGACGGTTTCTCCTTTTTCGACGTCGAAGACACACTCGATGTGTTTGGTGGAGATGGTCCGCTCATTGATCTCCCCCATGACCTTGTCGACGACGAATTTGTCCGGGTTGACGGAGCCGGACACGACCGTTTCTCCCAAACCCCAGCTTCCTTCAAGCACGACTTTGGAAATATCCCCGTCGGTGGGATTGAGGGTGAACATCACCCCCGCGGCCTTTGAGTTCACCATTTTCTGAACACCGACACTGATCAGTACCTTTTCATGGGGGAAGTCATTTTTAACCCGGTAGCTGATGGCCCGCGGCGTATATAGGCTGGCCCAACATTTTCGCACACTTTCATTGACCCGCTCAGCACTCGTTATCCAAAGGTAAGTGTCCTGCTGTCCGGCAAAACTGGCCGTAGGCAGATCTTCCGCGGTCGCGCTGGATCTTACCGCTACCGGAAGGGCATCAACCTCGCATTTTTTGCAAAGCAGAGAATATCCGTCCGCGATCGCCTTTTGGACATCATCAGGGATGACCGCCGTCCTGATCATTTCCTGGATTTTTTCGGCGACCTGGTTAAGCGCATCGATATTATCGGGATCCAGATCCGCCAGGAGGCTGAAAATTGTATTATTTATCCCGGCTTTCTCCATAAATACCGCATAACTGCTGGTGGTGACGGCAAATCCTGGAGGAACCCGAATACCGGCATTGATCAACTCTCCCAGACTGGCATTTTTACCGCCAACCACCGGCAGCAAACTTTTATTCAGTTTGCGAAAATTCAGGATTAAATCCATTATTATTCTCCTGCAGAATCTCCGAAATCTTTTATATTGCTTCCAAGACCCCCTCCCCGGTCGGGGAAGGGGTGCGAAGGTTGCAGTATTACTCATCTCTACAAGGGTACTCGAACCGGTGCTGTTTAACTCGCTCTTTCGACAATCGTGACAACACCGGTATCACCATCGACTTTGACAATATCACCGGTTTTAATAGCGGCGGTGGCGATACCGCAGCCGGTTACCGAAGGCACACCATATTCACGGCAGACAATCGCCGCATGGCTGGTCAGCCCGCCGATGTCGGTTACCGCGGCCTTGATATTGGTGAAGACCGGGGCCCAGGATGGATTGGTCGACGGGCAAACCAAGACCTCACCCGGCTGCAGGTCGACAATGTCCTTGAGCCGCTTGAGAACCCGCGCCGGACCTTCAGCCACGCCGGCCGAAGAGGCAAAACCCTTGATTTCAGACATGTCCGCACCTGCCGTCGTGTCGACCCCTTTGAGCCATTCCTTGACCTTGTCGGTGGTGATCCCCCACAGCATGATGGTGAACGGCTCGGCCACTTCTTCGGGTGGCACGCCCAGGGCCGGTGTCGGATTCCATTCGACGGCCGCCTCGAGGATCTTTCTGCGTTTCGCGGCCTTGGATTTATAGTATTCATCCCTGACCGGTATATCCACGCCCAGAGCCCAGGCGGTTGCAACTTCAGTCAGAAGCTGCGGAATTTCGTAACGGTTGAACATAAATATGTCGTCGACATCATCAATCATTCCGTTGTCAACCAGGACCGATCCAATTTGCCTGATTTTTTTATACCAAATGGTATGGAACCAATGCTCTACCCAGAAGAGATGATCCTCGGCATAGCGGTAGATGGTTCTGATGGTGTTATAGGCATCATCAAAGGCTTTGCGGTCGTCGTCGGTTTGTATCATCTTGCGGTACTCGGCGACAATTTCATTGCGTTCCTTCTCGATCCCATCCAGGGAGCGCTCGATGGTTTCGCCTTTTTCAAGCCTTTCGACATAACCTTTGATATAGCTATAGGGAATGTCCAAATCAGTCAGCCAGCTGCCTTCGTGATGGTACCAGCCGCTGCCACAGGATACGTAAAACCAGGGGTCACTTGACTTTTCATATTCGGCCAGCCAGTTTTTGCCGGCTTCTGATTGTTGAAGTTCAGCAATCTTCTCGGCGGCGGATTTTGTGCTCTTGAGAATGCTGCCCACGCCATCCGCCGAAACTGCCAGCCGGGCCAGGCGGCAAAGCTCTTCTTCGGGGCGGAACATGGAAACATAGGCGCCGGCCACCATCTTGCCGATGGCACTTTCGCTGATCCCGGGAAAAAGCTTACGGGACACATCGCCAAACATCAGATAGGCCAGATAGGTCAAGTTGAGCATTTCGAAATGATATTGCCAACCTTTGAACATCTGGTTGACCAGCTTGTCGAAGGACTCGATCAGGTCGTAACCTTCATAATACCCCGTGGGGGCCGGAAAAACCTTGTCATCGGGGACGTATTTAGGCAATTCCGCGGGGATCTGAACGGCCCTCATTTCTTCCCCCAGGGCCTTGAATTTCGTCAGCCATTTGTCCCACAATTCATCGTAGTGTTCAAAGACATAAAATACCCGTTTTTCAAAATGGGCGGCTTTTTCAGCGATAATTTCATCGGGCGGCGGGGCAATCGCGCAGATATACAGGTAGCAGCCCACCAACCGCTGGGCAATTCCCTGGGCCGGAGGGATGCAAAATACGCGGGTCGTATACTGTGACAATGAAATCTGCCAGGCTTCCTGAAAGATTAAATCCAGCGGCGGCAGTGGTTCGGGTGCGTGGATTTTGTCCGCATACCAGAATTGGGCCTTTTCCCAATCGGCTCGATCCTGTGAGAATAGGTGATGGGTGGGATACATTTCCTCCCAGCCTTCAAGCTCCGGGGGGACTTTAAACTCGTGAGGGTCCGGAAATCTGCCTTCATTATCTGCCATTTTCATTCTCCTTTTTAATTAGATTAAATGATATTAGAAAGAGCCTAGATGGGCTCATAAACAGAGAGTTGTCTGTGCCGGCTATAAGGATGGGTGAAGCACCGGAGAACGAAAATATGAATCAAATTGCAAGACGACAGAGCCATAGAGCTCTCAAATCAGGTGATTATGAAGAATAATTATTTTTTTATGAACGAATAGTAAAAAACTGTCAATCTAATTATATTTATGCTATTGATAAGTTTTACTTATGGTAGGGATACATATATAAAAATTGCTTAGGCAAATATCGTGCTGAACTTTAACCAACTGCGGGTGTTTTACCACGCTGCAAAAAATTTGAATTTTACCATGGCGGCCAATGAGCTCTTTATTACCCAGCCGGCGGTGACATTTCAGATGAAGGCTTTTGAAGAGTTCTGCAATTTGAAACTTTTTAAAAAGAGGGCACGGCGGTTGTTTTTAACTGATGAGGGCCGGGCGCTTCTTGAATACGCTGAAAAAATTTTTAAATATGAAAAAGAAATCGAAAATGTCATCGAAGACATGCGGGAACTCAAACGAGGTGTCCTCAGTCTGGGTACCACCAAAGCCTATGCCCGCTATTTCATGCCGCTGATGCTAAGCACCTTTCACCAAAAATTTCCCAAGATAAAAATCCAACTGAATGAAGGCAGTTCCCTGGACATGACCTATAGTCTGCTTGATTTTAAAATCGAGGTGGCCGTGGTCGCCAAAGCCGGGGAGCTGCCCGAAGTTGATTTTTTTCCTTTCAGCAAGGAAGAAATGGCGATCATCGTGGCTCCAGACCATCATTTTACAAAGAAAAGGTCCATCGCTTTTAAAGACCTCGCCAATGAGCCATTCATCATGAAGGAGCAAGGCTCGGGAACCCGCAAATTGGTTGAAGAATTATTTTCAGATGCAGACTGCGCACCGGATATTCTGATGGAAACCAGCAACACCGAATTTATCAAGCAGCTGGTCCAGCGTGGTGAAGGAATTTCTTTTTTAGTGAAAGAAGCGGTGGCGGCTGAGATTGAGGAGAAAAAATTGGCCCAGGTGGCGCTGAAAGGCCGCCCACTTTTTTTAGACGTCAGCATTGCCTATCTTAAAGGTCAGGTGCTTTCACCGCCTGCCAGGGCATTCGTGGACACTCTCAGAAATTTGAAAACCGATGATGAGGAAATGCACCCCATGGGAATCGGGTTGATGATGGCCAAAATTCTTGCCCAACGGAAAACCAGATGACGGATGACTGAGAATCTTGAATGCGAAAGTCGGAATGCGGAAGGCGGAATAGAGAAACAGAGGACAGATGACGGATGAGGGCAGGGAGCATGGCGCATGGGGCATAGAGCAGAGCTCGCTTTTCGCCATTTAATGATTTTAGCAACCAAACTGACGAAAGAACACGAAACATATTCGTTGCGCCACAAATGCACAAAGACGCGAACATGAACTCTTCCAAGGTCAGCAATTTCACTTTGCGTGTTGTATTAGCTTTTGCTGAGCCTCGATGATGGCCCGGCTAAACATGGGATCGTTGATATGACAGGGCAGGGTCCTCAGGTTGGCTTGGTTATCTAATATTTTCTCCAGCATTTTAACAAATAGTGGCGGGGCAGCGGGATCATGCAAAGGGCCGTCTGGGTGGTCGAAAGCCGAGAACCCTTTCATCGGCACCAGGATTTTCCAGGGTCCCTGCGCCTGATTGCATAATTCGCCTATGATTTTGGCCAGCGCTTCTATCTCGTTCTGTTGGGTACGCACGACGGTTATGGCGGCATTGTGGACATGGTAAGGGCGGCCGGGGAAACTGCGTTCGACGGTCTCCAGAGGGCCGGTGACCAGAAAATCGATGTTGCCGGGGATAATAATAGTGGGAATACCCCGCTTCAGGGCGACGGTCCCGCGCGCCGGCCCGGCATCGTAGTCTCCGCCAAAATGATGATCCGCCAATTCGTGCAACGACAGGTCTACCAGGGCAGCTACCTTTTCCTGGGCCAGCATTTCTTCCATGGCCTTCCCGCCGGCCCCCACCGTATGGAAGATGATCACTTCATTGCCTTTTTCTTCCAGGGTTTGGCGAATGTTTTGGACGCACGCTTCGGTGGTGCCCAGGGTGGATATAAACACCAGTGGTTTTTGTTTTGAATCATCCTTGCCGGCGGTGTGTCGCAACATGCCGGCCATTGCCAGCGCACCGTTGCGAAGAACTTTTTTGGTGACCCGGTTAAGGCCCGTCAGATCGCAAACCGAGTGCAGCATGAAAATGTCTTTGGTGCCGACAAATGCGCGGGTGTCGCGGGATGCCATGGTGGAAATCATCACCTTGGGAACGCCGATGGCAAGGTTGCGCATGACTGCCGTGCCCAGGGTAGTGCCCATGGAACCGCCCAGTCCGATAACGCCCTGGATTTCACCCTGATGATATAACTCCCGGGCGCATTTGACAGCCCCGGTGGTCATGATTTTCAAGGCCCTGCCTTCGTGGCCGATGTTTTGAACCTCTTTCAGCGGTTTGCCGCCGGCTTGAGCGACCTTTTCCCGTGTGATGTCTACCGGTACCGGACTTGCGCCTCGGATGCCGGCATCCATAATTTTAACCTGAATCCCCTCTTTATTAATACAATCGGCGATATACAGGGCTTCCTGGCCTTTGGTGTCCATGGTAGCGACTAATAAAGCGACAGAGCGATGTGGCAAAATAACCTCCGTTGGTTTCGGAAATTCTTCAATTGACCGAAATCATATAGCTCGTAACGGTTCCATTTTTATGTTTTATGCTGTATTCCATTATTCCAGTTCTTGAGTCGATGGTTTGCGATAAATTCTCCCTAAGCAAGTGTTCACAGGTTCAAGGTTATTATTCAAATATGACATTAATACTTAGACTATAATTACTCGATATTTAAGTTTATTTATGTATCATTGCATCCATCAAAGTGGCCGCAATCTCGCCAAAGGCGCTGTCGTTGATGTGCCGATCCACCTCTTGAATTTCGATTTGAGGATCGAGAACCTCTTTCAGCCTCCCGGTAAAAATTAAGTTCATTTCAGGATCATATAAAGGTCCGCCTTGCCGGTCGGCCTCGGACCAGCCTCTGCCAGGAATCAGCACTTTTATGTTGCCTGCATCGCGGTTCAGTTTTTCCGCCAGTTGATTTGCCAGACAGGTGGTTTCTTCAATGTTGAGCCGGATTGCGGAGCGGAAGTCGTAGAAAAAGATTTTTCGATTTTTATATTCGTCCGGAATGTTCTGTCGGGTAAATTCCAGAACCGCACAATCCAGCCCTCCCGGAACGACCAGCCGGGGGATCGATCTGCCGGGAACCGGTTCGTACCGTTGCGGTCCGATGGCACCGCAATAGCCATCCAGCAGATGATCCGCCAGCTCGTGGGTGGCCAGGTCCAGAATGCCGTCAAAATACCCTTCCGCCGCCAGTTCTTCCATGGCCATGCCGCCGGTGCCGTTGGCATGGAAGGCAACAACTTCATACCCCAGCCTTTCCAGGGCCTTGCGGGTGGCTTCAGCCCCGGCAGTGATAAAACCGAAAAAGGGCAGGGCGATGCGTTTTTTTACTTCAGCGGGTTGCCATTGACTTCGAACCATGCCGCATATGGCGGCGGCGCCTTTATCCAGGATGTTGCCTGAAATGCTGTTGACACCCAGCAGATCCGCGACGCTGTGGATCATGGTAATGTCTTTAGTGGAGACGATATCGGCCATGTTGCGTGAGGCCACGGTGGAGATCATCACCTTGGGAACACCCAAGGGCAGTTCGCGCATAATGGTGGCGCAGATATGGGTTCCCGTACCGCCGCCGGCTGAAATTATGCCGCTGATTTTGCCGTCCCCATGCAGTTTATTAATTTGTACTTTGGCCTCGTGCAGCATGGCATTTATTATATTATCTCTTCCCTCAGGTATGTCCGACGCGTTTTCCGTGACATTTTGAAACAAATCTAGATCCACCGGCACCGGTGATGGCGCCCGGGTTCCGACGTTAATCGTCAGCGTCCGTAATCCCCGTTGCGCTATCTGCTCTTTTAAAAACATGTGTTCTTCTGCTTTAGAATCGAAGGTTCCAACGACAGCGATGGCAGAATCAATTTTCATAAACTGACCTCAAAACAGGTTGCAGGATTCCTTTTGGGCATAGACCCCGGCGGCCCCTAAAGGCCGGAGGCCGAATTCGGCCTTCCGTTCCGCACCTGTTGCTTTTCGCATTCCACATTCCGACTTCAGACTTCTGTTTTCTGTCCTCTGACTTCCGTCATCTGATCTCTGGCCTCAGCGATCATGCCGGCTGCAACCCGAAAAACCCATCCTTGTGCCAGACCAAAGGTGGTCTTTCCGTAATCTTCTTGATCTACAACCCGGCCGATGAAAATCCGGTATCCCTTAATTTCTTGACTGCTCTCCACCTTACACTCCATCCAGGCCGCCGACCCTTCGGGAATGGGGGCATTGCTGGTTTTTGCCGGTTGGATTTATGAAATTTTTCAAACTTGTCCGCTGTCTCACCTTTGATACTCCCCACTTGCATGGCCAGATTTCTTCTGGTCCTAGCCGGCGATTACCAGGGTGAATTTTTCGGATTGATTCGATTAATTTCTCGGTGAGATGGTCCTTGGCAACACTGATGGCAAGCAGCGGCTCTTTTTCCGAAACAAACATCGCCGTGGCTGTCATGATATCACGCGTTTCTCCATGGGCCGTGCATACAAACACTACCGAACACGGCAGCCAGTAAAAAACATTATTTTCTCTATCCATTTTTTTTCCTCCCGATAATTAGCCGGTGATCGAAAGACTGTCTCAAGACCGGTATTTAAATTGATAGTTCCCTATTTCATGGTTCCAATATACCACTTTACAAAGCCGTAGCGAGATGAAGGTTAATTCCACAACAACTTTATAGTGTCATTTATTACTATAATTGCAGAATGTAAAGTGTGGTTTGACATTTTGATCTGTGATTGTTTTGTGTAAATTGCCGTGTTCAGCCTTTAGGATTTATCCTTAATTTTGAGAAAATCTTCTATCTGATCAAGATGCAGTTTGCGGTGTATAGAACGATAAAGCCTAAACTTTTCTCCAAGACCTTCAATTTCAGCAATGAAGTCTGAAGAGGCTTCTTCTAATTCACGATCTATCGCTTCAGCAGATGAAATCGCAAGATTGGCGGCTTTCCGCGGGTGTATAGCCAGCCATTGAGAAAGGAGCGAATCATTGGTGACATCGATATCTATCGATGATGGCTCAACACCGCTCTTCTTCCATTTCCTCATCAAAAATAGTATTCGCTGATCCCAAAATGACAGATGCGCAAGGGCAACTGCGATGGTCCAGCCATTGCATAGAGGGAGGCTTAGCTCATTGTCTGTCAAGCGTTCGATAAGAGAACGCAGCCTTTCACGTTCTTTAGCATTCTCCGCGACAAATGGTCGTTCCATAGAGCCTCCCTTAGTCAACCTTCAACCTGCAACCCTTCATTAATCGAAATGAATTTTAGATGCTTTGTGCCATAACTTTAGTTTCCAACATAAGATAAACGATGATGAACTATCTGGCATATTATCAGAAAAGGACACAATATTGAAGTATGAATCGTGCCAAAAAAAATAGGCTCACTCTGGTGAAAGTTTGTTCCGTTGTCTTCTTTCTAATTCCAGCATATTAATCCTGATAAGATGAAGGCTAATAATTTCGGTGGCATATTTAGCGGGCTATTAAGGTGGGATTAAAATAGAAAATATGGCCCGAAATAAACGACTGTCTTCTGTAAGATATCATTTGAGTATCTTGAACTTTAAGCAATTGGTATTATTGCATATATATAGCAGTTGTGTTGCCAGTTCCAGTTATGTTGTCAGTATGGGATTTACTTCCTTTAGTTCTTCTTATCTTCTTCCCAGAAAATTTAAAAAATACATATAATTCTTCTAATTCCCTTCCATCTGGTTCTTTTTCTTGATATCTTATTCTTGACCACCGGAATGGGAGGTAAATAGAAGAACAAACGATCACCTTTCCGTGGTCATTAAAAACCTGATTATCAGGGCCTCAGGGCGAAAGGAGAAGTAATTCATATGAAGTCTGAACGCCTGAGGGAAAGACAAATAGTTGCTCTGCCTGAGCGGCCTCTAAGGAAGCAATTGGCATTCTGAGCTCCAACCGCAGGGGTGCCCGGGCGATCTCGAATTATGTTGTGAGTCATTCTTACAATTTTGTAACTAATCTTATAACAAGCTGAATACATTGCTAATATGAATTTTTCGCGGACTCATCAATAAATCCAATAATTTCAGTCGGATAGGTGAACTCACAACATAATAGCAGAAAGCAACACCTCAGCCTTGAAATCTTGAAATGAAGATATCACAAATTTTAGCGGTCCCCGATAAATTCAACTTTGTTAGAGATACTACAAAAATTAGAACCGCAAAGAAACCTGTGTTACACAGCAGACCATACAATTATCGCATTTTTTCATTACTTCATTTTTGGAGGAGGCTGTAAAGGCCTCCCCCAATTTTTGCAAACACCTTTATCTTTTGGCCTGAGCGATCCTGGATCAGCGTGGTCGTATACGTTCATCCATATCCGGGATCACAAAGCCTGGAACAAATCGGCAAGGACCCTCGAAAGAGGTCGTGTTTTCAATATCTACGCAAACTCCTTGGATATCGGCCGCTGTTGGCTGTGGAAATCCTGCTATCCAGGCCCGCAGTGACTCCCAACCGGCTAAAGCTTCGGCCTCTGTGAAGTCGCAGTGACTTGGGGCATCTTCCACGGCAATTGCCACCGTAAGATTTTCGGCTGGCACAACATAAGCGTAATCGCTTTCGTTTTCCACAACCACCAGACCATCCTTATCCGTATGTATAGCTATAATTTTTGTATCTCCTACATCCCCGGTCGGCGTGAAATTCCGTTCTAGCCGGTTTTCTGCTCCCGGGTGCGGTGACACGCGGTCTATGCTGTCATTTATTTTATTGTCACCATAGTCCACATCGGCGTTGCCCGTGCCGAGTCTGCTATTGAGCTTGTGTTTGTCATGAACGAGGTCGCTCATATTCAGGGTTGCATAGAACATGTCTTTAATTAGAAAATTCTCAGGGATTCTTGCAAGAGCCAATATAGTGGCCAGATTGGCTGCTTGATCCGGCGTGCGAAAGGTTGGTGGCAAAAGGACCCCGGTGGCCACGTTCACCGCCATTGCGATTTCGAACTCTGTCAATATGGAATCTTCCGGCAAACCTTCTGCGCCACCCGGGATCTCAGCACCGGGTATGCCTGCCGCCACTGCGTCATAGATCAGCCTGAGGTCCAGTGCACCGTCCCAGTTCCGGCTGCCGGCCACAGCGCCGCAAAGACTATAGGCCCCTACAACATTCCCGAGATTAGCTTTTTCGATCGCCTGGGCGGTAACCGCACCACCCAGCGACGCCCCGGTGACGATCACTTCGTTGGGCTCCCCAAATTGATCCTTGAACTCGCCAAACATGTTCTGCAAATCGTTCTTAGTTTTAAACAAGGCCCAACCTGCTTGCCGGAAGCTGGAAGCTGCGACTGCGTATCTCTCATCAAGCTGGATGGACGCCAGGGGTCCCAGGTCTTCCTTAGACAGGGGCCCTGGAGCATCGAGCGTGAAACCGTGGTTCCAAATCACCAGGTCTCCGTTCCAATCTTCCGGGACTGCAATCAAGTAGAAAGCTCCACCGCCGGTCATGCCGTTCATAAAGGTTATAGGTGGTTGAGCCCTTCCTATGGATGCTGTTGCTAAGCACAACGCCAGAATGGTAAGCTTGAGTATCAACGACCTCACGCACGAAAATGCTTGCCAGTTGACAGTATTTTTAATCTTTATGGTGTTTCTGGCCATTTTCTACCTCCTTTTGTGTTCGCCAAATGAGTGGTGTTTAACTTAAACGATGCATTGTTTATAAAATCATATTGCCAAACAGAACAATTAATGTTCGCTTAGCAGCTGGATGAGCAGCATTTGAGACCTTTTCGATTTTTATCACCAAATCCCTCCGGCTTTATGAGCAAGAGCCGCCCCACAAAAGTGTAAGGCGGCATGGCAATATGTGCTGGGGTGGCATAGGGGGTTATAACCGATGGAACTTCCCTGTAAGTAACCTTCGGTTCTTAATCTCAAATGAGCAAAAAAAATCCTTATGGGTTCGGGGACAAAAGCGATGCTTCTGTTTTTGATACCCGTATCGAGGACTCCGCCAAGTGTATCCATTACATGCCCAGCAGGCGCGCGCGGGATACTGGGATTCAACGTCAACAGGAGGCGGGTCGAGCAGATCCGGAAACAACTGCGGGAAGCCGGAGTCGTACGTCAGGATGGACCCGCAAAATTCGATTTTCCCTTTGGCAGGAATTCGCATAGTAGATTAGGCCGCCAGGCTGTAATCCACCACCATTTCAGCTCATTTACGCTTTCACCTCCTCAGAAAGCTGCTACGCACTCCGGCTCCGCTCTTTCACCATTGACTCGATTATTGCTCCACCGGTTCATGGAGTCACAGTTACCATCTTCATCCACATTTTCATCCAATAGATTGCGTTCTTGCGGCGGATCGGGATTGCAGCCCTCTTCGTCGCAACCTAGATTACCGCTTGTCCTGTTATTAATGACGATATTTTCCGTGGCGCCATCCGTGATATCGATCCCCGCGTAAAACCAGGGTCTATAGTCTTCATCGGAGGCTTCGCAGGTAACCGGGTTGCCGTTATCCGCCACATAATTGTTTATCAGAGAGTTGTCATACCCTTCATTATCAATCTCAATGCCATCCCGGCAGTTATCAAAAGCGGCGCTGTTCCTGATCTTGTTATCACTTCCTCCGTCAATAATGAAGCCTTGTCGGCCGTTATCCTCGGCCAAACAGTTGACCAGCTTATTTTCATCACCGTCGATATTAAAACCCCGTCTTTTATTGTTACGAGATTCAGTGTCTATAACCTGATTATAGGCACTTCTCACCCTTATCCCTTCCCTGGTGTTATTTTCAACAATCAGCTGTAAGACTTTGTGGTGGCCATCACCCGTAATCACTACCCCGTTGTAGCAGTTGATTATAATGCCGTTTCGCACCTTGGCATTCCGGCCCTCCAGCACAATGCCCTCACGTTCGCTTTCGGGGGGGTTATTGCAATCCACGGTATAACCGTTCAGATCGAGAATCGCACCGCCTTGGAGGGTGAGAGCTGGGTCATCGGGTACAGTACAGGTTACATTTTTGGTTAATTTGTGATGACCTTTTGCCAAAATAGCTCCGCACTCAATGGCTTCAGCCTGCGGAAAAAACATGCCCATGCCGAACAGCAAAATACCCGTGACCAATCCCAGACGTGCAGCATACTTTCTATTAGCGGTATATTTCATTGTCTTATCCTCCTGAGAATTCAAATTTGACAGCAATTAAAACAACAATTAAAATAGCCTAAAAAGAGAATAACACTCCTAACAGAAGCCAATACTCCTGTCAGGAGAAAGGCTTGCACAATTTGAGTGGTTTCTCCATTGAATCTTTACCTGATTATTAGGTTAAGTTTACAAGGAAACCAGTTCGATATTAAAATTGAAGAGCTAACAGTAAGTGAATTTCGATTCGCGATGAGACTCAGCTCAGAATAGGATTCCGAATGAGATCAATAGTCGAATGAGAGGGCAATCAGCGTTGCGCTTCTGGGCAACAAGAGGTGTTTGGTTGATAATTTTTCCATAATACATACACGAAGTCGTTGTCATTGTCAAGAATTTGGTAAAAAGCACTACATTGTAGTAATTTGAGAGTACATGCTTGGTTGAATATACCTTGCCAATATGTGAAAATACGCAAATATTCAGATATGTTATGGCTATCTTAATAAAATCAAGGAGCCCTAAGTTTCGGATATATAGCAGAACTCAATACATTCAAAAAATAGAAAAGCAGGGTCATCACGGCCCTGCTTTTAATAGACTTTTGTTCTTGGTTTAGTAAATCTCAACTTCTGATGGGATCGGAGTTTCATGACTCATAACCGCCTTCCACTTTCCATCAGATTTCACAAATACTATCGTTTCTTTAACAAAGACACGTTTGCCCAAGCCAGTTGCTTTAACAATGGCTGTGTTTGTTGTGACACCCCATACTAACCCAGTATCGCCAATAACACGATAATCGACCTTATACCACTGAGATTGAGAAAAATGCGTTTCTAACCACTTACCAAAAAACTGTTTACCCATAGCGGAATTCGTGACCATGGGAAAGGCCTGCGAAGCTGGAAGCTGATCAACGACAATTATTAATTCCCCTCAACGACAATTAAAATTCCCGTTTTTCCTGCCTCCTAAGCTATCAACATCATTAAAAAACACTTGCAAAGCATATTTTTTCATATAATCTGCGTTTATCCTTCCGGAGGATAGGGCAACGCTGGGGAGCGACCCGAGCGCCGGTGGGATGACCGAAGTATGAGGGCCGTACTTAAAGGTGCGGCCTTTTACTTTTAATGATCTCATACTTTGGTCCATAATGCACTAAACCCCGGGGGTTTGGGGGCTGGCCCCCAAATAAAATGATACAATTTTTTTTATTGCTCGTAAAATCCAGTCCACTGATCAACGACAATTAAAATTTCCGAATTTCACCACGAATTTTGATACCGCCTGTGGGCTAAATTGTTTCCTGAGTCTCCGTGTACGTCTTTTGCAAATCCTTCCTCGTTTTCTATGCCAGGTGAAACGGAGGGAACCCAAAGGGCGACCGGAGTTTCACCTGGGTGGCGCTTAGCCGATAACCTTCGTTTTCACCCGTCTATGTATTGTCTATGCAGTGTTCTTGCTCTGCCGTGGTCATGGCCGATATCCGCTCTGGATATGTCGTAAACGTAAAGCGGATAGGTGTAATCTGTTTCTTTGATTAGGATACTACCTCCCTGTAAATCGGTTATCGAGAAGATGCCATGGCTATCTTCGCATTCGTCAAACCAAGTTGTGTTCTCATCCGTAAAATCGATATTAATGGTTTCCAGCCTGCCTTTTTGCGGGTTGTAAACGGTTTGTTCCATATTTCTTCTCCTATCTTTGATTTGCCGGAAAAAGGGCTTACGAGAATGCCCTACAATCAACGATCTCTGTCCGGCCCATAGGTTACCATTACTCAAAATCCACTCACTTAGAGCCCTTTGCCGAGCCATCAGGTTTTTTTGCCCTTATTTTTCTTGGCCACTTCCATCCGGTAACTTTCAATGTTGAGCTCCAGAATCACACTGTGATGCACCAGGCGATCGATAGCAGCTGCGGCCGTCATCGGATCTTTAAAAATCTGCTCCCATTTGGAAAAAGGCAAATTGCTGGTAATCATCAGGCTGCCGCGTTCGTAACGATCGGCCAAAAATGTAAACAGCACCTCCATCTCCTGGCGGCTGTGCTGAACGTATCCGATATCATCGATGATAACCGCATCATAGCGCGATAACTTTTTAAAAACTTTGCTCATCGCAAGATCCCTTTTAGCAATTAGCAGATCCTGTACCAGCTGGCTGCAGCAGATAAACAGAATCCGTCTGCCTTGTTCGATGAGCTCATGACCGATGGCGCATAAAAGGTGGGTCTTGCCGCTGCCCGGATTCCCAAAAGCCAATACATTTTCGCACCGGCTTAAAAAGGAACCGTCGGTTAAAACATTTAAATGCGCAGCCACCTTGACCGGTAGACGTTTTTTGTCAAAGTTGGCAAGCGTTTTGGAAGGCGGCAGTTTGGAAGCGCGAAGGTTGCGGGCAATACGATTTTGCCGACGCGCTTCGCACTCGAGTTTGAGCAGTTCAAGAAGATATTGCTCATAGCTAAACGGCTCTTTTCGTGCCTGATCAGCAATCTGTTGATAACATCCACGCATAGTGGGCATATGAAGTTGCTTGAGATAGTCGAGGATTTGTTCATCGATAGTCATCATGCTGTCACCTCCTCAAGCAACTGATCATAGCAAGCCAGATCCACTGCCGGGACACGCACCTTGGTGGCTACCGGAACCGGTTGGCTGGAGTGCACCAGTGCCTCTACTTGCTCATCGCAGATTCTTATATTTTTATCGATCAGCATTCGTAATACATCATCGACCGCTGTTTCACTTTCCCGGGCCGCCAAATATAAAATATTCAGATATTGCTTGGCGGCTACTGACTGGGAATGTCGTTGTTTTAAATCGTCATATGCGATACGGAATCGGCTGGTGGGGAACAGGTCGTCACGATACCGGTAGTTTTCAAATGCACCGGGTTTTCGTATGAGGCTGTCGATAATGTGCCGATAATTAATCGCATGCTTGCCCTCACCGCGCAGTCGCGCAAACGTATCAACTCTTTTTTGCCCGTACCATATCTCCAGATGATCCATGTAAAGACGCACCTTAATGCGTTCGCCTGTCAGCCGGCTGTCCACTGAGTAGGCATTGTGATTGACCCGGATGACACTGCTGGGTCCCACAGTCATGGAACTTTTTTTGAATGCATCTATTCGGCGTTTGGGCAAGCGTTGCAAAACCGCTTGCTCCTGAGAAAACCGTTGCCTGCGCCCGGCATTGAGTTGTTTAAACAGCTTTCCAAGAAATTGCTCATATTCTTGCCGGTCGGCAAAATCCCGGCTGTTTCTTAAAAGTAACGCTTGATCCACCGCCCGCTTGAACCGATGATGGCGCTGTTCCACATCTCCGTTTTCATGAGGACTGTTTGGATTGGTCTTGCATCCTTTCAACCTGTAGTGATCTAAAAGATCCTGGTAACGCAGGGTAAATTCATCCGGGTGGCTGGTCTTTTGCACCGCCGTTGTCAGACAATCGGTGCGATGCATTTCCGGAACCCCTCCCAGTACCCATAAGGCATTTTGCAGTCCCTCGCTCAGACTCTCAAAACTTTCAGAAAAACATATACTTCCCGTCTCCCAGTTGGAATACGTTAACACAAAGTGATAAATCAGATGATCAAACGGCATGCCACCGATGGTGATCTCCAGCTTGTTCATGTTAGTAAAATCCGACTGACCCAACTGGCCGGGATGGTGAAGCTGAGTAAAAAAAACCTCTTTTGCCGGACCTTCCGATGCCCGCCAAACTTTAATATGCCGTTGTAAGCTGCGAAGCTGCCCATCGGCATACCGACCCGGATTCCGGCGCTGAAGATCCTCGAATATGGTCTTGGCTTCTAAACCCGGATTGATCTCCAGCATCAATTTTATCCCATCCCAGCTGTCCTCAAATGGATCTTGGCGCGTCCTCCATGTGTGTGGTTGCTCCAATTCACTGGGCAGCTTGCCCAGCTTGCGATACTTGCGGGCAGTCTTTTCATCCATTCCCGCCTTGATTGCCGCTATCCCGAAATTCTTTTCTGTCTGTACCAATTTGTATAACCTCCTTACCTGTTGGTCCGATACCATCCAAATCGCTCCTTTTCTCTAAAGATTTGGATGGTTCTATCAGTTTTTTTCAGTTTTTGATTTCGGGAATTTTAATTGTCGTCAGGCGGGTATTATAATTGACGCTCATCAGCACCCAATCCACCATGCGATGTTTCGCCGTATACATCTACCCCTTCTCCTTTGAGCTTTATTGCCAAAGTCGTTGCAACTTCATCTAGTTTAAAATCAGCGTAAGTATCGGCGAGAGAGCTCGTGTACGAACGTTGGGGCAATAGACCTCTGGAGGGACAATCCTGGGCCTCTCACTGAACTGAATAATCTGGGGTAAGTCAAATATTAACTTTAAAGTTTTAACACTCCCACATCCTAACCGAAAATAACGCTTGACATTTGCGTACAGAATCAAGTACATTTCCTTTAATCATAAAGGAGGAATATATGGAATCAATAAATTACACAACGTTTCGAAAAGATTTGGCAAAAACCCTTGATCGAGTCAACGATGATCATTGTCCTATCCTTATTACACGCCAGAACGGACGAACAGCCGTGCTTCTGTCACTTGATGATTTTAAATCATACGAAGAAACAGCATATCTCATGAAGAGCCCCAAAAACGCTGAACGACTCAATGCTGCAATTACTGAATTAGAAAAAGGTAAAGGCATTGAGAGGGAGATTATTGAGGAATGAAACTGTCATGGGCTGAACAAGCATGGGAAGATTACCTTTATTGGCAGAAAACAGACAAAAAAATCCTCAGGCGAATTAACCGTATTATTATAGAAACTAAGCGAAATCCATTTGAAGGAATAGGTGAACCTGAACCATTGCGCTACAACTGGAAAGGATATTGGTCACGCCGTATCAATAAAGAGCATCGGTTTGTTTATAAGGCTAAAAAAGATGAATTGTTAATTGCACAGTGTCGCTACCACTATTGAAAATAAGCAAAAAACACTAAGATACCGAAATGAGAGACCTTCCAACATTGTAATGTTCCCACGTTCAAACGTTCACACGTTTAAAGGAACCCATCCTAATCATTTTTACCCAGTGAAATATTTACCCCGTTAAACCATTTTTTGGTATTCGTTTTTCTAGGGCCTGTCAATGAGGAGCGAAGCGAATTTCACCGGAGTGATCTTCTCATTTTCTGCTTTCCTGGTTGGCTCCAACCTCTTACCTCAAACCTCCATCCGCAAAGCGCCCACCTTTCATATTTTTTTCCGCCGTTAGTGTGGCAGACTAATCTTCTAACCTTCCCAGCTTCTGTTTTCATGCCTCTGTCTTGTATCTTATTAATCTTAACTCGGGTGAACTCAACGAATAGATTTTTCAATGCCAATTTTCTTGGATTCCGGGGTAAACACCAGTTTATGGTCAAAGAAGATTTGCGAATAAGGATTCCCAATCCACACAAAAAAGACATTGGTAAAAATTTGTTGAAACTAATATTGATGGTCTCGTAAAAAGTCCAAAAATTGCCGATTTCCAAATTTCGCACCTAATAATTTCAATAACTTATGAATCCACAATTCGAAAATTTTGACTTTTTACGGGATTGTCAATATTGAAGGAGGCTGAAATTTCAAAAGAAACTTGGGAAAAGCTTTAAATTACAAATCAATACCTTAGTGTGGCCCGATCCCGACCAGTAAAGCTTATGGGTCCGGCTTGTCAGGTTTAGGTTAGCGGTGATCTTAAGTGCCATCAGGACTTTTCTTTTGCCGTGACAATTGCTTGGAAATGGCAGAAGTTGAAACACCTAGTTGACGTGCGGTTTCAGCTTTTGTTAGCCCGTATTCATTGAGAAGCTTCTGCGCAAGGTCTGCTCGCGCTTTTGTAATGGAGCGGTTGCGGCTGCCGTCCGTCATGGCTCCGTATAAAATTTCTGTCTGCGACACTCTTCCTTAATGAATCTCTTTGCCTTTAAGATATATTCTTTACCTTTAAATTGCCGGCGGGTATTTTCATCCGACTCATCGATCAATTTCTGAACGAATTCACCAATGCCAAGAATTCGTTCATCAGATAGCTCCATAACCCCTGCCTTTCGAATAGCCTTAACAGTGCTCCACCCGCCAAGAGACCGAATGAGCCCTCCGCCAAGTTCCGGACGATGCCCTTGCTCAATCCCCTCCTTTACAAATTCGAGATATGATATTCTGGCCCCTCTAACCGTTTCTCCAAACCAACGAAGCACATAGTCACAATCCATCCAGGGATAATCCACTTTCCCCACGATGGCCCCATGCCCGGACCATCTGTAACGATCCAGATCTTTCATTGCCAAAACCATATTGGCACGAATTGGATTGAGATGTATATAGCGCACCAATTCCTTAAAATACGGATCTTCTTCACAGACGATCGATTTACCTGCCCCGTTAAATCTAGTTTAATATAGGTAGTATGCCATTATATAAGAGAATAACTGCTTTTGATGCTATTGATTTTAGGCTCCATTTAACTGGGGTATCGATTTTGGAATAAGTGGCCATGCCTGCGATGGCGAAGATTGTATGTAATGGCATATCCGGTCAGTAGTCTGCACATGAAATGTGGCAATCCAAATGATCCGCTTTTGATCAGAATATGGGCGTGATTGGTCATGAGTGTCCAGGCGAATATGCCGGTTTCGGTCTCGGCAGCAAGCTCGCCCAGACGTGAGACAAAATTCTCGTGGTCTTTATCATCATCTACAATAGGTCTGTGTTCAATTCCTCGAATAATCACATGGTGCAATGTACCAAGGGCATCCAGACGGGCTCTCCGTGGCATTCTATTTCCCCAAACTTTTTTGAAATATACCGTTCAGACTCTAATAAGAATTTAGTTGATTTATGTCAACAACGTCCCCTAAAACGTCCCTAATATTTCCTAATTTTTTCCCAAGCTTCCAATATAGCCAACAAAAATCATATTGACATTGTATATATGTTTTCTTATTGTTGTATTATGAAATTTGAGCATTCTTTACATGGCATTCGATTCGAGTGGGATAGCAATAAGTCCGAAACCAACTTGCGCAAACACGGTATCGCTTTCGAAAATGCATGTGAAGTATTTTTTGATCCGTTTCTGCGGATGATGGAACCGGAAATTCATAATGGCCAAATACGAGAAATAATCGTCGGGATGACAATGAACTGGAGACATAACTTTACGTAATCTACACAATGCTCAAGGATGACATTTTTCGCATTATTTCCGCCAGACCGGTCACAAGACATGAGAGGCAACAATATGAAGAGCTATAATTTAAAGAAACGTTTACAAAAAAATCGGCCGATGGATGTAATTAGCCTGAGAATGCCAATGGACGTGATAGATGATTTGAAGCGCATCGCGCCGCTTCTTGGTTTTTCAGGCTACCAACCTTTAATCCGGGCATATATAGGACAAGGGTTACGAGTTGATCTTGAACGATTGGAAGGTGGCCCTGAACTTTCCAAGTTCGTTGAAAGTTTGAAACGCCGGGGCGTCAACGAAAACATTATCTCTGAAGCAATTGCAGAGTTGGGCGGTACATAAATTTCAAATAAAAAATTCTTTATTATGGCATATGCCTCAAGCACCACACACGCTCAGCAAAATAATATTTTTTGGCATACTCTATTTAATTGCCCTTTTTTATAAAAGGACCATTTCGTTTCCAAATCAACTTATTCAACCCAATGAACTCAATCAACGACCGCATCTGTACCTCTGCATCTCGACTTCACATCTTCCCTACTTCGCCGCTGCTGTCCTTCCGCCTTTCTCCTTTATCCTTGTTACCTTTTACCTCCAACCTAACGTCTGGCCTCGTTAAACCGCTCATTTTGAACCTAAAAATGGACGTTTAAGGCTGAAAACACCTATTTCTTGAATATTTATTAACAGATATCCGTATGATCTTGGCCCGACCCCAATTCCTATTCTTTATTGGAAAAATACCGGCTTCTAATATTGACAATCTCGTAAAAAGTCAAAATTCTCGAATTGTGGATCTATAAGTTATTGAAATTATTAGGTGTGAAATTTGGAAATCGGCAATTTTCGGGCTTTTTACAAGACCATCAATACTGATCTTTCTTAAAACCACTTTTTTGCTATCAAAAAGGTGGTTCTAAGACCCTAAACAACCCCTCATTTAGCATTTATTTCTTTGATTTTCAATAGCTTAATTTGGTCCGACAAGCATTTGGTGTCCATCTTCCCCTCGTCCTTCGCTTTCCCTTCGCGTCTCTGCGCCTTTGTGCGAATATTTAATTTTTAAGATGTGACATTATTCTTTTCCTTAAAAAAGTTGATAAATGCAAACCAAAAAAAAAATAGCGCAGACTGATGCGATCTTTTCCTATGTCCACTTAGTGAATCAAATTGCAGATCAAACCGATGGCGTGATCCGCCTCTCCATTGATACCAAGGCCACTGTAAAAGTTGGTGACTATTCGCGCGGTGGTTACAGCCGTCAAGGTGTTAAAGCAGCAGACCACGATTTTAACCCTGAAATCGTACTGAAGCCTTTTGGCATTTTCCTTCCCGCCTATAATGAAAATTACTTTTTTTCACCGACAGCAACGTAACAGTTTAGCGTATTATCCTCCTTATCACAGCAAGTACAACCCCATCGAAAGAGTGTGGGCGGTGCTGGAAAACCACTGGAATGGACAACTGTTGGATAGTGTTGAAAAAGTACTAGGTCTAGCGAGAACCATGAAATACAATGGAAACAATCCAGTGGTTAAACTTATCAAAGGCACATATGAAACAGGCATCAAATTGGTCCAAAAAGCTAGAAAACAATTAGAAAAAATGATTATCAGAATAACGGACATTGAAAAATGGGCCGTTGATGTACCATGTTATGTAAATGCATAAAATGAGGATTTATTTATTTCCGTCACCCTTAAGCATTATTCGCCTGTCTCTTTTTTTCCCTGTCTCGGCTTTTCCGCTTGCGCCCTGAGCCCTTCGTTTATCAGTTTCGCTGTGTTCGTTGCTGGTTGTCAGGTGTTTATTGAAATTTCTTTCAGCGTTGAGCTTTCAGCCTTAAGCCCTTCACCTTTGACCTTTAGCCCTCAGTCGTGCGCCCTTCTCCTTAGGCCTTGAGCCTTTTTTATTCACTATTCAAGCTTTGACCCCTGGCTTTTTATAATTTAATGGATGTCCCGGTATTCCTCCAGGCGTAGTGCAGAGCTGTTCACCCGATTATTTACTTGCCTATTCCTTTTCAATATTGTATACTCGGTTCCAAATGTATTGAAAGTAAAATACAAAAAGCATTATTAGTTTTAAAGAAAATAAGAAATATAAAAATGCGACCGTTCTTGGAACATTACCCAACAGATATAAAAAGCAGTCATTACCCACAATTTTTGATTGCATGCAATTGGATACTCTCCTGCAATCAAAATCCAGATGCTATTTCTTTTATAGACTCACCGCAGGGAGGTGGGCCTATGAAGTAAGCATCTTTATTTCAGTGTGTTATTAAAGCCCCCTTCGGTATTTAATCATGCTGACGGGGGCTTTTTTTTATGGGCCAATAACAAGACGGTAAGCCCCACCGGCGAAACGGTCAGTTTGTATTCCGGAGCCCATCGATTCGGCTTCTATACGGCTGACTGTAAAACCAATAGGATGCCTGGTGTAGATTTCCATGACAGGGTGACAGCTGTTGTAATTGGTATATCACACTCGGCTGAATACTTGTGGTGGGGACAGCTTAAGCCGCATAGCATCAAGCAGCGGCTATTGCTGACGGCAGTTAAGGGTTCGCGCAATCCCGCTGAAAGCGAGATTTTGTGGGCCCTGAAGGGGTTCTGTAGCTCAACGGCAGAGCGCAAGCCTTATAAGCGTATTATCCGGTTTCGACTCCCGGCAGAACCACCAGAGGTGGAGTGCGTCTGAAGATATTTAAAAATTTTTAAACAAATGAAGGTTCCACGCAGCAGAGCGGACGGGGTATCGGGCTATAGGAATAATTTCTACTATATCGCAGCAAGCTACGGGGAATTAGACCCTAAAAAAGTTGTCTGTGTCTGTCTGTGTGGGTCTGTGGCTAATTAAAAGGAGTACAACCATGGCAGAAAAAAGAAAATTATATATCTATGAGGCGCTGGAACTCCGTTCGGAGTATGATGCCAGGATCAAAACGTTCAAAGATACTTTACCTGAGACCAGGCAGAACCGGGCCAGGTTATTCTTGGCAAAAGATGATGACGGCCGTCGCCGTCCCGTTTCTGATTTCGATATGGCGGAGATACGCCGACAGCTTCGAAAACTTGAAGTTAAACGGCGTAAACTGAACAGTGCCATTCAGCAGGCAAACTTCAACAGTCGAGTTGAATACCGCCAAGAGCAGATCAATCTCCACGAAGCGCTGGAGACCCGCAAAAACTTGAACGAGCAAATCGGCGAACTCCACACACAGGTGGTGAATTCGGCCTACGAAAAAGTCATATACAAAGAGGGTCGCGATATCGTTGAAGAAAATGAGTTGTCTTATACCAGTAGTGTCGACGATCTTGATCGAGCCCGACTGGCCTTCAGAGAGTTGAACCGAAAACTTCGTAAGGCTTCTTTTGAAATGCTGGTGGAATTTGAGGATGAATAGATAGTGTGGAGACAGGGGAGCAAGTGCAAATGAGTTGGCGACAATTCATAGCCCAGACCACGGCATCTGCAACAGCCTAACACCGGAGGGTTGATACCCTATCAATCCGGCAAAGCATCAAACCATAAAGCGAAACAGCAGAATAGCCAGCACAGCTTTAGAGCATCATAGCACCATGGCTCCGCGTCTCCACCCTACATA
>CAVXXE010000005.1:0-8284 GCA_963765595.1 uncultured delta proteobacterium
AGAAAGTGGGTCTGGAATTTCACACAGCCAGGGTTTGTTGGCACCCCGTCCATCGAAGAAACGGATGGATGGCATTGCCGTAAAAGCTAAATCCGATTCCGGTGATTCAGGCTTTTTCGTCAGTATGTCTGCAAGGTCTTTTGCGCTGGGGGAAGTCTGCTCTTTATGGGGCGTGACCGTCAGACCAAACTTTCCCCCTTTTTGAAGCGTCTCAATCCACTGGATTTCATCTGTAATTCCGCGCTTTTCAGCAAGATTTGAGATCAGGTAATCCTTGTATTTCTTAGCCGGAGGGTTATTTTCAAAGCCGGCAGACAACATGATATCCCCCAGGCTGGATGCCTTGGTCATTTTACCCATGGCCGGCTGCAAGGTAGATACCAGCTGCGCTTTGCCGCTATATTCATCCCAGGTTTCAAGGGGCATTCGGACCGGCAGGACAAGATCAGCCATTTCAGCGGTTTCGTTCATGAAATTGGTGAAGCAAACAACAAATATTTTATCGTTTTCAAGTGCTTGTTTTACGCCGCTGTTTTTTGGAAGGGCAAAAGCCGGGTCGACATTATTCAACAGAAGCAGATCGGCTCCCTCGGTATTCAATGAGAAGAAAAACTGCAGAATATCAGATCGCTTGGCCGCCGTTTCGACCCGGTGTCGCGCTGAGAAATCTATTAGACGCAGATTTGGATCGAGAACAAGATTGAGCAAATTAACGGCCAGGTTGGTTTGTAGGCCGTTAAGATCGGATGCACCGGTATTTGTGCCGAGCACTAGTGGCGCGCGCGCGTCCATGAGCCCGATGATCAGTTTTTCGTAGAATGACAGCGGAATTCCAGACCGCTCCAGTACCATGCCTTGAATATATGCTGCGGTGGCTTCGTTTAAAAATTCGTAAAATGGTTTAGGAAGATTTTTACCTTTGCCGATATCCAGAGCTTGTCTGACCAGACCGAGAGCGATAACGGCCTCGCTGCCGGGATTGCAGGCTAACCAATGGTCGGCGTTTGCACCGGTCAAAGATTGATACGGGCTGACCTGAAAAAATAGATTCTTGTTTCCGTCTTTAAGGGCATGCATGGCTTTAAATTTCCATGCATATTCGACCGGAGATAGCCAGGTTTCAAGAAAGTCAGCGCCGAAGGATACCAGGATATCGGCCTGGTCCATGCGATAGGATACCAGTCCGTCAACGTCGAACACCTTTTGATTGGCTGTTTTTAAGGATTCATAGGCGTAGGGTTCAAATACCAAGGGCGGCTGGGAGTTTAAGTTTGCCAAAGCAGCCGTTAGCAAATTCATGAGGCTGTTGCCGACAGTTTCGGTCAGCATGCGTACCCGATTCTGCCCCTTTAGAGCCGCCTCTGCGGCTTTGATTTTTAATATGGACTCCGCTTTCGAGAAGGATAGCGGCTGCCAACTGCCATTTTTTTTAAGCAACGGGGTTTTAAGTCTGTCCGGATTGTAAAGTCCTTGCAGGGCAGCCTGCCCCCGCATGCAGAGCCTGCCTTTATTGATCAGGTGCAGCGGATTGCCCTCAATTTTTACGATACGCGCCTCCCTGCTTTTAGCCAGAATACCGCAGCCTGCCGGACATTCCCGGCAGGTGGAGGCATACCAGGTGGCCTCTCCGACCACCATGTCGTCAGGGGCCTTGACCAGAGAATAAAGATGTTTTTCGGGGGGACTGCAGCCGAATGCAAATGAAATGCTGCCCATGCCGGCAATTTTAAGGAAGGTGCGCCGATTCATATTTAAAAAGATCTCCCGAAACGTCACAGATTGGATGGGTGGTAAAATTCCCTCTTGATCTTGCTTAACGTTACCTTAAACGATCTGAATCACCCAAATCAGCGACCACCAGCAAAGCTGGGGGTATGAGGATGGCCCCTGGAAGGGGCCTGGGCTACCTCTGCTGGTGACCGCTGATTTTTAAAAAGAATTTTTTAATATGTCTGACGTTAAACCAGCTGCCGCTATACCTCGAATATTTTCGTGACATTGACTGATCTCTTTTAAGTGGATCTGTCTGTTTTGATGACGACTTGACCGATTCATCATTGCCATATATCTGGTTGCTCTCATGGCCTATACCAGCAAATTGCAAAAAATTACATAAAAATTCTTTTTTATCTCAATTCATAAGCCCCCGGCAGTGATCAGATTTGCACCAAAAAGCATGCCCTCGCCGTAACGGTAGAACCTTTTAAATTCTCACCTGCAAAGCCGGTGGCTTATGAATTGAGTTAGATAGGAATCATTATCAGATCCGTTTTTATAAAAAAATGTGAGATGCTTGTCAAGTCGATATGGGCGAAAAAATGCGCCCTAATCTTATACCTTGTGAATTGTATGAAACTTAAGTGAACCTCACAAGGCATTTCGCATCCTCAGGTTGATTTCCAGTCGCTCCAGAGACAATTTGATAATATCTTTGGCCTTATCGGATTTTTTCAGGTAATCGTCAAAAAACGTTCTCACCTCATCGGTTCTTTTTATTCCTGCAGTTGGAATGATTGCGGCAATGACCCGTTCATAAAGCATGGGGTGAAATTGTTCAATTTCCGCCAGGTTGTTTACATACCAATCCCACAGCAAAGGGATCGCATAGGGATTTGAGGCCATGGCCACCACCGGTATAAACTTGTTGCGGGCCGGGACGGCATCCAGAGTGTACCGGAGGGATTTTATTATCAGCGCGTCATCTTTGAAACAACCCAGGGCGGATAACATGTTCAGGCGGGCATGTTCGATTTTAGATTCCCGCAGCTGCCGATCAAACCAGTCAAACGTCTTGTCAATGCCGGCCAGCGCGCCCACCCGCATCACGCTTTTCATAATGTCGGCATGGACGGTGCCGCCGCGCATCAAGACCGCAAATTGGCTCGCGGCAAAATCCAGGGCCGGCTTTGAACCATACAGCACCGCATCCCAGATGAGTTGATCCCGTAAGTGTGATGTTGTGTGATTTTCGTCTGATACCGGTTCGTATCCGATGTTTTCCAATATGTCTTCAAAGCGGGATTTTGCCAGTGATGCTATTTTTTGCCGCCAGCTCTCATCCATTACAAGATAGGCCGAGTAAAGATTGTTGGCCATGCTGGTCAACGGCAGATAGGCGTCCTCTTTTTGGTAAAAGGAAAGAAAATTAAGATAATCCTGCATGGATGAATCACCGGTTTGAACCAGAGCAAAGAAATCGTTTTCAAGTCCCCAGCGATCTTCGGGGGGGATTGATTTTTCAAGTACCCGTGCGCCCAGTTCTTCCATGTTATCCACATCAATGTATTGGGTCCGGTAAAATCCTGTTTGCCGATCGTTGATTTTGTAGGCCAGGATATCTTCATCCAAGTCTATTTCCTGTTCGATCTTGTCTAATAGTGTGGTTACCCGTCGTGTCACACCTGCTTTGGAAAAAAGGCTGATGGAGATCGGCACCAGCCAATTTTGGTCGAAATCATTGGGAAGATAGGTAAATCGCCGCTGGGTCAATATCAGCCGACTATCTTGCCGCCTGGCCGTGATCAGCGGAAATCCGGGCTGCTCGATCCAGCTTTTCATCATGGCGCTTATAGGCTGCTGGGTCACGGTTTCAAAGGATTGCCAGAGGTGCTGACTGTCGGCACATCCGTACTCGTAAGTTTTCAGATAATGCTGCAATCCCTTCTGGAAATTATCCTTGCCAATGTATCCTTCGATTTGCCTTAATATACTACCGCCTTTGTTATAAATAATCGGCGCAGTGCTGGCATTGATGACAACGTGTTCACCACCCGGGATTTCGATGGCAAATGTTTCATGAAGCGCATCACGAACCAGGGCAGAGCCGGTCTGGCCGTTAAGAAACTGCTGCCAGGTATCCCATTTGGGATAATAATAATCAACCACCCCGTATCCGAAATAGGTGGCAAAGCTTTCGTTGAGCCAGAGGAATCGCCAGTCGGAAGGGGTCACCAGGTTGCCGAACCACTGGTGGGCAATTTCATGGGCGATGACTTCGCATATTCTTTCTTCTCCGAATTTAGAGGTAATTCCCGGATAATGAAGCAGCAAATTTTCACGGAAAGTAATGGCTCCCCAGTTTTCCATGGCACCAAAGGCAAAATCCGGGATTGCAATGAGATCCATTTTGGGCAGGGGATAGGCGATGGCGTAATAAGTCTCACTGAATTCAAGGGACTTGCGGCCGAATTCAACCCCAAATTGCGCATAGTTTTTCATGCCGGGAAGCGTGGCGACCCGAACCCGGCGGTCTTTTTCATCCAGGGTAAACTCAAATTCACCGACACCGAAAAAAACAAGATAGGTCGACATTTTCGGGGTTTGCTCGAATGTGATCCGCCTTTTGCCGTTGTCGAGCCGATCTTCCTTTTTTACAGCCCCGTTGGAAATGGCCACCAGTTGATTGTCGATGTCAATTTTTATATCAAAAGTTGCTTTTTGGGCGGGATGATCCATGCATGGGAAAGCCCGCCGGGCATCACTTTCCTCAAACTGAGTGACTGCGATAAATCTGGTTGCTCCCTGAAAGGTATATTTACTGCGGTAGAAGCCGGCCATTTTATCGTTGATCGAACCCTGATAATCGATGATCAGCCTGATTTTTCCGGACATGGGTTCGGGTAAACTTACACGGACTTCTTCTCTGTCAGGATCCACCGTAAATGCACAATTCACGAATCCATCACCTTGTCGGAGCCGGCAGCTCCAGATGGCAATTTCAAGAATATTCAAGACTACTTCGGAAATGCTTTGGGGTGCGTCCAGCAGAATTTCGCATTTGCCATCAAATTTGAAACGGGTCAGATCAGGTTCCAGATGGATACGGTAATTTAAAGGAATTAGTGCCTGCATAGTTATCTCCCTGTCAAAAATTAGGATTCGAACCCAAGACTGCGAGAGTATAGAGAAAGTCGAAGGGTTTGTCAATTTGGCAAATAGCAAAAACACAAGCGCTTGTATTTGGCTTCACGATGCTTATTTTTTTTGGGGCGAATTAAAAAAATGGTGAATAAACGCTGCTGCCGAATCCGCGGCTTGGAGGCCATGCCTCCAGGCATGGATTCTTTGCGTTCATGGTTCTTTTCAAATATCAGGGGATTTGAGAATGCTTAATTCAGCAAATTATGATGTGGTTATCCTGGGAACCGGACCGGCCGGTTTACAAGCGGCCATTCACGCAGCCCGTAAAAGGGTCTCCGTGCTCGTACTGGGTAAAGAATCGAAAAGCAGTCTTTTTCATGCCCACGTCGAGAATTTTTGCAGCCTGTTTAACGTAACCGGTGAAGACATGCTCAGCGTCGGCCGACAGCAGGCAGTGAACTTCGGCGCCGAGATGCTCGAAGAAGATGTTCTGAAAATAGGGCCCGATGGAGCAGTTTTTAAAATTCTCACTGAAAGCGGGCTTGATCTTCAAAGCAAATCGCTCATTATTGCCACCGGAACGACCCGCAATAAGTTGGGCGTTGCCGGAGAAAAAAAACTGTTGGGCCGCGGTGTCAGTTATTGTGTGGAATGCGACGCCAATTTTTACAAAGGAGAAGATGTTGCCGTGGTCGGTGGTGCCAGTGCGGCGGTGTCCGGTGCACTGACCATGCTTGACTATGCCAGGTCTGTTCACCTGATTTGTAGCAAACCTGACGTCACCGCAGCTCTCAAAGAACAGCTCAGAAACAGTAATGTCATTGTTCACGAAGACGCTAAGGTCAGGGATATTGTCGGGCAAGACAGTGTGGAGGCAATCCGCCTGGAAGACGGGTCAATCATTGCGGTCAATGGGGTATTTATCGAACTCGGTGCCAAGGGAATCATGGAGCTTGCCACCCATCTTGGCGTTCTGCTGGATGATGAGATGAAGTATATCCAGACCAACAAAAAGATGGAAACCAATGTTGCCGGCGTCTTTGCCGCCGGTGACATTTGTGGCCCCCCGTGGCAGATGGCTAAAGCCGTGGGCGAAGGCTGCGTGGCAGGGATCGGTGCGGCCGGCTATGCAAAGAAGGTGGATAGAAAGGGCTAAACCCAATAGCGCTAAATTGTTTTTGTCCAGGAGGGACTAAAAAAAAGAACATCGAACATCCAACATAGAATGTCGAATGGGAAAAGATGAAGAAATAGAATTAGTGATTCAAGGTTTGACATCGGATTTTTGAAAACAATTGCGTTATGGTACTGTCGTTTTCCGTCGTTGTCATTGAGATTTCTGTCATTTGAATTTGTTTCGTGCTTCGATATTCGAATTTCGGATTTCAATGCTGCTTCAAAACGGATGAAATACAATACTATTTCAAATTGTCATTTTTGACCGCAAAATGTATGAAACGGAGTACTAGGAGCATTGACATGGCCGGCAAAATGATACCGCAACGCAGTGAAACGCCCGCTGAGCACAAATGGGACCTGACACCACTGTTTGAATCCGACAAAAAATGGGAAACCATGTTTGTCGAAGTCGAAACGCAGTTATCGTCTTATCAAAAATATAACGGTCGTCTGAAAGATTCAGTTGCGATCTTTAAAGAGGCAATTGACTTCCACCTGGGACTTACCCGTAAGATTGAACAACTTTATACTTATGCCCACCTTAAAAGCGATGAAGATAAATCCAATCAGCTATATCAGGGCTTTCACCAAAGAGCCCTCAATTTGTCGACCCGTTCTGCAGAAATGGCAAGTTATCTGACGCCGGAGATCCAGGCCATTCCCAATGAGGTCATAAATCGGTACATGGAAGACGCCGCTTTAGATGGATTGAGATTTTATCTGGAAAAAATTCTGCGGTACAAACCCCATACCCGCAATGAGATGGAAGAACAGATTCTGGCCATGAGCCGGGAGATTGCCAATGGCCCGTCCCAGGTGTTCGGTCAGCTGGACAATGTCGATTTGAAATTTGGGACCATCACCGATGACAGCGGAAATGAAATCGAATTGAGCCACGGAAATTTTAACACCTTCCTGACCAGCTCCCATCGTGAACTCCGTAAAAAAGCCTTTTGCCAGTATTATCAGGCTTACCAGGATCATAAGCATACCCTGGCAGCAACCCTGTCAAACTCATTAAAAAAGGACTTTTTTTATTCACGGGTTAGAAATTTTAATAATTGTCGGATTTCAGCTCTTTTCAGCGACAATATCCAGGAGACGGTCTATGATACCCTTATCGAATCCGTGAAGAGAAATCTGGATCCTTTGTTCAAATATCTAAATTTCAGAAAAAAAGCACTCGGGCTAAAAGAACTTCATTTTTATGATACGTATGTCCCGCTTATCGAAGATGTCGATTTCCGGATGCCTTATGAAGAAGCCGTCGATGTGGGGGTCTCGGCGATGGCGCCCCTGGGAAAGAAGTATTGCAAGGTTCTTGCAGAAGGCCTTTTGGGCGGCTGGGTGGATCGTTATGAAAACCGCGGTAAGAGAAGCGGCGCCTATTCTTCCGGCTGTTATGATTCGCCGCCGTATATCCTTCTGAATTACGATGAGCATAATCTTAACAGTCTTTACACCTTGATCCATGAAGCCGGACATTCCCTGCATTCATACTTATCAAGAAAGTATCAACCCTACGTAGACCATGATTATTCAATCTTTGTGGCTGAGGTGGCCTCCACTTTCAATGAAGCGCTTCTAAGCAGATATTTGCTGGAAGTATATAAAGACAATCCGAAGATGAAAGCATTCATCTTAAACAGAGAAATCGACAACATCCGGGCGACGCTTTTCAGGCAGACCATGTTTGCGGAATTTGAACGGATTACCCACGCCATTGTCGAAGCCCATGGCCCCCTGACCCTGAAGGTGATGACTGAAAAATATCGCGAACTGCTGCAAGTTTATTTTGGCGACACCCTGGTCCTCGACCCGGAGCTGTCGCTCGAATACCTCCGCATCCCGCATTTTTACTCCGCCTTTTACGTCTACAAATATGCAACGGGTGTGTCCGCAGCCATTGCGTTGGCGGATAAAGTGGTCAGCGAGGGTGAAACCGCCCGGGAAGCCTATCTGGGTTTTCTAAAACTGGGCGGCAGCAAGTTCCCCCTTGATGAACTGCTGGATGCCGGAATCGACATGCGCTCACCGGAGCCGATCGAGCGGGCTGTTGCGCATTTTGGGGATTTGGTTGAGCAGCTGATTGGAATGCAATAGCAGCTTAATTTTGAGAATTACCTCACATGAAAAAGTACGCCATTAGCTTAAAAGGTTTGAGCCTTGTTATTGCGAACGCTGTTTTTTTATTTTTCGCCCTGGCAACACCTGTTCTATCAACCTCCCCGAAAGCCGGCAATCA
>CAVXXE010000006.1:0-15618 GCA_963765595.1 uncultured delta proteobacterium
AGCTGTCACCAACCTGGACACCGCTTTGCGAGCAGGTTTCAGAGGTACGAAAAATTACCAGCCCTGCTCCACCCTGGTTGATATTGTGTGCTCGGCTCAAGACCTCGATTTCGGGCGGGCGGGTGTCGATCATCACGTTTTTTTCAGTATAGGTTTTGTTCCCCCTCCACCAGTCACGCCATGAATAATCCGATACAACCGTTCGCAGGATCGCTGCACCGTCGGCAAATCCCAACACCGCGGGCTCTAACCGGATTTCAACAGACGTCTCGTGGATTTTTCCGCCTTTAAAAAAACCGGCGGAAGGAAACTTCTCATCGTACAGAACAGTTTCCTGACCGTTTTTTAGAAGGCCAACCCAGAGCCTCCGCAGACCGCTTTTGGAGTCCGACACTGCAAGGGTGAATTCCTGATCTCGGCCCAGATGGGGAGAACGTAAATTCATGTCTATGGCCGGCTTTTCTTTCTCCAGGCGATCCCACAAAAACCATCCGCCGGGCAGCATGATCATCAAACATATAATAGCGATTAACCAGAATTTGCTATGTTTTTTATCGGATCTCAATTGATAGTATCGGTTCCTTTCGCAAAATAGTAATCTTTCTAAATAGCAGTTAGTCCACCGATAATCAAGGCCTGTTTTCGATTCTTGACTTTTGGCAGGCTGCACGATAAATATGGAATATTCTAAAATAATGGCGTTTCCGGCTGCAAGCGGACGGAGTATTAAAGACTTAAATAAACCTCAATTTTGGAATAACGTCAGGATAAAACTTAGAGGATAGATTACGAGTAATTTTCACCAGCCCAATTCAAGCCCGGCCGCCGAGTGAGGCATTGTATATGTCAAATCTAATAAAAACAGGTGATATCGTCATCGGACGCGGTTCGCCCCTGGTTCTTGTTTCCGGCCCCTGCGTCATCGAGGATTATGAGACGACCCGGGAGATTGCAGGCATTCTCAAGGAGATCACCTCCAAGCTGGAGATCCCTTTTATATTCAAAGCTTCCTATGATAAAGCCAATCGCACTTCAATTGCAGCTTTCAGGGGGCCTGGTTTAAACGACGGGCTCAGGGTCCTTAAGGAAATTAAAGCAGAACTCGACATCCCGATCCTATCAGATGTACACCGCATCAGCGAGATCCCTGCGGCAGCCCGGATACTGGACATTATCCAGATTCCGGCTTTTTTATGCCGCCAGACCGACGTCGTTATCGAAGTCGCAAAAACCGGCAAGCCGGTGAACATCAAAAAAGGTCAGTTCCTGGCGCCCTGGGATATGGCCAATGTTGTGGAAAAAATCACCTCTGCCGGAAACCGCCGGATTTTGATAACCGAGCGGGGAACGATGTTTGGGTATAACAACCTGGTTGTGGATTTTCGCGGTTTTACGATTATGCGTAAAATCGGCTATCCTGTAATTTTTGATGCCACCCACAGCGTCCAGTTGCCCGGCGGAGCCGGTACAAGCTCCGGCGGGCAGCGGGAATATGCGCCTATGCTGGCCCGAGCAGCGGCGGCCGCGGGAGTAGACGGCATTTTCATGGAAGTTCATAGTAATCCAGACAAGGCTCTCTGCGACGGTCCCAATTCCTTAAAACTCGATACCATTTATGAGCTGCTCTCCCAGCTTAAATCAATCCACACAATAGGCAATGGCTAATGGCTGTTGACGCATGTAATTTATACTGATTCTGAAATGAAAAATTCTGAATTGTCGGAAAAGTTAAAATCTATCGAACTCCTGTTGCTGGATGTGGACGGGGTGCTCACCGATGGCGCCATTATTTACAGCCATGATGGCCAAGAAACAAAAATTTTCAATGTGAAAGACGGTCTCGGTATAAAGCTGGCAATGGAGGCCGGTATCAAAGTCGGCATTGTGACCGGCAGAAAATCCCCGGCCCTTGATCATCGCTGCCGCGACCTTGGTATACAATATTCATTTAAGGGTATTCAGGACAAAGCGAAGATACTTGCTAAAATTGCCAAGCAAACCGGGGTTGCCCCCGAACAAACGGCTTATATAGGGGATGATCTGCCCGATCTGCCACTGATGCGACGCGTTGGTCTGTCCGTTGCCGTGGCCGATGCCAGTGAGACCGTCCTCCAAAATGCGGATTGGACGACATCGGCGACAGGGGGATGCGGAGCGGTTAGAGAAGTGTGCGAGGCGCTGCTAAAAGCCCGCGGGGAATGGGAAAAATTGATCGACCAGTTCTAGAAACCCAACCTTGCAACATTGGGGCAAAGCCTCCTTAAAGCTTAGAATATATTAGTGGCTTCTGAACACTGAAACCTGTATTTAAATATGGTTTGGTCTCGGCTAAAGAAAACCAAAAAATTGAGCGTATTTTTACTGATCGTCATCCTGGTGTCCGTCGGTACGGTTGTGAGTGTGTTCCTCGGCTACCGCCAGGTCTCCAACGCGCCTGAAACATTGCTTACCTCCATCAAGGAAGGAGCTAATTTGTCGCTGGGTAAAATCCGGCAGACCGCCACCCGCGACGGCAAAAAAGAATGGAGTCTGGAGGCCGATTCTGCCAATTATATGGAAGCCGAAAACAAAGTCGATTTAAAAAACCTGTCGGTTGTCTATTTCCTTAAAGACAATCGCGAAGTTTACCTCGAAGCCGATCAGGGGATATTACAAACCGATACAAATGACATTGAATTCTCTGGTAATGTTGTGATAAGAAATGAAGAATATCAGATGAAGACTGAACATCTGAACTATGCACACGGCCAGCGTATCATTATTTGCGACCAATCGATTCGAATTTTGGGACAAGGTGCCGAACTCACGGCGGAGTCCGCTCAATATGATTTAAACGCCGACAAAATTTTTTTAAAAGGAAACGTTGTCGCCACAATTCCCCGGGGCTTTGAGGCAATTCCGGGGAGGGGTAAACGCTGATAGCCAGGCAAGACATATTTTTGGCCCATTTTCAGCCGAACTCGATGAGGATTTTCAGGCAAGTTGCCGAAAGCCTAAAAAATCTCAAATTTCAAATAGCTACTGCTCTATTAACGGCACCCTGTCCGGCCTGTGAATGTGGTTGCAATTTGTAAGCATTTCAACTAAAATAAAAATATTTGTCAATACTGGCACTCAAATTGCAAACTATAAACTTTTAAATAAGGTATTCTTTCGATTTTAAAAAAGACGGAGCGAAGCCTCCGGCTCGTAGGGGTTTTAGCGCCTGCGCCTCGGAGAGCGACATCCACAAATATTCAATTTACAAACTTCAAGTTTCAATTCCCCGATAAATCGGGATCTACGCTGCGCTGCGACCGGCTGAGCTCGTCCGGGTCCGCTATCGGAAATTTCATAAATAGGACGGAGATATAGATGGATTAGGATTCATTTAGATCCTCTTTTGGAAAACACATAAAAAACAACACCAACGGATAAAATGGCACTTGAACTGCGACAACAACTCAAACTGACCCAGCAACTTATTATGACGCCCCAACTTCAGATGGCGATCAAGCTGTTGCAGTTGTCCAGGCTGGAGCTCATGGATACGATTCAAACAGAGCTTGAGGAAAATCCGGCCCTGGAGGAAGTGCCGGACGGCACCTCCGCCGAGCAATCGACCGAACCAGCGGAAGCTGCAACCACCGAAAACCTTGAGGTTAAAGAAGTTACCATAGAAGACAAAATCCAGGAGGATATCGATTGGAGCAACTATCTGGATGAGTACAATACGCCCGGAAGGGTTCACCATGAATCGGAAGACAGGGACACACCGAGGTTTGAAGCCTTCATCGCCAGCAATGAATCATTAAATGATCATTTGCTGTGGCAATTTCTAATGACCAAACCGGATAAAGAAGAGGAAAGAATCGCCAGCCTTATTATCGGCAATCTGAACAAGGATGGCTACCTGGAAGTTTCGGTTGAAGAAATTGTGAGTACGAGTGGCTCAGCGCCTGAAAAAATCGAGGAAGTTCTGTCAATTATCCAAACTTTTGATCCCATCGGCATTGGCGCCAGGGATCTTAGCGAATGCCTGCTGATTCAGGCTAAATTTCTAGGTTTGGATGACACCATAGTGATCGATATCATTACCAATCATCTATCCAATCTGGAAAAGAAAAATTACAAGGCTATTTGCAAGGCCCTCAAAAAGAGCATGGATGAGGTTGTTTCAGCGATTAACGTCATCAAAAGTCTGGAACCCAAGCCCGGCCGTCAGTTCAGTGATGAAACCCCTCAGTATATCAATCCGGATATATATGTCTATAAACTTGAAGATGAATTCGTCATCATGCTCAATGACGACGGCATGCCGAAACTGCGTGTAAATTCCTTTTATAAAAGCTCTATCACCCGCGGCAAAAATATCTCCGGGGAGGCTGAAGACTACATCCAGGAAAAAATGCGATCTGCTGCCTGGCTGATTAAGAGCATTCATCAACGTCAAAAAACCATCTACCGGGTGATGGAGAGCATTTTGCGCTATCAACGCGAATTTTTTGACAAAGGCATTGCCCATCTAAAGCCAATGGTGCTAAGAGATGTGGCCCAGGACATTCAAATGCATGAATCCACCATCAGCCGGGTCACGACAAACAAATATGCTTTTACCCCTCAGGGTATTTTTGAGTTGAAATATTTTTTTAATAGCTCTATTAGACGGTCCCAGGGCGGGTCGATTGCTTCTGCCAGCGTTCAGGAGAAAATAAGACAAATCATTGCGAATGAAGATCAGAAAAAGCCTTACAGCGATGATAAGATCGCCCGGATCTTGAAAGAAGATCAGATTCACATCGCGCGCAGGACCGTTGCCAAATATCGTGAGATGTTGAAAGTATTGCCATCCAATAAACGCAAACAAATTTAGGGAGAGCATAGAATATGCAAACATCCGTAACCTTTAAAAACCTTGATCCTTCTGAACATCTGAAAGCATATGTGAGTGACAAACTGGATCGTTTCGACAAATTTCTTGACAATCCGGCCGAAGCCAATGTCGTCCTTGCTGTCGAAAAATTTCGCCACATCGCTGAAATCAACATTGCCGGCGATAAACTTAATATAAACGGCAAAGAAGAAACTATCGACATGTATTCCGCCATCGACATGACGCTGGATAAGCTTGAAAAACAAATTAAGAAAAATAAAGAAAAAATAAGAGAACGCCGATCTGCAGCCAAAAACCGCAGCCGCTCCATTCTCGAGGAGGCTGAAAATCTGCCGGAAGATGAAAGTGAAAGACAGGTAAAAGTCAGGAATATAGAATATAAACCGATGGATGTTGAAGAAGCCGTATTACAGATGGATTTGATTGAGGATAATTTCCTGGTGTTCACCAATGCCAGGTCTGATCAGATAAATGTGCTGTATCGACGCAAAGACGGACACTATGGCTTGATTCAGCCCAGTTCGTGATTATAGTTAGCGCTTCAACGATTTGTATTTTAAATCCGGACTGCCGTATGGTATTCTCAAAATGAAAATTTGCGATGTTTTAGATAGGAAATCAATTCTACCTGATTTAAAAGCTCTAAACAAAAAAGGGATTTTGGAAGAACTCGTGGTTCCAGTGGCTGAAATAGCCGGTGTCAGCCAGAAGGACCTGTCCAAAGTCCTGATGGAAAGAGAACGGCTCGGAAGCACCGGTATTGGTGGTGGGATCGGCATTCCCCACGGAAAGATGAAAAATCTTGAATCACTTGTGCTTGGATTTGGTCTGAGTCGCAAGGGCGTCGATTTTGAATCCCTGGATGGCCAGCCGACGCATATCTTTTTTCTCTTGGTCACGCCGGAAAACTCCACGGGTCTTCACCTGAAACTGCTGGCCCGAATTTCACGTATCCTTAAAAACGACCCGTTCAAAAGCCGGCTGTTGGAAGCTGTTGACAGCGACGAAATATTAGGCATTATCAAAGAGGAGGATGAAGAGTTTTAGCTGCATCGTCTTCCAGATAAAGCTTTTGGACTGCTCTATCGGTCGCCACCCTCCAACAAAGAACTATTCGTACACCTTGCTCAGGGGGCCCCGTTCTATCCTTACAGAAAACAATATCCGAAGACCTAAATATTAAAATCTAAAGTGAAAAACGTAACCATACTTATAATTACAGGACTTTCAGGCTCCGGAAAGAGTACGGCCATGGCCGCGCTGGAGGATGGCGGATTTTACTGCATCGATAATATGCCGGTGGGTCTTCTGCCGAAATTTCTTGAAATGCCGATGGAGCCAGATTCTGAAATTACAGGAATCGCCCTGGTAATGGATTTGCGCGAGAGAGGCTTTCTTGCCAAATACAGCGCCGTCTTCAATGAGCTTAAGCTAAAAGGATATCATTTCGAAATTCTCTTCCTGGAGGCTGAAGAAGAAATCCTGCTCCAACGGTACAGTACAACACGCAGACAGCATCCCCTGTCTCCGGAGAAAAGTCTGCTTGACGGCATTCGGACTGAAAAAGAGCAGCTGGAAGACTTGAGGTCGGCAGCAGATCTGGTAATCGACACCTCCAAGTTCAATGTTCATGAGCTCAAATCCAAGGTACTTGAATTGGCCCAAAGAAGCAGAGAACTTGTGCCGATGCAGATTAATGTTCTCTCCTTTGGTTATAAACGCGGAATCCCCAATGATGCCGATTTGATTATGGATGTGCGATTTCTGGTAAATCCTTATTTTATTCCGGAATTAAAGGAACTAGATGGAGAAACCCAGGAGATCAGAGATTTTGTCCTGAACAATGATGAAACTCGTGATTTTCTTAAGAAATATCAGGATCTTCTTGACTATTTAATCCCTTTGTACGAAAAAGAGGGAAAGGCCTATTTAACCATTGCACTCGGATGTACTGGTGGTCGGCATCGTTCCGTAACCATTGCCCGGACCATATATGAACATATTCGTGCCATGGGTAAAACAGTGGAACTGAATCACCGCGACCGAACCCAGCCTGTATAGATCAAAGATTTCCCGAAAATCCTGTAACAAAAAGAATAATAGAATATAGTATTTATACGGTGATTTATGATCGGTATTGTTATTGTAACACATTGCCAGCTTGGAGAAGCGTTGATAGGGGCGGCTGAGTTTATTATCGGCCGCCGACCCGAGTCGCTCGAATCGGTTTCCATTGACTTGAGTGAAAATTCAGAAAAATTACGCGACAAAATTTCCCAAGGAATAAAAAATGTTAAAGGGCAGGAAGGCGTCCTTATTCTGACGGATATGTTCGGGGGCACCCCCTCCAACTTGAGTTATTCATTTCTCGAGGAAGGTCGTATTGAGGTATTATCCGGAGTCAACCTCCCGGTTTTGATCCAAGCGGCAAGTATGCGGAAAAAAATGAAACTAGATGAACTTGCGACAAACCTGGAATCCTTCGGCAAAAAAAGTATATCCCTGGCCAGTGGAATTTTGAAAGGCAACAAGCGGAGCTAAAAAGTGAACAAGTGGCGGATCGAGACCATAAACAGGACCGACCTTGAACCGATCCTTGCAATCGAGCAGCTCTCATTCCAATGGCCTTGGGGCCGTATTTCTTTTGAAGGTGAACTGTCCTCTCAGAATGCCTGCAATTATGTGGTCAAATCAGCCAAAGCGGATAACACATCACAGATAGTTGCATATGCGTTCATACGCCGGGTGGCGGATGAACTGCACATTTTAAAAATCGCCGTGACTCCAGCCCGGCGGGGACACGGGATTGCCACCTGGTTTCTTAACAGCTGTTTCACTATGGGCACCCGGCAGGGAGCGAACTCGGTTTTTCTTGAAGTTCGCCCCTCAAACATCCCGGCGGTCGAACTCTATGAAAAACTCGGTTTTAAGGAGATCGGACGTCGACCTAAATATTATAGCGATTCAAAGGAAGATGCACTGGTAATGATGAAAAAACTGGCAAAATCCCAGCCTACCGCTGAGAATTCAGCCTCCGACCCGTAGGTCTAAACCCGGTGGGCGGTTGCAGAGATTTTCTCTTAAAATTATCATAAAAGTTCAACCACTAACACGAACACAAAAAAAATATGAAGGGGGATAAATGAGTATAAAACTTGGAATCAATGGTTTTGGTAGAATCGGGAGGATGGTATTGCGAGCCTCTCTGAATCATCCCGACGTGGAGGTAGCGGCGATCAATGATCTGACTGATTCGGCGACGATGGCCTATTTATTGAAATACGACTCCGTTCACGGTCGGTTGGATAAGGAAGTTACTGCCAAGGAAGACAGCATCGAGATCGATGGCAAATCTATTGCAATCCGGTCCGTGAAAGACCCCGAAAAAATTGGCTGGGGCGATCTTGGGGTGGATATTGTGGCCGAAAGCACCGGAATCTTTCGGGATCGAGAGGGCGCCGCCAAACATCTAACAGCCGGTGCCCGTAAAGTTCTCATCTCCGCACCGGCCGGTGATCCGGATATCACCATTGTCATGGGGGTCAACTCCAACCGGTATGATCCCCGCCAGCACCATATCATCTCCAACGCCTCGTGCACCACCAACTGTCTGGCGCCGGTTGCCAAGGTGTTGCTGGAAAATTTCGGTCTGCAGCATGGATTGATGACCACCATCCACTCGTATACGGGGGACCAGCGCTTGCTTGACTTTCCCCACAAAGACCTGCGCCGGGCCCGGGCGGCGGCACTTTCAATGATACCCACCACCACAGGTGCCGCCAAAGCCGTCGCTCTGGTGCTGCCTGAGCTTTCCGGCAAGCTCAACGGCCTTGCCATCCGGGTTCCGACGCCCAATGTGTCCATCGTAGATCTGGTTGCCAGCGTTGATAAATCGGGGGTGACCGTTTCGGAGGTAAACGAGGCCTTAAAGCAGGCATCCGAAGGGTCCCTGTCCCGTATTCTGGGATATAGTGATGCCCCCTTGGTCTCAATTGATTTTAACGGATCGTCCTTGTCCTCCATCGTGGATGCGCCCACCACCTACGTTGTCGGCAACATGGTGAAAGTGCTTTCCTGGTATGACAATGAGGCCGGGTATTCTGCGCGCATGGTGGATCTGGCGGCGATGGTCGGCGCGGAACTTTAAAGAAGGAGATCGTAAAATGGATAACCGTACACCGCTTATTGCCGGAAACTGGAAGATGCATAAAACATCTTCAGAAGCTGTTGAAACAGCAGGCCAGCTTGTCAAGCTGGTTGCAGACACTCTGGATGTGGATATCATGATCGCACCGGTGTTCACCGCCCTTGATCCGGTTGCAAAAGTTGTAAAGAACAGTCGGGTGGGTCTGGGGGCCCAGAATTTGCACTGGGAAAAAGAGGGAGCTTATACCGGGGAAATATCCGCAGCTATGCTGGTATCTGCCGGATGTCAATATGTGATCATCGGCCATTCGGAAAGGCGTCAGTTTTTTAATGAAACCGATGAAACCGTTAACAAAAGAATTCGGGCAGCCATTAATGCACAGCTGATTCCGGTTTTTTGCGTGGGTGAAACGGAAGCTGAACGCAATTCCGGCCAAACATTTTCTGTGCTTGACAAACAAGTGAAAAAGGGGTTAGAAGGACATCTTGCAGATGATCTGGCTACCCTGGTTATTGCCTATGAACCGGTTTGGGCCATCGGCACCGGAAAAACAGCCACCCGGGATCAGGCCCAGGACGTCCATCAATATATCCGGTCTTTGGTTGAGACGGATTTCGGCGTCGCCCTCGCTAAGGCCGTTAGAATTTTGTACGGGGGCAGCGTCAAACCAGACAATGTCACTCAACTCATGCAAATGCCGGATATTGACGGTGCGCTGGTAGGCGGGGCAAGCCTCGATGCGGAATCTTTCAGCCGGATCGTTAAATTTAAATAATTTTTGAGAAAATTTTATTATGTCGATATTACTTATCATCATCCATGTTATTGTAAGTATTGCGCTGATCATGATCGTTTTGCTCCAAACAGGAAAAGGGGCAGACATGGGAGCAGCCTTCGGTGGCGGTTCCAGCCAGACCCTGTTCGGCAGTACCGGTGCCTCTACATTTTTAAGTAAAGCCACAACCGCGGCAGCCATAATATTTATGGTCACGTCACTTGGGCTTGCTTACCTGTCCGGTCATCGTACCGGAGAATCGGTGGTCACCGGCACCCCGGCACCCGTTGAAAGTCAAACGGCACCCGGTACAGCCGCACCGGCACCCGTTGAGAGTAAAGCGGCACCCGGTACAGCCGCACCGCCGACAACCGGAAGCAGCGACACCCAGCCGGCCAAACAGGCAGAATAGAAATTATCCGGTTATTCGTACTTTTTATCAAAATGTGCCGAAGTGGTGGAATTTGGTAGACACGCTATCTTGAGGGGGTAGTGGCTTACGGCCGTGCCGGTTCAAGTCCGGCCTTCGGCACCATTGAAAATAGATAGCCGCAATTCGATTGGATTGCGGCTTTTTTATTATTTCATGGTGTTAGGTGCAATGAACTCCACCCGAGCCAAAAACCACCCAAATGTATCACTTTGGGCCAAGGATATCATAAGTCAACTTACATTTCCTTTGACAGGACTTTTTTTACCTCATCCACAAACGATTCAGCGTCTTTGAATGTTTTTTCAGCCTCTTCTCCGGAAACATGATATTCTGCTGCATAATCGGAGCGCTGCCTTAATTCAAAGGCATCGTGCAGACAGCGGGAAAAATCCTTTTTGAAAATGCCCTCCTTAACAAAATCCCTGTCAAAAAGGGCAATGGCGCCACTATGCTTCGAGGTCTCTTTCTTTCCCCTTGCAAGAAGCGCGAGCACTGCATAGAACATGGCATAGTATGCACGATTAACAGAGGGTCTGACTAGCTTTTTATCCAACAATGTTCTTGCTGCCACCAAGGATTCATCTGCTTGTTCGAGACGATAGGTAACCAAGGCTTTGATGTTTTCAGTCATCATGCGCTGATTCCTTCTCGCAGAATATTTTCAACAATGGTGCTCTCGGACATGGGGCCATGTTCGAACTGTACTTTGTCAAGCAAAACTGTCGTGATAACCCGATCGTTCTCGAAACCGACTTCCCAGGCAACGTCGCGTATCCAACGGTCTATTTTCTGATCGACTTCACTTAAAACGATGAACAAATCAAAATCAGACTCCCATGTCGCCTCTCCTCTTGCCCGCGAACCAAATGCCCAGATACGCGCATCCGAAAATTGTTCATGAACACGACCGGTAAACTCTTTGAGAATTTTTCGATCCTCTTTGGTCATCATGTTACGAAAACCCATTCTTCCAACATGCGCGATTGCAGCAGTTAATCAACTTCATTTTCAGCCAGCCTACAAGTCCCGCTAGAATTTGAAATTTTACAAGTATTGTAATGGAAAAACAGGAAATAATCAACAGCTGGCAGCTCCGCAGGCTTTTCATAGAAAACTGCGAAGCATTAAACAAGAAATAGGGGACGGGTATTGATATATTGGCATAAGTCATCCCATTAGCTTGAGTTCCTTTTCTTTTACAACCTTTTCGCCCCGTTTTACCGATTGGCTGGCCGTGGGTTGGGAGATGCCAAGCCTTTTGGAAAGCTCCAGGGTGCTGATGCCAAGTTCACGGGCGGCCCAGTAACATAGCACGCTGCGGGCTTCAACCGTATCCGGGTACCTCCCCCGACGCGTTACGATTTCTTGATCTAAGCTCAAAATGGTTGCCACTTGACCCACCAGCCAATTAAAATCATAGCCCCGGGCCAGATATTGGTAGCGCCGCTCCAACTGTTGCCGACAGCTTTCTAAAACCTCTTTCACAAAATCACCGTCACCCAGTATTCGTTCATCTCCTTTGATTCGGTCTTTGCCACCACGCATGACTTTGGCGGCCGCCCATCCGCCAAGGCTGCGGATTAAGCCGCCTCCAACCAATCAAACTATTATAGTCCGCCACAAGTTTGGCACGCAACGGATTCAGGTGAATATAACGGACCAACTCCTTTAAATATGGATCCTCCTGGCAAAGAATCGACTTGTATCGGTTCTGAAAAACATGGCCATGACGCCGGTGACGCCGATTGAATTCAACGGCATATCCCGTCAAAAGCCTTCTCATGACCCCGCTGATCGGCGTAAGACCCGTACGCAGCAATAGGTGAGCGTGATTGGGAATCAATGCCCATGCAAAACAATCGGTCTGCGTCTCAGCCAACACCTGCCCCAGCCGCTTTATAAAGGAATCGCGATCTGTATCGTCCCAAAAGATTTTCCGGCGTTCGATTCCGCGAACTATGATATGGTGCAGCGCACCCGCTGCATCAATTCTGGCTTTTCGTGGCATGTCTGTTTAAACAGCCACAAAATTCATTTATGTCAATCAATATATCAATACCCGTCCCCTATAGCCCCGGCACGGAGATGCAGCACGACACCTCGCCCTATCGCGTCAAATTTGCCGGCATGCCGGTTTTGGTTAGGATTCGATTGAGGCACGATATGTGCCCTGGCACGGGACCTATAACCTAATGGGTTGCAAAACATTGCAGATTTGCATATGTATGATACACTCAGGCGGAATGCTCATCAGGATATTTTTCGATTTGGTATGTCACAGGTTTTGGCGTCTGTTGATGGTCTCAATAGATCACAAAAAATGCCGGAACAGGTGGGAAGGCCTCGATGGTCGTTTTACCGTTTACGAATTTGAAAGATATAGAATATTTAAGGGCAATCGCCCTATCCAAAGAATATTCAGTTGACAAATTTTAGGTAATTTAAATAAATAGTGCCAATCCCCTATAACCTTACGATATATTCGTTTTATCCATGTTTGGAAAAAAAACTACACCATCTGAAAACATTCTGATCCTCGGCCTCGGCGGGGTCGGATATTACCTGTCAAAACGACTGGCCCATGAAGGATATGCCATTACCGTTATCGAGTCGGAGGGCGGATTGATTCGTGAAGCAGACGGTAATCTGGATGCCCGCTTGATTCAAGGCAATGCCATGAGTATTGAATGCTGGCGCGAGGCCAATGCGGAAAAAATGGATTACCTCATCGCCGTCACCGACAACGACGCCGTGAACATGATGGCTTCAATCATAGCCCACCGCTTTGGGATCCCTCGTAAAATTGCCAGGGTACGGTCCCTGGAATTCGGGAGTATAGATTCGTTTCTTACGGTTGAAGACCTGAAAATCGACCTGATCATTCATCCGGAAGAATTGGCTGCCCAGGAAATTGTCAGAATCATCAAATTCAGAGCAGGCAATGATATTATCGATATTGCGGATGGACAAATCCAGGTTATGGCGACGCGCATACGGGAATCATCACCTCTTGCCGACAAAACGCTGAAAGAAATTTCCCAGACCTATCATGAGTTTCGATTCCGGGTGGTTGCCATTGCCCGCGGTATTACCACCGTCATTCCTGGAGGGAATGACACGCTTTTACCCCAGGACCAGATTTTTATTATGGCCGGCACCAAGGATTTGCCCAAGTTGATGACGTTCACCGGCGCTAAGCAACAACACAGTCACAGGGTGATGATTTTAGGCGGCGGTCTGGTGGGTAGGCGCGTCGCCCAGTTGTTGGAAAAAACCGTCGGCGTTACGATGATCGAGAAAGATGAAAAATCGGCTCAAGAATTATCTTTTACATTAAAAACTGCTGAAGTCCTGCAGGGAGACGGTTCGGATGCCAATGTGCTGCAGATGGCCGGCCTGCTGGATATGGACACATTTATCGCCGCAACCGGGGATAATGAAACCAATATCATGAGCTGTCTGTTGGCAAAGCACCTCGTGAACGGAAAAAACAGTCATGAAAAATCCCATCAAAGAAAATTGATCTGCCTGGTCAATAAAGAGGACTATCTGGTGTTGGCCGCCACCATAGGTTCGGATATCGCATTAAACAAGAAAATTCTGGCCGGCAACGAAATCCTGAAATTCATCCGTATGGGTCAGCTGTTGTCGGTGGCCGACCTGCATGGTTTTGATGCGGAAATGGTGGAAATCGTGGCCGAACCCAACGCGCAGATTACCCGCAAACCCCTGTCCAAATTGGACCCCTCCTATTATGGAAAAATTATCATCGGTGCTATTTTTCGCAATGGAGAATGGCGCGTCGCCGTGGGTGACACCCACATCCAAGAAAATGAGCGGGTGATCGTTGTGTGTAAGTCGTTGTCCTTAAAGGATGTCCAGCAGTTGTTCTTTGCTTAGCTCCGGTTTCAAAATGATAAATGACCGTCGGTAGTCGCTATTTCTTCCAAAATGATGGGTAAAATACCACCAGTGCCGAAAACATCTCCAGCCTCCCCACCAGCATATTCCAGGATAGAAACCACTTTCCGACAGCGGAAATATGGGCATAGTTTTCAGATGGTCCTATGGTGCCGAACCCCGGACCGATATTCATCAGGGTGGCAATAACGGAACTCATGCCGGTGACATAGTCCATGTCATCCACCAGCACCATGACGCAGCCACCGCCGAGAACCAGAAATATATTCACAATAAAATAACATATCGCCAGGTCGATAATGAACCGATCGACCGGCCGGCGGTTTAGCTGGACAGTGACCACCGACATGGGTTGAAAGAATATTTTTTTTATGGATGCCACCATGTATTTCCAAATAATGACATAATGGACCACTTTGATGCCGCTGGTGGTTGATCCGGCGCAGGCACCGATAAAGCACGATGCATAGAGAAACATTTGTGCGGCCTGGGGCCATTTTTCATAATCGGCGGTGGTGAACCCGGTAGTGGTCAGAAGCGACATGATTTGAAAAGTGGCGTATCGAATGGAATCTGCCAGGTTGTTATACGTATCTTCCTTCCATAAAATCCATGCCACCATCGTGCAAAAGAAGAACAAAAAGCCGACATACCAGCGAAACTCGGTGTTTATTTTGATGACTTTCCATTCCCCTTTGACCATATGGTAGAACAACATAAAGGTCATTCCGCCAAAGAACATGAAGACGATAATCACCCAATCGAAATAGGCGCTGTTATAATATCCGATACTCGCGTTTTTGGGTGAATACCCCGATGTCGATACGGTCCCGAACGCATGGCACAATGAATCGAAAAGGGACATACCGCCGAAACACAACAACAGTGTTTCCAAGATATTCAATGTCAAATAGATGCCCCAGAGCCAGACCATGGTATCTCGGTTGCGGGGGATGAATTTTTCTTTGGTAATCACTTGCCCGGGACTCGACTCGGCCCGAAAAATACGCACACCGCCCATACCGTGCGGAAGAAAGATAACAGTCAGGGTTAGAAACCCCATGCCGCCGAGCAAGTGGGTTTGGCTCCGCCAAAATAATAATCCATGAGGGACGACTTCAATATCCGTAAGGATGGTCGCGCCGCTGGTCGTATACCCTGACATCATTTCAAAAAAAGCATCGGTAAATGAAGGAATTGATCCATAAATCATGAAGGGCAATCCCGATACTGCAGAAATCACAATCCATCCGAATACGGCAATGAAAAAGCCGTCTTTGATGTTCAATTCGTGATGTCTTCGAAAAAACCACCATAGGGGCCATCCCAATAAAATGGTAATAATTCCGGAAAAAAAAATGGAGAACAGATCGTTTTCCCCATAATAGATTGAACAGGCCAATGGCAATACCATTGAACTGCCCGTGACGATCAGTAGCTTTCCCAGGACATTCGAGATGGATGCAAAA
>CAVXXE010000007.1:0-7997 GCA_963765595.1 uncultured delta proteobacterium
AAACCGTGATGCCGAATTTAGCAGACAAAATCGCTCTTCTAATATACTCACATTTCCTTTTTTGTCAACCTTTTTTTACTGTCGAGGAAAATTTTAATTTTTTCTTAGAGAGAATTTTACGACTATCCTAAAAATATAAAGACTTGCACAAAACGTTATATATATTTTTATTCGCTGCCTATGTCAAGAAAAAAAATGACTTTTTTTGAAAAATATTTAGCCTCAGAAAAATCTGACAGGCAGGCTTTCCCGACTCACGGACAGAGCGTGGAAACTACACCGATGGATGAGCTTTGTCAACTCATATTTCAGGGTTTTATATTTTTTTTAACGAGACTTAATCTTGTGAAAACGCTTCTTTCCCGATCTCAAAATGATGGCCTTAGCATCGTTCAAATCCTGATCGGAAATCAAAAAATCGAAAGAATTAATCCGTTGTCCGTTGACATAAGCACCACCTTGTTCAATGAGTCTTCTCGCGGCACCCCCGGAAGAAGCAAGCCCGGCGATATGGAATAACTTAAAAGCAGGAATCCCGGCTTTTAATTTTCCTGCTTCCACGTATGACTCGGGCACACTCACGTCATCGAATTCCGAACCACCCCTGGCAATTGAGCTCGACGGCAGGATATGCCCGGCAATGTCTTTATTGCCAAACATACTTATGGCCGCCTGATACGCGTTGAGCGTCTCTTCACTGCCATGGGCCAGCAAGGTAGCTTCAAAGGCGAGAACGGCTTTGGCGGCGTTCAGTTCGGCTCCCTGAAGCTGTTCAGTTTCCCGGATTTCATCGAGGGGTAGAAATGTAAAGAGCGACAGAAATCTGGTGACATCCCTGTCATCGGTGTTAACCCAGTACTGATAATATTCGTATGGGGAAGTTTTTGCAGGGTCCAACCACACTGCCCCCTTAGCGGACTTTCCCATTTTTTCACCGCTGCTGGTCGAAATTAGGGGAAAAGTTATCCCAAAAGCAGTCTTTTGTTTCATTCGACGGATGAGTTCAATCCCTGCGACAATATTGCCCCACTGGTCGCTCCCCCCCATCTGGAGCCTGCATTCGTGCCTGTTGAATAGTTCCAGGAAGTCATAGGCCTGCAATACCATGTAGTTGAATTCAATAAAGCTTAAACCTTCTTCGGAATCCAGCCGCATTTTGCAGCTTTCTGCCTTAATCATGCGGTTAATCGAGAAATGCCGCCCTATGTCCCTTAAAAAAGATACATATCCCAACTTTGTCAGCCAATCGGCGTTGTTGAGCATCAAAGCCTTGTCATGGCCGAAATCAAGATATCGGGAAAGCTGTTTTTTAAGACCCAAAGCATTTTCTTCTATAGTTTCCGCTGTCAACATCTTCCGCATTTCGGTCTTACCGCTTGGGTCTCCTATTAGGCCGGTTCCACCACCAATCAACGCAATGGGTCGATGCCCATTTCGTTGCATATGGGCCAGCGACATAATGGGAATCAGGCTTCCAATATGCAAGCTGGATGCGGTAGGATCAAAACCGATATAACAGGTGATATTCCCTTGATCGATATATTCATCCAACTCCTTATCATGGGTCATCTGTTCAATGAATCCGCGTTGTTTTAAGACATCAATTACGTTCGGCATAAATAGCTAACCCTTTTTAAAACTATTAAACCTTCTTTTATTGAGGATTGCTGTACAAATACGGGGCATTTTGGGGTTGTCCGGTTAGGCCGGTTAAGCCGGTTGAGCCCGAAAGAGCAACAAGATTTCTGATCCAGGGGTGTGACCGACAACCGGCCAAACAGGCTAACGGGCAAACCTATTTGTTGGCATACTGCACTGCCCGTGTCTCCCGTATCACGGTTACCTTTATCTGACCGGGAAAAGTCAGGGATTCTTCAATCTTTTTTACAACATCCCGGCTAAGCAGGATGGATTCTTCATCGGAAATCTGTTTACTCTCAACAATCACGCGCAACTCCCGACCGGCCTGGATGGCATAGGTGTTGGCTACACCTTTGAAAGAATTTGCTATATTTTCGAGGTCCTCCAAACGCTTTATATAATTTTCAAGCAACTCCTTGCGTGCACCGGGTCTGGCCCCGGAAAGCCCGTCTGAAGCCTGAACCAGCAATGCGTAAACAGAGTTCGGCGCCACATCTTCATGATGGGCGGCAACGGCATGAACGATTTGGGGAGATTCGCCAAATTTTTTTGCAAGTCGGGAGCCGATGAGGGCATGCGGCCCCTCGACCTCGTGATCGACTGCCTTTCCGATATCATGCAACAGCCCCATCCGCCTTGCCAGTTTAACATTTAGTCCCAGCTCCGAGGCCATTATGCCGGACAGGAATCCCACTTCCACGGAATGCTGCAGGACATTTTGGGCATAGCTGGTTCGAAACTTTAATTGCCCTATATATTTGACTAATTCGTTGTGAATACCGTGGACACCTAAGTCAAAAGCAGCTTGTTCGCCGGCCTCTTTTACCGTTGTATCGACCTCTTTGCCTACCTTTTTGACGATGTCCTCTATGCGCGCCGGATGAATCCTTCCGTCAGATATTAACCGCATCAGTGAAATACGTGCCACCTCACGACGGACGGGATTAAATCCGGAAAGAATAACTGCTTCGGGAGTATCGTCAATGATTAGATCGATACCGGTGGCAGCCTCAAGTGCCCGAATATTTCGCCCTTCACGTCCGATAATCCTGCCCTTCATCTCATCACTGGGCAATTGAACCACCGACACAGTTCTTTCTGCCACAAAATCGCCGGCATATCGCTGAATAGCAGTGGCAAGGATCTTCTTGGCTTTTTTGTCCGCCTGTTCTTTGGTTTCATTTTCTATCCGCTTTATAAGTTTAGCACCTTCGTAGCGGGCTTCATTCTCCATGGCCCGAATCAAAAGTTCCTTGGCCTGGTCAACCGTTAAACCGGATATCTTTTCAAGCTGGTGTTTTTGCTCCTCAATCAGTTCATCGTACTCCAGCTCCTTGCGCTCAAGCTTTCCCTCTCTTTTGGTCAGATGCCTTTCTTTGCGAAGAAACTCGCGATCCCGACGTTCCAGCTGTTCATTTTTGTTATCAATATTTTCTTCTTTTAGCATCAACCGGGATTCTCTTTTTTTAATTCCGCCCGGGTCTCCCTCGTCTCAGCATCAAATTCGCTTTTTAATTTGAAAAGCCTGTCTTTTACCTCCAAATCAGCTTCCTTTAATAAGGTCGCCGCCTTTTTTTCAGATTCTTCGATGCATCGTTCAGCTTCTGCTTCAGCCGCCCTTATTTTTTGGGATGCAATTTTACCCTGTATAAAGTAGGCGATCAGCAAACCGGCAAAAAAGCAGAAAATGCCGATGAATACAACATATTCATTCATTATATCTCTCCCCGGTTATCAAAGATTTGAAGTAACAGCTTTGATCACCAATTTGCTTATGTCAGTCAATAATGCGTTAATCAGGGGATAAGGTATCTATGGGCTAACTATGAGGGTAGCACAGCCGACTGGACTCAGCCATCCGATGATATCCGGGAAAGGGAGAACCCCCGCCACAATGCCGTGTTGTCAGGTCTTTGAACCTGGGGTTCAAAGTGGGCACCGTTTAGCTTCTTTAGGCTTTTCTGAAAAACAGAACATGCACACCGAAACCAGGGAAGGTTCCCATTATAATCGCTGTTGGATCAAAGAATGTCTTCCAATCACGAGCATGGCAGGGGCAACAATATTTTCTGTAATGCAAAGAGCAACCTTCACCTAATAGTATTTATCCCGGAAAGAACACTGAGATCGTCGGATCGCTCAAGTCAGAATAGGTTGCAGGCTAAGAGTTATTGGTTATTAGCGAATCGCATAGGTCCGATTAAGAAAAGCGTTACCATTCACTGCACGCTGTCATCCAAGGTACCAATCAATTTCGTCGTCCGTTGCGCGACATCTTCCAACAATTTAGAATGATTCCTTTTCAATTCCATATTTTCATTTGCAATATTCAGGGCAGCTAATATTAAAATTTTTTGTCTCGAAATATTTGATGATGCATCGATTAGCTGACTTTCAACCCGAGCCACTTCCTTGGCCAAAAGATCAGCAACCTCCTTTGCTCTGGTAACATCCGAATCAGCTTTAAACGTATGCGGTTGTCCAAAAATCTCTATGGTTACAATCTGTTCCAATGGCTATTGAATTTTTACCTTTCCCATCCTATACCTTGCCAGCCTTAGACATTACAATTCTGAAATATCATCAAGTCTGGCCAGCAAACCGTCGATTTTTGATCGGATCAAGGTCTTTTCCTCAGCGTAATTTTTTTCCGCCTCAACCTTACCTCGGATCTCCTCCTCTAAACTTGCTAATTTATTTTTAAGTTCTGAATTGGCTGCCGCTTGGGCTTTACAATTTTCAATTAATCTTTCAACTTTATTTTCGATCTCCCCAAACTGTTTTAATACGAAATCATTGTCCACTTTTGTTACCTCATCATAATTTTAATTCAATATAGTCTGTAATATATCAAAAAGTCAAGAGATTTTCCTCATCCGCTTTTTCATAATCTTGTCCGCTTCTTCCAAATCCTGACAGTTGTTGACACCCAGAATTTGGATTTCATCGGCAGACACCATGAGCCCCATTTTCCTTTGTTCTTTATGTCCGATGGCCATAAGATCAGTCAGATACAATTCTTCCTGATTATTGTTTGTTTTAATTTTAGGTAGGGCACCCTGTAAAATTCTTTTGTTGATACAGTAAATACCGCTATTGATCAGTTTGATTTTTTTTTGCTCGGCGGTAGCGTCTGCTTCTTCTATTATTCCAACAATTTGTTTATTATCATCTAGCAAAACCCGACCATAGCCATAGGGGTTTTTCAACTCCACGGCTAAAAGAGAAATATCACGACAACACGCCAAATGATCTTCGACAAGCCCTGTTATGGTTTCTGAAAATATTAGCGGCACGTCGCCACACAGGATAACGACTTCATCACAATGATCGGGGATGTGGGGCAATGCACACAAGACTGCATGGGCCGTTCCGAGTTGCTTCTCCTGATAGGCAAAATGCAATTCAGCTGTTTTGGAGATGATTTCCCGTACTTTCTGCGCCTGATGGCCAACCACCACGATGATGTTATCACCGGCCGCTTTGCGCGCAGCTTCGACCACATAGAGAATCATCGGTCTTTCAGCAACTTTATGAAGCACCTTGGCCTTATCCGACCTCATACGGGTTCCCAGTCCGGCGGCAAGAATAACAACAGCAATATTTTTTCTCATATTTTCATTACTCCATTCCTCTAAAAAAGAAACGCTGGTTGACGTCGGTACCCCTTGCGGAAACAATTTCCCGGTGCATGAAAAAGGGTAAACCAACAAATTGGTTTACCCTTTTATTATACATTATCCCTTTATGGTGTAAACGCCGAAAAAAGTTGTCCCAATAAAATACCGGCTACAATCAACGGAGCTCTGCTAAATTTATTCGCACCACCGCCCGTTCAAGGGCAGCTTTTGCACGGTCAGCATTGATATCTTCACCGGTGTGGGCTTCTTGAAGCCGTTTTTCAGCCCGTTCAAGGGCGGCTTTGGCCCGATTCAGGTCGACATCTTCTCTTCTTTCAGATGATTCCGCCAAAACCGTTACCTTGTCCGGCAGCGCTTCGGCAAATCCGCCGTTGACAAAGACATACCGCTCAGTTCCCTGTGCGTCGGTATATCGAATTATCCCGGTCCTGAGAGTGGTCAGAAAAGGAGTGTGCCCAATGAGTACCCCAAATTCACCAAGTGACCCTGGCGCCATGACGATCTTTACCTCTTCGCTGACAACCGCCTTGTCTGGTGTAACAATTTCCAATTGAATATTTCCAGCCATTCTAAAACCTCTTATTTAGTCTGCTTCGGCCATCGTCTTGGCTCTTTCCAACACTTCAGCAATGCCCCCGACCATGTAGAAGGCCTGCTCCGGAAGATCGTCGTGTTTGCCATCGACGATCTCTTTGAAACCTTTGATCGTGTCCTCGATCTTCACATAAGATCCGGGCGTGTTGGTAAAAACTTCGGCAACGTGAAATGGCTGTGACAGAAAACGCTGAATCTTTCTGGCACGACTCACCGTAACTTTGTCTTCATCATCCAATTCATCAATTCCCAGAATGGCGATGATATCCTGGAGTTCCGTATATTTTTGCAGAATCTTCTGCACCTGGCGTGAGACTTGATAATGCTCAGCGCCGATATAGGCGGCGTCTAGAATTCTGGATGTCGAATCTAGGGGGTCCACTGAAGGGTAGATGCCAAGTTCAACCAGCTTCCGGGAAAGAACGACTGTGCCGTCCAGATGTGCAAATGTCGTTGCCGGAGCCGGGTCTGTTAGGTCGTCAGCGGGTACATAAACACATTGTACGGCCGTAATCGATCCTTTGTCCGTTGAGGTAATCCGTTCCTGGAGTTCACCGAGGTCCACAGCCAGCGTCGGCTGATATCCTACAGCAGACGGCATCCGTCCCAGCAAGGCCGAGACCTCGGAACCGGCCTGGGTAAAACGAAAAATATTATCAATAAAAATAAGTACATCCTGTCCTTCTTCATCCCTGTAATACTCAGCGGCTGTCAGGGCGGAAAGTGCAACCCGAGCCCTTGCGCCCGGAGGTTCGGTCATCTGCCCGTAAATCAGTGCCGCTTTGGGAAGTACGCCGGCATCCTTCATTTCATGATACAGGTCATTGCCCTCGCGGGTGCGTTCGCCAACCCCTGCGAATACCGAGATACCGCCGTGCTGCATGGCAATATTGTGAACCATTTCCATCATAATAACCGTTTTACCGACACCGGCCCCGCCGAAGAGTCCCATTTTTCCGCCTCGTGGAAACGGTACGAGCAGATCGATAACCTTAATTCCGGTTTCCAGAACCCGCACCGTCGTATCCTGCTCGGTAAATGCCGGCGCTTCACGGTGGATCGGCATCATCTTTTCCTGACTTACGGGACCGAGCCCGTCAACGGGTCTTCCAACAACATTGAGGACACGCCCCAAGCCTGCCTCACCAACAGGCATCATGATCGGCTTACCGGTATCCTTTACCTTTTGTCCTCTCATCAGGCCGTCGGTAACATCCATGGCAATCGTTCTGACGACATTGTCCCCAAGATGCTGGGCGACCTCAATGACAAGGTTGTCCTCTTCATCGTTAATAGCAGGGTTGCTGAGCGTCAGGGCTGTATAGATTGTAGGCAGATTGCCCTGTTCGAATTCCACATCCACTACAGGGCCCAGGACCTGAATAATTTTACCAATGTTTTCTCCCATCGAAAGACCTCCAAAATGTGTAATCTGTCGCCTGCTATTTGATCAATATTTTACAAATAACAATCAACAGGTTTGAATATTTATCCTTTGAGTGCTTCGGCACCGCCGACGATGTCCATCAGTTCTGCGGTGATGGCTGCTTGTCTGGCCTTGTTATATACCAATGTCAAATTCTCGATCAAATCATTACATGCATTGGTTGCATTGTTCATGGCGGCCATCCGGGCGGCATGTTCGCTGGTGGAAGTTTCCAGCAGTGAACTGTGCAGCGTTACATGGACACTTTTCGGCAGCAACTCCCCTAAAAGGCTGTCTGCTGACGGTTCGCAAATGTGTTCAGCCAGATACCCTTCATCTTCAGCTTCAGCTTCAACGATTTCAATCGGTGGTATCGGCAACAGCTGTTTTAGGGTGGGGACCTGTCTGCCCATGCTAAAAAATTCGGAATAGACGACATAGACTTCGTCATAATCTCCGCTCAGATAGCCTTCAACTAATTTGCGTCCGGCATTGGCAGCCACATTGAAGCCGAAATTGGTTCCGACGACGCCGATATGTTCGTCTACTATGGGTATTTTCTTCTTGCGACACCAGTCTCGACCTTTTTTGCCAAAATTAGTAAAGGATATCGCAATGCCGTCACCAGATTTATCCTCTATAAAGGAACCGGCCTTTTCAATTAGGTTCACATTGAAGCCGCCACACAAACCCCG
>CAVXXE010000008.1:0-108159 GCA_963765595.1 uncultured delta proteobacterium
GCCTCACTTCCAGAGTCAAGCGTATTGGCCTACCAAAACAATCATCAGATTAAAAAGACCTCTAATTCAATCACCCTCCACAACTCATGGATTTTGTTCCTGTGCAGTTTTATCACTCTGGGTTGTTCCCTTTTCATACTCTTTTCATCTTTATAACAAGGAATCCTCGATTTGCCAGGCTTCAAAACTCAAGACTTGCCAAATTGTCACCAATTTTGCTATTTAGAAACTATCACCGTCACCGTGGACTAATGGTCGCAGTTTGCAGATACGATACTTTGTTTGCTATGGTGATTTGGTGGAATATCGCAAGGCTTTTATCCATGTGATGTGTAGCCTACCACTTGAACGATAGAGCAGACTGCACATATCAGTTGGTGACCTTGCCGTGAAACATCGAATAGGTAAAGAAGGCGTAGTAATCTGGCTGATTCAGAATGAAGTCGGGTGACTCTGGAAGGCAAAGACGCTGATACTCTGCCCAGTCCTCCTGTATCATTTCTGACTCCACCTCTGGCCAGCGCATCTGAAAGATTGCTATCAAGGCGCTGCGAAGATTATCAGTCAGCGGGGCATAAGCATCACCTGCAAAGGATCGGACCGTGGGTTCCTCCAAGCCTGCGTCACGGAACCAACCAAGTGCACGCAAGAAGTGCGACTCTGGTTTCTTTCCCTTGACGAAAGGGCGAATCCCTGAAGATGTTGCATTCAGGCGGGCCTCCAACAGAGGATATCCAGGAAGGAGTTTCTCAGAGGACCAGGCAAGGATGGCCACGCTGCCGCCAGGTTTCACCACCCGTGCAAGTTCCTTCACCAACGGAAAGGATTCAATAGGAGCGTATCCCACGCAATCCACACTCCATGCCCAATCGAAAGTATCATCATCAAAGGGGAGTTTGTTCACATCTCCTTGTCGGAAGGAAATCCGTTCCGACATGCCAGCTTTTTCCACCATTTCCTCTGCGTGATCCAGAAACTCGGGGGACAGATCAAGGCCGGTGATGTGTCCCGCAGGCCCCATCGCTTCTGCCAGCAACAGGGTCTGAAGGCCGATGCCACATCCTGCATCCAGCCCCCGGCTCCCAGAAGTGAACTGCAGTGCCTGGATCGCGGAACGAAGGACGGGCTCTCTCAGAGGATTGGATACGTACGCCATCTGCACAAAGTAGTCTATGTCAGACACTGTCCATCCTCTCCACCTTGAAAATCATAGGTCTGAGCCAATCCGTGCAGGCGGTGGTGATGAAAGTACCGCGCTGCTTCATCCCAGGCATATCGCCTCTATACGCAACGGTCATTATATCATTGCGCATGTCTGCCCAAACCCAAACACAGAATCCCTCAGGCACCCCTTCTTCAGGTTCGATTACAAACTCCTGACCGTCTTCGAAGCACTCGCAGAGACCAGTGTCCTTATATGCGTCGTCTAATCATTTGATGGCTTTATCGCTTGGGCAGATTTCGAAGAACGGTTTTTTGTTAGAAATACAAATGGAATTGCTAATGGTCCAAAGACACCCCCCATAACAGCCCAAAACAAAGTATTCGCCCCTCTTTTATCGGCAATATTCCAAAGCAGAATTGCACATGCTATAAATATTATGGAAATGATAATCATACCTGTCATAAAGCTTTTTTTCCTATATTGCTTGTTTTCCTTTTCTGATTAAGCATCGCAATGGTGATAATCACCATTCATTGAAAATTACGGATACCATATCTTGGGGCAGAAGAAAAGAATGCGTAACTTTAAACTACGCTAATTATTCATCATGATCTCTCTTCAGAAGATTAATGCCAGGAATCTTTAGTTTATCTTGGCATGGAACATACACAATATCTTGTATGGAGAACTGACAGATAAAATGTTGAATTTTGATGTCATTCCTCGGGCTTTAATCGGTTTTGGTAATCTAAACAATGATGGACACAACTCTTTAATCACCTCTTCATACTTTAAAAAATAAAGGGAATAAGCCTTTTTGTACTGGCGGCATAGCATGTGTATTCATTACCATATTTTTCTCTGAGATAATTTTCCTTCAAGGGGATTATAATAACAATAAAGAAAGATGCCATTGCAAAGGGTATAATTAGAAGTTGAATCTGATGGGCGACTGCTGCCAGCCCAGCGAAAAGTACGATATCTCCGAAATAGTTAGTGTGACGAGTGTATTTGAATAACCCACCCGTGTATAAATGACCGGCGTTTTCTTTCTTTTGTTTCCACGAAAAGCGAAAATATTCAGAAGCTGTATTTAAAAATGATCCTGTGAGAAACAGTATAATACCAATAAGTTCCATCCATCCTATTGTTCCAGTATTATCTCCGCTTTTATACGCAATATAAGGAAAAATCCATGGCATGATGTTCGCAATGACAAATGCCTCGCCCCAATACATTTTGCGCTGAAAGAAAATAAATAAGGTAACTAACAAGCGCAAGAAATAGATGCTCATGCAAGATAGGATGAGGATATTCCTTACAGGATCTCCGTTTAGTTTGTAAGGCTTGAATAATGGCAATATATTGTCGGCACTGGTAAACATCAGATAGCCAGAAACATATATAGATCCGAGGATTGCTGCCGCAATAAACACTTTAGGCAAGTAGGATTTTTCGTGTATGTTTTTGAATATCATACAGTCGCACCATGGTCATTACTTATGCCAGAAAGCATGAGTTTTTTATAGAAGCCATACTACATACTGTGGTGTGATGAAATAATGCGTAAATGAAGACTTCGCTAATAAGTCTTGAGTCATGCAGTTGTGATTTCATCGAGATACATGGAAAATCATCAAAATGTATATACGTGGATGATATCACAGCTTCAATAAAATTTTACCTATGTTGGAAAAATCTACTAATTTAACAAGTCAGGTTTCTTATCGTATCGAGAGTCGGTGATATGTCAATGGGAGAAATGAAAAATGGTGATGAGAAGCAGAATCTCAATTAAAAAATATCTCTAAGATACTGAAATCATCTTCAAATGTCCCCTTTTGGGATAATCCCTGTGCATAATTCAAAAGGTTGTCCAAAGTAGATTGATCTGCATTGGATGGTTGCGCCATAAACTCCAAAAACTCGTTAAATCCCCAGATTGATCCATCATTTTTTGTAATATCGAAAACACCGTCAGAAAAAACGAATAAACGTGCGGGAATCCGAATCTCCTGAATTCTGCTTTGATAAATGGTGTCCGGATAGCCCCCTATAATGAAGTTTGGAGTTCTAAGCTGTTCTACTTGAGCATTTCCCAGAGAAAAACCGGAAAACAATAGCGCCGGAGGGTGGCCGCCGCTGGCATATATTAGTTGGCGAGAAGATGCATTATAAACTCCATACCAAATTGTAAAAAACATATCGTTGTGTAGTTCACCCGGAAATGTATTGTTTAAAGCAAATAAAACCTGTTCAGGTTTGTGAAAATCGGTCTTCGGAAGAGCGTGGGAACGCAACACATTTATAACTGAAACAGAAAGAAGGGCGGCTGCCCATCCATGACCACTAACATCAATCAAGTACAAAGCAAAATGATCTTCATCGATCCAATGATAGCCAAAAGAGTCACCTCCCAATGAGGCAGATGGTATGAATTTCCAGTCAGCCAGTAATGCTCCCGAACTAATTTTTTGGGGTAACACAGTTTTCACGTATCCCGCAGCATCGGACAGCTCATTATTTAACTGTTTCAAAACCGCATTGCGTTCAAGAAGCGTTTTATTGAGTAAGGCTTCGGCCTTTTTCTGATCTGTAACATCTCTGGCAACTTCAACAGCACCGATGATTTTTCCTTCTGCATCCCTGATAGCTGCTGAACTGATTTCGACCAATGAGGTACGACCATCCGGTATTGGAATATCCCTAATACCTCTTCTTTCTCTACCATCTTTGAGAACGTCGAGTACCATGCAGTCATCACAGGGCTCTTTTCGACTGCGGTAAGCCGCATAGCAGTGCTCACCAATTTTTGAACCGAATAATTGAACAATGATCTTATTTTGATATTGGATTTTAAGATCATTGTCGATCACCGTTACTCCATCGCTCACGGTATCCAAAACAATTTTAAAAAGATCCTCTTGCTGTTTCCCAGCGGTACCTACATTCATTTTCACCTCATTTTATCTCTAAGAAACTTCTTTAATACCAATGATAATAACAAAGGCGTAACAATCCAAAAATCGTTCCGTGATCACAAGGCGATGTCAGTTACCGATTAATTGAGAATAATTGAAAAAAAATATTCCTGGAAAAACTTATGCTTTCCTAAAATAACACAAGTTGCGCCAAACTTGAGATATGTAGATGAAACCCCAATTATACGAAACATCCAAAATTTTCACATTTCTTGCGAAAATCAGCAATCAAGATAATTTGCATGTTTCATCAAGATATCAAAAAAACAAAACCCCATCTCCAGTGCCGGAAACAGGGCTTTTATGACATATCCATATGCTCTCCCTTTTGAGTAATTGTTGTATCTCCAGGGTCAAGTAGAACATATTTCCTATACTAAAACTATATTGTCAAGAATATTAGACAGATAACCCGCTTATTATCTTGACAGATACTATTTTTGATTGTTAAATTAATTGGTTAGAAGCCATTACAGCTAAGGCTATTATGTAACATACAACTAAAGCTATTCTGTAACATATTGTTATCAAAGAATATATTAATCTAAAAAAATGGAGAGGGAGAACAAAATGACAATTACCAGGGATCTTACGGCTATCAGCAAAGAGTTAACGAAATTGGTAAATCAAATTGAAAAAATGGCAGCTGATCTAAAGAAAGCGGAAAAGCCGAAGGCAAAATCTGTTAAGATAAAAACAAAAGCAAAGCCGGTTACCAAAAAAACCCCGGCGAAACGCGGCAAGAAAACTGATACCGACAAGGTCCTTGCAATCATCAATAGATCCAAGAAAGGTGTTGATACTGCAGCATTGGTGAAGAAAACTGGTTTTGACCAGAAAAAAGTCCGTAACATTCTTAACAGGACATACAAACAGGAAAAAATCACAAGAGTTGCAAAAGGGATTTATGTCGGTGTGAAATAATGTTGGATTAATGCCGTGGTGGTCTGGACGGTTTACAAAACAGGAGCATTATTTATGACTCTCACCAAAGCCAAAATTGTAGAAGCGGTTGCCACACAAAACGGCTATCCAAAGAACCAATCTTTCGAAATAATCGAAACCCTGCTGGAAATCATTAAGCGGACTTTGGAATCCGGTGAGGATGTCCTTGTCAGTCGTTTTGGGAAATTTTGTGTCAAGACAAAGCATGAACGCCGGGGAAGAAATCCTTCAACCGGCGAGGATATGATGCTTGAACCGAGGAGAGTTGTGATCTTTAGGTGCTCTCGACAGTTGAGGGATAAGATTAGCAAATAGCTGCCGAAACCAGACGGTTCAATTTGCCCGGTATCCCTTAGCCATCAAAGGGAAATCCGGGGTGTATAATGCTTAAACATGGGATACACAAGGATGCACAAGGTCAGCAAAGATTGTACGTCTGTTCGCTACGAATGTTTAACATGTCCATTCTGCTTGAACCAATGTATACAGGCGGAGCCGGGTGAGACCCCGTGTCCGGTGTGCTATGCCACCTTTAAGATTGATGACAGGGTTGAATGTGTGTTCGCTGATACAAATAATATCAAGCTGCCAGTTAATGGCATTATCTGCGGTTCTTGTGGACTTGTCCAAAGTGGTAATAGAAAAAGTTGCATTTATTGCGGGATGAGGATCAAAATGGCAGTACATTAATTTGGTTAGTAAGGTGAGTTGAGTAGTTCACGAATATGCATTGCATCTGATTACATTCATTCTCTAAATGATATGTTTTAAATTTGCCCCAAATTTGACAGATTCCCGGCGCTCAATTTCTTACCAAAACGTACAATGATCTGATATATTATTAAATATATAGAATAGATCTGATATTCCTCAAAAGCAGATAATCGGAATATTCAATATTATTAGCCAATGTCTTAACGAAAAAAAATATTAGTCCAGGTCCAAATTCGCTTTGCACTGATTACATCTTACAACGCCCCGGAAAACTGATCTTGCTCTTCTTCAACCAAAACGGTTAAATTTATCAGGCTTTCCTCATCATAAGACAATGGGGCCAGTGGGCAGATCCCTTGCCCCATTACCGGGGAGCTGTCATCGCCTTTAATTGATTTGATCAGCTGAATCGCTTTTTTGGCACTCGTATAAACATCACCATTTTTTGTATTTGATTTGGTGGCCCGTATGCTTAGACCAGGAAATTTATCTGAATATTTCAGCATCATCGCAATTTGACCAATATACGGGTCTTTACTGTCATTACCTTCAGGATCAACTACTCCGGGATTTATAGACTCATATAAATCGCTAGTTTCAGCAAGTTGATACATTTTGACGGCATCTTGAACATTACCCTGCCGAAATCCCCCGGTTAAATCATCAAGAATCATGGGAGCGTTCGAAAATGGGGATGCCGCAATAAGTCTTTTATTATGGGTAGGGTTATATTTGACCCTTGGCAGTGAATCCAAGGCTGCTGTCAACAAAGACGGAGAGATAAAGACTCTTTTTCCCTCCACTTTGGCACCATTTTTTTTAAATAACCCTATAGCACTATCCATTTCAAATTCTACGCCAACGGTTGCCAATATGTCGGTGGCCTTTTCATAAATAGTCTCGATGGTTTTTTTGTTTAATAGTTTCATATTCTCTCCAAGTGAGGATACATGGGATAATCACCAGTTATACATAATTGCTGATACCATATCTTGGGGTCTAAGAAAATAATGCCGAATTGAAGACTACGCTAATATTCTTGGGGCAATTTCGGCAATGCGGCACTCAAGCCTTCTTGCCAACTTGTCATCAATAACGCCCGGAATCATTTTTTAAGAATGTATCCGGTATTCCGGTGCAACCAGGGGGAAATACTGTCAGACCATAGCCGTATTGTTGAGTTTTAATGTTGTGTAAAAACTGAATACTACTACCAAAAATCTCCAAGCCAAATCAAAATTGATCCTTTCATTCTAAAACTCTTGTTTCGCCGATTTTTAAGATCCATAAACGATTTGGATCAAACTCTTTTTCTATTGCCACATTTTTCAATAATTCCGCTGGTTCATAAAGTGGTTCCTCTGATAAATCTATTGTTCCCCAATGGATAGCTATCATGGCTTGGGTCTTTATATCCAACCCTGCTTGAAATGATTCCATTGGATTCATATGATTGTTAAATCCATATTTTCGATTTCCATATGTCCCAATAGGTAGTAACGCGTAATCAAACCCGCCAATTTCAGCACCTATTTCCTGAAAAACAATGGGTGAATAGGCAGTATCCCCAGCAAAAAATAGTTTCTTTTTGGAAGATAGAATTGACCATGAACACCAAAGAGTCTCGTTTTTATCAAAAAGACCGCGACTGGAATAATGAACCATTGGATGTGAAGTAAATTTCAATCCCTCTATCGTTGCAGTTTGGTGCCAATCAAGCTCATAAATCCTAATATAATCTTTGCCCCTAAAAAACTTTCCAATTCCCAAGGGCACAACAACTTCAATACCCTTTTTATTTGGAAGAGAATCAACAAAATCTGCGTCAAGGTGGTCATAATGATTATGAGATATTACGATAATATCCACTGCAGGCAAATATTTTGCACTAATTCCTGGAGGAACAGATCTACTTGGCCCCAAAATACCAGGCCCGGCCCGTTTAGAAAAAAAAGGATCGGTCAGAATCACTTTACCATTAATTTTAAGCAAAGCGGTACTTTGTCCAATCCAGGTAATGGTATCTTCATTACTTAGTTTTTTATATCTATCAATGGCCCTTTTCTCGCCAATTAAATGATCAGCTGGAATTTCATCTGGTTTTGATGATGAAAATATTCTATTCCATATAAATTTAAAACCGTTTGTATCCGCTGGTTCGATAAGCGGATAATTTCTAAAACCGTTTTCGGTATGATGCTTTGGTTTATCCTCTGCCCGCAAATCATAATCAGAGGATGATGAACAACCTATTAAAAAAAATACAAATAAAATAATACATAGTTTGCGGGTGAAAAGATTCATTGATCCTAATGTCTCCTTGGATGCCTCCAATGTAAAGTTTGTCGAAAATTTCAGAACCGCGTCATCTTGGGTTTCCTGGAAATCAAGGATAACTGAAGACTAGGCTAATAAACCTTGAATCCAAAAAATATAGGATATTAAGAATAGCAGGGCCAAGGAGTTTTATCAATATTCTTGGGTCGTGGGGCATATTGAAGGGCTCAAGCCTTCTTGCCAAAACCGGCACAAATGCCGCCGATGATAATTTTCAAGAATAGATTCGATATTCCACTGAATTTTATGGCGGGAATATCGCCTGGCAATAGCCTTATTGCTCAATCTTTAACAATTTTGGAAACAAAGGACTAATGGTCGGATTGTGCAGTTTCGTTACCACAATTCATGGCCTTTCTGTTAAATTGGCATACATGTCTAGATTGCGGTCCTTTAAATAGGGATATTTCTTTCTTACGTTCTCCAGGTGCGCCATATCTACAGTGCCAATCAGAACGTCCGGTTTGGTTTTGAGCTTATTCAGGCAAGCCTCATCGCCATCAACAAACGGAGGGCAGAATGCAGTTCCTCCATTGTTTAAACCTGCCCAATTCGTGCTCATGATGTAGATCGTATTCTCGACGGCTCTGGTTGTGACGAAGGTGTGCCAGGTAAAGAAGCCTTTGTCCCGTGGCCATCCGCCAGGATGCAGCAACAGCGATATTTCTTTTTCCACAGCGAGATAGCGGCTTACCTCCGGAAAGCGAATGTCATAGCAAATACATATTCCGACTCGCACTCCGGAAACCTCGAAGACCTCAAGAGGTCTCTTGCCGTTCTTAAAGAATCTTTTCTCGCGACAATCCCCAGTGCTGCAAACGTGCCACTTATCATATTTAGCCTCAATGCCGCCGGTCGGCCCTACGACGGCTGCAGCAATTGTAAACTCGTTGGAGCTCCTCCTGCGCGGAAAGCTGTAACAGATGTGGCAGCCCAGCTCCCTGGACAGACGTGAGAATGCCTCAAAACTTTGCCCGCCCCAATCTTCAGCCAAATCTTCAAGCCGGTTAAACACACTCTCATCGTATCCAGAGCTGGAAAGCTCAGGCAGGACGTAGATATCATGACCTGATGTCGCACGGATCATATCAATGGCCGCACAGATATTGGCCTCGCGATTACCGATATTCTGTGATATCTGGCAGCCAGCAATTGTAATCATCCTATTTTCGGTCATTCCAGCCTCCGTACTTTCTGATTACTATTTGTCGAAATCTTTTTCCTTCGCCTATTATATAAGGCCGAATGGTCGTAGTCTTAAATATCAAAAAGGCTTTTTGCATTTATATATAAAAACAAATCCCTGGCTTCTTGGCTTAGGTCAAGCCCATCAAGATCTTCAAGACATTTTGCCGGGGTAATCATCGGATAATTGGTCTTGAAAAGGACTTATTTCTTACCATTTGTTTTCATGTATTGTATCAATTCCGCAGGAAACTGTTTAGCAGTATATGCAGAGGTATCAATACCCTTTTTAACTCCAACGCTAAGCCCCCGGCTACGCCGGGGAGAATGGCAAAAGCTATGCTGAAGTATTTGACATAAACACCCCTTCCTTTAACAAATATTCACACCTCAAATGCTATTATGGCAAAATCATATTTTAATAAATACACAGTTAACAATGTCCCTTTCTTTTTAAAGCCTTTTTTTTACCTTGTTAGTTATTTTGTTGCTATTTCGTTATTTGCTTACGCTTTAATTGTCCATTTTACATGCAAAATTGAGATATTAGGCCAAGAGCATCTCGTCGGTCGGCAAAATTATATTTTTTGTCATTGGCATACATTCATACCGTTGTATTATTCAGTATTTTATCCCCATCTTCATCTTCATGTTTGGTTGCAACACCCGCTTTGGTATATGAAACCAATTCACTTGATACTTCGCTTTGCTGGTATAAAGAAAATAATCCTTGGTTCTTCACGGTTTTCCGGGCGAAAGGCAGCCGATGAACTTGTAGAATACTTAAAAGGAGGATATTCAACCGTCATCCTTCCAGATGGCCCGAGCGGACCGCCTTTTGTGCCTAAATTAGGTGCATTTCATATTTCTTTAAAAAGCAAAATTCCAATTGTTCCGATAAAATTTAATGGATCAAAGTTTTTTGAAAGCGGATCTTGGGATCGAAAAAAATGGCCCATTCCTTTTTCTTTAATCAGGGTGGAGCTTGGGAATCCTATCCAAGTAACAGCAGAGAGTTTTAACGAAGATATTGTTGAGGTTACAAAAGCATTAAGAAAATAATTAACAGTGTAAATCTTATTTACAGAACCTGTTTTTGGTTTTAATAGCAGCATGCTGCATGCTCATTTATCGGTATTGCAGACTACGGCTATCATTGTTCAGTCAGATTTAGCATTCAGAATCGAGGACTGACATTATAACTCCACATTTTTTCTATTGACGGCCTATAAAAGATGTTGTGGTTATGGAGTCTGATAAAAAGCCTGCGATAACTCCAACGTATTTGGAATATCAGCTTATAACGCCTGTCTAATATATCCATTGGATACCTCAATAGAATCTTCTGGTTGCTTACGAGGACTAAGGCTATCATAGTTCAATCAAATTTAGGAAACAAAAGGCGTAGATGGATGGTAATAGTCCGTGCTTTCCTTAATTGCAGGCTATACAATATCTTTTGGTTTGAAAATTTGGGATTAAGCCCAGGTTATATTCAATATTTCGGTATAACCAAGCATAAATAGAGACCTGAGATTGCTTTCTGAAAGTTGGATATATTAGCAAATGACTATCAGATTACCACGGCTATTATCGTCTAATAAAACCTATTTATCAGATAGCGAGCAGAAAGGTTGAAACCCCACGTTTTTGAATTAAAGATAATTTTGCTGGTTACCAACCGTTACCTACCAACAATTTCATAAGATACCAAAATTAAAATATATATTAACCTAAAAGCAAGGTGTCATAATAGAATGGTTTTGAAAGGAAAAAATAGGCTTTTAGAGGGGAAAATGACGCTGCCGACACAAAATTTTCGGTGTCATAATGCGATTCCACTGTCGTAGCCATCGCTGGATTCAAAATAGAGATTTCCGATGCAAATATAGGGCGCTGCTTGATCACCACCACCGGAAATGCCCTTTTCCACATCTGTAATCCTAAATAATTGGCAAGAGGTCAAATCCGCAATTAGCCATTCCAATATTGGGATTTTTTCTTGATCGATTTCATGAATCAGGTGAGCTGCCCGTTGCAATTTTGGCCATAATTAGAATTGCTGAGCTGAGACCTATTAAGTTGACAAGCGGTTCCTGTTCAGATATAAGAGCACAAATTGCCAATTCACCAACCTGACCCCCAATATTCGAAAACGGATCCATTTGATAACCGATGACTAAATTCCAAAAGCGCTTCGCTACCCTGGTGATGGTCCTGATCTTTCTGGTAATCCTCTTTCCGGTGTTGACTAAGCCTGCCTCCGCCGTTCGCTTGAATTCCCAGGCTGTTTCGTCTGTACCGGTCAGTTTGCAGGCGCGTTACCCGTCAACTCCCGGCTCCAACCTGCCACTGACGGTCATCGACGGTAAAATCGGCCGACAACCGGTCTATACCGAACTGGTGTCCCGTGGAATCGCCCCGTCGGAAGTGCTTTCCCTGACGCGATCGTTCAAGGGGGTATTCGATTTTCGCAACGCCCGGCCCAAAGATGAATACCAGGTCTGCCTGACGCCTCAAAAGAAGCTACAGAAACTGATTTATAAAACGGATCTTACCAATCAATATATTGCTGTCAGAACTGATAACGGTGCCTTCCATACCTATCATCAGGAACTTTCTCTGGAAAAGGAAACCGTTGCCAGAACCTTTACCGTTGAAAGCTCTCTCTATCAGGCCGTTACCGAACAGGGGGAGACCGGCCACCTGGTGGCCGCCTTTACCGATATTTTCTCCTGGGATATCGATTTTTATCTTTTCCCCCGCAAGGGGGACATTATTCGGGTGCTTTTCGAGAAATATTCCCTGAAGGGACAGTTTGTAAAGTATGGGAAGATCCTGGTCGCCCAGTACATCGGCAGGAATGAAACTTTTTCCGCCTTTTATTTCGACAATGGCTCTGAGGCGGGCTATTATGATGAAAACGGCCTTCCATTGCGCAAGATGTTTATGCGCATCCCGGTTAAATTCGGCATGCGCACCTCATCATATTCGATAAGAAGATTCCATCCTATCTCGAAAAAATACAAACGCCACACCGGCATCGATTACGGCGCCGCCCACGGTACGCCCATTCATGCCACCGCCGCCGGCACCGTAGAGTTTGCCGGACGGCGTGGCGGCTACGGAAAATTAGTGATCATCCGCCATCCCAACGGATTCAAAACCTACTACGGCCACTGCAGCCGCTTGCTGGTCAAAAAGGGTACCCACGTAAAACAGGGGCAGAAGATTGCCAAAGTGGGGCGGACCGGCCAGGCCACCGGCCCGCATGTGCACTATGAGACCCGCATCAACGGCAAGCCGGTGAATCCCAACAGCATAAAAACCGCCCGGGGCAAACCTTTGCCGGTCGATCAGCACGCCCGGTTTGAGTTAATGTTGCAGACTCGCATGCAAATGATGGCGGATCACCTGTTTCCCGAAAGCCGACAAGCTGCTATTAAGGCGGCAAATTTGCACTGACCGTTTTTCCCCAATCATTTCTATCGAACCAGACCCTTGGCGGGTGTCGGCCGACATAACTGAACATGCAGGCCTGGCTGAAAACCGAAAGTCGAAGCGCCTCGCCACTAGTCATGAGATCGATGCAAGGCCGCAGCGCAGGCGGCGCGCCCATCCGCGGTTGTACCCTCGGTAAATATTCTTTGTATCGGCACGACAAGAGGACTGGTAATGAACCGGATCGTCGTTCCGATGAGCCCCCCCCGGCTGCACACCAATCTTGTAATCGGTAAAGGTTCCCTTAACCTGAATCGCGGTGGCCAGACTGAAAAACTCGGCCTTTTTGGCTTTGGGTTCCATTGCCAGATATACCTCGTCGGTCTTAAAAATTTACCCGGGCCTGGCCGCCAACCTGCATTTTGGTGGTGTCCCTAAAATGAGAACCACCTGCGAACCGAATATGAGGGCTGTCCGTTTCAAATATTTTGATAAATCCATAGCCGGCTCCTTTTTCGAGGACTTTTTTTGTTTAATTGTGTTGGTGCCCCTTGGTTGGCATAATCACTGGGAACCAATCGGCAATAAATTAAAAGGACTTCGTTGACAAACTCAATAATATAACTAGAATTTATATCTTATGAAATCACTCCAACCCATTCCCCAGTGTGTCGACTGTTTAATGTCGCTGGCTAAAGCCGTTGTTACCTTGGCAGCCGCTGAAAATCCAGGCCTTATTGAAAAAGCAGAGCACATAACCCGTAACATCCTTGAAGATGCCGCGAATAACGAATCGAGTTCGCCTCAGATAACCAATCGAATTCTAAGGGAAATTAAGCAAATTACCGGCATTCAAGATCCCTATTCGGAATTTAAAGCGCTAGAGATGGCTCAGGCCCGAAAAATATATTCTCGCCTGGAAAATTATGTAGATCAGAATCTGCGATCACGGGCGATTTTAGCTGCTCTTGGAAACAGCCTGGATTTTTTCAAGGATCCCGAACAGGCCCTGGCAGAAATTCCCAATTTATTTAAAAATGGGTTTTCATTTTATCTCGATCACATCGATCAACTCGATTTTCTTTTGACGACTAGACCGCAGAAGCTGTTATATCTCACAGACAATGCAGGTGAAATTTATTTTGATATCCCCTTATATGAGTATCTGAAGAAGCATTGTGGACGAATATATCTGGTGGTGAAAGGGGGGCCGTCGCTCAATGATCTCACCCGGGTCGAGTTGCTGTCTCAGAAGTTGTTCGGCAGGTTCGACATTGTGGCCGATACGGGCACCGATGGTGCCGGAATTGATTGGGACAATGTCTCCGGGGAATTTCTCGATCTTTTTGCTTCCGCCGACCTTATTATCTCAAAGGGGATGGCAAATTTTGAAACCCTATATCCAAGACGCATCCCGGCGCCAAGCTTTTATCTTTTCAAAGTGAAATGTGAACCCATTCAGAATTATATTCAGGCCCCGGCCAACAGTTTCCTGGCTATCTGGAAAGAGGGGAATTCCAGCTTTGATTGAGCGGGAAGATATTGATAAAGGTCCTTAAAGGCCTTTATCTGACAACATGTTGTCAGAAAATCGAGGTTTCAGGTGTCGGGTGTCAGGGAAAAGGGATGTTAGATACTGAAACCTGAAACCTATTTAAATCATCAGCGTGCTGGCTGCCCCGCAGGGGCCACTTTTTCCCAGCGTAGTCTCGGAAAAAGCTTAGACCCTTAGCCGGATAAAACGGAATAGGAATTGGCAGACAAAAAGCTTCTCATCATCCACCAGGGTGCCATAGGGGATTTCATCCTCATATTTCCCGCCATCATCCGGCTGCAAAAATATTATGACGTCATCGATGTGCTGTGTCAGAGCGGGATTGGGAAACTGGCCAAAGCTCTGGGACTTGTTGAGAAATGGTATCCCCTGGAGGCAGCCTATGTGGCCTCACTTTTCACCGATCGGGTCGATTCAAAAATAAAGACATTATTAACACCGTATGGGATTATCCTTTTATTTACCTTGTCTGATCAGCTCGAACAGACGATCCGTCATATAACGTCAGTACCCGTCTGTCGTATTCCGCCCAAGCCACCGGAATATGTGTCCATACATCTTACAGAATTTGTACTGGAAAATCTTGTAAACTGCGCAATGATAAAGAAACCGGATGCCGTTGCTGAAGGCATCCCACTTCCCGCGCGGAGGGGTCGGGCCGGATATTCCGCCAGGATTTTGCTTCATCCCGGAGCCGGAAGCATCCGTAAACGCTGGCCGATTTTAAATTTTCTTGAAGTTGAAGCGAGGTTAAAAGCCGATGGATTGGAGCCGGAGTTCATTCTGGGACCGGCTGAGGAGGATCTGGTGGATGCGTTGCCGAGGGCGGATCGAACTGTACACATATTAACGGAATTAACAAATTTGGCAGCCTTGCTCAATTCTGCCGGCGGTTACATCGGCAACGATTCCGGGGCCAGTCATCTGGCCGTTTTTTTGGGGGTGCCCAGCGGGGTAATATTCGGCCCGGCTGATCCCAAGCGGTGGAAACCGGTGGGGCGGGCCGTCGAAATCCTGAGGCCCGGGTTGGAGTGCCGCCCGTGTTTTGAAACAGAGCTAACCAATTGCGACGGTTCAGAGTGCCTGCATGGAACCACTCCTGAAAAGGTCGTCAAGGCGTTTTATAGGGTTTATTTATGATACCTGAAAAAAAATTAGCTGCGCTGGACCGAATCTATGCCGCTTATGACCGATTTTGCGTCACCCTGGACGTGGCCTGTAAAAAACACTGCGCTCATTGCTGCACCTCCAACGTGACCCTGACAACGCTGGAGGGATACAAAATTGTGGATCACCTCATTGCTGCCGGAAAGTTGGATATCATCGACGGGCTTAAACATGTGGCCGCACCGACCCGCTATCGGCCTCAAATATCCACCAACCGGCTGGCTGAACTGTATGCCGCAAAGGCCAAAGTACCCGAAGAAGAAATGGCAACCGAATGGAAAGAATGCTCGTTGTTGGCAAAAAACCTTTGCACCATTTACGATCTGCGGCCTTTTGGCTGCCGCTGTTTTGTTTCGAGGCAAAACTGCGCCGAGACGGGCTATGCGGACATCGACGAATTCACGGCATCGGTGAATACCGTGTTTTTACAGACAATTGAGCATCTGGATGCCGATGGTTGTTCCGGCAACCTAATAGACGTGCTGCAGGTTATGGCTTCCGAGGATAACCGACGGGCCTATGCAGAGGATCGATTGAAATGTGAAACCAAAGGATTGATTGTAAACTGGTCGCTGAAAGTCTTGATGATACCGCCCGAACATCGCACCAAAATGGCGCCAATCCTGCAAGAGCTTCGAAATATAAAATTAGGTTGATTAAGTTGATTCGTTGATTGGATGATTGATTGCCTCAATCAACCCCATTAACTGAATTCACCAGCCATCCAGCAAGAAGTGCCTGCAAAGAGCTTTTCCTTTGAGCTTTGAGCCTTGAGCTTTTCAGCTTTCACCTTCCCGCCCTATGCCCTGCGCCTTGTGCCTTGAGCCGTCAATCAACCAGCACCCAGTCACCCAACCATCCAATCGTCTATGTCACCTGAAAGAACGCTTCATCATATTCCGGCTTGCCTTCGTACCGCCCCATGTAAAATCCCGGTAGAGTATCCATATTCTCAAACAATGCCGGATCCGCGTCAATGCCTGCTTGGTGCAGTGCTTTGAGCATATCTTCGGGTTTGGGCGGGCACCCCTTGATGGGAATCGCTTCCCGGATGTCCGGATTGTCTTTATGGGCCTGGTAAATGCATTTGCCCATCAAAATCGTTTTCTTCATTCCTGGGGTCGGCTGCATAGATTTGCCCGTCAGAACTTCAACGTCGTCCCAGGGCTTATTCTTCCAGGCAAACCGAATGGCTGAAAGCATCAGGCCGTTGACACCGGAACAATAGGTGCACATGGAAAGATCGTACTTGCGGTAAAAAACTCCCTTGAGACCCTGTTTGACCAGCGGCGCGGGAAGTATAGCTTCTTCGGTCTCACTGTATTCGAAATCATATTCATGGGGCCGGGCCACATCGTCGATGCACTCTCCGATCACTTCGATATCTGAAAAATCCCGGGGTCGGTGGCGATGTTCGGCCGCATGCATCAGATGGGGCACCTGTTCGGGGTCGAACCCTAAGATTTTGGCGCCCACCATATCGGCCGACAAGACATCGGCGGATGCCACCAGCAGATTTGTCCGTTGTAATTTACCGTCGGGACCGGGACCGCGTTCATTGGTGTAAATTCCGTCCTGCAGGGTGAACATGGGCGGCACCGGATCCGCCAGTTTGGAAACCCAGAAATGCAGGTCTTTGCCGGGCGTCATGTTATGACATTTTTTACGGGAAGGAACATCAATCAACCCTTTCAAATTTTTAATCCCCAGGCTGACCACTGTTTGATTGTGAGCTTTCATTACCGGCAAATCCACCACAAAATCACTTGCCAGGGCATCGACATTGAATCTGACCTCGACACCATCGCCAAGATCCAATTTCTTAAAGGGGCGTTCAAAAACATTTAGGTATTTGATGCCGTATTTGCGCTTCAATTTACCATAGCCCAGGGTTTCAAAAGCATGGGCCGGTGTTTCCATGTCCTTTGGATTCATGGTGACGGTACCCTCACCGATGGTGATGTCGTCAATGCCGCGCTCCTTCAAAATAAGGATCATATCCTCTACCACCCGGGAGGTGGTAATGACCCCCCATTTGGGAAAGGCAACGGCTTTGGTCCAGAATACAATATTGGGTTTGATAAATACTTTGGCTTTAGTGGGCAGGTGGTCCAGACCGTGGGACACTTCAACGGCTTTGCGGACTGATTCCAGGGGCTTTTCATATCGAACGACAGCAACCAGATTTTTTTGCATTCGTGTTCTCCTGTATGTTGAAAAGTTTTTTTGCATTCCCGCCGCAAATTTTAGCGATCTGCGGTTTTGTCAAACCGGTTTCTTGCATTTCGCCGAAATACCGAGCCGGTGGCAGTAACGGAAAATCACTGCCAAAAAGAATTTTGTCAACCCCTATAAGCCTGACTGCAATCGGGTAAATATCGGGCTCATACAGAAAAGGCGATGCGGCCGTGTCAAAAAACACGTTTGTTAGAGTTTCTTTGACATCCCTTTTCATCAGGCTGTAAAAAAACAGGCCTCCGCCCCAGTGCGCTAAAACGATTTTGGTTTCCAAAAATCGTTTGACCAGGCGGTAAATTTGTAGCAGTGTCATCGGCGTCTTCCCGTGGTAAGCATGCCCGACGGGTTCATTGGCGTGAATTAGTACGGGCAGGTCGCGATCAGCGCATATTTTCATGATTGGGGCAAGCTGTTCCAGAGCGGATTCGTCAATGCCGGCCTGGTAAAACGCCAATTCGCCGATTCCGGCCAATCCCCCGTCAAGGCACCGTTCAGTTTCAGCGACAGCGTCGCCTGCTGCTGGATCAAAACATCCCAAACCGGTAAAACGGTGAGGGTATTTTTGGACCATTTCCATGATGTAGTCGTTATGTATTCTAAATATTTCGGAATTTTTCCATGGAAAACCGAATATAACCGCTTTGTCCACCTCGTTTTCATCCATCGCATCTAACAATTCGATCGCACCGATCAGTCTGGATTTGGACGATTGATATAAGAGTTCGAAGGCAGGTTCGGATGGAAAATAATGATTTCTGTTTCGACAAATTGCGGATGGGAAAATATGAGTGTGAAAATCGATTATCATCAAATTGGCCCCAGGCCCTTATCGGATTTTATCCGACAACCTGTTGTCAGCGTTAGATTAAAGTGTCGCTTTAGTAATAATTTGCCAAAAATGGTGTTGTGCAGCGAAACTAGAAATGTCATATTGATCCAACTTACAAAAACCGGGACACTGCCGGTTGTCCAGATATGATAATGATTACGACTGAAACAGACAATTTTGCAAGCAAAAAAAAAACGACTAACCGGATTTTTCCGGTTAGCCGTTAAGGAGGAGAACAGATGAAGAAATTATTAGGTTTATAATTAGGCTGACATTTACAATATGCAAAACACTTGCCAAACTGAGTTAAAAGATGCCTTAATTTGAAATAATTATAATATTTCATTATATTTCAGTATGATATAAATTTTTAGAAAAAAAGGAATGCCACCATCAACCCCAGATTCAGTGCCGTTGAATCATCAAAGAGGTTCATAATATTTAACCATATTTGGGGTAAATTTCAATAACCCCTTTGTTTTTAAGACAATTTTTAAATATGAGGTCAGGTTCAATATTTTGAACTCTGGACCGGCCTTCAGTTGAAAAAAATGTAACTATCTAATTTTTAAAAGAAAATATAGGTTCATATTTTTGAACCTCTTAATAAACCTTAGCGTTTCAACAACCGGAGGTTTAACAACCTTGGGGTGCACGTTACCACGGAATTCGGGACAAACTTAAAAATGGATTATATCGCAAATACAACAAAGAACCCCATGTATCGATATTTGATGGTTTTGACGATCAGCTCCACTGTGGGGCTGCAGGCCTGGCAGACACTGTTTAACAATTTCGCGGTGGATGTGGCCGGACTGAACGGTAACCACGTCGGAATGATTCAATCCATCAGAGAGATTCCGGGATTTCTGGCATTACTGGTCGTTTTTGTGATTATATTCATCAAAGAATATCGCCTGTCCGCCCTGTCGATCCTTATTCTTGGTCTCGGGGTGGCAATGACCGGATTCTTTCCTTCTTATATCGGACTCATTTTGACAACCCTGATCATGAGTTTCGGTTTCCATTATTACGAAACCACCAACATGTCTTTAACGCTTCAATACTTTGATGAAGCAATATCTCCCTGGGTGTTCGGCAAGCAGCGCAGTTATGCGGCGGCATCCAACATCGCTGTTGGCATTTTAATCTATTTATTCGTTTTTCTATTTGACTTTACCAATATCTATTTGTTGTTTGGAAGCCTTATCATCGCTGCGGCGGTCTGGGGAATGATGCAAAATCCTTTGGACCGAACGGTCATTCCCCAGCGAAAAAAAATGATTGTTCGGAAAAAATACGGCCTTTTTTACTTCCTGACGTTTATGGCCGGGGCACGGCGCCAGATATTTATGGCATTTGCCGTTTTATTATTGGTGCAAAAATTTCAATATTCCGTTCAAGAAGTCACGATTCTTTTTGTCGTCAATAACATTATCAATTATTATCTGAGCCCCTTGATCGGCAGAAGTATTATCCGCTTTGGCGAAAGAAAGATATTATCACTGGAGTATTTAAGTCTGATTTTTATTTTTACGGCTTATGCCGTAACCGGATCCAAACTGGTTGTCGCTTTTCTCTATATTTTGGATCATATTTTTTTCAACTTCTCCATTGCTATCCGCACCTATTTTCAGAAAGTGGGAGATCCCAGAGATATTGCGCCGAGTATGGCCGTCGGATTTACCATCAATCACATAGCCGCCGTTTTTTTGCCCGCCCTCGGTGGTTTGCTGTGGATGATCGATTATCGCATTCCCTTTATCGCCGGGGCATTGATGAGTATGGTCTCTTTGATGGCGGTCCAGATGATCAGAACGCCCGTAAAAATTGGTGTATGAACACTTATTCCCACACCCCGTCAATTTCAGCGCCACATTGGGTGCATCTGCCGTTTTTGAGCTGCAGATTTCCTACCTGGAAGCCCCGGCGTTCGATCACTGATTCACCACAGCTGTAACAAAAGGTATTTTCAGCAGGATTGCCGGGGACATTGCCGGTGTACACATACTTCAAACCGGCCTTTAATCCTATTTCCCGGGCCATCGTGAGCGTTTGGATCGGTGTCGAGGGGCGGTCGGTCAGTTTGTAGGTGGGATGGAAGCGGCTGATATGCCAGGGAGTTTCCGGGCCCAAGTCCTGGACGATAAACGCAGCCAAATCACTCAACTCCGAGGGGTCATCGTTTAAACCCGGAACGACCAGGGTGGTCACCTCGACAAAAGTGCCAAGGGATTTCATCGATTTTAAGGTTGTTTGAACGTGTTTGAGATCGGCCCCGCAAAGCTCTTTGTAATACTTATCGGTAAATGCCTTCAGATCCACATTGGCGGCATCCAGATATGGATCGATCATTTCCAACGCTTCAGTGGTCAAATAGCCGTTGGTGACAAATACGTTGCGTATCCCCTTATCATGAGCCAGCCTAGCGGTCTCATAGGCAAATTCAAAAAAAACCGTGGGCTCGGTATAGGTATATGCGATGCTCCTGCACCCGTCTCGTTGGGCCGCATCCACCACTTCCCCGGGGGTGCAACTGGTCCCCAATACCGTGCCTTTGCGATCGGAGGGCATCTGTGCAATGTCGGCATTCTGGCAAAAGCGGCATCGAAAATTGCAGCCGACGGTGGCAACGGAATAGGAAAGTGTCCCGGGAAGGAAATGAAACAAAGGCTTTTTTTCAATAGGATCAACGTGCCGGGCGATGAGCTTGCCGTAGACCAGGCTCTTCAGAATGCCGGCCTCGTTTTCGCGCACCTGGCATATCCCACGGCGGCCGTCTTTGATTACACAACGATGGCTGCAGAGGTTGCACTTTACCTTGTTTTCCTCAAGCCGTTCATATAGATATGCTTCCATTTTTCATTCCGGCGGATTATTACCTCATTTTAGTTCATTTCAAATTTTAGCTCATTTTTTCAATTAATATTACAAACTTTTGAAATTCGAATAAAATATTTTGCTCCGATTATGTGACAAAGTAGATTTAGTCATTCGTCATTTGTCATTCGTTGTTCAGCTATCAATCCCGTCGCTGCCCCGGTGGTATTCTTGGCCTGATATCGCACGGTCAACGGCCGGGTTCTAAGTCGAGGCACCAGGATCACCACCATTCCGGCAAACGCCCCGAAAGGGCATCGTTGAATAATTTTTGATTGCTCCAGATTTTGTACGAATTTTCCCGAATTGGCGGGCAACTGGCAAACGGTTCGCCAGGCCACCGGCACCTGGCCCATGATGCGTCGAATCATTTGTTTCAACTCCCAGACGCTGAAAAACTGGGCATGATTGAAAATGGTCGGTGAGAAAATACCCTTAACCCGCCGCTGGATTCCTTTGAGGGCATACCGGTTAAATACCCCGATGAAGACACGATCTTTGGTGACCCGGAAGGCCTCCTGCAGCGCTTTTTTAGGGTCATCAACGAATTCCAGAGTGGTAAAAAGACAGGCGTAATTAAATGAATTGTCGTCAAAAGGAAGATCTTCAGCGTAACCCCGGTAAAGGTCCGCGCGGTGACCAATTTTTTCCAACGCCATGTCCAGCATATAGGTCGACGGATCCAAACCGGTAACCCGCAGCCCCATTTCAAGAAACGCTGCCAGACATGCCCCCGCACCGCAACCGATATCCAGCACGGATTCGCTGCGCATGGGCTGGAGCAAATCCCGCATCAGTTGGGTTTCCAACTCAAAAGCGAGTTTATTTTGCGGCTTGTTAAACCACTGCTCGTAATTAACGGCTTCACTAAAATCAAAGACATGGCCCATGTTTAATAATCTAAGGAATAATTCTGAATTTATCAAGGAGAAAACGAACAATTGGGGATGTGGTTGACGGTTATCGGAAACGGTTCATCGGGCCGATTCATTTTAAAAGATAATTGATAGGAATAAATAATGTTTTGGTCATTGGAAATTTGATATTGCCTGCCCTGTTAAATAGGCACTTTGAGTATTGTGATTTGGGATTTTCGTGCCGCATACGGGAAATTAAATCGCTTCTATCTGAATCCGCTAGCGTTGACTTTGACGTTCCCCTGGCACGGTTCACTGACATATTGAATTTTGAATCAATAAAGGTTATGTAGGCGTTTACAGGTTCAAAAGCTACAACCAAAGAAGGAGAACAGCGATGCATCCACTAATCGAAAAACTGATAAAGGAAGGTCCGGTCGTCACCGACGGTTCCTGGGGCACCCAGCTTCAGAATCGCGGCTTAAAACGCGGCGAGTGTCCGGATTCATGGAATCTTAGCCATCCGGAGCGGGTTGAAGAAGTTGCCGCGCAATATGTCGAGGCCGGAAGCCAGGTCATTCTAACCAACACATTCGGCGGCAACCGCTTATCACTGGGACGATTTAATATGGGCGCGGAGGCTGTTGCCATAAATACCGCCGGCGTCGAGATTTCGAAAAAAGCAGCCGGGAATCGAGCCGCGGTTTTTGCTTCTATTGGACCCACGGGTAAGATGCTTTTAACCAAAGAGACGACTGAAGAGGAACTGCAACACGCGTTTGAAGAACAGGCCGATGCCCAGGCGCGCGCAGGTGCCGACGGAATCATCGTTGAGACCATGATTGACATCACCGAAGCCGGAATTGCGGCCAAGGCTGCTAAACGAACCGGACTTCCGGTGATTGCCAGTATGGTTTTTGATTCCGGTGTCGACAAAGATACCACTTTGATGGGTGTAACCCCGGAAGCCGCAGCCGAAGAGTTTGCGAAAATCGGTGTGGATGGCGTTGGGGCAAACTGCGGCCAGGGAATCGAGGGTTACATACCGATTTGCAGACGTTTGCGTGAGGTCAGCGAGCTGGCGATCTGGATTAAACCCAACGCCGGTCTGCCGGAAATTATCGATGAAGAAACGATATTTTACACCACTGCCGCTGAATTCGTAAATTTTGTCCCGGACCTGATTGAAGCCGGTGCAAATTTTATCGGAGGTTGTTGCGGATCAGACCAAAGCTTTGTGAGTGCGATCCGGAAAATCATCGCCGCTTCGTAGGACTGTGTCGACCCGTCCGGAGGCGACTGGGCCCTTATCGGGTTTTAACTGACAACATCTTGTAAGGAACGTTTGGTTCAAGGTGTCAGTGTTCAGGTTTCAGGACTTTGTCACTCGCCTTCCTGACACCTGAAACCTAATATACACTATCGGCGTGCTAGCTGCCTTTCAGGGGCCACTTATTCCCAGTGTAGTCTCGGAAAAAGCTTAGAACCTAATAAATTTAATAATCGAAGAAGAAACTGATGAGCTTCGAACGTCGAATAGATGTATTCTGTCTGATTAAAAAAGATTTCGCGAAGCGATCCCATCTTTCGAAATTCGATATTCGTCATTCGATATTCTGCGGTTCGCTGTTTAGCCCGGGTCATATGCGCCTCAGCCCGGTCCAAGTGCCGGGCCTCAATATTTTCAAATCTTTCCAATCTGATTCTCTCTCCATTCACGACTCAATTGCGCCGTTTTACTCCTTGCCGGCTTGTCCCGTAGATCCAAAGTCGGATTCCGATGAATCAATAAACTTAAATAAAATGAATAGCACCCATAAGCTGAGTTAATTTCACTTTTCCCTTGCGTTTTGGCGGACGGATATGCCATAAGTAGCGATAGGAGAAAATCCTTAGTGTGCAGGCTGGCAATGGCGGAATGAATTTATTTCATGGATGGATTCCGGGATAAGCGTCCCGCTGCGGATTGGATGTTTTCGCTGGCCGATGTGGAAAATGCCAACTGGGAGTATAATGGCTTCAGAATGCCGGAGTGCTGGTGGTTCAAATCGTAATTCGCCCTCACGCACACAACGGCAGGTGATCTGAATGATTCCCCTCAGCTTTATTATCCCCGCAAGGGAACGGAATGAGGGGGCCTATCACCAACTCGCGAATTCATAACCGAATAGGTGGAAAAAAATGGGCTCGATATTTGGAATTGTTGTCAAACGACTTGGATTGGGTTTTCTGACAATAATCGTCATCTCTGTTCTAATTTTTCTGGGTGTAGAGGCGTTGCCGGGCGATGTGGCCACGGCTATCCTGGGTCAGGAGGCCACCCCTGAAACCGTGGCGGCCTTTCGCAAGGAGCTGAAACTGGACCTGCCACCCCATGTGCGCTATTTCGCCTGGCTGGGGGATTTCTTGCGGGGTGATATGGGCACCTCCCTGGCTAACAAACGACCGATTTCCGAACTAATTTTCTGGCGTTTCCGAAACACAATGTTCTTGGCGGCCTCGGCCGCAGTATTGGCGGTGCCGATTGCAGTTATCCTGGGAATACTGGCGGCCCTTTACCGCAACAGTTTGTTTGACCGCACAATTTCCATGGTCACACTCAGCACCATTTCATTTCCCGAGTTTTTTGTGGCCTACATTTTAATCGCTCTGCTCTCGGTGCAAATCGTTATTTTCCCAAGCATTTCCAACATCAACGAGCAGATGTCGTTCTGGCAGAAAATACATGCGATTATTTTGCCCTGCCTGACGCTGACATTGGTTGTGGTGGCCCATATGATGCGCCAGACAAGGGCTGCGATCATCAACATCCTGGCCAGTCCCTTTATCGAAATGGCCAGATTGAAAGGCATCAAACGCATGCGGGTCATCGTTTTGCATGCATTCCCCAACGCGCTGTCGCCGGTTATCAACGTCATCGCACTGAATCTGGCTTATCTGGTGGTCGGCGTGGTGATCGTTGAAGTGGTATTTGTCTACCCGGGAATGGGGCAGCTGCTGGTGGATTCGGTATCGAAGCGGGATATCCCGGTTGTTCAGGCCAGCGGCCTTATTTTTGCAGCCGTCTACGTGGGGCTCAATCTTCTCGCCGATATCCTGTCGATTATCACCAATCCCAGGCTACGAAATCCAAGATAAGGAGAAGCATAAGATGGTGTTTTTCAAATTACTCAGACAATCACCCTGGAGCGCCCGCCTTGGTCTGGCAATGGTACTCCTCAATGTGTTTGCCGCCCTGTTCGCACCATATATTGCCCCTTACAGTGAAACTGAAATCGTTGGCGATGTCTGGCTGCCGATGAGCGGGGACCACCTGCTGGGGACCGACCACCTGGGACGGGATTTATTCACCCGGCTGCTGTACGGTGCGCGCAACACCATTGCGATCGCATTTGTCACCACCATGCTTTCCTTTGTGGTGGGCACGATTCTGGGGTTTTTTGCCGCCACGCTGGGTGGCTGGACGGACCTGACATTAAGCCGCTTGATCGATATCCTGATGGCTTTCCCGACCCTTATTTTTGCCTTGATAGCGCTGTCGGTGGTCGGCACGTCCGTCGCATCCTTAATTGTAATAATCGCGCTGCTTGACTCCACCCGGGTCTATCGCCTGTCCCGGGCCGTGGCCATGGACATTGCCGTCATGGAGTACGTCGAAGCGGCCCGACTGCGCGGGGAGAAAATCTGGTGGCTCATGCGCCAGGAAGTTCTGCCCAATGCCATGCCGCCGCTGGTGGCGGAATTCGGTCTGCGTTTTTGTTTCGTATTTTTGTTCATCGCCGCTTTAAGCTTCCTGGGCCTGGGCATCCAGCCCCCCACGGCGGACTGGGGCGGTATGGTACGGGAGAATGCGGGCGCAATTACCTTCGGCATTTTTATCCCGCTTTGGCCGGCGGGGGCCATCGCATTTTTAACCGTGGGTGTCAATTTAATTGTCGACTGGTTTCTGCACATCGCCAGCGGCTTGAAGGACTAAAGAATGACGAGTGACAAATGACGGATGACGAATTTTGGATATCGCTTCGCTGAGCGATTAAAAAAAAGAATTGGATTAAGTAATGAATTAAATCGACAGAATTCCTTCATTCGTCATTCGTCAATCAGCATTAATCATTCGGAGAAGGGTTATCATGACTGAAATACTCAAAATGAAAAATCTGAAGATCGAAGGATACAGTGACGAGAAATGGGTGCCGATCGTCAAAGGCGTTGACGTCACATTGGACAAAGGGGAAGTCCTAGGTCTGATCGGAGAATCCGGCGCGGGAAAATCCACCATCGGGCTGGCCTCGATGGCATACACGCGGCAGGGCTGCCGCATCACCGGCGACTCGATTATTTTTGACGGCAAGGAGTTGTTCGGTGCCCCGGAAGAGTTTCTGAGAGAAATCAGAGGCGTACGTATCGCCTATGTCGCTCAGAGCGCCGCGGCCTCATTTAATCCGGCCCATCGGCTCGTCAAGCAGTATGCCGAAGCGCCCGTTCAGCATGGCCTGATGCATTTTCATGAAGCGGAAAAAAAAGCCGTCGACATATACCGGCGTCTGCTGCTGCCGGATCCGGACAAAATTGGTTACCGTTATCCCCATCAGGTCTCCGGCGGACAGCTGCAGCGCGCCATGGTAGCCATGGCCATGGCCTGCACACCGGATTTGATTATCTTTGACGAGCCCACCACGGCCCTGGATGTGACCACCCAGATCGAGGTGTTGGCGGCTATCAAGAAAATAACCAGGGAATTCAATACGGCGGCCCTATACATTACCCACGACCTGGCGGTGGTGGCGCAGTTGGCCGACCGCATCATGGTGCTCAGATACGGTGAATTGGTCGAAGAAAACAACGCCAGGGAAATGCTGGCCAACCCCAAAGAGGACTACACCAGAGCGCTGCTCTCCGTGCGTACCCTCACAGAACATAAAGATCTCGCGGCCTCGGAGAAGGATGTTATCCTGGAAATCGAGAATGTGTCGGCCAGCTACACTGGAAAAGAAACGGAAAAGGTGCTAGAAGGCATTAACCTTAAAATCAGGCGCGGCCGGACCGTCGCCCTGGTGGGCGAATCCGGCAGCGGCAAAAGCACTCTGGCCCGTGTGGTAACCGGTTTACTGCCGCCGCTTGAGGGAAAAGTCATTTTCGAGGGCCAGGAGCTGCCGCCGGCTTTAAAATCGCGTGATCGCGAAAGTCTCCGGCAAGTGCAAATGATTTATCAGATGCCGGATACGGCGCTTAATCCCAGGCACAAAGTCAGAAAAGTCATCGGGCGTCCCCTCTCTTTCTATTTTCACATGAAGGGCAAAGAAATAGAAAAACGGGTGCTGGAGCTGTTGGAGATGATTGAACTGCCGGCCAGCTATATCGAGCGGTATCCCGGGGAACTGTCGGGAGGGGAGAAACAACGTATATGCATTGCCCGGGCCCTGGCAGCCAAGGCCAGTTTGATTATCTGCGACGAAGTGACCTCGGCGCTGGATCAGCTGGTGGCCGAGGGCATCCTGGAGCTACTGCAGGAGCTACAAAATGAACTGAGCGTATCCTATCTTTTTATTACCCACGATCTGGCAACGGTCAAGGCCATATCCGACGAGATTGTCGTCATGCTGCGGGGCCGAATTGTCGAACAAGGCGTCAAGAAAGATATTCTTACGCCGCCACACCACGATTATACGGATCTTTTGCTTTCTTCCGTGCCGGAAATGGATCCGGATTGGCTCGACGACGTCCTGGCGGAACGAAAACGCAAGGGTGTCAAATCGGCGGACTTTGTGCAATTGTAATAATGATAGAGCAACGCGATACAACAAACCCGCAATCTAAATTCGCCCCAAAAAGTTGACTTGCCGGAATCAAATTGGGATGAAAGCTAAGAGCTACGTTATGTGTGATTTTCATCACCCTAGTGGGATGCAACCCGATCGTTGGCTGCCCCTCATGCCACACCATGATAAAAGAGCGCAGCTGTATCCTAATTCCTTTCTAAATCAATCCCTGTAAACTGCTTCTCAACACTCTGATTGGTTATTACAAGAATATGGCTTTTACCTAGTGAAAGCGGCTTCCAGCCGCGAATGTAGCGGCAGCAAGGTGTCGCCGTCGTTTGTCGCGGCTGGAAGCCGCTCCCACAAAGGCAGATTGCCCCACCGGAGGACTCCAGCAATAAGGCGTCAGGGGTGGGGTCCTCCGGCTTTCCGCGTTTTTTTAAGGATAAACAACATAGGGGCACTCCTCTATTGCGACGGGTAGCCTTTGGCCTTCTGAGATCAATTCATTCAAGGGGATGATAGCGCCCGGCATGCTTGATATTATGTTGACATTCGAATACTAGCCGGTTAATTGAATACGAATACTTTTTGATAATCCGGATACGAAAAGGAGAACTGAAATTTGGAAACTTATTGAAAAAGCGGTAATGCCGGACATAGGTGTCCACGAACCTTGGTTTATATGGGCTTCGCACACGGACAGCGTTGCGGAGTTTGCCATTGGCGCCTTTGAAGAAGCCCTTAAAGAAGTAAAAGAGTAAAATAATTTATTAGCTATTCTTTGCCATGTTGTTAATGCAACATTGGCGGAATTGAGGGGTACCATGCAGGATCAGGTTTTTGTAAGAATGGGTGACGGCGAGCGGGTTTTAATGCCATCCGATCAGGTCAAGGAAGATCTTCTGGCAGGAACACAGGATGCGGCCCAGCGAGCCGAAATCCCGCAATTAACCTCCGATGAGCTTGAACGACTCTTAGATATTTTTACGGATACGTCCCGCATCGTCAGTGTCTCACCCGGCGAAGAGGTAATTGTGACCGACGATGCCGTTTGCACCCTGTTTTACCTGGATCAGGATAACAGCGGGCAGGGGATACCTATGAGCCGCGTGCAATCCGTGCTGGCCTACGAACGGGCCTGCGCGGCCGATACCGTATCCATTGGACATACGGATTACAGCTACAAACAGGTAAAGCCCATTATCAATTTTGAAAAACAGGAATATCATACCGCCTCCTTAATGACGACCGCTCCCTTCTTTTATGGCTCTCAACCGAATATGGGGCTTTATTTTCAACCGGATGGCCCTTACCCGAACCCCGCTGACCTCCTGCCCATGGGAAAGATCAGGGAAGCGCAGGAGGCTCAGGAGGAGGCCGCTGAACATCTCAGGAAGGATATGGTTTTTGTATCCAGAAATCTGTATGAAGTCGGGTGCGAAGGGATCAATTTTGATACTGCCGCTTCAGCGGGAGATGCCGATTTCTATGCCACCTTGCAGACAGTTTCGCAATTAAAAAAGGACTTTCCCGACATGGCGGTGGAAGTCGGCATGTCCAGTGAATTTGTCCTGGGAATGCATGGCGAAATTCAATTCGAAGGAAAGCAACTGGCCGGCCTGTATCCCCATGAACAGGTAAAGGTGGTGGAGGCCGCCGGGGCAGATATTTTCGGACCGGCCATCAATGTCAATTCCAGTCAATCCATACCGTGGAATTTGGCCCGGGCCGTGACGTTTGTCAAGGCCACTGCTGAGGTTGCCCGCATTCCGGTGCATCCCAATGTCGGAATGGGGGTCTGCGGCGTTCCCGTGTTTGAGGTTCCCCCCATTGATGCCGTGACCAGGGCCGCGAAGTCTCTGGTGCAAATCGGCAAGGCGGACGGCTTGTAGGTAGGCACAGGCGACATATTCGGTATGCCCTTAGCACATATAATGGCAGCAGGTATGGGGGGCATTCGGACCGCCGGAGATCTGGTGGCCTGGATGCAAATGACCCGCAAAATGAAGATCGCCGAAGCCAAAACGTATGTCGCCGCTAAACTTGGAATTGACATCATCGATCTAGCCAATGAAGAAGTGATGCGTCAGATCAGAGAAGACCTGGATATCGGCATTATTACAGCAGTGGCCGGCAGTGCCAAAGGCATCGCTGCCAAGTGGAAGATTGCCGAATTGCTGGACATCGAAATCAATTCGGTCAATCTTTTCAGATCCAAGATAGGGTAGAGGACAGAAGACAGAGGTCAGAGGACGGATGTCAGAAGCCAGAGGACAGAAGTCAGAATTCGGAAAATATCAATCAACTTGATACCCTTTTTATAATCGATCCGCCGGCTTCCGGCTCGCAGAGCGCTGAGCCTACAGCTCGGAGAGAGGCGAACCTTAAATATTCGATATTCAATCATTTGAAGCCAGTAGCCAGAAACAGGAAAATCCCTTATGACATCGGAAACTACCGGCGGAGCGCGCATCAGCCCGATTGCGATAAAACCGCAGATGAAAATCAAATCATTTGATGAGCAGGAGATCGAAAAAATCCATGAGGCCACTGTGGTCGTTTTACACAAGACCGGCGTACGCTTTCCCTGCAGAAAAGCTTTGGATATTTTTGCGCAAGCCGGCGCCGATGTTGATTTCAAAACAGAGATCGTAAAAATCCAGCCGGATCTTTTAATGAATACCCTTGCCAAAGCCCCGGCCGAATTTGTCATGGGGTCACGCGGCAATCAGGCGTTGGATGTAAATCTTGATGGTACCAAAATATATTGCGGCACTGCGGGCACCGGCACGGCGACAGTGGATTTAGATACCCGTATGCGCAGGCCCTCTGTCAAAGAAGATATTGGGATGATGGCCCTCATCTCTGATTATTTACCCTCCATAAGCTTTTACTGGCCCATGGTGGCCGCCCGGGATTGCCCGACAGAGATCATCGCCCTGCATGAATTGGAGGCCGCTTTCAGCTGTACCGAAAAGCATGTTCACATCGTTAGCTGTGTGGACGAGAAATCCGCCCGATATGCGCTTGAAATGGTCGGGACTATTGCCGGAAGCAGGGAAAGAATCAAGGCCAGACCGCCGCTGTCTCTGATTGCCAGCCCCATATCGCCACTAAATCACGATAGCGGCGTTCTTGAAGCGGCTCTGGTATTTGCTGCTGCCGGGTTGCCGGTCGGGTTTGCGGCGATGCCGGTGATCGGTACAACGGCGCCGGCCGCCATTGCCGGATCATTGGTCCAGGGAAATGCTGAAATCCTGAGTTCCATCTGTATGCTTCAACTCGCTTGCCCGGGCGCCCCGGCATTCTATCCGCTGTTTACTGCCATGATGAATCCCTTTACAGGGGGCATCTGCGTCTCAAGTCAAACGAAATATCTTTTTTATGCGGCCACTGTTCAGCTGGGGCATTATTACAATCTGCCCGTAATGACCGGCTACGGCGGCAGCGACGCAACGGACCCCAAAGGATGGAAGGTCGGAAAAGACGATGCCGTTGATGCCTTTTTTAGTTGTGCCACAGGCCCGGATATGTCTCCCGGCCTTGGTTTGCTGGAAGGTTATACCCTGCTTTACCCGGAAAAACTATTACTCGACGATGAAATTTATCAATCCGTCAAATTGATGGCTGAAGGAATGCTTGTGGAAACAGACTCGCTGGCCCTCGATGAAATTATGCAAGTCGGCCCCGGAGGACATTTTCTGGATCGGGACTTCACCATCAGGAATGTTCGCAGACTCTGGCAACCGGGAATTTCAAATCAATGGTCAGCAGAAAAGCAGGATTTTCATGGCCCTCTAGAAGCAGCCGTAGAGAAAACCAGGTGGATACTCAAAAATCACAAACCCGAACCCCTTGACGAAAAAAAGGCCAATGAGCTAAAACGAATTATTAATACAGCTGAAAATGAACTCGTCAAACTTTAGGCGCTTTGTCTTTTGTTATTCGCCGGGAAGCTTTCAAGCGAATCACCGAAGCTCTGGAAGCACAGGGCATTCAATACGCCCATCGAAAAGTGATTGTCGAAGTGGCGCAACCGAATGCATCCACCACCGACGGTCCTTCCCAACAGCCGGAAAGCGAAATCAGCAATGACAGTGAGGAACAATCAATGGATCAGGCCCTCAAAGCCGGGGCTGCCGCCGTTGAAAGCGTATTGAATGAAAAGCTGGATAAACAGTTTCAGAAATAGCAGTAATATCAGAAGTTCTCCTTTTTTTTGGTATTACAATAGAAATACTATATATTGCAGCTGAAAAAAACAGGCCGAGCACAAAAAGTGTCGGCCTGTTTATTCAAAATTTAAAGAATGATTTTATTTGAACCACCATCGTTCGCCATTTCTCATGCCATCCAGAGCCATGTGCCCTGAGATAGGTCCATGTGCCAGCTTATCTGAACTGGCCTCAACCATCTGGTTGAACATGGGAACAACAGTGCCGCTGTCATTTCTGCATATTTCCTGCATTTCCCCGTACAGCTTTCTGCGTTTATCTGTATCCAGCTCTGCTCTTGCACTTATCAGCAGTTTGTTAAAACGATCATTTTTCCAGTGTGTATCATTCCAGGGGGCCCCATCTGAGTATGCAACTGAGAACATCATATCTTCAATGGGACGTCCACCCCAGTAACACATACACCACTCTTTTTTCATCCAGACATTGCTCCAGTACCCGTCGTCAGGCTCCCGGACAATGTTTATGTTGATGCCTGCTTTTTTAGCCTGTTCCTTCATAAGAACGGCAGCATCCACCGCTCCGGCAAATGCGGCATCGGCAGCATGCAGATTAAAGGTATGGTCCAGCATGCCTGCTTTTTTCATATAAAATTTGGCCTTTTCCGGATCATATTTTCTTTGCTCCAGGCCTTTAGCATGATATTTATTTACCGGTGCAATGGGATGATCATTGCCGGGTTCGCCATAACCGCGTAATATTTGTTTCACTAATTCTTCACGGTCGACAGCAAGCTTTAATGCCATGCGAACATTATTGTCATTGTATGGTTTTTGATCTACCAGCATGGGGATGGTGTAGTGGGCCGTTCCCGTTATTGCTGAGACATTTACCCCCGGCGACCTTTTCATGAGATGTACTGTTTTAAGTTCAACCCGATCCATGTAGCTTATCTGGCCGGTCTTTAAAGCATTTGTTCTGGCATTGGTATCAGCAATAGACAGGGTTTCGATCTCATCAAAATGGGCTCTGCCCTCTTTCCAGTAATTGGGATTGCGTTTTGAAAAAGCTCTGACACCAGGCTCCCAGTTCTCCAGAATATACCCTCCGGTACCGATGCCCTTTTCCCATCCCGGTCCTTTCGTTCCGGCGGGACAAATGGTTAAGTGATAGTCGCCCATGATAAACGGAAAATCAGCACTGCCCCCGGAAAGCTCAAAAACAACTCCATGTTTTCCGTCTGCTTTAATATTTTCAATACTTTCTAAATATCCTTTAGCTGCAGATTTGGAGTTTTCGCCCAAATGGTGGTTTATGGAAAAGATCACATCCTCTGCTGTCATGGTTTTGCCATTGTGAAATTCTACGCCCTTGCGCAGCTTAAAAGTCCACACTTTTGCGTCAGGAGTTGAATCCCAGGACTCCGCAAGTTCAGGGATGGCATTGAAATTGTGATCGATTTCAACAAGACTGTTTCTTATCTGCCAGTTGACGTTCTGGTTCATGTTGGAAGTCAGTGTTCCAGGGTCCATGGAATCAGTGGTTGAGCCGCCAGTCATCCCTATTATAAAACGTCCTCCTTTTTTGGGGACGGAAGCTTGGGCTGTGCCTGCGAGCAGTGCAGGAGAAACAGCCGTTGCAAAACCAAGAGCTGAAACCTGGGCAATAAACTGTCTTCTGCTGATTTTGTTTTGGTTAAACAATTTAGTTAATTTTGATAGTTCTGACATGTTAATCTCCTTTTCTATTATTGATTAATCGAAGCCGATGTATAAGAACACCTTCTGCCACGAGTTGATCTATAGCAGATGTCAAGGATAGGAACCTGCTTTTTTCGAAATAGAGTATGTCAAAACGATGCTTGTGCGTCAATAACTTATTCTTGATCGTTTTTCCCCCGAGTTCATTTCCTGTTAATGCATCCAGTTGGTAAATGCCTGTGATACTTTCATAGCAACCCCTTTTCGTTTTGTTTAATTGACATTGCAGGCCGGAGCTTGTAATGTATCGTACACACCATTTGAATAATTTCTATCAATCGCAGGGGGATACGCAATGGCGCTGACAAAGACGGACCTTTTTGAAACAATACAGTCAGAACTCGGTTTACCTAGCGTGCAGATTTTGCCGTGACCCCAATTCTGAAAATTCAACATCCGGAATATTTAAGAGTAGGAGCAAATTAAAGATAGTCAGTTGAAGTGACAAGCTGTTTTTGATTCATTGCATAAATTTAATTTTTTTTAGAAAGTAAGGTACACGACGCTCATGAGTACAGCCATCTTAAGCATATTATCTGGAATAGCAGGTATGTTTGGATGGGGAATATACGACTTTCTAGGCGGTGTTTATGCCAAACAGATCGGACCTTTTAAATCTTTCTTTTGGTCACAACTGGCTGGTTTAATATTTGCCTTTCTGCTTATATTCGCTTTTACAATAAGCCTCAACGTCCCTATTCTGGTAATCATTTTGCTCCCAATCGCAGCAATTGTTTATTCTGCTGGATACTTATTTTTTTTCAAAGGTTTTGAGATAGGTAATATATCGATTGTTGCCGCAACCATGAATCTATGGGCTGTATTTACAATGCTGTTTGCTTTTATCTTTATGGGCCAGCGGCTCTCGGCACTACAGTCCTTAGGTGTCTTCATGATTATTTCCGGCGTTACCTTAGCATCCTTAAATTGGAGCGCTATTAGAAATCAAAGGTTTCAACTTTCATCAGGTGTCAAAGAAACAGTTTTAGGGGCTTTTTTCTTTGGTGTTTTTTGGAATATTAGCGAGGTTATATCTGAAGAAATTGGGTGGCTATTAACGACCCTATTTGTGAAATTTGGAATTATTTTGTTCTTGCTGCTCTTCTCCTTTCTCGTAAAACGAGAGCTTGACTTAACCAAAGCTGCCACTAAAACAAAATGTATGGTTGTATTAATGGGTATTATTGAAGCTGGTGCAGTAGCCATCGTAAATTACGGATTAACGATCGGAGATGCAATATTGATTACGCCGATAGCTTCTGCCTTATCGATAGTGACCATAACCCTGGCCATTATTTTTTTGAAAGACAACGTCACGAAACTTCAGGGGTTCGGAATCATAACAGCTGTGGCCGGTATAATTGTCACTGCATTTTAAATTCTCGCCCGATTTTTCTATCGGCAGGTTCAGGACTCAAAACTTTAGGGCATCTCCAACAAATTTAAATCTGTAAGGATTTACATATTCGATCAGCGCCCATAAATCTGATACAAAAGCTTGACTTAAATATCAAATCTTAGTTTATAGTATTAACGATACAGGTAAACCCCAAAGTTGCATAAACATCGCGCAAAACCGGAGAATGACAACCAGAAATCGGAAAGGAGGTGAAAAAAACGAATACTTTTGATTAATTATTGAATATTCAAGCTTCCGGCTCGTCCCGTTCAGGATTCACGGTTAAGATAACTTTGAATCTGTAAACCCTCATGAAAGAAATGTAACCCTGTATGCTGTACCCGGCATCTTTGAACCCTTACAAAAAGGAGATTGTTCACAATGAAAAGGTATCAAATAGTTAACGCTAGCGTGGCTCTTTTTATCTGTTTATTTTTTTCCTATGGTTTTTTAGAAAATGCGCTGGCCGCAGGCAAATATAAGGACTACCCGGTCCCCAAGGAGTGTATGGACCAGGTCAAGAAAGAGGGCAGTATTTTGCACATTTACGATTGGGCAGAGTGGTGGCCGGAGGACTTGTTTAAGAATTTTACCAAAGAATTCGGAGTGAAGATTACGCGGGATCATTATGCCGACACGGAAGAAATGGTCACAAAAATCAAGCTAAACCCCAAGACACCCTATGACCTGGTGCTTGGCGCAGGGCCCAGTGATGCGGTGCGATTAAACGGTATGAAATTGCTTCAACAATTAAACCACGCCTGGCTGCCCAATGTAGATGCCTATTTAATCGATAAATATAAAAAAATGGATTTTGATCCCGGAAACCATTTTCAAATCATCGATACCATTTTTCTGACCACCTACACCTACAATTCTAAATTCATTGATCCCAACGATCCGATGATCGGTTCCTGGAAAATGTTGTTTGATGGCGCCCCTAAATACAAGGGCAAGTTCACCATGATCGACAACCAAGCTGAAGCCATTGGCGCCGCGCTCAAATATCTCGGTTATTCGTATACTTCAGATAATGAATCGGAGCTGATGAAGGCCCGGGATGTTCTCATGAAGCAAAAGCCTTATGTGATGGCCTATGATTCCTGGCCCCGGAGGCTGTTGGTCGAGGAAGAGGCCTGGATGTCCCATTTGTGGGTTGGCGACGGTTGGCTGCTCGCCAAGGATGTGCCGACATTCCGGGGAGTAATTCCAAAAGAGGGGTCTTATATTGCAGGCAATACGGATTTTATTCCCATCGGTGCCAAACATCCGGCCGCAGCGCATCTGTTTCTGAACTATCTTTATCGGACGGAAGTGAACGCCATGCTGGTCGAATGGATCGGTTATCCGCCGGTGCACAAGCATGTCATGGAGCTTATGTCCGATGAGATGAAAGCCTGGCCAGGTTTCATACTCGATGAGGATTACCTTAAGAAGTGTGATGAATTTAATCCGAGAATGATTACCGGAAAAGGTCTGGAATTAAGAACTCAGATATGGGAAGAATTGAAGAAATAGTGCTTTACTGCAATAATGGGGCGATGGCGGACTTTTTCCTGAATCGCCCCGCATCTTTTAGCCCTCATTTCGGCTTGGGGAAAAACCGAGTTACGCGCTGCGTGATACGGGTTGCAGGTTAGTACTCAGAATCCGACATCATCAGTCAATTCCGCGGAACACGCAACTCGCATCACGTAACCCTTACAGCCATTGACCAGTAAACGGAAACCAATAAGTTGGAAACGTGCATGAACACGCCGGATATCGAAGCGACCGCTAAAGCCGACAGAAGCAAAAAGCACAGGCTCCTTCTGGAGATAACGGCTTATTTAAGTCCCATCATCATTATCGTGGTTGTCTTTGTCTTCGCACCTCTGACGATCATTTTGTTTTACAGTTTTCTAAAATCCGGCCTATATGGCGAAATCATCTATGCTTTCTCATTGGATAATTTTCGAGCCATTCTGGGCGGCGGATACGGAAAGGTTTTCCTTCAATCCATATATCTGGCTTTTCAAACCAATTTTTTTTGTATCCTCATCGGCTATCCCATCGCCTATTATATTGCCACGTACGGTGGAAGATGGAAACCGCTGCTCCTTTTTCTGGTCATCGTCCCTTCCTGGGCTTCCTATCTTATCCGGCTCTATGCCCTGAAAACCATCATCGGCAGCAAGGGACTCGTAAATACCGTCCTGATAAACCTGGATATTATCTCAGCTCCGCTTGAAATCCTTTACACGCCTTTTGCCGTAATGGTGGGGCTCGTATACGCCTGGCTGCCATACATGATTCTTCCCATTTACGCGGCGATTGAGGGTCTTGATCTGTCGGTACTGGAGGCCGCAACGGATCTTGGCGCCACCCCGGTGCGCCGTTTTTTCCGGGTAACCTTACCGCTGACCAAGGGGGGCCTGCTGGCAGGTTCTATCCTCGTCTTTATTCCTACAGTGGGCGAGTGGCTGGTACCGCAATTGTTCGGCGGATCCAAGATCATGATGGCCGGTAGCCTGGTAGCCCTGAAATTTACGTCCGTCGGAAATATTCCTGAAGGTGCGAGCCTTGCCATTATGCTGGCAGCAACCTTGATTTTGATCCTGTACCTCACGATAAAATGGGGCGGACGAGAAGCGATTGAGAGAATGCTATGAAACAGAAAAGTAATATCGTCGCCAAAATATTGGGCGGGCTCAGTATTCTAATTTACTTTTTTCTGTGGGCGCCGGTTATCGTGATTATTGTTTTTTCGTTCAGCAGCAACAAGTACGGCACCAGCTGGGACGGCTTTACCTTAAAATGGTATGGCGAGCTTTTCAACAATGTTGCCGTTAAAGATGCGCTCATCAGAAGCCTTACGGTTGCAAGTATCACCGTGATCGTATCGACCATCATCGGCACCATAACGGGTTACGGTTTATACAAGCTCCATTTCCGGGGTAAGCAGTTTTTGCGGACATCGATTTTATTGCCGATTGTGTTCCCCTCCGTTGTGACGGGTGCCGCACTATTGGTTTTTTTTACACGGTTTATTCAAATTCCGCTGGGCTATCCGAGCATCATCATCGCGCATATCGTGTTTTCAACACCGCTAGCGGTGTTCGTCATTCTTGGAAGGATGCAGCGTTTTGACTGGTCCTGGGAGGAGGCCGCCATGGATCTGGGGGCCACCCGTTTCCGTACCTTTTTAAGGGTGATCGGTCCGATTATGCTGCCGGCGATTGCCGCCTCTGCGATGTTGATCTTTCCATGGTCGTTTGATGATTTTGTTGTCACCTACTTTGTGGCCGGTATCGGCAGTACGACATTGCCGATTTACGTCTTTTCTCAGCTCCGATTCGGTGCGACGCCCGTAATCAATACCATCGGCACACTTTTCGTGGTTTTAACGATGGCGGCTTTGGCTCTCATGTATTTCGTACAGAAGAAAAATGAAAAAATTTAAAGGGAAGGCAAATCGCGGTTTGAATAAAGGTCCAAAATGACGGATTCGAAAAATGATAACGAAGATAAACGGGGTACCATCTGCCTTGACATTAAGGACGTCGTCAAGCAATTTCCCGATGTTACCGCTGTCGACCATGTCAGTGTACAAATAACGGAGGGAGAAATATTCTCGTTGCTGGGTCCCAGCGGGTGCGGGAAATCAACCCTGCTGCGGCTTGTGGCCGGTTTAGAAAGCCTGGACCAGGGTCGTATCAGTATCGCCGGGCAGCTCGTGAATGATCTGCCGCCATACAAAAGGGATTGCAGTACCGTCTTTCAAAACCACGCGCTTTTCCCCCATATGTCGGTAGCCGATAACATCGGATTCGGTCTGGTGGAAAGGAAAATGCCCAAACGTGAGATCAGGAAAAAAGTATCTGACAAAGTCGATCTCGTCAATCTGGCCGGACTGGAAAGCCGGTATCCGGACCAATTAAGCGGTGGTCAAAAGCAGCGCGTCGCCCTGGCCCGTTCCCTGGTCCTCGAACCCACTGTTCTGCTTCTGGACGAACCCCTGGCGGCCCTGGATCGCAAATTGAGAAAGGAGATGCAGGTCGAATTAAAGCGAATACAACGGGAAGTCGGAACCACATTTTTAAATGTCACCCATGACCAAAAAGAAGCGCTTAGCCTTTCCGATCGAATCGGGGTGATGAGAAATGGCAAACTTTTGCAAATCGGAACCCCCAATCAGATTTACGAGACTCCCCGCACTAAATTTATTGCGAGATTCATGGGAGCTACAAATATTTTCCCCGGGCGGGTGGTTTCGGAAATTGGCGGTAAAATAGAGTTGGAGATTAAAAACGGATCAAAAGTATTTGCACCGTTGCCGGAAAATATCGCTTCCCATTCAGTTATCGGTTTTTCCGTTCATCCCGAGTTGATAGATATCGTTACCGATAAAGAAAAGAAATTGCGAACAGATCCTCAAAAAGAGACGGTTTTTCCCGGCAGGATCAAGGAAATGATTTACCAGGGCGACTATTCTGAATTGACGATTTCATTGGATCATTTCGATTTGAATCTAAGTACATTTATTACGAGGGGATCTGAATATGATACCCAGGATATTCGCGAAAATCAGGATGTCGTCGTTTTCTGGGATTCCGATGATAATAATATTCTTCTGGCAGACTGACCGCAGCTATGTATTTTTATTGGAGGCATTTGGATGATCAGGAATTCAGCAAATTGTTCGAAAAAAGCGGTTATGAGGTGATTCGCGTTTCCGGTCCGCAAGGGTTTGATCATCGGCTTCCCGGCGGTGATCACACCCACACCGCACTGTATGCCAACAGCCTCATGATGAACAAACGCATCCAGACAAATGCCGGCGGCACCATAAACTGCAGCAGTAAGGAGATCCCGGATGCAGCACGACCCCCGCTACGACATCCTTTTTGAACCAGTGAAAATAGGTCCGGTCACCGCAAAAAATCGATTCTACCAGGTACCGCACTGTACCGGCATGGGCTATATGATGCCCAAAACCCTGGCGGCCATGCGCGAGGTTAAAGCCGAGGGCGGTTGGAGTGTGGTTTGTACCGAGTACTGCTCGATACACCCGACCTCGGATGACAGCCCCTACCCTTATGCAACGCTTTGGGATAATGAAGACGTCAAGGCCCAGGCCTTGATGGTGGAAAAGGTTCATCGCCACGGGGCCCTGGCAGGTGTGCAACTGTGGTATGGTGGTGGTGCGATGCCCAACTGGCTGACCCGTGAGATCCCCCTTGATGTCGGCAGCTTCCCGTCAGATTTTCGCAATGATCCTGTCCAGAGCCAGGCAATGGATAAAAAGGATATTCGCCAACTCAGACGTTGGCAGGTCGATGCCGCCCGCCGGGCGAAGCAGGCCGGATTCGACATTGTCTATGTTTATGCCACCCATGGATATCTGCTCTCCCATTTTCTGTCTCATGACTGGAATCGCCGTAGTGATGAGTATGGCGGATCGCTGGAGAATCGGGTCAGACTGGTTCGTGAGATGATTGAAGACACCAAGGCGGCCGTTGGCGACAAGTGTGCGGTTGCCGTCAGGTTTTCAGCCGACGGCAGCGGAAGTGGCGATGGGATAATTGAAAGCGACGAGCAGCGTGACATGCTGGCGATGCTGTCGGATTTGCCGGACCTTTGGGATATCAACATCACGGATTATTCGAAAGAGATGGGCAGCTCGCGATTTGTCAAAGAGGCCGCTCTGATGGACTACGTTGCATTTATCAAGGACATCACCGATAAACCCGTTGTCACAGTAGGCCGCTTTACCTCCCCGGATACCATGGTGAGCCAGATCAAAAATGGTCTGATTGATTTTATTGGGGCTGCGCGGCCCTCGATTGCCGATCCTTTTTTGCCGGTAAAAATTCAAACGGGCCGGTTAGATGATATTCGCGAATGCATCGGTTGCAATATCTGTTATTCTGCAGATTCGCGCGGCGTACCCATCCGGTGTACCCAGAATCCGACCATGGGAGAGGAATGGCGGCGCGATTGGCATCCCGAAAAAATAGCGGTGAAGCAATCCGATAATAAGATCCTGGTGGTCGGTGCCGGACCGGCAGGACTGGAAGCTGCGCGTGCTCTGGGACAGCGGGGCTATAAAGTAACAATAGCGGAGGCAACCAAAGAACTGGGCGGTCGCGTGGCGGCTGAATGCCGGCTGCCGGGCTTAACTGAATGGCGCCGGGTAATTGAATACCGTATCCAACAGATTAAGCGCATGCGCAATGTCGATGTGTACCTCGACAGCCGTTTAACCGCCCGGGATGTTTTGGGTTTTGGTTTTAACCGTATTATTGTGGCAACCGGCTCCCGCTGGCGGCGTGATGGTGTTGCCCGCTGGCATACCTCTCCGGTCAAGGGTTTTGAAAGTAAACAGATCTTTACTCCGGATGACATAATGGCAGATCTAGACGTGAGCGGACCGGTTGTGCTCTATGACGACGATCATTATTACATGGGTGCCGTCTTGGCTGAAAAACTGCAAACAGCCGGTTTGGACGTTACTTTGGTCACGCCCGCAGGTACGGTTGGAGAATGGAGCTTCAATACCGAAGAGCAGGCTCGCACGCAAAAACGCCTTTTAAATCTCGGGGTAAACATATTAACAGCCAGGGCAGTTTCCGGGTTTGACGGCGATAGTGCCGAAATCACCTGTGTGTATACCGGAAAAACCACTGATCAGCCGGCATCTTCGATGGTAACGGTGACCGCCCGCAGTCCAAACGATGCGCTCTATCGGCAGCTAATCTCGGATCAGGGAGCGCTGGCCGACAGCGGCATCAACCGGGTTGAACGCATCGGCGACTGCCGGGCCCCGGGTATCATTGCCGCAGCCGTTTATGCCGGCCATCGGGCTGCGCGCGAGATGGACGCCCCCGACCCGGACGGCGTTTCTTTCCGCCGTGAGAGGGTCACAGTTTAAAGGGGTGGATTCTATTTTTATTTTAATTAGACAGGATTTACAGGATTAACTGGATCTTTTTGTTCCTCATTTTCCGAAAAAAATGAGGAAAGCCAATCCGTCTGCTCCGGAACCAAATAGTTATCAAAAATAGGATCAGAAAATGCAAACACGATTGCAGGTTTTATCCGAGGACGAAAAATGCCAGATACACGATCGGACGCTTAAGATTCTGGCCCGAACCGGTGTGCGCGTGGACACCGCCAGGGGGCGGCAGATACTCAAAGAGGCCGGCGCTCAGGTGGATGAGAACACCCGCATTGTGCGGTTTCCGAAAAATATGATTGAGCAAGCCCTCGCTTTAGTGCCCCAAAACGTTACCCTTGGCGCCCGTCGACCGGGTTGGGATTTGCATTTGAATACAGGGGAGTGCAATCTGCTCCTGGATGGTGAAGGAACCTCGGTCCTTGACCGCAAAAACGGAAAGCACAGGGACTCCACCTTCCATGACTGGCTGGAGGCCACCCGTTTGGCCGATGCGCTGGACGATATCGGGATCTATTGGCGGATTGTCCAGACTACCGACAAAGGCGATACTGTTGGGGATTATGTCGATTACCTGGTTACCCTCTTGCGCAATTTTTCCAAACACATTCAGGACCCTATCTATGCCAAGGAGCAAGCGCCCTGGTTCCTTGAGGTATTGCAAACGGTTTTTGGCCCCAAGGACACCATCCGTCAAAAACATCCGGTATCCTACGTGCTGTGTCCACAGTCTCCGCTGGTCATCGATGAAATTTACACGGATGCTTATCTGGAACTTGCCGGCTGGAACATTCCGGTAGCCGTTATGCCCATGCCTTTGATGGGGGCCACGGCACCGGCAAGCCTGATTTCCACCGTTATTTTAGCCAACTGCGAAGTTCTGGCAACTTTGTGTTTGGTCCAGGCGGCTGAAACCGGTGTTCCATTTATCTATGCGCCCGTATCCGCTCTCATGGACCCCCGATCCGGAATGTTGAAAAGCGACGCTGTCGAAAGCGGCGTGCTGGGGGCCGCAACCATTGAAATGGGCCGATATTATGACCTGCCGGTGGAGACTACGGGCTCCGGTACCGGTCAGTTTGTCCCAAATATTCAGAGCGGTTATGAACGCGCCCTGAGCGCTATGCTCTCGATCCTTTCGTGGCCGGATATATTGGTCGGCGCCGGGTTGCTGGGCAGCGCGATGATCCTCAGTCTTGAGCAAATGTTGATTGATACGGAAATCTTTCGGATGTGCAAGCAGGCCCACCGGGGAATCGTGTCAGGCGATGATAAATGGCTGGATGACGCAATTGACGGTGTCGGGCCGGGAGGCCATTTTCTGGACCATTCCACCACGGTAAGTGCGGTCCGCGGTAATGAATGGTATATCAACCGGCTGGGAGTAAACGCATCATTGGAAGAGTGGGAAGCCGCCGGCCGGCCGGATGTCATGGAAGAGTCCCGCGAGGCGGTAGACCGTATCCTGTCGACGCATCAACCCTTAGCGCTTGATGAGGAAACCGACCGTGAATTAGACCGGATCAGGAAAAGAGCTGCAGACAGTATTTTATAACTTAGTACGGAATTCCACAAATACGGTGAGCTTTTTATATTTTATCGATTATATGAAATTGTGTACTTAGGAATCCAGCAAAATCGTTTAGTAAAGAATCCTGACCCAAAGGACCTGATTTTAATGATAGGATAAAAGAGAGGGAGAAAAATGAGAACATTTGCCGAGAAGGCCTACGATCTTTTACGAAAAGTACCTGAAGGCCGGGTAACGACCTACAAGGAAATCGCCCACGCCCTGGGAACCAAAGCCTACCGGGGGGTTGGGCAAGTTATGAAAAGAAATCCATATGCACCCGAGGTTCCCTGACATCGGGTTATTGCCACATCCGGTCGGATTGGGGGGTTTCAAGGAAAGACGTCTGGTACAGCTATACACACAAAGATCAAAATGCTCAAAGCGGAGGGAATCGAGTTTGATGGCGTAAAAATTAAGAATTTTGAAAATGTTCTTTTCCGCTTCCCGTGACCGACTTCTATGGAGGCAATTATGACGGAACATCAGGAAATCGGGTATGACGATAAGATTGTCATCGAACAAAGCGGTGTTGAAATCTTGGGAAAGATTATTAGAAATGCGTCCAATTTAATTGACATTAGCAGGGGTTGCTGATTTAATTACAATCATAAAAAAAATGACAATTGGTGTTGGGCACTCAAAAAAAAGCACCGGTAATTTGTTGTTTTCAACAATCGCGGGAGGTCGCTATGAAGTTTTTGGTATGTTATAACGGGACAAATGAAGCGAAAGAAGCCTTACTGGTGGCTCAGGGCCATGCCAAGATCTGGAATGCAAAATTGGAAGTCGTCAATGCAGTTACCCGCATAGAGCCGCTAAAACATGCCGCCGTCAAAAAGATGGAAGAAAAAATGGAAGAAGCGGTTAAAGAAATTTTAGGAGGCGATGGTCCCCCTTATAGGGTGCAATTGCTGCTGACCGACCTGACCCCCGGGGAGCAACTGTTGAAATTCGCCGAAGATCAGAAAATGGATCAAATATTTCTAGGAATCGAAAAAAAATCAAAGGTTGGTAAGCTTTTATTCGGCTCCACAGCTCAGTATGTCATCCTGCATGCCCCCTGCCCGGTGGTTACCATAAAAAAGTAAAGGCCGATAAGGGCTTAAGTACTTAAACGTTCTCATACCCCACCTGCGGGTGATGGGCTTCAAAGGGAATGGTCAGTACATATAAGCCATTCTTTACCCGGGTGTTTATCGGCAAATCCCCTCTTTCAAAAATTTTCATCATCTTTTTGTTAGCCTGGAGCACTTCAGCGGTAAACCCTTTCAGCCCACGTTCTTTTGCCAACCGTATCAGCATTTCATAGAGGGCCGTCGCGATTCCCTGTCCATGGTATTTTTCATCCACAACAAACGCCAAATCCCCGTATGAACTTTGCTCGTCCTTGACAAATCGTGCCTCGGCAATGATGGTGGCCTGATCGGGTTCTCCTGTCAGGGCAACCACCGACATATCCCGGCTGTAATCTATATTGACATATTCCTGCATTTTTTTGTGGGGCATGGTGGAAATGGGATATAAATATCGACGGTAGACTGTTTCATGTGAGAAACGGTAAAAAAGACGCCGCATGGCTTCTTCATCGGAAGGTTTTATGGCCCTGAAGTGGACCTTCAATCCGTCCCCAAATATACGCTCGGTTGCGATTTCCATGGGGTATAAGCGTGCGCTTTCAGACAAAAAAATCTGATCCGAGAACAGGATCCTCTTTTTCTTGCCCTGTTCGACAAGTTTCAGCCGGTCGTCCGGATGCGCAATATCGATCAATGCTTGAGCCCGTTCCCGGATCGTGCGCCACTTCAAGTTGGCGATGCCGTATTCGGTCACGACCACATCGATCGATTCGCGCATATGGAACTGATTGCGAAGATCCCGCAGCATCACCACGATATTGGGATCACCTTTTGGGTTTCGGCTTGGCAATCCGAATACGGTGCGCCCCCCCGCAGAGATCTCGGTGCCGGTAAACAGATCGGCCCCTTCGCCCGGACCGGAGGAGATGTTTCCCTTCCCCACGGAGAAAGCAACCCTGCCCAACAGATCCACTTTGCGGGCCCGAAACACGGCCACAAAATTGGGATTGCGTCCGATTTGGGTCGGATCGAACACCTGTTCGACACCTTGAAATTCAATCAGTGGATTGCGGTCCAGCCATGCCATCAGCTTCGGTGTTCCTAAAGCGTAAGAGGCAACGGACTTGCCCCTGAAAACTTCCTTGCGGTAGTTGGTCACCGCACCGCTTTTAACGAGGTCCATCAAGGCATCGGTAAAACAGGATGAATGGATACCCAGGTGTCGCTTGTGGGTTAGGTGCCGGCCCAAAGCCTCGCACAAAGAATCCGTGGTAAAGCTGAGACAGTCCCCGTCTTCAATTACCTGTGCAATGTTGGCGGCCACTTGATCGATTACTTTGTTTACAGGCTGGCGTTTGAAATAGGTTGGCGGTTCCGTTGACTTCACCATCAGATCAAAATCCGAAAGAGAGACAATCGTGTCACCGAATGTGAAAGGGATCCGGGGGTTGATCTCCCCCACCACCACCGAGGCCAGCTCCATGGCTTCCCGAGCGATGTCAACTGCCACACCGAGACTGCAATATCCGGCTTCATTGGGAGGCGTGATTTGGATAAAGGCCGCATCGATGGGAAATCGTTTGGATTTGACAATTCGTGGTATCTGAGAAATGCGGCCCGGAATCAAATCCACGCTTCCTGCGACAACAGCCTCGCTGGTCACCCAGGTGGAAAAAAATGTTTTAAGACGGTACCTTTGCCAGTCACGTTTTTTTAAGGAAAGGATATCCCCGTGGCTGGTCAGCTGGATCAATTCCAGGTCATTCGTATTTGAAAGCCCCGATTCGATGAGACATTTCATCAGTGTTCGGGGTTCCGCCACGCCGCTTCCGAGAAATATGGTCATGCCCGGCTTGATATGGGCCAGGGCCTCCTCGGGCGAAACAACAAGCTTTTCCCATTGATTTTTTGTGTAACCGCTCATATTTTGTTTACGATTCAAACCACCAGCGTTCCGGGGCTCTTTGGCCGTCCATCTCCCAATTGCCGGCCGGGACTTCAATTTTCAGTTTGTTGGTTGCAGCCTCAATCCAGTTGGCAAAAACCGGTATGACAACACCACCTTCGTCGCACACAATTCTTTGACATTCCGCATACAACTCACTTCGTTTGTCATCGTCAAGTTCTGCACGGGCCTCTCTGAGCAGCTTATTGAACCGCTCGTTTTTCCAGAAGGTGTCGTTCCAGGGCGAATCCTGCGCGTAGGCGGTGGAAAACATCCAATCCGCGGTTGCCCGGCCGCTCCAGTAGCACATGACCCAGGGTTTTTTCATCCAGACGTTCTCCCAGTAACCGTCATTGGGTTCTCGCACGACCTCTATTTTAATGCCGGCTTTGGCGGCATGTTCTTTGAATAGCACCGCAGCGTCCACAGCACCCCCGAAGGCAGCATCGGCACTATGCAGCTTAAAGGTGTAATCCAGCAAGCCGGCCTTCTTCATATGGAACCTGGCTTTGTCCGGATCGTATTTTCTCTGTGGTAATTCAGATGCATAATATTTCTGGGTTGGGGCGATGGGATGATCGTTGCCGATGCTGCCGTAACCGCGTAAAATCTGTTTCAGCAGATGTTCACGATCGATAGCGTATTTCAGTGCCAGCCGGACATCGTTGTTGTTAAACGGTTCCCTGTCGGTCAACATGGGGATCGAAAAGTGCCTGTATCCGGTTACATTGATTATCTGCAGACCGGTTACTCTTTTTAACAAATGAATGGTTTTCAGCTCAAATCGATTCATGGCGTCGATTTGTCCCGTATTCAGCGCAGTGGCTCTGGCAGTCACATCCGCAATTCCGATCGTCTCGACCTCATCAAAATGGGCGCGGCCGGACTTCCAATAATTCGGATTGTGCTTGGTCAAGGCATTGTAGCCGGGTTCATGGCTGACCAACACATAGCCGCCGGTGCCGGTACCTTTCTCCCAATCGGCACCGGACGTACCGGCCGGAACGATGGTCAAGTGGTAGTCACTCATGATAAACGGGAAGTCGGCGTTTCCTTCTTTCAAAGTAAACACGACGGTGTGTTTGCCATCGGCCTGGATGTCTTTGATGGGATCAACAATACCCTTAGCCGCCGACTTCGAGTCTTTCCCGCGGTGATGATTGATGGAAAAAATCACATCCTCGGCCTCCAGGGCTTTGCCGTTGTGAAATTCGACGTCCCGGCGCAATTTGAACATCCATTTGTTAGCACCGGGTAAGGCTTCCCAGCTTTCGGCCAGTTCGGGTACGGGATGGCCCTTATAGTCGACCTCGACCAGGCAATTTCTGACTTGCCAATTGATACTCTGCGCCATGGCGTCTGTCATCGTCCCTGGATCCAGCGAATCGGTTGTGGACCCCCCGGCCAGGCCGAGTCTGAGCCGCCCGCCTTTTTGGGGCGTGGCGGCTTTGGCCGGCGTAGCCAGCAACGCCGGTGATAGCGCGGCCGTGATTCCTAAAGCAGATAGGCGAGCTAAAAAGTCACGTCGAGTAATTTCACCTCGTGTCAGTAAACGCTCAAGTTGTTTCAGTTCTGACATAATTACTCCTCCTTTCCCTGGGCCGGACTTTTGTTTGCGAATTTCCGACCGATTGGTGATCAGCTGCCAAATAGGCTAGATTGCTTTGAAGGGGCGGGGTTTAACCCCGCCCCCCCAAGGTGGTGGTGAGAAAATAACAGGTTTGGTTTGGGATAGTCAAATAAAAAGGGAATTATTAATTATTTTGGGGACAAAAACTGATAGAGAAGAAATTTAAATATTATCCTTTCATTTTCATAAAATTACTTGAGAAGGTCCGTCGGCAGGGGTATGCTCTGGATAATGAAGAAAGGGCAATCGTTGTCTGCTGTATTGCCGCATCGGTGAGGCATCAATTTGCCGAACAGATCGATGCCGCCGGCGATGCCGTGTCTCTGGCCAAGCGGCTGCTGGCAGAACCACAGACTTGTTAACTAAATAGATAGAATACAATCCTTCGGCACTCGACATTCATTATTCGATATTCGCTTTTTTATTGCCTTCGCAAAGCCAAAGTCTCTTTTTCGATCAAACTGGCCGCTTTTCAGGCCAGCAGTGGGGCTGAATCCTGAACACCGAGACCCTCAGTTTCTCACAATATATTGTCAGATAATGGTCCTTAAGGGCATCACTCAATGAGGAGAAAATAATGAACTCGCGCGAACGTGTAATGACCGCTTTGAATTTAAAAGAACCGGATCGGGTGCCGTTTATGGATTTTTTCGATACCATCGTCAAACAGAAAATCATGGGCAGCGATGAGATCGATGAAGCTGAATTTGCCAAAAAAATAGGAATGGATGCTATATATTTTGTCGATTACACCACACCGCTGTTCTGTAAAAGCCATTCCGATGATGAAGATGTGCCAAAGGCGTACGGCATGACCGGTGAAACGGAGTTTATCGGAGAAGGGCTCATTCGGACCGAAAAAGATTTAGACAAAATCGTGCTGCCCAACCCCCATGATGAAAGCTATTATGATCCGGCCAAGCGATTTATGGAAAAATATCATGACTCGGATCTTGCTATTTATGCCGGGTTGCGTCCGTTTGGCATGTTCAATACAATTTACTCGATGCCCATGATGGATTTTGCCATAGCGCTTCACGAGAATTTAAAGCTGATCGATACCATGATGGATATTTTTATTGAGTGGAATCTCGTCGTTATTGAAAAGCTGCAGCATTTTGGTCTCGACTTCATAGTGACATATAACGATATGGCATACAAAGAAGGCCCTTTGGTGTCACCGCAGGTTTTCCGGGAGGTGTTTTTGCCGAAAATGAAGGTCGTCGCCAAGGCCATCAAGCTGCCCTGGGCCTTTCACAGCGACGGCAACCTGACCATCGTGATGGAGGATTTACTGACCCTGGGCATGAATTGTGTGAATCCCTTTGAACCGCCCTGTATGGACTTGAAAGTTGCCAAGGAAAAATGGGGTGATCGGATTTGTTTGTGGGGTAATATCGATCTGGTTAAAACCTTGCCCTACGGAACAGTGGAAGACGTCGAAGCCGAAGTTAAGCAGCGCATCGAAGATGCCGCTGCCGGTGGAGGTTATATCTGCGCTACTGCAAACAGCGTCACCGGTTTCTGCAAAATTGAAAATGTCTTGGCCATGATACATGCAGTTCAAAAGTACGGGGGATACCCGTTAAGTGTGAGTTAGGCACTTAGCGGCATTTCTCTGACGACATGATATCAGAACCTAAGGAGTATCGTCTGTTTGCCTGAAAATCTACCTCAAATCGCTTTTGACCCATCATGCGGCAAAACATTAAAGCAACCGACATTCATATAGACTGAATTTCTTGTCATCGGTCATAATATGGCATTTATTAGAAAAGATATGCGTATCAATTAAAATTTTCATTTATCACTACCGTAAAACATCTCATTTATTTCCTCATCTTCCGCCATTATATCATCAGGCACTTTTAGCTTTCCGCAGAGAAGCCCAAGCGTTCTTTTCCCTTCAGGCTTATGGGGCACCATATCGACAAGCGGTAAATTGTTTTTTGCAATGACAACCTTTTTACCATGATAGGCCATATTGACCAATTTCGAGAGATTTGTTTTTGCTTCGGAAATATTAAAAATCATAAAGTATACCCCCCAGTTTTGAATTATTTAACTGGTGGCGGATTTGCTCATTTTCTCAATTGAAATTACAATCTAAGGATCGGGTTGATTTTGTCATGTTGTTTACCCTTAAAACAGCGCGGCAACCGTATATTTAATTTGGTTGATTTTCAGGACTTCAGCGCTTCGACCCCGCGGCGGATGCGGCCGAGACCTTCCTTCAACTGATCTACGCTCGCTGCAAAAGAGAGGCGCACATATCCTTCTCCCGCTTGGCCGAATATACTCCCAGGCACAACGGCCACCCTATGTTCCTTAACGAGATATTCAGCAAACTCCCAGGACGAGAGCCCAAAAGATGAAATATTCGGAAAAGCGTAAAACGTCGATTCCGGTTTAAGACATTTGATCCCGTCGATGGTATTTAGGCCCTCATGGACGATAAATCGCCTTATATCGTAGATCTTCACCATTTCCCGAACACAGTCCCGGGGCGCCTCGATGGCGGCCAGTGCAGCCCGCTGCGCCACCGCCGTCACACCGGAGACCATATGTTCCATCAGCTTTTCCATCTCATCGATAACTGCCGGAGGAGCAACGGTATACCCGACACGCCATCCCGTCATGGCGTAGGACTTGGAAAGGGTAAACGCCGAGATGGTACGCTGCGCCATCCCTTCAAAGGAACCGATGCTGACGTGCTGATTTCCATCGAAAAGAATATGTTCGTACGGTTCATCCGAGAGGACAATCAGGTCATGTTCCATCGCTAATCGGGCAATGGCCCCCAGGCTGTCAGCCTCAAAGATGGCTCCCGTGGGATTGGAGGGGGTGTTGATGATCATTAACTTGGTTTTATTTGTGATGGCAGCCTTGATATCGTCCGGATCAACTTTGAAGCGGTTTGATTCACAGGCGGGCACCGGTACGGGCACCCCGCCGAAAAGGCGAATCTGGGAGTAGTAATCGTATCCGGGATCGATCACAATCACTTCATCGCCCTTGTTCAGAAGGTGCAGGCAAGTGTTGAAGATCACCTGCATGGCGCCGACGGCCACATATATGTCGGTATCGGGGTCGGCCGCAATGTTGTTTTCCCGCTTGAGCTTATCGGCAATAACCCGCCTTAAATCTTCAAAACCTTTCGCCGGCGGATAGCGGGTAAACCCGTCGTCCAGGGCCTGTTTGGCTGCATCTCTGATAAATTCAGGCGTATCAAAATCGGGTTGGCCGATCCCCAGGTTCACCACATCCGGAATCTCGTCGGCCAGACCGAACATGATGCGGATGCCCGACCATTCGACCTCATGGGTGCGGCTGGACAGGTGTATGTCAAACTTCATTAGTGGTCCTCAAGGGTTTTTATTTTGGAAACGAACCGATGCCGGGGTCGTCAAGCTATTGTTTGAAAACAAAAATATCGACTCTCGACGACGATTTAACTGAATATAAAACAGACAGAATACAGCGGCCATCCAGCATCCAGTATCAAGCATCTTGTTGCACTTCAGGCAAAATACTTTTGTTCAAAAAGATGGCCTTTATTGCGAATAGATAGCGCTGTCAGAATTTATGATAGATCGATACTTTCTCTTTAAACCGCTGCACGCAGTTGATATCAATATCAAGCAAGCGGGCAATATTGAATTTGGCCTCCATACACTTCGGGGATCCGGCATGGGGATGAAGCAGCCCCAGGTTCAGATCCTCGCGCACCTCTCTCATGATGATCGGATCCGTCAGATCCGGCACGCTGACACCCAGCCGGTCGGCCACATAGTTTTTGGCTTCCCCGATCTTCATTCCCCGGGCAATTTGCATGCGGGCTACCAGATCTCCGGCAGTCCGCATTCCGCCCATTCCCGAGGCAATCGCGTGGGTGATAGCCATGCCAAAAGGATCACCGACGCCCACCTACAACCCGTCCAGACGGCATATCTCGACCATGGCTTTGGATGCTCGTGAGGCAACATCCAGCGGCGGATGGTCGTGCACGGTCATGGCACCGACACCCATGCCCATATTCACATGCACCGGAATATTGGCTGCCTCGCAGCAAGCTTTCATAAACGTGATGGCCCGGGAAAGGTTCCAGGGGGTCGATTCGTTCGTGTTGGTGTTGCACACCGGCCCAAAGATGGTCACCCCGGCTTTTTCCGCCATTTTAACCTGTTCGTGGGGATACATCCCGGCCAGACGGTCATCGTCGTAGAACAGATCGCCATGCATCCCCAATACGAATTCTCCGGCCATGCCCAATTCGATACAAATTTCGGGATATTTTTCTTTGAGAATCTCCGTCGCTTTCAGGCCGGCCAAATAATCAGCATCACCGGCGGCGCCGACGGTATCCAGGATGATGGCATCGGCGCCGGACGTATACATGGCGTCGGACACATAGACGATATCCCGGACGGCGGCCTCAACCGCGGCCTCATAGGAACGTTGGGCTTCTTCAATTTTGCCTTGGGGCAGCAACTCCGAAGGGTTGGGGAACGGTCCGTCGGGTTGGCTGTAGAGGCCCAAATTGGGCATGGCACCATAAAACACCGGTGCTGTTGTCACCGCCAAAATCTGCTCTAAAAGCGGTTGTTCATAGGTTACCACCGGCTTGATCGGCTTAAAACTATAGTCGGTAGCGCCCATTTCCAGGGTGTCGGCACCCATAAGCTTTTCATAGATTTGAAGACACTGGAGCCGATCCACATTGACCTGGGCGCGTTTCATTTTAATCGGCGTACCATCGTAGGAGAGAACGACTTCATATCCCGGCTCCACCCCGATGAAGCGATGCGGCGAACTGAAAATATCAAAAAGATGCTGCAACTCCTCCTTGGAAAGCGCCGGGATGTCGCCGCGCTCGGCGGCCTCCCGGGTACCTTCCTCCAAATCCCGTTTTAACTCGTCTGCACTTAATTCAACGGGAGAGCCATCGCCGAAACGAGTCCATATTTTCTCCATTTGATCCTCCTTGTTAACATGGGTAACCTGAAAAGCCACATTTACCAATCCCCAATCAAATTTTCAATGATAATTACCCGGTCTATCCTAAAGATGTTTAGGAAAAATCTAATGAAGTCGGGGTTTGAGTTTGAAAATGAATAAACCTAACTCTATAGCAGAGGAGGATGGTAATACTATGGCCAATTTGGAAATATGAGGGATTAAATTCCTAATCGTGATCTCATTTTAAAAACTTCAACAAATCAAATGCAGCGCAAAAAAAGATTGGTGGGGTTAAGTATCTCACCCCACCGCTGAAGTCTATCGCTCAATTTGGGTATGAATAAGGTTGAACTATAGGACACGGAACTTACTGTTAAAGTCCTTTAGACGAGCCACCAGCGCTCGATAATTCTGCGGCCATCAAAGGGCGTAATCCCTGAAACTTTACCGTGGTTCACCTTGTCGGTTCTTGCATCGATGGCGTTGGCGAACATCGGTACAATGGCACCTCCTTCGTCACGCAACATACGCTGCATTTCTGCGTACATTTCCCGGCGCTTGGCTTCGTCCAATTCGGCCCTGGCCTGGGTCAGCAATTTGTTGAATTGTGCGTTTTTCCAATGGGTATCGTTCCAGGCCGCACCTGCTGAATAACCGGTGGAAAACATCAGGTCCTCAGTCGCATAGCCGCCCCAGTAACAGGCGCACCAAGGTTTCTTTAACCATACGCTTGACCAATATCCGTCATTGGACTCGCGCACCACCTCAATATTGATCCCGGCTTTGGCTGCATGCTCCTTGTAAAGAACGGCGGCATCCACAGCCCCGGCAAAGGCTGCATCGGCTGCGCTCAGTTTGACCGAAAGTTCGCTTAATCCGGCTTTTTTGAGATAAAATTTCGCTTTTTCAGGATCGTAGGAAATGGGCTCGAGCTCCTTGCTGTAGTAACGATACGAAGGCCCAATCGGATTATCTTTGCCAACGGTACCATGGCCCTTTAAAATATGATTAAGCATTTCCTCCCGGTTAAGTGCGTATTTGATGGCAAGTCGGACGTTGTTGTCGTTGAAAGGCGGAACATCCATAAGCATGGGAAACGTATAGTGAAGGGGGCCGGTAGTCTCTTCGACATGAATACCGGGCCTTTTGGCAAGCAGATGCGCGGTTTTGGGATCCACCTGATCAATTACATGGACTTCATTTGTTACCAGCGCGCTAGTGCGCGCGGAAGTATCTTTGATTGACAGGAGTTCCGCAGCATCGACGAAAGCCCGGTCTTCTTTCCAGTAGTTTGAATTGCGCTCGAAATAAGCCCGAACCCCCGGTTCGAACTTCTTGAGTATGTAACCACCGGTTCCATTTCCTGATTTCCAATCGAGGCTACCGTCATCCACTGCAGGATAGACACCGAGTCCCGGCCGGTCGAGATTGTAGGGGAAATCAGCATTGCCTTCGTTCAATTCGATGACTAATGTATATTTGCCGTCGGCTCTTATTGATTTGATCGGTTTAACGATCGGCTTGACCGACGATTTTGTTTTCTCACCCCGGTGATAATTAATGGTCGCAACCACGTCCTTAGCGGTCAAAGACCGTCCATTTTGAAATTCAACGCCTTTTCTTAACTGAAAGATCCATTTAGCCGCATCAGGAGTAGATTCCCAGGATTCCGCAAGACTCGGCACCAGCTTGTTGTCAGAGTCTATTTCCGTAAGCGTATTGTTCATTGCTCGCGTCATCACGGTCTGAAAGCCGCTTGCCAGCGTTGCGGGATCGTAGCTCTCTGTTGTGGAACCATGTCCCATGGCCAGCTTTAGAACCCCCCCTTTTTGGGCGTGGCTGCGGCCTCAGCCGGTTTTTGGTTGAGTGTGATGGGCAGGGCGGTAACAACTCCTAATGCCGCCATTTTGGCGATGAATTCACGCCGGTTGATTTTTCCCGTAACAAAGATCTCTTGGAGCCAATTAATATACTCATGATGATTTTGCCCGTTCATGTCTCCCTCCTTTCTTTATATTGGTAAATTGAAAGCTTACCTAAAATTCCCATATACTTTTTACGGCAAAGGCTATCTCAACTTTGCCGCATTGTCGGAGCATAATATTTTTTAAATCTAATATATTATGTATTTGATGGAGCAAATGAACTAATTACCGAAAAAGATGTTGTGCGGAATGAGCAATTTGTATATACACATACACTATATGTGCGGATTATATTTGATTGTTTCACATGTCAACCTTTTTTTAAGGAAGGGACTTCAATGCACCATCGAAGAATAACCGCTACCGGCAGCTCCTATGCGCGGGGTGAATCGATCGGCAAGAGATGGCGCAATAGCATCATAACAATATTGAAATCAATTGAAACTGCGGCTTTAGCTAAAGATGGTATGACATTGCAGGACTGGTTGCCCCGCGCCAGAGGATTACTGCCGTTTATTCAGGAATATGCCCCGATTACCCTGGAGGAAATGAAAGGGATGGCTGCAGGCTCCGATCTATCCTTGGATAACATTCTTCTGCTGACGTGTGCTTATGAAAAATGGTTTGACTATCACACCCCGGAGCACTGCACCGCTTTCGCGGTGATGGGTGAGGCCTCAAAAACCTCCGAGCTTATTTGCGGGCAGAACAACGATGAATGTCTTCATCACTGGGCGGCCGGCCAGTTGGACGGCGTCATTCATCATCGCGCCGAATCCGGCCTGGAAACCCTGATTTATACACACCCCGGTATCCCCGCTTACATGGGAATGAATTCTGCCGGCGTATGTCTGCTGTGGATGGCCATCGACAACGGTGAACGTGCCGCCGGAATCCCAACGAATGTTTTGATCCGCGAAACACTGCTGTGCACAACATTGGAATCGGCCGTCGAGTATATGAAAAAAGTACCAAAAGCGCTCCCGAACGCTTTCCTGCTGGCTCATCCGGACCAAGGCATCTGTAGTGTTGAATGTTCTCCTTCTTTATTCTACCCGGAATACAGCCGTGACGTATTGTATCATGCCAACCATATCCTGAATGAAGAAATGGTCGTCAACGACAAGAAAAAAGATGATCCCGCCTCTTCGACAATCTCACGTTACGCAGTCATGGGATCCCTGATCGAAAAATACTATGGCGAGATAGACATTTCCCTTGCCAGGCAAATGCTATCCGACCACACGAGTTATCCGGAATCCATTTGCGCTCACCCACGTGTTGAGGCCATTTATTCTAAAACCCTGGCCAGTTTGATTTTCCATCCAAAATCCGGCCGCATGGAGATCGCCTTTGGCAACGGCTGCGAAATGCCATACAAGACCTATTCATTATAAATTTCTTAATCTGCTTTTTGAATTAGTGGAAATTCAATTCATTTTCCATAGAGGCATTTTGAAAATTCGATTTCAGAATGAAAGAGAAGAAATATAGGGGAAGAAATGTAAAGGATTGTTGTGGAGGGTCGAACGACGGAAGGGACTGCCCATCACCGGACTGTTAAAAGGAATCAATTATCGCAACCAAACCCAATTTTGGGGCACCTTTTTGCCGTATTTTTTAAGAAGATCTTGAATAGCCTCTTCCAAAAGGTCATTTTGTCTTTTATCCTCTTTAGCTGCTAAAATTTTAAGATTTTTAACAAGCTCAGCATCAAAAATGTTATTGTATGGTACTCGCTTTTTCTTTTTCATTTTTAGCTTCAAAGAAAAATGTACACCTGCCCCCAAGGGGAATGCACCTGTCCAGATTTTTTTTATTTGGCAAATGTAACTAACTTGGATTATTGCGTATGGTCAGGTAATCATTGGCGAACGCAAGATATATGCCAAGATTTGACGAGGGAGCTATTTGAAGTGAAATCAGTATGATGAGTTATAAATTCTGCTGGAATTAAAATGACGTATTATGAAAAAACATATATAAAATAGTGAAAAAAAATTCACAAATTAACCATCATGGATTAATAGTTGTTAGGACACCCTTATAATTTGCCGCACCCTTCCCGTGCCAATGCCATCAAGTATAAGGGCCAATAAAACGATAGTTCCCCCGATGACTGTAAGCATACTCGGAACTTCATGGATTCCGAAGATTGGCAGGTAGACCCAAAGAACCCCCCCTATAACTTCCACCATCGACAGCAGGGTCAGCTCAGCTGCCGGCAAAAACTTGGCCCCTTTGGCAAATAAGATTAAGCCGACTCCGACAATAAGACCATGCAGCATGCTCAGGTAAACGTTGCGCAGCGGCATTACAACCGTGCTGTTTTGTGAAAAAAGTATCAACATCGTGAAGAGAACACAAATTATGCCGCCAAGTGCGATGGTCGTAAATTGCGGTGTTTCCTTGCGCCAGCGGAGGCTTACCGAAAAAACGGCGAAGCCTGTTGCCGAAATAAATGCAGTGATGTTGCCAAGAAAATTGCCTTTCTCCAATCCCTCCAAAACCATGGTGAGAATCCCTGCCAACGCAATAACCATTGCCGCCCAGGTGAGCTGACGCACTTTCTCTTTTAGAAACACAATGCCGAGGAAGGCAGCCACAAAAGGTGCCGTAGCCAGCATGAATAGGGAATTCGCAACTGTTGTCAATGTAATCGACCATATAAATCCGATAAAGGCGACCACGAGCCCGCAGGCCCCAAGCAGCCCGGATGCTCCGTTATGTCTAAAACTTGTTATAAAGGTTTTGCCTTCTTTTACCATGAGATAGGTTATTAGAACTGTCGCGATCATCAGGCCCCGGTAGAATAAATATTGCCACTGGTAATTTCGGGCATCTACCATGTATCGTATGATCAGGGCGCCAAATGACCAAAGCGTTCCAGCAAAACAGACCAGAAAAAAGCCTTTCAGATGATTCATATCGCTATTTTTTAGCATGTTGTCGCTTATCCCTTGACTTTAATTGGAAACAACTTACTTTATTGTAATTTGGAGAGGCTGATTCATCGAAGAGGGGCCTCCTAAGGGGCAGCGGTTTTGGCTAAACCAGAACCGGTCAAGCCTAAATTGCCGTTAAATTTGACTTATCATGAGATGAGGTAACAATGAGCATCAAAAAACAATATCTAAAAACCAAACCGCTGTGCAAAGTCACTTTTCGGATCTCTGAAGAAATGGGAAATTCAGCCGGCACCGCGCATGTGGTCGGAGAATTTAACAACTGGAATTTATATTCGACGCCGATGAAAAAATTAAAAAAAGGGGCGTTTACGGCTACTTTGGATCTGGAAAAAGGGCGGGAATACCAGTTTCGCTACCTGCTGGACGATAATACCTGGGAAAATGATGCCCATGCAGACAGATCTGTTCCGACGCCATTTGGCAACAGTGAAAATTCAGTTATTTCCCTTTAATTTGCGGCTGCCGCCAATCGGTAATGAGTGTCCCCGGTTACAATATCGGGTTGGCCCGTCAGTTTCGCGTGGATGATCCGACCCATGAAAATTTGTTTGCCGTTGGCGGTGGTCGGAATTTGGTCTTCGGTCTCCAGTTCTACAACCCGGGTGCTGGTACCGGCGGCCCAGGCCAGGTTTCTCACCATGCGGGCCAGCTCCTCCCGTGCAAAAGCGTCGGCCTCGTTGAATTTTTGAAAATGCCTGGCGCCGGCAAGCCCCTCAATCAGAAATCCACCCTCCTGATTGGGAATAATGCGCAAGTGGCGCTTCACCACCACATTGCTGGTGATGGCACCAATGGCGTTGGCTACATCCGCATCCTGTGGTAGTACCGCCTTGGCGCCCAGGACTTCGGCGGCCCGTGGCAGGAAAAAATGGATGGGTGCGCCGATGCCGACCACCGGCCGCTTCAGATCGATGCGGACGGCATACTGATCGCTGCCGCCCGCAAGCAGATTTTCTACCAAGGTCCGGCATACAGCACAGGTATGCAGGGCCTCGGGATCAGTCTCCTCATCCAGTTGGCGCTTTAACAGCTCCAATGTCAGACGTTCAACACCCATGTCCAGGAGATAATCGATCATTTCGCCAATGTCCATTTTTGTCAAGCGGGAGAACATCCGGCAGTAGCTTTCGGCGGATTCTTTGCTCCACCGATCGAACCGATCCGCCACATGTAAAAGGTCAGTCAGCGTCAACCCGCAGCGCTGGATGACGAAATTATCTTCCAGGCGTTCGAGTTTGAGACTCTTTTCGAACAGCACCCCGGTTCGTTTGATAAGCTCATCGATGGAAAACGGCCGGGATTTCAGGAGGGTCAGAGTTTTGTCTTCCTGGGGTGTCAAGGCCAGGCCGTCCGCTGAACCGGTCACGGCCAGAATCTGCATGTCCTTCGTGGTTACGGTATGCCGATCCAGGTGCATATCGAGAAATTTGAGGGCCCTGTCCGCCCCCGGGTAAGCCGCACCCAACCAGGCGATAGGCGCCACCCGGCGGGGTCCGATGTAAAAGCGCCCCTTATCCCATTGGATCAGGCTGTCACCGCCCAGGCCGGCGGTGCGAATTTCAAGGGCCTTTACGTGGGTCTTGTGGCCGCCAATTTTGGATCCGGTCGCACACACGCTCACCATGCCGTCTGACAGAGCCGCGGTATCCGTGGTAGTTCCGCCCATATCAACGACCAGTGCGCTTTTCAATCCCGTCAGATGTCGCGCCCCGGCCACACTCGCGGCCGGCCCCGATAAAATGGTCTCCACCGGCCGCTCCTTGGCCATTTCAGCACTCATCAGAGACCCGTCACCTTTCACCACCACAATGGGAGCAAAAATACCGAGTTTTTCGAGCACCTTCTCCAAATCCAGCAGCAACTTGGCCAGCTTCGGGATGATGCGGGCATTCAACATGGCGGTGTGCGCACGGGTTTTGAAGTTCAGAATATCCGATAGCTCGTGGCCACAAGTGACGAACAGCCCGGTCTCCTCGCGAATAATCCGTTTGATCTTCAGCTCATGGGCAGGGTTGATGGCGCCGGCGTATCCAGACACGGCAAAGGCCTTGACCTCGTCTTTAGCAACCATCCGTCGCACGATGCCTCTGACCTCATTTTCATCCACCGGACTGATCTCTTTACCCGTAATTTCCAGCTGTCCCGAAATCACGGCTTTGGGTTCGTAGGGGATATCTTCCGGCTCGAAACGTCCATAGGGCGGCATGATAACCATACCGACCTTCTGGCCCTCGCCCTCTACAATGGCGTTGGTGGCCAGGGTAGTCGACAAAGATACCATCTCCACCTGGCCCAGCTTTTCCTGATCCAATCCCGCCATGGCTTCACCGATGCCCAGGGTGAAATCCCACTTCGTGGTCAGCGCCTTGCTTTTGCAAATGGTCTTGCCCTTGCTGAGATCATAGATCACCGTGTCGGTGTAAGTTCCGCCGGCGTCGATCCCCAAGCCGATTTTCAGATTAGCGCTCTCTTTTACAGGATCGTCGTCTTCCAGTATCATGATTTTTGGTTCGTCCGCTCGGCCCGATCCTGCGGCCCAAATCGGATTGGCTGAAAGTGTGGACTGGAGGGCGTCGAACTCAATCACGTGGTTCGGTGCAACGACCAGGATTTCATCGGTCGTCTCGTTTGCGGTCAGAAGCTTTTCGATCAGGATCCGGTGGCCGGTAATTTTTTCATATTTCCACTTGTATTCGGCCGCCATTTCCCGGGCATATTCTTCATATTTGGGTGAAAGTTTCGCCCCGGTTTCAATAAAGGCGGCTCTTTGATAATTCTTCTGCCAGGTGCTCAAAAACTGGAAGGTCTCTTTGGCGGCCTTCTCGCCGTATTTATCCACCAGCTCACCATAATTGAGCTTCTCGTCTCCGTAATAGGCAGACAGTTTACGCTGGGAGAGGGGTTCGGTCTTTTCCTCATACCAACCGGCCGAAATATAATATGTGCCCGGATATTTTTTGAACTCATCCCTGTAGGCCGCATCGCCGCCCAGAAAGAGCGCGATGCAGTCATGGACCTTCGGTATCGCCAGGGGAATGTTGCGAGCCTGAATGTCCACGGTTCCCCGGCCGCAGACGCCGTATCCGACCACGATGCGGTCACACCGACCCGAGGCGGAAAGTTCGTCGATGGCGCCCTGAAGTTTTTTCCGAAGCAGATCGGGACGATCGTGCAGGCCCCCTTCTAAAAATTTTACGCCTATTTCCAATCCTAGCTTTTCGGCGGCATATTTAATATCGAGCGCCAACACGGCACACGCGATTACGTACGGTTTTTTGTATATCAATGTTTCTCTCCTGTGACGTTAATCTGGAAATTGACCGGCCCGGCCCGGTCAATCTGTAATGATATAGGCTAAATCAGACGGTTTCAACCTTTAAGTATAAAAACTACACCCCAATATTGTCAAGGATTTGGTTGGAATAATGGACCTTGCCAAGGCTGCGCGAAAGATAGTGAGGTGTGCCATGGTTCAGAATACCCACATGGGCAATGGCCAAAAAATATTGTGTCATTCATACAGCAAATATTCAATCTAGTGCAAGGCTGGAATTATACGTGTCGTGCCACGCTTAAATCCTTTCAATACATTTAATTATTTATTTATCATTCCATCTAAATAGCCGGCATCTAAAAACAAAAAAGCGCGGGATGGCAATGCCAATCCGCGCTTTTTTAGATCAAACCGATTACGGCCTGAGGTCTTCGATTTAAAATTTTTTCATGTTCAAGAAGTTCTCCTCAATTAAATTTTTTTGGATATTAATTAAAAAATGGTGTTTTCACCCAGATATCGGATATAATAACGGATCATTAGCTATTCTTTGGTAGGTTATTAATGCCATGTGGGGACTAACGCTCCGCCTTGGCTCGTCAATGAATATCAGGTATTTGCAGCAATAACAGTGTGCAAGGAAATTATATGAACCCAGCTCAAGTCTTCGACAAGGTGGTCTGGTCAACCTGCAACGTAAACTGCGGCAGCCGCTGCCCGGTGCGCCTCTTCGTCAAGGAAGGCAAGGTGGTGCGCGTCGAGCCGGACAATACGGGTGAGGAGCCCGGCGGCCCCCACGAGATCCGCGCCTGCCTGCGGGGGCGGGGTCTGCGCCGATGGGTCTATTCAAAAGAGCGCCTTCTGCATCCCCTCAAGCGGGTTGGCAAGCGTGGCGAGGGACGTTTCGAGCGCATATCCTGGAACCGGGCCTTGGAAACAGTCGCTGCCGAGTTGGGCCGTATATTAAAACAGTATGGCAATGAAGCGGTATTCCGCATCTACGGCACCGGTAATCTGGGCGGGGTGGTCTCCAGCCGGGACCAAATAGACCGCCTGATGAACATTCTGGGTGGCAGACTGGATTTGCACAACTCCTACAGCACCGCCCAAATCACCCACGCCATGCACTACACCTATGGCGATAAAGAGACCGGCAACAACATCAGCGATCTGGTCAACAGCAAGCTCGCGGTCTTCTTCGGCAACAACCCGGCCGAAACTCGCATGAGCGGGGGCGGCACCATCCGCGACCTGGTAGTCGCCAAACAAAAAAACGGGGTGCGCATCATCGTCATAGATCCACGACACACAGACACCGCCGCGGGATTCGCGGACGAATGGATACCCATCCGTCCCGGTGCGGATGCGGCCCTGGTGGGCGGACTGGCCCATGTGCTGATCACCGAAGGATTGGTGGACCAGGACTTTTTGGACAGTCATTGTCTGGGCTATGACCAAGCCACCATGCCCGAAGGCATCCCGCCCGGCAACAGCTATAAGGACTACATCCTGGGTGACAGCCCGGACCGTATCTCCAAGACGCCGGCCTGGGCCGCGGACATCACCGGCATACCCGCCCGGCGCATCACTCGAGCTTGCCCGGGAGATCGCTATTGCCAAACCGGCCTACATCACCCAGGGCTGGGGTCCCCAGCGTCATGCCGCCGGAGAACAAAGCGCCCGGGCCATCTGCATGCTGCCGATCCTGACCGGCAACCTGGGGATGCCCGGTGGCAACAGCGGCGACAGGGAGGGGCCATTCGGCATTGCCTTTCCAGGCATTCCGCTGGGTGAAAACCCGGTCAAAACCTCTATCCCCTGCTTCATGTGGACCCAAGCAATTGATGACCCGGGCAACCTGACCGCGTTGAACGGCGGTCTATTGGGCAAAGAGTGCCTGGAGACGCCGATCAAGTTCATTTGGAGCTTTGCCAGCAACACTTTGATCAATCAGCATTCGGACATCAACCGCACAAAAAAAATTTTGAGTGACGAGAAAAAATGCGAGATGATCGTGGTCATCGACAACATGATGACCGCCAGCGCCCGCTTCGCCGACATACTGTTACCCGCCACCAGCAGCTTTGAGGAGAGCGATCTATGCTATCAGAGCTACGGTATGGAGCTGGGTGCGTTGATTCTGAGACAGAAGGCCATCGAGCCTCTGGGCGAGTGCCGCACCTTGTTCGACATCTGCGCCCAGGTCGCTGGGCGCATGGGGGTGGCGGAGGAATACACCGCAGGACGCAGTCATGACCAATGGGTGGAGCATATGTACCATCAGTGCCGCAAGGTCAAGCCGGAACTGCCTGAAGATTACCGGGATGCTGTAGCGACAGGGCTTTTCAAATGGGCCCGCCCGGGGGAGCCCTACGTGGGCCTGAGGAAATTCCGCAACGACCCTGTCAGGCATCCGCTAAAGACACCCTCGGGCAAGATCGAGATATTCTCTCCCCGGCTGTGGGACATGGCCCAAACCTGGGAACTGCCCGAGGGCGATGTGATAACCGCCCTGCCCGAGTATCATCCCACCTGGGGTGATCCGGACGCCTCCCAGGCTTCCCCATATCCTTTGCAATGCGTTGGGCATCACTACAAGCAGCGCACCCATTCATCCTATGCAAACAACCCCTGGCTTGAGGAAGCCGCGCCTCAAATGGTCTGGATGAATCCCCTGGACGCCCGGCAACGCGGTATTCGCCATGGGGAAATGGTGCGCATCTTCAACCAGTTCGGTCACACCCTGGTTCCGGCCAAGGTGACCCCGCGCATTATGCCGGGGGTGCTCTCGCTGCCCCAGGGCGCCTGGCACCATGCGGGCCCGGAGGGGGTGGACCAAAACGGATGCATAAACGTTCTGACCAACCAGCGCCCGTCGCCGGTGGCCAAGGGCAATCCCCAGCATACCAACCTGGTGCAGGCCGAAAAGGCCGGGGAGGACCAGTGATGCTTAAAAGGCCCGCGTTTTTCCTGGATGCTCAGATCTGCACCGGATGCAAGACCTGCATGATCGCCTGCAAGGACAAAAACAACCTGCCCATGGGGGTGCGCTGGCGGCGGGTGGTGGAGTTTGCGGGGGGCGACTGGACCCGCCTGGAGGACGGGATCTTCAGCCAAAACGTGTTCGCCTATTACATCTCGGTGAGCTGCAACCACTGCCGGGACCCCATCTGCGTGCAAACCTGCCCCAGCACGGCCATGAACCAGGACGACCATGGCATAATCACCGTGGATCCCCAAAAATGCCTGGGATGCCGCTACTGCGAATGGGCCTGCCCCTACTCGGCCCCCCAATTCGACCAGGCCCTCGGCCAAATGACCAAGTGCGATTTTTGCCGGGAAGAACTCGAGCAAGGAGGTCTCCCGGCCTGTGTGGCCGGTTGCCCCACCAGGGCCTTGCAGTTCGGAGAATATGACCAGCTGGCGGCCCGGCTTGGTTCCGATCAGCTCATGGCCCCGTTGCCGCCACCCGCCCTGACCGAACCAAACTTCATCCTGGGGCCCCACCGGGATGCAAAGCCCGGGCAAACCGGGACCGGGGCCATATGCAACCCCGAGGAGGTAAAGGATGCATAATTGGAGCCTGGTCTGCTTCACCCTGTCTACCCAGAGTGCCATCGGTTTGGTCTGGGTCAGCGCAACGGGGCGTTGGTTCGGCGGAGGGACGCGAGCAGTTTTTTCTATCTGGCCCATGTCCATCGCCCTGACGCTGGCCGCTCTTGGTCTGTATGCGGCCTTGGCCCATCTGTCCAAGCCGCGTCTGGCCCCCAATGCACTTCGCAACCTGACTGCCTCCTGGCTGAGCCGGGAGGTTTTGTTGGTGCAGGCCTTTGCCGGGGCGGTGGCATTGTTGATCCCGATATCGCTGCTGGATGCCTCGTCAGGCCTGGTAATTCTGGAGGCCGCAGCATGTCTGCTGGGCGGGGCGGCGCTGGTTGCCATGACCAGGGTTTATCTTCTCAAAACCGTACCGGTGTGGAATTCTCCGGCCACCCTTCTGGAGTTTGCAGGTAGCGCCATGCTTTTGGGCGGCGCTTTGGGTGCGGTGCTCACGGCCCTCAAGGCCACGGATCAACCCGGCTGGAGCCCGGCTCTTATTACGGCCGCAATTGGCATTTTGCTGGGTCTGATTCTGAAACTTACGGCCATCTTTCCGTCCTTGGCGGCCGAGCAGGCCGCCCGGGACCAAACCTGGTACGAGCCCACCGTCGCGCCCCTTTCCATCGGCCGGGCGCTGACCGTTCGCATGGGGTTGAGTCTGGCTGGCCTGGCACTGATCCTGGCCGCAATAAACGGGCCAGGTCCAACATGGCTGTGGTCATGCCTTTCCTTGGCCTGTTTCGGCACCGCAGAGGTGGTGGGCCGGCAGCGTTTTTACAAAGCTTACAGGCGACTCGGCTTGTAGGTGTAAACGAACCGCGAGGTATGGGCCGAGGAGTGGCTGGCGGCCGTTTACCTGGGCGGACGGATATAGCAAAGGGCGAACTTGACGAACGTTAGTGTTGAGTATCGGGTAGATCGTTCATCCCAGAAAGAAAGAATACGCAAAGCCGTTAATGCGGTCAAAGCCGGTGCCAGTGACTACCCCACCTATCCGCTAGATGCCGAAGAATTAAAACTGGTTTCGGAAAATTTAAACAAAACGAGAATCATGCAGTCGGAACTGAACTACCTGCGCAATCAATTCTGGCAGGTGGACTCCTTAGAGCTTCTGCTGACCAACAGAGAAATAATGGGAAAAGTTTTGCAGCAAATTCGGACCGGTTATATCTTTCCAAATTTTCGCTGAACGCGGATTACGAATCATTTTTAGAAGAAGACGATTTCCAGGAATTTGAATCTGATGGAGAAATAGATCAGTTCCTGGATGAAACCGACTTTGATGAGACGGCTGATGACTTCTGGGATCAAGATTAACTTAATGGGAGCTCAAACAGAATCCACCGATAGGGTGTGATGTTTGAAGTTAAAGCGCAAATACGGAGAAGATCAATGCCTAAATTTGAAATATCTCAATCAAATAGCTCGAATAATCCCGCTAAGATGGCTCGCCTTTCTTTCGCTGAAGAATTTGACGGGGTTGAATTCGATGATAAAAGTTATAACTCCAAAATGAAAATCGAATGCATTTGCCCCAAATGCGGCCAGAGACATGTAATGGCCTTTCACTGGATCGGGAGGGGTACTCCCAAAATACTGCCCGTCCTGTAAGGGCGGGTACCATGATAAAATATTCACATACTTACTTTGCTATTCAGTACAAATAGGTCTTTCGAAACCATACTTAATCATCATATACAATGGGTCTATAATAATCCTCTTTTACCCAATCAAACATTTCAATTAGTCTATTGTCCAACTGTTCATCCGATTGAGAAAAATTGCAGAAGGTACATAATTTGTCATTTGATAGCAGATGCCCACATTCTGGACAGTAATCTTCAATCATTTTTTATACCCTCCCTCTAAAGGCCTCCAATATTTACGGAGTAGTACAAGACGAATAGGTGTCCGTATAATGCTTTAGAAATTTATGTAAATTAGATAGACGATCCAGGTGAGCTATCTGAACTTGATAGGTCCCGATTTTACGAGAAACATAATTTCACCTCCATATGGACATTAAATTTAACCAACTAATTTGATTGTTAAAAAATGGCAAAATTATTGGTGCAAAACCAGTAGTTTTGTGTGGTCAAGACGATATTAATCACTGAAGATTTGATGTCAATATGCTCCCCCAAAAAAAGAAAAGAGTGCATTGGGGGCTATGTAAACCCTCAAAAATAAAATGATTTCGGATTACGAAATCCGACCAAAGAGTATTGCCGGTTATTTAGGTTTTTAAAATATCCGCAATATAAGAGTTAATGTCCGACGATCTTTGAATTGAATTATCAGTTATCTTTAATTTTCTTCAGTACGAAACACTTTGCAAATATAGTCGATTCTTCTCCCTAGACTGGCTGTGTGGGTTTTCTCATTCTCCTTTTGACGCCAATATACGGATCTCGCAGCCAATGCGTCTTCAAGCTGCCATTTGTGGTTGAAAACAACGCCACCCATCTCCATGAGCGGTGAAAGAAATTTTTCGGTGATTATTTGATTATTGATGACATCAAATCGATGTGCTGAAATTTCCAATTTGTCAAATTCGGTCGAAGCCATGATGAAATTATGATTCTGATCGACAAGCATCTTCTGATGCGAAAGCAGCTTGTGGAATCGACGCGCATCAGCAAATTCGTTGCCGAACAGATGTTCAATTCCACCCAAGGAAATTTTGGCTGTTTGAATCTGCTCGATGGCATCCGGTGTCAGTTCATATTTTATGGGTCGATAAACTTCTTGTTCAAATACGTTTTGCAAAAAAAATAATAATATAAAGCTTAAGATGGCTGCAATAATAGGGCTTACCGCCCAGCTGCTGGCGATTCCGCCCAGAGTTCGCCACCGAATACCCCGGCCGCCTTTCAGAAGTCCAATTCCAACAACCGCGCCCACAACTGCCTGGGAACTGGAAACCGGAACCAGCGGGATAGGCGGCAAACCCAGCTGAATCAGAAGGTTTTGCAAACCCTGCGATGCAAAAAGAAACAGAACCACGGAATGGGCGGATACGACAACAAAAGCAGCTACCGGTGAGAGTTTGAAGATGCCTTCGCCGACAGTCGCCATCACCCGTTTGGAATAAGTGAACACTCCGACAGCAATGGCAACTGCCCCTATAAAAAACAACTGTTGCGCCGATGATAGCGTAAACCACCCATAAAATGAAATGTCTGAAAAGGGGGAGATCGGGACGAATACGCCCATCACATTGGCAATGTTGTTGGCCCCCAAGCTGTAGGAGCCGAATGCGCCGACCAGCAGCAATCCGTAACGCGTTAATATGTCCTGTGAAAATATGCCCAGTTTGAATTTTGAAATAAAGAAGACAACGACCTTGTAGATTGCAATAGCAATAACGGCGGACAGGATGGGACAGACCACCCAGGTAGTCACAATTTTGGTCAAGGAATTGTAATCCGTGGGCGACCCCGTGAAAAGATTCCACCCGATAATGGCTCCTACAATTGCCTGAGATGTGGATACGGGATAGCGGGCCTTTGTCATGAGATAAACACTGGCAGCGGCTGCAAACGCCACAATAAAGGCACCGGCAATGGCATTGACCGATCCCAATTTACCCAAGGTGTGGGAGGCGCCGGCACCACTGATGACGGCTCCCAAAATCACAAATATGCTGCACCAAATGGCAGCTGTCCTGAAATGAATCATTTTGCTGCCGACGGCTGTGCCAAAAACATTGGAGGCGTCGTTGGCTCCCAGCGACCAACCCAGAAATAATCCGCTGGACATGAAAAATGCAAACATGATTGTCCCTTATAATGAACGCTTGATCACGTATATACTCAGTTTGTCGGCCACATCTTCGGCCTGATCTGCAATCTGATCGACATGAATCACGAAGTCGCGCAATTGGAGTTTATGGCTCAATTGCAGTTCATTGTTTCTGAAGATGTTACGCTGAAGCCGGGTTGAAACCTTGTCCGATTGCTTTTCCCAATAGGAAACTTTATGCATGTGATCAGAAACTGCAGCGATATCCTTAAAAAACGCCCTTGCCGAACGTACCATGGCCTCGACCGAATCAACCACACATGAAACCAACTCCTTAAAATCATTATGCATTTCAACGGGGATAGCGGGATACTCGATTTCAAACCGCCACATCGCACCTTTAAAGCGATCCAGCAAGGTGTCCATATTTTCCAGCAATTCCAAAACATCGCCCCTCGATTCGGGTATCAGGGTCTGCATATAAAGCTGCTCCTCCAGAGAGCGCCGCAGGGAATCGCCCTGATTTTCTGTCTGTGTAATGTCTTCAAGCTTTTTTTCGAAGGACTCCACATTGCCTTTCAAATATGAATCGACACCCAGTTTGAAGAGCAGCCCCGATTCACTCACATTGTCTAAAAAGTCATCGATTCTTTTCCCAATCTCAAGCTTTCGTTTTAAAATTCTAAAATCCATTCTCAAATCCTGTGTTCAGATTTCTCGACCCCGACTTCAGTGACTATCAGTTTCGCATAAAATCAACAGATCATTTATTAGGAAACAATCTTAACCATGATCAGCTGAATTTGGTCGTTGGTTTCGACGGCCTGCGAAGAAATAGTCGAAATACTTTGCATGCAGTCGTTTAGGTGTGATTTTTGCCAGTGATCGAGATCGGAAGAATATATTTGATTTTTCAAATTGCCTGTGAGGACCTTTACTTCAGCCCTTTTCACCAGAAACGCAGCGACATTTTCCCTGATAACCTTCAGGACATCGTCGCCCCTCAGGTAGTACAAAACATTTTCATGGATGGGGCGAAACAAAAAGAAGACCAAGCGCACTATGGTTGCAAGCTGATTTTTTATTTTTATGGGTATTTCCGGCTGCAGGTACGAAAAAGTTTCACAAGATAATGTGGCCGCATCGGCAATCCTGCCAACACTTTTCACAATTCCAAGCAGATCACCCCGGATTACGGGAAAATAGGCACCATCGCAAAGTCTTTCCCAGATTTCCTGACGTTCGTCTTCCAATGAGGATGAAATTTCATTTTTCCTCAAAAGCAGGTATTTAATTTTTTCAAGATCATCTGAGAGATAGTAACTGAGAGCTTCGGAAGATGCTTGTAGCCATTCCTTTATTTCATCGAGATGCTTTTCCAGCAGGAAATTGACATCGCGTTCCTTTTTTAGCATCATTTTTTGCAACCTCCGACAAAAGTCTGTGACGAAATTTTTTCTTACAGTTTAAAATAGCTAATATTTTCTGTAAATTACGTCCGCATAGTATTTTTAAATAACAGAAACCCAGTATGCAGGCATAACCTAAATCCGGTATTCAGGTCGTTGGTGATAATATCTTATTGATTTTTATTGCGATTTGATTTTTAATCGAAAGAGTTAAAAAAATTGTCAAAGCAGGCGCTATGGGAGAAAAATTTAGAATTGTTATCGCCGAAGATTACACGATTGTTCGGCAAGGCTTGAAATCCTTGTTGGACTCTTTTTCCGATTTTGAGGTCGTCGGTGAAGCAGTAGACGGCAAAGAAGCCATCGAATCAGTTGGGCGTTTGGAACCGGATCTTGTGCTGATGGATTTATCGATGCCAAAGACAGACGGCATCACTGCCATCAAAGAAATAAAAAGATGCCTGCCGGAAACCAAGATAATAGCTCTGACGGTTCACAAAACCGAAGGCCATGTTCGGATGGCACTAGAATCCGGCGCGGATGGTTATATTCTAAAAGACGCCTCCTGCACAGAATTAGAGATGGCCATCAGAAATATTTTAGATGGAAAATCATACCTGAGTCCTGAAATTTCCGACGGAATTATTCGGGGATACCTTTCCGCGGTGAAAACGGGCGATACCGCGACCATGGTCGGTAGCCTCACACCGCGGGAAGTGGAAGTGCTAAAACTGATTGCCGAAGGCTACAAGAGTAAGGAAATTGCCGATTATCTGTCAATCAGCATCAATACCGTCGATAAACACCGGGCGAATTTGATGCGCAAACTGAATCTTCACAACGCCTCTGCGCTAACCCATTTTGCGCTCAAAGAGGGGCTGGTGGGCAAATAATCTATCCCTTACCGATCGGCCAAACAGCGCAAATCCTGGTGGCGTGTTCCGGGGCAGTCTCTAAGGTAAAAATGCCGCCTGAAAGCTCAATTCGCTCCCTCATGCCGGCCAGCCCTAGTCCTCGTCCAGCGGCATTTTGCGGCAAGGATTTTTCAGAATCGAAGCCGCTGCCATTGTCTTCGACAATTAGCTTGACGGTATGACCCTGCTGCTGCAAACTTAACTGCACGCGATCGGCCCCGCTGTGCTTGGCAACGTTATTGAGAGATTCCTGTATAACCCTGAAAATCACAGTTTTTAAAGTTTCTGGAATCTGATCTTCCTCGACCTCAATCAATTTTAAAATTCGAATATTTTTATATATGTTCTCATATTGCCGGCAAAACCAGTAAAGGGTTTCCGATATACCGATATCGTCCAGTGTAGAAGGCCTCAGCCCCATGGCGATTCGTCGTGTTTCATTGACCGTGGCCTGAATCAGCGGAATTATGTCTTCCAGTACCTGGAAATCTGGTGCCGTCTCAGTCTCTTTAAGCCTTCTGACGCCATTTTCGAGAGCAAATTTTATACCTGTCAGCGCCTGCCCGATGCCGTCGTGAAGCTCACGGGCCACACGTTTGCGCTCATTTTCCTGGGCATCCAATATCCTGGAGGAAAGAAGCCGTAATTCTTTTGCCGATTTTCGCAACATTTCCTCCGCGCGCTTACGTTCCGTGTTGTCCTGCGCCACGCATACAATTCCCACGCTATCAGATATCAGGGAGCCGGATAGGGATACAGATATCCTCTGGGTGCCTTTGCCAACCAGTTCGGTTTCTAAATTGTGGACGGACTTTGTTCGGATGATTTTATCTAAGAAAATATGGTCGGTCTCCGCACCATTTAATATCACTTCTACGTTCTTTCCGATCAACTCCCTTTCTCCATATCCCAGCAGATCAAGGGTAGCTCGGTTGACCTTTTCTATTATTCCTTCCAAATTGACTACAATCAACATATCCGCCATGGATTCTATGATTTTATCTACATAGTTTTTTGAAACGGTGACTGCCTTTAAATCGACCGTCATATTGTTGAATGCCTCAGCAACGATACCGATTTCGTCCTTGGTTGTAACCGGGACTTTTGTATCCAGGTGCCCCATGCCAACTCGTAAGACACCATTTTTCAATGCAATCAATTTCATGGAGACTGAGCGGGCGAAAAAAAAGTAAAATGTGCTTCCCACTGCAATGCCCAGCAAATAAATAATCAAGCTCATAAATCGAAAATCGTGCTTTGCTTTTTCATATTCCAATTTGCCTTCTGCCATGATCTGATCGACAACCATCTCCATTCTTGCAATCACTTTATTAAATTGACCTTGAAGACCCTCTTCATCAGTCCGGCCCGCCTTTTTTTGCAATGTTATAAACTTTCGAAAAGCGTTTTCATACGCGGTCAGATCTTCTGATATCTTTGTTGCCTTGGGGTTGGGTATCTTTAAAACCTCCTGGCGCAATCCGGTTATCTGATTGCGAATATCCTGCAGATACTTTTCATCGCCCCTTAGAAGGTAATCTTTTTCCAGTATTCTGAGTTGAAGCAGCGATTCCTGCATATCCGCTCGATTCATTCCGGCTATTTGGGCTTCGACCGAATGGATCGCACGGCGCCATTGCCCTAGCAACCCCCAGTCTTTGAATCCAATTTTTTGGTAGATCTCTACCAATTCGGTAAAAATATTGCTGTATTCCTTCACCAGCTGCATAAGCCGATCGGCACTATTTTTGTCGTTGAAAGGCCGCCAGTCTATCAGATATCCGATTTTTTCCTGAGCATTTTTTGTGAAGCGTTGATGGGCCTGGAGGTTGTTTGAAAAGCCTGAGTTATAGAACTTTTCATTCTGCAAATCGCGAAGGATAAAACTTTTTTCTGCAATCCGGGCATTCAGCATTTGAATGATAATGCTGTCCGTCATCGTGTGAATCCGGTCGGCTCGTTCCGTTTTATTTAGAAAATACGACATTATCAAAAAGGATGGCAAAACAATCAGCAAGATGGACGACCAGCCAATGATTAAAAGCTTGATGAATATGTTCTTACGCCGAAACCACTTTTTCATTATTTTCTCACTTTCAAAAAAAGAACGGATATTTCCCAGGATCGTTCTGTCATGATAAAATTTTCAGGGTGATTTGCTATTAGCATAAAGCCAAAGCTGCAGCAAAACAATTCAATCCACAATTTGTATCCTGAATAAAATCGAACCGGAATAGCCGTAAACCTTGGAAAAACAGATGCTATTTTACCCAGGTTTCTAATTGATATTTCAGACACAAAAATTTAGGGGCTATGCAAATAGGTTGGAGAGTACCAAAGGTTTAGTGCCAAATTCCGCACCACAAGATATAGTATTGGTTGCAGATAAGAAAAGTGTGGACTTTTAACGTCCATCCACGCTTTTTGTTCCATCGGTCAAAGTGAACACTGATAGCCCCAGTCTCCAGCTTTTTGGAATTCAGGCAACTGTGATTTGTTGGAGCTGTCCGCTATTTTTCGGAACAATTTATAAAAGGTATAATCGACCATATCACAAGCAGGAAACTGCTTTTAGACGAAAAGGCCGACCGTCAAATAATTTGGTCTGTTTTTTTTAATATTCCTCGGCCAGATTGCAATTATCAAAAGTGCGAATGACGTTCGAAGCAGCTGTAAATTGAATGTGCCGCTATTATTTCGGCTGCTCATTTTGGTTCCTACTAACACTTATCCGAATACTTCATGGTTACTTCGAGCCACCCGATTTTGACAGCTTCTCGATAACCTGATCGAGACTGAAGCTCGCCGCTTTTTGGTGCGGGGGATACTCCTTGAAGGTCTTCAGGAACTGTCCGACATAACCCTGCGCTGGGACCAGCATGTAGGCGCGATCGAGGAACCAGCCATCATAAGTATTGGATGTCACCATTCCTCGCTCATAGGGATCGCGCCGCAAGTTTACCAACAGCGGGATGCGCAGCGGTACGAAGGGCTCACGCCACGCCTGGAAGGTTGCCTCGGCGCGCTGCTCCATGAAGATAAGTTTCCAATCCTTATAGCGCAGTGCGGTCAGGTCGCCGTCGTCAGAAAAATAGAAGATCTCCTTACGGGGGCCTTGCTTGGCTTGCCCGGTCAAATAGGGCAGGAAGTCGTAACCATCGAGATGAACCTTATAGTTGCGCTCGATCGCATTTTGACCGGTCAGGAGCTTTTCCTTGATTTACTGATTACTTTTCCAGCACCTCCACAAGCGGAACTCCCACCGACCCGGATGGGGGCTTGATTTCCAGATACGCTGCAATCGTCGCTGCTATGTCCTGGGGGCCTACCGGCCTGCTTATTGTCTGTGTCGATACACCGTTGCCGGCAAAGAAAATAGGCACGTAAGTATCGTACTTCCACGGTGAGCCATGGATTGCAGCAATTTTTTCGATGCCCATCTTTTCGGCTTCCTCAGTGGAGTGTAAAAACCAGTAATGCTCAGGCACCATATGGATGTTGCCGGAACGCGTTGGATGAAAACTTCGCCGGATCTGGTTCTGGACTGGTGACTCAGTTATTCGCCCGGCTAATAAATCACTGCGCGTCATGGCATAAGCAATCCCCGCCACTTTCATCAGTTCTGCGGCAACAAAGCGCTCCACTTCTTCGATATCAAGCTTTGCATTTTCGATGGCGCCAAGATCGAGATAGAGATAGGGATGACTGTGGACGGCAACAAGGTCATCCCGCCCGAACCGTTTCTTAAGCGCATCCGATAAAGGAGAGCCTTTTTTGAACCAGTCTAATGGAAAGCGGCCGGTCTCCATCCCGTGTTCAGCCATGTATTCAGGAGCTTCAGGTGCGCCATGATCGGCAGAAAGGACTATTAAGGTCTTGTCGAGGCCGATTTTCTGATCTACGTACTGGAAAAGCTCAGTCAGTAACCGATCCAGGCGAAGAATATTATCTTCTGTTTCCAGACTGGAGGGCCCAAAAAGATGGCCGATATAATCGGTGGATGAAAAACTGATTGCCAGATAATCAGTAGCATTTCCCTGGCCTACTTTTTCGTTTTCAATGAGTGTTTTGGCAAAATCCAGCGTCAGCTCGTCACCCATGGGGGTCAATGTAAGAATCAAATAGAAATACTTCGCACTGCCATCTCCCAGTGCATGGGGAAATGTCCGACCCAATTCTGCAAATGCCGCCTCGTAAGGACGATCGTCAATATTCCCGGCAATATAGGAGGAACAATCATGCAGGAGGTCCCAGGTTTTTCCTTTATAACGGTCTGCCGGTTTGGCGGCGTTCCATTGTTTCACCCACTCGGGATAATCGTCATAGTAGTAGGTGCTGGTAACAAACCTGCCACTGCTCTTCGAGAACCAAAAGGCCTTGCCCACATGGCCGCCAGGAAGGATGGCCCCGCGATCTTTAACGGACACGCTGAATACCCGTGACTGACCGCCGTTACCAACAACGAGTTCATCGCCGATCGTGGTGGCAAGAAGATTGCGGGGTGAGACGCCTTCATGGGGTTTCGGCTTGCTGTCAATGATGTGATGGCGGTCGTCTTCGGTGTTATAAACAGATTCGCCGGTTTTCTGATCGATCCAGTCATTGGCGACAATGCCGTGCCTGGACGGATCTGCACCTGTGGCAAGTGTCGCGTGGCCTACAGCGGTTTCCGTGTTGGCGTGTTGATAGTGGGCGTTGTTGTAATGGGTGCCGTTTTCCAATAAATAACGGAAGCCTCCTTTGCCGAGGCGATCCTTAAAACGCATGGGCAGGTCACCACGCAGTTGATCTACTGTGATTTGCAGAACCAGATTTGGGTTCTTATTATCAGCGGATGCGGGCGGTATCAGTCCGTGTGCAAGGAAACAGATGATCAATATCAAGAATAGCCCTCTGAATTTCATGGCTTTCCTCCTTTAAATACTAAGAACAAAGTGTAACACCCCGTGGCAGGACCGCGGGGCATTTTAGCGCAGCCTTATAAAAACGGCGCAGGCTCTTGCGATAGGTTTATTTTGATTTATTAAATTTACTCGTAATTTGTCATTCCTTTTTCTGTTTCTCCCTTCTCACGGCGTATACCAAATCGGTGAGGTATAGGCTCTCTCCCATGTTGTCATGGGAGCTTAGTACGGCATTTTGACTCCAAAGCGTCTGGCATGTTGTCAATCTCCATACAGCAAAAATAGACAACAACATCTTGATGTCAACCTTATAATTGCTATTATTTTGATATATTGAGAAATGTCCAACTATCAAATTAACCGAGAATAGTTCAGATAGCGTTTAAATATAATTCTGCAGCCGCCTCAGGGCATCTTCAACTAATTCTAGTATAAAAGATGTCGTTAGAGATCATACTCAAGCCGGCCAAAGTCTTCGGCCAAGAGGAAAAGATCTGCCCGGTCGACGTCCTCATCCCGATCTAAATCGAACCGGCAAGTCGGGCAATTCACCGAGCCCATCTCGGCGATAAAGGCTGAGAGATCTTTTCCATCCACATCTCTGTCGCCTGAAGGCAGAGGATCATGGTCTGCGAGGATACCGTTGCGCCTTCCTGGATGGTCAAGGATGCATCATTTGTAAAAGCTCTTTCAGATAGGTCTGACGCTGGCTGGTATCTTGATTTTTGACTGCCATTGCAAGCGCTTTTCGAGTACCAACCAAAACAGCGAGTTTTCGGGCTCTTGTCAGACCCGTGTAAATAAGATTGCGAAAAAGCATCTTAAAATGCTGTGTCAAGACCGGAATTATGACCGCTCCAAACTCGCTGCCCTGTGATTTGTGGATGGTGATGGCGTATGACAGGTCCAGTTCCGGAATATCTTCGCGTTTATATTCTACTAATCTTTGATGCGGGAAAAAAGACACCACACATGTCAGCTCCACGTTGTCGATCTCCTGAATAACCCCAATATCACCGTTGAACACCCCCAGATCATAATTGTTTCTGCGATGGATAACCCGGTCACCGACTCTGAATATCTTTTCGCCAACCCGCAGTTGACGTTTGCCTTTTTGTGGCGGATTGGCAGATTCCTGGATCATCTTGTTCAAACTGACCGTGCCAAGACTCCCCCGGGTCATGGGAGTGATAACCTGGATTTCGATGTCGCTTCCAAAATATTTCGGTATCCATTCTAAATAGAGTTTTTTGACAACATCAGTTGCTGATAGACCGTAATACAGCGCTGACCAGGGGTGTACCTTTTCTAAAACGGCCAACAATTCATCGACCCTGGTTTGGGCTTTGCATATTTTCCCGATGTCGGCGTGTTGAAATTTCTTGGGGATCGTTAGTTCGGTTTCGTAGGGGGCCAGCGGTTCATTTACTCGGAATTCATATAGATTTGAATTTGGTTCGTTGTCGCGTTCGGCAGTTTTCAGTTCATCGTATTTTTTGACCCTGGCAATAAAGCCGAGCTGCTCCCGGGTTGATTCATCCGAATCCAAAAACAGGCAATCAGCTCCATCTTTCCATATTTCTGGTTTTTTAAAAGGCGAGTCAATATAAGGCATCTCTCCGTTATTGATCTGATGGGCGTAACGGATGATGAGCGATTCTTGGGCTTGGCGAAAAACCTTTGTTAACCTGAAACAGGGAGCCTTTTCGGAGGCGATCATATCCCGGAGCACATTTCCGGCACCAACTGACGGCAGCTGATCCGCATCGCCGATGAAAAGAACCTGGCTATTCTGCGGGACAGCCTTAAGCAGTGATGCGGTTAGATTGATATCCAGCATGGAGCATTCGTCAATTATCAGAAATTCAACGTCAAGGGGGTTTCCCTCATTTTTGTTGAACTTACCCATTTGCCATTCCAGTAGACGATGAATGGTTTTGGACTCTCGGCCAATCACATCTATCATCCGCTGAGCCGCACGGCCGGTGGGAGCCGCCAGTAACACTTTGAGCTTCATGGCTTCAAGCAATTTGACAAGTATCAGTGTCGTTGTTGTTTTGCCGCAGCCCGGGCCCCCGGTTAAAATTGAGAACTGTTCACATGCAATCCTGCTGACCGCGGCAGTCTGCTCATCGCTTAACGAAATGGTTTTGCTCCGGCAATATCCTTCAATCCAGCGTTTAACCCGTTTCCTGTCAGCCGGAAGCGGCTTATTCATGTTCGATATTTTCTTTGCAACATACAGTTCATCAAAATATAAAGACTTAGAATAGTAGCAGGGCTCGAATAATCCGTCAGGAGTTTCAATCCCCCGAACCATGACAAGACCCTCTTTTTCCATCTGTTGCAGCAAATCAGGTAACCGATCCCCAAGATCCAACTCGATCAGCTCTTTTACCTGTACCCGTATCTGTGACTGAGTCAGGTAACAGTGGCCAAATTCCCTGCTTGCCGCCAGAACATGTTTTATCGCGGCCATTATCCTTTGCGGGCTGTCCAAAGCGAGACCGATGCTCTGCGCTACCTTGTCAGCTGAAAAAAATCCGATCCCATAAAAATCATTTGATAACCGGTACGGATCTTCATTTACGTATTCGATGGCATTGTCGCCATACTCTTTGTAAATCCTAACGGAAAAAAGGGTGCTGATACCATGGGATTGTAAAAATATCATCACCTCCCTGATGGCGCGATGTTCAACCCAGGCTTCACTGATCATCTCCAGTTTTTTCTGAGCAATGCCTTGGATCTCGGTAAGTCTTCCAATCTCTCTTTCAAAAATATCAAGGGTTTTTTTACCAAAATGTTGAACGATTTTTTTCGCTGTTTTGGGACCGACACCCTTGATCAGACCTGATCCCAAATATTTCTCCAGTGCGGCTGTGGTTGCAGGTTTTCTCTCAACAGCTTTTGTGGCCCTGAACTGGCGGCCGAATTTGGGATGAGCAGTCCACGCACCGTGAAACTCCATGGTTGCGCCCGCAAATACTTTGGTCTGGTGAACAATTACAGTTTCTTGCTGGTGAGGATTATTAAAGGGTAGTACGCGAAGGACAGACCAGCCGTTATCCGGGTTGTGGTAGGTTACCCGGTCAACGATTCCGCGGATTGTTTCAGTGATGACTCCTATTTGTGTGCGTGCCAGGGTTTGCATAGAAAAGACACGGTTATAAATTGTCGGATCATTAACAATCAGCGACCACCAGCGGAGCTGGGGGTATGAGGATGGCCCCTGGAAGGGGCCGGGCCACCTCGGCTGGTGGCCGCTGATTTTTGATTGATTTAAAGCCCCATCTTCTCAGGCGGGGATGCTTTATTCAAATAGAATCTCATACATCATTTTTACATCTAACGTTTGAGTATCACACCGTTTTAATGGATGTCAAAGGCTGACTTTTATGGCAGCTCGCAAAAGAAGCCTAACCCTGCAGGTGTAATGGTTCCATTGCCTGATGCATCATCTCAAAATCATCACCGGATTATTCCATGAATTATAGCGATTAATTCTGTTTAATTTTTGGACTTTTTATGGTACTGGCCTGAGGCGATTTCATGAAAATTGGAGATGGGTTTAATTCAGGGATTGAGGAATTTAGGAATTGAAAAATTCTATCTATTTTAATTTATTGATTTTATCTTTTAATCCCTCATTGCCTAAATCCCTCAATTGGGCGCTAATAGACATAAATAATGTCCAAAAAAAGAGCTATTTTCATAGCAAATTACGAGTGCTGTAGTATGGACATATATATCATTGCTTTTTCAGCGCTTGCCGTTTTAGTCGCCGGTATCATTCGTGGATACAGCGGGTTCGGTTTTTCGATGATCGCCACCACCAGTCTGACCCTCGTTCTGCCACCCGTGGAAGTCATACCCGTGGTCCTGGTACTGGAAATTATGGCCAGCGCCTCGCTGCTGCCCCGCGTGTGGAAACAAATAGACTGGCGGTCATTGTCCTGGCTATCGGTGGGTGTCCTGCTCGGCACCCCGCCCGGCGTTTTTTTGCTCGCCCATGTTCCTGCGGAACCCATGCGGGCAGGCATCGCCTTGGCAATCATGTTATTCGTTGTTTTGCTGTGGCGGGGGTTTCATCTAAAAAAAATGCCCGGCAGACCCGAAACGGTGGCAACCGGTTTGTTTTCGGGCTTTTTAAACGGTGCCGCCGCTATCGGGGGGCCGCCGGTAATTCTGTTTTACTTTTCGTCCCCGGCGGGCGTCACGGTCTCACGGGCCTCCATAATTGCCTATTTCCTCGGGACCGACAGCCTGGCATGGCTTGTCAGCCTGACCCAGGGGCTGGTGACATTTCAGACAGGGATTCTGACTGGCATATTGTGCGCCCCCCTTCTTGTGGGTATTTTCATAGGAAATCGATTTTTCACCCAGAGCAAGGAGGGCGCGTTTAAGCAGAAGGTGTTAATTCTGCTGATGTTATTAGCTCTGGCTGCTTTGTTACGGACGCTACTCGGATAAACCCCTTAGTTGCATAAACAACACGGCAAAATAAACTTTATCCTTTGAATTCACCAGGAGTTGTATCCAAAAAATGGCGCTATCGCTATGATATTGGTCATAATAACGACACGTTATCTATTCTAAATTTTATATATGCCAATGTAATCTATAACCAATTGAATTATATCATCATTGTGTATTGATAGCCGTTAATCTCTAATTCTGGCACAGTATGAATAGCGTTTGCTAATGCAACAGAGTAGAAAACGATTTAATTCTTGGAAAGGAAGGACCAAATGAATATGATTTAGCTGTCTAACTCGAGCAATATTTTTTGAATGCCATCGAAGTCAAAATCCTCAGCTAATCGGATTAATTCGTCACAAAAAGGTGCCACGCCGTCGGATTCGGACTTCAATTCTTCGGCAATTGATTTAATTTGCATCACATCCCCCATTTCAGCAGCCGCTTTGATGTGATCGACAACCTCATTTAACCGGTCTAACGGAACTTCTGCCGTCCATTCATTAGAAGGTTCAATAATTTTTTCTTCAACCGGCAGCCCCAATGATCGAACCGCCTGCAGAGCTTTGTCGATGGCCTTTTCCAATTCCATCAATTTTTGATCCAACTGATTAGTGGAGGGCGTTTCCTTTTGATTTCCTTTAACAAGCTTTTCCATTTCCACTGCTGCAGCCTGAAGGTCTGTGGCTTCCAAATTGCCGGATAGTCCTTTGAGATTATGGACCAGGCTGTGAACCTGCTTAAAATCCTTGGTTGCCAATGCCTCACGAATTTCGTCGGCTGCGCCGCCATAATTTTCCCCAAAATCAAGCAACAGTTTGCGGTAAAGCAACTTGTTGCCCATCAAACGCGACAGACCGGCCGCCAAATCAAATCCCGGCAATGATACCGGCAGTTCATCTTCATCCAGCACCGCCTGACCAGATTCAGGAATTGCGTCAAGTATTGGCGACTTTTGGATGGCAGCCCGCTCTGCAACCGGCTTGATCCACTTCTGCAATGTTGCAAATAGCTTATCGGGATCAATGGGCTTGGTGACATGATCGTTCATGCCTGCTTCTATACTCTTTGCTTCATCACCAGCCATGGCGTGGGCTGTCATTGCTATAATTGGAACTCCTTCGATTTTGGATTTTGGATCTCTGATTTCGGATTTAAAATCGGTATTCTTGCCATTTTCATTCCGCAATCCCAATTCCGAATTCCGAATTTCCCGCGTAGCGGTGTATCCATCCATAACGGGCATCTGAATGTCCATGAGTACCGCATCATAATAACTTTCTTTTACGGCATTGACGGCCTCTTGTCCGTCATTGGCCACCGTGACATTCAATCCCGCACCTTGCAAAATCTCCAGCGCCACCTGCTGGTTGATTTCATTATCCTCCACTAAAAGAACTTGAGCCCTTTGGAGGTTCCTTAGATCTTCAATTTCTTCTTTTCTTTCTGAAATCCGAGAAATCTTGGTTATCCCTTCTCCAAACGCGTGCATGATAGTATCAAAAAGAACTGAGGGACTTACTGGTTTGATCAGAAAACCCTCCAGGCCTATTTGTTCGACTTGTTGCATGATTTCTTCACGACCATAGGCGGTCACCAGGATAATGGCCGGGATTTTGCTCAGGGTCGGGTGATTTTTGATATGTTTGGAGGCCTCGAGACCATTCAGCCCGGGCATTTTCCAGTCCATGAGCACCAGGTCATAGGGCTGATCTGTTTCGACTTTCTGGATTTCTTCCAAACCCTCCTCTGCTGTGGCCGCCGACGTGACTTCAAAGGAAAACGATTCCAATATATCCTGCAGGATGTTCCTGGAAGTGGCGCTGTCATCCACTACCAGGACCTTCATACCGCCCAGGTCTGACGGTGGTACGAGACGCTTTTTAACTTTTTCCTTTCCCAAGCCAAAGTTGGCCGTAAAGCTAAAGGTCGTGCCCTGCCCGGGTTCACTATCCACCCAAATCTCTCCGCCCATCATATTGACCAGGCGTTTGCTGATGGTTAGCCCCAGGCCCGTTCCACCGAATTTGCGAGTCGTTGATGTGTCCGCCTGGCTGAAGGATTGAAACAGTTTGCCGATCTGCTCTTCGGTCAGTCCGATGCCGGTGTCCCTAACGGAAAACTGTATTGTTAGTCCAGACTCAGCCTGCTCTAACAATTCAGTCGATACCACAATTTCACCCGACTCGGTGAACTTGACCGCATTGTTGGCCAGGTTGATCAGCACTTGGCCTAACCGCAACGGATCCCCCACTAAAAACCGCGGAACTTCCTGTCCCGTGTCGAAGAGGACTTCAAGCTCTTCTTTTTCCTGGGCCTTAACCGATACCAGATTCGCCAGGTTATCCAGCACGTCGTCCAGATTGAACTCCACGGATTCCATATCCAGCTTTCCGGCTTCGATTTTGGAGAAATCCAGAATGTCGTTAATAATTCCCAACAACGAATTGGCTGAAGATTGAATCTTGTTCAAATAATCCTGCTGTTTGGGCGACAGCTCGGTTTTCAGCGCCAGGTGGGACATACCGATAACTGCGTTCATCGGGGTGCGGATCTCGTGACTCATGTTGGCCAGAAAATCACTCTTGGCTCTGGTAGCTTCTTCGGCCTTTTCCTTGGCGGTTAAGATTTCCTGCTCCATTTGCTTGCGCTCGGTTATATCCTGCTTGACCGCGACGAAATGGGTGATTTCTCCGGCATCATTCTTTATCGGAGAGATTGAGGCGCTTTCCCAGAATTCCTCGCCGTTTTTCTTTAGGTTAATGAAATCACCTTCCCAAACATTGCCCGAAAGAATGGTGTTCCAGAGGTCTTTATAATATGAGTCGGGAAGATTTCCGGATTTCAGAACACGTGGATTGCTTCCGATTGCCTCTTCGGCGCTATAACCGGTGACTTCGCAAAATGTCGGGTTGACATATTCAATGGTTCCATTTCTGTCGGTAACAACCACTGAAGCCGGACTGTTTTCGGTGGCGCTTGACAGCTTGCGAAGTTGATCTTCAGTGCGTTTTCTTTCCGTGATCTCCCGGCCGAGTTTACGGTTCCACACAACTACAAAAAAGATGATTAAGAAGGCGCTGCCCCCGATTGGAATTGCCCAGGCCAGGATGGCTTTGAATTCAAACCGTATCTTCACCTCCACATCCGACATCCAGGTACTCTGGATGGCTGCCTTCTCCTGGCTGCTGATGTCGTCTAAAACCTTGTTTAAAATTCCAACCAACTCTGGTAAGTCTTTACGAACGCCAAGAGAGAGCTCGATTGTATACTCAGTTGATGCTGAAATTCTGGTATTTTCTAATCCTGACCGGGCAATCTCCTGGGTGATTGTGATCCGAGGGATTGAGCCCTGGATTTACGAACGGACAAATGGTTTTGAGTCTGATTGCCGGCACCTGTTTTGCAAAAGTTTTCCAGAGTATTTGCTCAGCGCCACCAAGACACCAAGGCTCGAAGAACAATATCAACCAAAGGCTTCACTTGGTGCCTTTGTGGCAATCTGTTCTCCGCCTTAGGCGGATCCGGGTTAGGTTGACTATATTTATTAGAGGACGCGATAAAAACCCCCAAAAAGGGGTAAAAAATGGATAAAAAAAGGGGATGGGGAATTATGGAGGCGGAAGTAGGAATGCGGGATGCGGCTTTTTCGAGCTGAAGGCTCTACCCTCCGGCCTATAAGGGAACGGGCTGGAAGCGGTCCCGGAGGGAAGTTGGAAAAAAAGATAAAGAAAAACCGGGGAACAGAAGACAGAATTTGGACCCGCCGTCGTCCCAAACGAACGGGACTATGGTGCGACAAGCATGTGGTAGGGGGAAAAATGGATTGGGAGCACCGGATAAAAGGAGTTTTAGGGAGAGGGATGCGGAGAGATGAGTGGACTCTGTTCGGTACCCGGCTTGCTGGGAATTGATCGATTTTCCAATCTATAATTTTGAGATCTCAATTGCCAGAATATATGCAGAACTATGGTCTGATCTGAGCAGAAAAGGTATTCAGATCGGTGCCCACAATCTCATCATCGGTTCTACCGCCCTCTCTCTCGGGTTTTCAGTAGCCACCTATAACCTAAGGCATTTTGAAAAGATCGCGGGACTTAAAGTCGAAACTTTGATGCTTCAAGAATAACCGTATTAACTCAATTCATAAGCCTCCGGCTATGCCGGAGAGAATTTAATAGGTTCCACCGATACTGCGAAGGCATGCTTCAGCGTGCAAACTTGATCGATGCCGGTGGCTTATGAATTAAATCAGCGACCACCAGCAGAGGTGGCCCGGGCCCCTTCCAGGGGCCATCCTCATACCCCCAGCTCTGCTGGTGGTCGCTGATTTTGTTATTATTGAAATAGCGGGATAATTCGCAGATTAAATCATAGATTGTACCGATATCTTTCAATTTTCGTGTAAACCGATCAATTAAAAATTCTCCAATGCTTCAAAGGGAATTCTTACCTTAAAAGACAGTAGAACAGTAGGCCGAAAACTGCGATCAACGTCTTATGCAATGTTGTCGTTTGACGATATGTTTTCATTCCTGAAATCTCAATTCTCGAAACTTAAGTTACAAACAATAACGAAATTCCAAAGTTGATATAGCCGCAAAAAGGCGCAAAAAGCACAAAACTAAAATCTCAGGACTTTGAAATTTAATGAGTTACAATGAACAAAAATCGAATTTCAGACTTTTTACGAATCCATCAAAGTTCAATGACCTAACAAAAAGCTGTGATTTTTATTCAAGCCCACCCTTGACAAAAACTTATGGCGGCGCTATTATGCATATATAACACCGATGGAGGAAAAATATGGACCGCACAACGATCATGCTGCCGCCTGAACTGAAAACGAGGGCGTCCAACCAGGCAAAAAAAATGAGGATTTCCCTGGGACAGTACATCAGGGAAGCGTTGAACAAATCACTAGAAATGGAGAACAGGCGTGAGGCGGAAGACGATCCACTTTTTCTGGACAACGCTGTTTTTGACAGCATAACTCCTGAAGATCTGGCGTCTAACCATGACCGATACTTGTATGGAGATGAGAAGTGATTTTCATCGACACCGGGGCATTCCTGGCACGGTATCTCCGCAAGGATCAACATCATCACAGCGCCGTATCTGTCTGGGAGAAGCTGGGTTCTGGCCGTGAAAACTGCGTCACCAGCAATTTTGTACTTGATGAAACTTTCACGCTGTTGGGCCGGCGGGCAGGACACGGCTTTGCCGTTCAAAGAGCAAAAAGTATCTATGCCTCGCAGTCCCTCACAATTTTCAGGCCCGATAGGGCAGATGAAATCAAAGCCCTGCGATTTTTCAGCAAATATGCGGATCAGCATGTCAGTTTTACAGACTGTATCTCATTTGTTTTGATGAAGCGTGAAAAGGTAAATCGCGCCTTTTCTTTTGACAGACATTTCGAACTTGCGGGTTTACATGTAATCCCTTAGAAGAGTCAGAGTTAAGAAAACAGATGATAGATGTCATACGAGTCGTCTTCGATCTTTAGCTACAACACGGCAGTTTATCACCCTCGTCGTCATCCTCGTCAATCGTTATCGATAAAATTCTGTTTTACGAATATGAGCACGAGGACGATTCAAGTTGCTTGTTTCTTTGAATCCAAAATCCGCAATCCAAAATCTAAAATAACACCTGAATCTTTTATGAAGATTAATGATAATATGAAAGCCTCCGATTCGTGCAAAATTCACGTAATAATTAGCTTGATTTTTTGCCGTTATAACGGTAAAAATGAATTATATTTTATAAAAATCTATAATTTTCTTAAGAATCGAGCAATATTTACCTCTATAGCGGTAAAAAAAGATATTTAGTTATTTCTGTGGGCAATTATAAGGATAAATTGTATGATTTTGCCGCCAAGGCGGTAATTTTAGGAGGTACGAGCTTTGGATTATAAGATGAGCGAAATAGTTTTGTTCCATCGTAAAAATAGTGATCTGACGCGAAATCAGTTGGCTAATCTGGCGGGTGTGGGCAAGACCGTTATTTATGATATCGAAAAAGGGAAAGAAACCATTCGGTTTTCGACTTTGCAGAAGGTACTTAAGGCTCTAAATATAAAAATCACTTTTACGAGTCCGCTAATGGAGGTGCTAAATGAGAAGAGCTGATGTATCTATGCATAGTATGCCGGCCGGTATTTTAGAGGAAATAGAAGCCGGGAAAAAATACCGGTTTACATATTTTAAAAAATATAAAGGGCCTTCAATTGCGTTGACCATGCCGGTGAACAGAAAGGTATTTGTTTTTGACCGTTTTCCTCCATTTTTCGATGGCCTCTTGCCGGAAGGAGTTCTTCTTGAAGGCCTTTTGAGACAATGCAAAATTGATAAGTTTGATTACTTAAGTCAGCTTATAGCGGTGGGAAATGATCTGGTGGGTGCTGTTACCGTTCAGGAGAAAAAAGAATGAGCCGATGTCCGATTACCTACGAAGAATTTGAAGGTGGTAAGTATTCTCTTCAGGGTTTAAAAAAACTCTCACCGAGATTGAAGTCATTGAAAGACTTCCCCTTTTCAGCTGAGGACCAGGTAAGAGAGGCAATTGCCAGGGCCACTAAAATGTCCATTCAGGGGGTTCAACCCAAACTAAGTGTGCGCTTAAATGTAAAAAATGAGATCTTTGAAATTGTGGATACAGGCGGGCGCTATATTTTCAAACCGCAAACACAAAATTACAGGGAGGTTCCTGAAAATGAGGATGTGACCATGCGGCTGGCGCAATTCATCGGGATCGATGTCCCATTGCATGGTCTGGTGTATTCCAAAGATAACACCATGACCTATTTTATCCGGCGCTTTGATCGAGTGGGCAGAAATAAAAAAATAGCGGTCGAAGATTTCGCACAGCTTTCCGGTAAGGATCGGGATACCAAATACGAGTCGTCCATGGAGCAGATTATATCCCTGATCGAACAGTTCTGCACATTTCCAGCGATTGAAAAATTAAAGCTATTCAATCTCACACTTTTTAATTATCTCGCCGGAAATGAAGATATGCATTTAAAGAATTTTTCTGTTATCCGGCGCGATTGGAAAATCGAATTATCCCCGGCTTATGATCTTTTAAACTCAACGATTATTTTAAATTCCCAGGAAGAGCTTGCGCTTCCACTCCGCGGCAAGAGAAATAAACTGAAGAAGGATGATTTTTTTGTGTATTTTGCAAAAGAGCGCCTTGAGTTATCCAAAAAATCCATAGATCAAACGGTGAGTCGCATCGTAAATGTATTTCCCAAATGGACTGATCTTATTCAAAAATGCTTTTTATCTGATTCCATGAAGACTCAATACATCGATCTTCTTAATGAGAGATTCAGCAAACTGGATTTAATAAGCTGGTAAATGTCAGAAGTACAGGTTACTATAGGAAACGAAAAGACTTGCTCAGGTACCTAAATTAGCACGGATGCCAATTCGTTAGAGAAGGTGCAAAGCACTTGAAAAATAAAAAGAGGACGACTTTTAAAACTGGTTTCAACATATGTTCCGCCATCCCAGTTCAACCCTACCCCCGCATCAGCCAACCAAACATGAGCATGCCGATCGCAGCCACCCAGCTTCCGGCCACTCGCACCACAATCCGCGTCCAGGTTTTTTTTAGAGACAGAATGAACGCCGAGACGATGGCCACAATAACAAAAAGAGTTGCCATGATACCGATCAGCCCCAGGATACCGGCTCCTTCTTTGAGGGCGACACCATTCAGAACCCCATGCACAAAACCCACCACGACCACTATTGCCGTGAACAATTTTTGAGAGAGCTTAAGGTCAGCCGCTATCAGCACACCCAGGACCACAAACGATATGCCCGCAGCCGGAAATGTCGGCAGGTCTTCAATAACTACCCCCAAAATCCCTCCCGCAAACCAAGCCAGGGGCAAAATGAACAAGGCGCGTCTGTCCGGTGCAGCGCCACGCAGGCCTGCGAAAAAAGCGATGGCCAGGGCTGGAATTAAATCTTTCGGTGTCATGACAAGGTGGCCGATGCCGTCGTAGACCTGCCCTAGACCGGTGGTAACGAGATGGGCCGCAGCGTGGGTCGGCCAGATCAGCAGGCCGAAAACTGCGATGAGGCCCTTATGCAATGTTTTCATATGGTGATTTATTTTCATTCCTGAAATCTCATATTTCAATACTCAAATTACAAACAAATTCCAAATTCGAAAACCCAATGAACCAAAATTCTGGTGTGTTACTAAAAGAACCTTAAATAATTAGCCATGGTCTATTGTTGATTTAAAAAAATATTCACCACGGAGGCACAGAGGACACAGAGAAGTCGTATTTTTGCCGGACCGGGAGACGGCGGTCCGACAAAAGTTCTCAGCCCTGCGGGCAATCAGCTTAGCGCGTTTTCCTAATTGACGCTTATCGACAGGTGTTTTTCCTCTGCCGTCGTCTCCCGGCAAAGGAAAAGAATAATTTCCCTCTGTGTCTCGAGCGCAGCGGGTGGTGAGATCGGGCAGTCCAAATACGCATTCGCAATTTCGCAAACTATATCTAAATAATTTTGAACTTATTAGTATTTAGCGTCTGATGGCCGTTTTGCACGTTTTGAATTTGGAGTTTCAGTCATTGTTATTTGCCCTTCGACCTGGCTAAGGGTGGTGAGCTTGTCGAACCATTTGAGATTTGTAATTTGTAGTTTGTTATTTTTAAGTTAATGCTTTCCAAAGAAAAAAAACACCCATTGCCGCGATAAACGAGCCGGCGCCGCGCAGGACCAGTTTGCCCGCCGGCAGGCCGTTGACCAGGCCGATTGCAATGCCCACGCCGTGAAGACAGCCCGTGGCAATCACGAACCCCATGCTGTACAAAAGACCGCTCTGCCCGGCCGGCAATTCGGTCCCGTGGGCATGCCCATGGAAGATCGCGAAAATACCGACCATCGCTACCGCTACGGCCAGCTTCGGGCGCACCTCGGCGAGTATCATCGCCCCCAGTACGATCGCCGAAAGGGCAATACCGATTTCGACACCGGGCACGGGAATCCCAATCAAACCCATCATGGCGCCCATGGCCATCATCATGGGAAAGGCGATCGGCAGGAGCCACAGGGCCGGGTTGCCGAGCTGCGCTCCCCACAGTCCCACGGCAATCATGGCCAATACATGGTCAAGTCCGGACCAGGGATGCTGCAGGCCGGTGATAAATCCCGCTGCCTGTCCGCCTTCGACATGGGCCCAGGCAGCCTGCGCCCATCCCAAACTGAATAGAAGGGTGAAAATACCTTTGCTTAGCCGAGCATTAATCATTAGACCTAAAATCCTGTTTATTGAAGTGGTGATCTCACCGCCCGCTTCGCTCGAGACGCAAAGGACGCAGAGTGACTAAATCTTTCCTTTGCCGTTGAGAGGACGGCAAAGGAAAAGTACTCGCAATTGAATTGCAAGAAAACAGAATCGAGCAAATTTTCTGCCACTAAATAGTATATTATCATTCCCGACAGGGTCGAGGGTTTTAGCTTTCCGTCCTCTCAGCGGAAAGCTAAAAAAATATCTCACTCTGCGCCCTCTGCGACTCTGCGGTGAATATACTCTCATCTGATAAACCCTCCAACCATGATGGCGACCCTTTGGATAGTCCAGAATGCACCTAACCCGCCAATCGTATAGGCCGGCAAGGCTTCCGTCCAGCGCGGCCAGCGAATCTCCAGAATGCGGAAGGATCGTTCCAGCAGCACAATGATCAGGACAAAGAAAAGCTGGCCGATCTCCACCCCCACGTTAAAGAGCAGCAACGCCACCGGAATCTCGGCCCGCGCCAGCCCGATGGTGGTCAGTCCGCTGGCAAAACCGAAGCCGTGCAGCAAGCCAAAAGCGAAAGCCACCACCCAGGGGTGGCGGATGGTGAAACTGGTCTGGCCGCGCCAGACCCGCACGATCTCAGGGCCGAGGAAAAGGATACTCAGTGCGATGGCGACATTGAGGGGCTGCACCGGGGCACTGGCGTAACCCAGGGTGGCAATGCCCAGGGTAATGCTGTGGGCGATGGTGAATGCCGTGATGGTCTTAATCAGGGTGTAGCGGCTGCCCACGATCAAGAGAAGTCCCAGGACAAAAAGAAGATGGTCGATCCCCTGGAGGATGTGTTCGATCCCCAACCGCAGGTAGATCCAGGCAATCGCTCCCTTTGTCCAGGGAGAGGGCACCGTAAAGGAAGGGCTCGCGGGCCGCAGGATAGCTGATTGGGTACTGCCATCGACAAAATTGATCCGCACCATCACATCGATCTGCGTGGTCGACAGTCCGTCAATTGTGATGGTTTCACCGGCCAGGCCCCCATCTTTGGCCTGATAGGTGGCATACTGGATCTTGGCTCCGGGAACGTCATGGCTGGACGGCGGGCCATAGGGTGTCAGGCTGGCAGGAAGCACCGGCTGGATATCCAATTCGTAGCCGCTAAGCACCGGCACCTTCCAGGTGACGTCGAACCACCCGGGCTTCTGCTCGATGATGTTCAGCAGCGCCGGACGGATTTCATGGGCGTACAATGCCGTAGCCGGAATGAGTCCGGCGAAAAGCAGGAGTACTGCAGTCAGCCACAATCGTATGATTAGTTTTATTTTCATATTCGCATTCGAATTATTGAACAGACTGAACATTGAACATATTAAAAGATGAACGTCCAACATCCAACGCTCAACGTCCAACTTCCAACAAAATAAAAAAACTAAAAACAAAAACTATAAAGCAAAAAATCAACGTTGATTTATTTTTTCTTTTCCGCTGTTTTAATGCTTGTTACAAAAATCTTGATGAGTTCCTCAGTTTCCTGTAAAAGGAAATTCACCTCTTCCGGTGATTTCAAAAGTGGCACTCGTTGAATGAGCTTCAGCCATCTCTTAGATTCTCTCAATTCTTTCAAGCAAATACGCATCTTGTGGATAAAGTCTTTCCTGGACTCGGCTGCCTGTGCTTCACCATGGTTTGGGTAAGGTGAAGTTCCCGATCTTAACAGTTGGCCAGCAACATGGTTTCCTGCTCTGGTATTTGGCAACTGTTCAACAATCTTTATGATTCGCACCGAATACTCGAGCAGCCTTTCTTCCAAATCATATGTCTGTTTCTTCATCATTCCCTGTTCGACGTTGGAAGTTGAGCGTTGGATGTTGGACGTTCATCCCTTGCTCCTTCCCCGTTCGATGTTGGATGTTCATTCTTTTTCAATGGTCACATCATAGCGGGCTACAATGCTGGCAACAAACTGCTCATTCAATTGTTCCCGTTTGTCACTCTCCCATTGCTGACGGACCTGCTCTTTGACATCGGCAAACACCGGCGGCTGCGCTTCCTGGCGATCATGCACGTAGACCAGGTGGGTGCCGTAACCGGACAACACCGGGCCGTGCCACTTCTGGGGCTCGAGCTTGAACACCGGCCCTGCAAAGCCGCGGCCGAAAAGTTTCGCCAGCTCGGCTTCCGAACGCTCCGGGTAATAGCTTTGCAGCATGAACGGATCCCCGAAAGACCGGGCGTCCTGGGGCGGCTGCTTCAAAGCGATTAATTTGGTCTTGATGGTTTCGGCGTCCTTGAGAGTCCGGTCTCCGCGCTTGTCCGGGTCGAAGAAGATATGGGTCAGCGTAATGAGATCGGGCTGCTGATATCGATCCATATGCGCTTTAAAATAGGTGCGAAGTTCTTTTTCCGAAGGCGGCTGAGGGCTGATCAAATCCTGAGTCAAAAACTCCAGCTTTTGCGCCAGGCGCCGGCGAATGACGGTGTCGTCCTTATCCAGGCCCATGGCCACCGCTTCGCGGTAAAGGATCATTTCCCGCAGGTACTGATCGATTATACCCGCCCGCTCTCTCGGTGTTGGTGGCCGGTTCCAGCGTTTCTGCCAGGCGTCGGTCAGCCAGTTGATTTCACCGGACGTGATAGTGATGGCCCGCTCCTGTTCTTCGGCCTCCTGCCGGCCCATAAATCCATAAAGCACAAAGATGGCTGCGCCGATGGCAAGGAAGTGGACAAGTGGTTCACGTAACAATTTCATGATTGTATCCTAAGGGTTCAGGGTTTGGGGCTTCGACCCCACAAGCAGGGTTCTGGGTTCTATAAATGGCATCCATCCTTCAACCTTGAACCGGGAACGTTGAACCTGGAACCATTGTGGGTTCAAGGTTGAAAAATCCTAATCAGTTTCAGCTTTCCATTCAACTCCATAAATACGCCAATGGTATATAAAAATATTTATTGATATTATTATGCCAGCAGTATATAAATATATCTACTAAAAGTAATTTACTGTCGATATATTTGGAGCGTACCCCATGGCAAATCCATTTCGTTTTGGCCAGATCGTTTCCGGCGAATTATTTTGCAACCGGAAATCTGAAATTTCACAAATCACTGATAATTTGGCCGGCGGTCAGAGCATTGTTTTATACAGCCCACGCAGGTATGGGAAAACATCCCTTTTGTATGCCGCATCCAACGGACTGAGATCTAAAAAAATCCTTGTTGGCTATGTTGACTTTTTCGCCTGCAACTCCACGGAAAAAATCCTCTTGGCAATGTCCCGGGCGTCTGCAAAGGCCATTGTTGACGAGATGAAGAGTTTTGAAAAATTCATTAAAAGTGCAGCCCATTTCTTTAATCGTATCAGATTCTCCATACGGTTTGATCCCAATGATGTCGGGTCAATCTCTGTTCTGCCGGAACTGTCATCCCGGGCAACATCAATGGATAATCTGTCTGATGCCTTGAGCGGTTTAAATTCCTACCTGAATAAAAACAATAAGCGGGCAGCCATTGTGCTTGATGAGTTCCAGCAAATCATCAAAGTTGACAGTAACCTTGAGGCCGAATTCCGCACCATTATCCAGCAGCAGGATCGAATTGCATTTGCCTTCCTTGGAAGCCGTATGCATTTGCTTAAAGAGATGTTCATAAATCAAAATAGACCCTTCTACCGTGCAGCCAAAATTATGGAGTTGGGACCGATCACCACCGACGAGCTGGCAAATTTTATAAAGAAACGATTCGCAAAGATTGACATTTCAATTTCGGGCCAACTGGCATTGAGGATCGCAGAAAAAGTCAACGGTCACCCCGACTACGCTCAAAGGTTATGCAGTCATATATTCAATATCATTGAATCCAATACCGTGGACGAAGAATATGTTGAAAAAGGTGTGTTGAACATGCTTGTATCCTTAACCCCTTCATTTAGAGGCATATTTGAGGAATTGCCGTTGCGGGAAAGTCAGGTCATGACAATCCTGGCAGAACATGGGCCCATCGGAACCTTTGCGACAAAACTGATCCAGCCCTATGAAATGGGGACACCGGCGCTTCACAAAGCCCTATCCAATCTTATGTCAAAAGACTTGGTCTTTAAGGGAAAAGATAAAAATCATTTTATCCTTGATCCTTTTTTAACGGAATGGATTCGGATGGTCTCGAAAGACGAGGGACAATTTTCATCTTCTCGAACGAAAAAATGACCTTCCAGTCTCTCTTCGTGTCCACAATAATCCAGTCATTCTCGTCAGCCGTTTCGAGCACCTTGTCGAGCTTTCCCATGTGGCTCTTGCGGCCGTAAACGTACTCGCGATCGGCATCGGTGTGATTCTCCCTTGCTTGCAGTGACTGTCCTGCGGCTCGAAGCCGCAGCCCTCGGTCAAGTCAATGTCCTTGAAGAGACCCAGCGCGGCGTCGAGATCTCGATGACGCGCACGTAATAGACCGCGTGCTGCGCCGGATCGAAATCCGGATCGGTCCAGACGGCGCTCAACTGCGTATCGCCGATGGTGTTTGTATAACTTGCGTTTTTGATGTCAACCGTGTTGCCAACGGGCGGAAGCTTGCCAGCCGGGACCGTGCGCTCCACTCTCTGTATGCGCTGGCCGTCAGTGATCAACATCAGCGGGCCGGTATCTTTACATTTCTGCCTACCAACCACGCCCCAGCGGGGTTCGTCTGTCTTGTCAAAGGTATCGGTTGCAACACAGTCCAGGACACCACGCGGGCCATACGCGTCCCTAAAACTACCGTCACCAGTGAAGGATGTTTTGGGATAATCCGGATTCTCCGGCTCTTCTTCGGCGTTCAGGTGGTAGAGGTTGCCGTAGAACTCGTCGAAACCGTGCACGGTCGGCAGGTACTCGTTGCGATCACCGAGGTGATTTTTGCCAAACTGACCCGTTTTGTAGCCGTACGGCTTCAGCAATTCGGCGATGTTGGGATCGATCTTTCGCACACCGTGCTTCGCCCCAGGCATGCCGATGGTCAGCAGTCCCGTGCGGAATGGGTTCTGGCCCAGCATGAAGTTCGCGCGCCCGGCGGTGCAGGATTGCTGAGCGTACGCATCGGTCATCAGAGCACCTTCATTGGCGATGCGATCGATGTTGGGCGTCCTTCCACCCATCATGCCCCGGTGATAAGCGCTGACATTGTCGTGACCAATGTCGTCGCCCCAAATTACGAGGATGTTGGGTTTTTTGTCCTGCGCGAATGCTGCACCGGCAAATAAACAAAGCCCGAACAACAGTGGTATGATCAGAAATCGTATGGCGGTTCGTTTCATGAACTTTTTCATAATAGTCTCCTTTCTCTTGTTGTTTTCTTATCCTCAACCCATTTGAGGATATCGTGTTGGTTTATACTTTGTGGTTGTGATTGTCAGCGCTGCAAACAACAGGGCTGCGAGAGTAATGTGTTCGCGGTGGGTTTTCAGAGGCCGACCAGCATGACCTAAGATCGACCGGTCATCCCGTTCAATTAGACGGAGCATCTCACCTTCTTTCCTTTGTCATCTGTTATCTGTCTTCTGCCATCTGTCGCCTGACGTCTTTTATTCGCTTTTCTTGCCGGCCGCGTAGCCTTGCTCGTAGGCCTCATCGTGGGCCTTTTGTTGGGCCTTCTCGTGATGATCGTACAGATATCCTGTTAATCTGTGTTCATCCGTGTCCCAAAATATTTGAGATTTAAATTAATACCGTTTTAGACACGGCAACAGCCCCAAAAAGGGGTATATGGGGTTGTATAAATGGGGTATGTGAACTTAGGTCGCTTCGCTCACGATTGGGAGTAATGGCCTCCGGCTCTCAGACCCTGCGGCTCGGAGAGAATAAGGGAATGACGATTGATGATTGACGATTGACGAATTATGATAAAGGTCTGAAAGAAAAAAGTTTTATGTACAGGCGCATTTTTTAAACCTAAGATTTGTACGTTTTGATTCAAAGTAAATGTATTAATATGTACAAAATATTTGTATTATTTAATACAAAATATATTGACAAATACAATGGAATGACATAAATTATTCAATAATATGGGGGCTATATGGTTGGGTCTAAAAAATATCGAATAAGCGGCAATGATTTGCTGGATACTTTAGAAAATTGGGACAGCTTGATGAATTTTCGCGTTCGTATGATCGCCTGCGGTGGAACAGCACTGACCCTTCTCAATATCAAGGAGTCAACTAAAGATATTGACCTGATCGTGCCTGAAAAAAATGAATATGATAAGTTGATTAAGTTTTTAAAGGCCTTGAATTATCGTTACAAAGGAAACGGTCTTGCTCATGATGATGACCCAAATTTTATTTATCAGCTCTGGTGCGGCAACAGAGTTTTCACGACAGATCTTTTAGAGTCACCATTGAAAGAAAATAACCACATCCTGATTAATAGGTGGTCCCATATCTACCTGGGCGCGTTAAATCTTACGGATTTGATTATTACTAAAATGTTTCGGGGAACTTCTGCCGATAGAGAGGACTGCATTGCGGCTTTCGCCACGGGACAGGTGGACGCAGAAAAATTGCTTGAGAGATATTCTGAGGCGGCGCGATATGATTTGAATCCTGAAAAAGTATTGCAAAATTTTGGTTATTTAGCTGAAGGCTTGCATGAGGAGCAATTGATAAACGATAAATTTTATCAAAAAGTTAGATTTCGTTTATGAAAAGAGAAGATCTTATTTTAAATTTGGGGCGTCTTGGTTATACGCTCTTTCGAACGGAGACTCCTAAAGTCAAAGAACATGAGGTGCTCGAGCTTTTAGACGAGCTGGCAGATTCTAAAGATCCAAGGCTGGTCGAAGGCTTTCCTGTCGTCCTGGCAAATTGTGCTCAAAGAGACCTGAAATTAAATTTCAGGACTCTATTGTCCAGCCACAAATCCGACAGCCGCAAACAACAAGCTCTGGAAAAGCTATTGTTGTTAAGCTCGACTTTGTTCGATCAACAGGGGTTGGACAAACCCAAAAATCTCGAAAGCCTATCAAAATCTTTGAAGGCAAAGTATGGTGATCTGCTCGCAGATGATGTTGTAGACCTTGGAAATAAGGTTTCACTGTCAACAGAACGATTACGAAACACGCTTAAAAGATACCTCGCAGATCTATCAACTTCGAAATCAACTCGCGATAGCGCAAAGAATCGCCAGCTCCGATCATTTCAGCTGAACTACTATCTGAGCACTCTATTTGCTCCGAAACAAAAAGAACTTCTTTTGAAAAAGTACCATGGAGAGCCTTTGAAAAAGACCGAGCAAGAATATTTCTCAAGAAAGGTCAAGAAGAAACTTGAAGCGATGACCAACAAAGAAGTTATGAAAGTGGCGGCAGCGCTTACTAAGAAGTAAAACCGGTATGTTTATTTGGTCGAATGCGCACCACAAATAATTTTAGGATGATTTTTTCTTTTCTGCCTCTAACCCGGACAAACCTGAGGCTGAGATAGAAAATGTTTTTATAAGATACGGTTATCGGGCCAATAGGATACCCAGGTCTCGGGCTTGTTCAACCGCTTGCCGGCGATTGCTGACAATGAGTTTGCCATAGATGTTATTCAGGTGCTTTTTTACGGTTTCAGGTGAAATAAACAATTTTTCGGCGATTTCCTTGTTCTGGAACCGCTGCGCCAGCAGATCCAAAATTTCCAGCTCGCGGTTCGTCAGGGGTTGGACCAAGGGCTGGGTGCTCAACGGTTGCGACTGGGCGGCCAGATGATCGGATTCACCTGGCATTGCTCGGTCTTCATCCTCCTTAAAAGCAGCCAGGATCCGCCCAATATAATCCACGGCCACGTTTTGCTCGATGAGCTGCTTCAGCAGATCGGCCATCTGGGGTCCCAGGTCCACGAAAAGACGGATGAAACCGCCCGGTTGTGCAAGGTTAATCGCTGCGGTTAACTTTTCCAGGGCAACCGAGTGTTCGCCCCGGGCATTGTGGAGCAGGGCTTGGAGGGCCAACGCATCAATTCGGAAACGGTTGTTGTGAATCGATACAAGAAAATCGTGTATTTGGTCGAGGAGGCTAGCTGCCTGCTGGAGGCTGTCCGTTGTACCCTGAGCCAGAAGTATCCGGATCAGGGTGACCTGCGGCATGTAGTACCGATAGGTTGGTCGGAACGGTTTGTACGTTGATTTCCTCAACGTTGAATTTACGCTTTAACTGATCGAGCAGGAGTTTCTTAAACAGATGGTGGTAGCGGAACCATCGGTTTTCGGAGTCCAGGTGAATCAAGAACAAGTTTTCTTTTTCCAGCCAGTCAATGAAATCCCACCCTTCGAGTTTGCAGGTAAACAGATCAACACCGGGTAGACATACTGCTTCGCATAACGGGCCGCAGAAGCGATCCAAAATGGCGGTCCCCAGAAGATATTGGTTGACTCCAGGTGGCTGAAGGGAAAAGACCTCATCAAAAAGATACTCCATCATTAATGTTTTGAAAGAGGACAAATAGGGAAAGGGTGTAATTCCATAAATCTCGAAGAAGCCGACTGGATCTTACTAAATCCTATCTATAACAATTTGGAAGGTTTCGGATTGTGGATTGCGTGCTGAATCGAATCCAAACAACAGATTGAATTCATTGTATATTGGATCTGCCAACCCAAATTAATCGGCGGGCTGAATACGTTAATTTCGACTGTCGCTTAAACAATCAACAAAAATATTAATTTAATGTATCTAGAGAGAAAAAGGGGTAACAGATCTTTGAAATTGACAAATATTATTAGTGAAGAATGAAATGTCAAGATAAAAGATCTGATATTCATATAAAGGGCTGAGCATCCGGCACGTAAGCCTATCGATTTATCGATGCGGTATAGAAGCGGTATTGCGCCTCCAGCGTGACATTTTCCTTCGGAACGCTTCGCTAAATGTCACTACAGCCGGATGCGCTAAGAAAAAAGACACCTCCCCATCCATAGCATAAGATGCAATAGACCAAATAGTTTATTAATTTAAAAGGATCTAGGAGGTGTCTCAATGGGAACATACGCCGGAATTGATTTACATTCAAGCAATAATTACATCGGTATTATGAATCAGGATCACAAAAGGCTATTTGGAAAAAGGCTGCCCAACTCTCTGGACGAGATTTTGATGGTTTTGGAACCATTTAAGTGAATCTTTTCGTGAAAATATCTGCAAAATCATTCACTATAGTGATCTAAACTTGACAATATCCTATGTCTAATATATTTAGTTTAAAAATCAGCGGCCACCAGCAGAGGTGGCTCCGGCCCCTTCCAGGGGCCATCCTCATACCCCCAGCTCTGCTGGTGGTCGCTGATTACTATAGTGAATAAAACCGGTCGAAAGGCTCCATTTTAGACCACAAAAGAGTACTATGGATTGTCAAGTTCAAATATTTGTCGATGACAGTTGGAAGACAGCCGCGGTGTTTGAGCCTGATTCCCAGACAATCGACAAAGGGATTGCTGGAGGCGGCCGATTGCAATACGATATCGATTATGCGGTCACTGACTTGGGCAACATAGCAGCAGAACTTATACCCGGGCTTACCGTTGGCTTTGAATTGTTCCGTTTTGAGCATTGGCCTCCATTTCTGGTCGATCTGGTGCCGGCCGGCGCCGGCCGGCGGGCTTGGCTCAGGCGAATGCAGGTTGAAAAAAACGGTCCGCAGATGGATTGGCACCTGCTCACCCAGGGAGCCGGTTCCCCGCCGGGAAATCTGCGGATCGCCGAGGCCGTTCTTACTCCCCCTGCCGACCATTTCAAGGGGGGCTTTCCCCGCAGGGACATCCTCGAGCAGCGGGAACGTTTTCTAGATTATGCCGAAGAACGTGGCGCCCATGTTGCGGGGGCTTCCAGCGTGCAGGGTGAAACGCCAAAATATCTGCTCGCAGAGGATCATGCCGGGATGTTTCATGCCGAGGGAGCGCTACCCGACGAAAAGATCAAAAAGTTCTGGCTGGTTAAATTTCCTCGCGGCAGTCGCACCGACGAGCGGAATCAACAGGTCTTACGCAATGAAGCCCCTTACCTGGAAGTTGCCAGAAAGTTTGGCATTCGCTCCGGAGAGCCCCTCGTTTATGAAGACGACGTTCTATTTGTGCCGCGTTTTGATCGAAAGGTTTCGGATGGTGGCGTTGAGCGTTTGGGCATGCATAGTCTGTATGCTGTGGCCAATATACCGGGATACGGCGCGGCGGTTCGTCATGATACATATTGCCAGGCTCTGGGGAAAGTCGTCGCCGATTCCGTCCAAGAATTGCGAGAGTATATACGTCGCGACATCCTGAATTTGGCACTGCGAAATACCGACAATCACGGGCGCAATACGGCCGTCCTGAGAAAGAACGGTCAAGTCAAACTGTCACCTCTTTTTGACTTTGCGCCCATGTTTCTGGACCCTGTTGGCATCGGTCGTGTCAGCCGATGGGAAGATGAACGGCCAGGAAACCAGCCTGAATGGGCGATCATTTGTGAAAAGCTCAAAGATCTCTTAGCCCCCATTGAGACCAGGGCCTGGCTTGCCGACCTGGGTGAGGATGTCAAACGACTGGCGGAGACCATGAAAGACTGCCATGTCGATGATGACATTATTCAAAGACTCGCGGGCTGGATCGATGAAGTTGCCGCAGGACTTGTTGAGATACGGCCGAGGATATGGATTTAGGAGACCCGGATGAAACGACCCACCCCCAAAGTAATGGCCCGGATGAAAGAGGAGCTTTATCTCGGCCTCGCCCAAGGCGATATCGGTATTCGGGAAGCGACGCGTCGGATGCGCAAAATCCTGGGTATGAACCAGAAGGAATATGCCCAAAAAGTTGCCGACATCTCTCCCCGGATACTTTCCCAGTTCGAGAACGGTTCGGGGAACCCGACCCTGAGCACCCTGGAGAAAATTGCCTTGCCGTTCGGGCTGAAGATCACTTTTCTGCCTCCTGAGCCATGGCGGATGCATGCACTAAAGGAATAAAAATTACAAGTTTTGAGAATGTTTTTGAGGATTTAAAAATCAAACGAAAACGGACTGGAAATGGGTCGACCCGGAGGTTGTTCTTGCCATCCATGACCAGCAGATTGCTGAACATGGCGGAGCAGATGGCATACGGGATATGGGGTTGATCGAAAGCGCCTTGGCTCGACCAATGAATCTTGCAGGCTATTCAGCATCCGATATTTTTGATCTTGCGGCTGAATATGGCTATGGTATTGCACGAAACCGTGGTTTTATCGATGGGAATAAACGCACCGCCTATGTGGTCACACGGGTTTTTCTTATTCTCAACGGTCACGATTTTGCGGCGCAGGCTATTGAACGGGTTCTTATTTTCGAGAAGCTGGGCAAGGGGGAGCTTGCAACGGACGAATTTGCCGGGTGGCTGCGGCGTCACGCAAAGATCTTTATCGGAGGTATCCCTCCCCTGCCGTAACCGCATCACCCGGCTCACGATTTCCAGATCGATGGACTTGGCGCTAGCCCATCAGCAGCTGCTTTACTTTCCTGACGCCGTCGCCGGCATCCTGGGCATAGGCATCCGCGCCAATACGATCTGCCCAGCGCTGGGTTACGGGGGCACCACCGATGATGGTCTTATATTTATCCCGCAATCCCGCTTTTTTCAACTGCTGTTCCAATTCTTTCTGGCCGACCATCGTCGTCGTCAACAGGGTGCTGGTCCCAATGATATCGGCACCGAATTTTTCCGCCTCCTCGATGAATCGCGCAATCGGAACATCGCGGCCAAGATCCAGTACATCAAATCCATTGGCTTTAAAAAGAGATACAACGATCGTTTTGCCGATATCGTGGACATCTCCCTCAACGGTTCCCAGGACAACTTTTCCGGACACCAGCTCTTTTTCACTGGGGATGGCGGCATTGATGATTTCCGTTGCCTTTTCCATTGCCGTGGCCGAGTAAATCAGAGCCGGCAGAAACAGCCGCCCGGTTTCGAAAAGATCACCCACTTTGTTGATTCCCGGAATGAATCCGTTTTCCATTAACAATAAGGGGTCAATTCCCTCGTCTATCCCCCGTTTTGCTATTTCGACTGCCTCATCCGCCTTACCATTCACAATGGCTTCTGCCGCTTCCTCGAATATTTTTTCGGTCATGGTGTCCATCCTTAGTTAAACGATTTATACGAGCTTATTCCCACCCTGTCTTTAAACATGTTCACGCAGTTTATTTCCAGATCCAGCAATTCCGCAATTCTGAATTTGGCATCGATTCCCTTGGCCACCGCCGGTGTTTCGTTGACACGCCCGATATCGAGATCTTCTCTGATTTCGTTCATCAGCACCGTATCAGCAAGGTCTGCTGCCGAAACACCCAGTTTGTCAGCCACGTAATTTTTTGCTGCTTCGATTCTCATCCCTCGGTTCAGTTGCAAACGCGCTACCAGATCTCCGGCAGTGCGTATACCGCCCATCCCCGAGATGACTGCATGTGCAGCATGCATCCCCAGAGGATCACCAACGCCCACCTACAACCCGTCCAATCTGCACAATTCGACATGGGCTTTTGAAGCGCGCGACAGGGCATCCAGCGGCGGCGTCAGGGTGAGGGGCACCCCCCCGACCCCCATGCCCAGATTGGCATGCACCGGTATCTCGGAAGCCTCGGAACAGGCCTTGGTAAATACGATCGAACGGGCGAGATTCCAGGGTAGTGATTCGTTTGTAGCGATATTGATGGCCGGCCCGAAAATGGTAACCCCTGCTTTTTGGGCGAGTTTTAACTGATCATGGGGATAAAGCCCGGCCAACCGCACACCGTCATACTCAATTTCAGCGTGCATTCCCAGGATAAATTCGCCGGACATGCCCATTTCGATTCCCATCGCCGGATATTTGTCATGCAAAATTTCTACTGCCTTTAAGGCCGCATAGAACTCCGCATCCCCCGAGGCAGCTGTAGTATCGAAATTAATTCCATCCGCGCCGGCTTTTTCGTACAGTTCGCTGCCGACATACACCATGTCTTTGATGGCATACTCCGCCATCTGTTCGTATGCTTGCTGGGCCTCGTCAATTTTCCCCATGGGAAGCAAATCCGCCGGGTTGACCACCGGACCGTCGGGGACACTGTACAATCCTAAATTCGGCATGGAACCATAAAAGATGGGGGCAATTGTCTGCAATACCGCTTGTTCCATGTTGGGCTTTTCATATTGCACCACATGTTTGCACTGCTTGAAGCTGTAATCAATATGGGTCAACTCCAGGGTGTCGGCCCCCAAAGCCCTTTCGAACAAAAGCAGCTGCTGAATTTTACTGACAGGGATATGGGCGCGTTCGATTTTGGAAGTCATGTTGTCATAGGTCAGACAGCATTCCTTGCCCTGTTCTACCCCGACAACCCTGTCTTTGCATCGATAAAGATCCAGCAAGTATTTTATCTCATCATCAGTTAAAGGAGGAACCCCGGCCCGTTCGGCAGCATCCACGGCACCCGCCTCCAGCTCCTGTTGGATTTCAGCGGCCGACATTTCGATCCGGCTGCCGTCACCCATCCTGGTAACAATTTTCTCCATGGGCAGTCTCCCTAGATTTTACATCCTCGTCCGTTGGTTTTTGGGATCATAGGGAGAATGGATATGAACCCCGGCCGGAATCATTTTACCTTCGACTTCGAGTTCATATTTGCCGTCCAGCACCCATTGATCGGTGATGTTATCCTCATTTTTCACATATCCCATGCCCACGGCAGAGCCGATCTTGAAGCCGTAAGCACCGGAAGTCAGGTTATTCATCCAGACACCGTCCCGATATAGCGGCTCACTGCCATACAGCATGACATCCGGATCCTGCGGTGTAAACATGACAAGTTTTCGTGTGATTCCCGCCTCTTTTTTGCTCAATAAAGCGGCACGGCCTCTGAAATCGCCCTTGTCCGGCTTCACGCCAAAACCCAGGCCGGCTTCATAGGGGGTGTCATCGGGGGTGATGTCCGATTCCCAATGGCGATATCCGGTTTCCAGTCGCAACGAGTTAACCGCCTGCATACCGACCAGGCGCAAACCGAACTGTTTGCCTTCCTCCAGGAGGGCATCAAAGACCGCCGGTGCGAACATACTCGGGACATAAAGCTCCCATCCCAATTCACCCACATAAGACATTCTCAGTGCCCATGGCCGGGCATAGGCAACATCGATTTCTTTGGCAGTGCTGTAGGAGAAAGACTCATTGGAAAGATCGGCATCGGTCAGCTTGCCAAGCAGATCTCTGGATTTGGGCCCCATGATCGCCAGCATGGCATAGCCATGGGTCACATCGGTGATGACCGCATGGGCATCGTCAGGAATCCGGCGCTTGAAGTAATCATAATCGTGTACCACTGTCGCTGCCGCGGTCACGATAAAAAAAGTGTCATCGGAAAAGCGCGTCACTGAAATATCGGTTTCAAATCCACCCGCCTCGTTTAAAACCGGTGTATACACGACTTTGCCGATGGGCACCGCCACATCGTTGGAACAAAAATACTGCAGGACGGTTTCGGCATCACGGCCCTGAACCAGGAATTTACCCATCGATGTCAGATCATAAAGACCGACACCATCGCGCACGGCCATATGTTCTTGGCCCTGATACTCAAACCAGTTGGGCCGGCGCCAGCTGTATTTGTGAACCGGCACGACACCTTCGGGGGCAAACCAGTCGGCGCGTTCCCAACCCGCATTCTGGCTGAAGGCAGCCCGGTGCGCTGCCAGGCGATCGTGGATGGGGGAGCGGATGATACCCCGGGCCGACGTCAGCTGCCGGTTGGGATAGTGATGATGGTAGAGCACACCGACGGCCTCCACAATGCGGTCCTGTAAATAGCGGGCGTTTCGTTGCCAGGGAAAATAGCGCCGCACATCAATCGGCCACAGTTGCTCTTCCGGATGTCCCTGGTCAATCCAATGCGCCAACGCCCGACCGACGCCACCGGCACTTTGAATCCCCACGGAATTCATGCCGCATGCCACAAAAAAGTTTTTAACCCCCGGAGCTTCTCCAACCATAAAGGCCGTGTCGGGGGTAAAGCTTTCGGGCACCACCGACAGATGGCGAATCTGGGCGGTTTCCAGGGCCGGAAACCGTTTCAGACCGCAATCCATGAAAACCTGGAACTGATCCCAGTCTTCCTGAAGCTCTTTATACATGAAGTTTTCAGGGATGCCTTTCATCCCCCAGGGTTTCGACACCTTTTCAAAGCCTCCCATAAGAATTCCATCGGATTCGGACTTAAAGTAGGTAACACCGTCAAAATCGCGCACCGTGGGAAAATGTTTTTTCAATCCCTCTATCGGCAGCGTTACTGCATGCATGTGTTCGGCGGCATGCAGCGGCACACTCACATTGACCATCTGGCCGACCTGCCGGCCCCACATCCCGGCGCAATTGACCACATATTCGCAGGTGACATCCCCCTGGTCGGTGCTGACACCGCACACGGCGGATTTTTCCGTTTTGATGCCGCTGACCTTGACATTTTCAAAAATTTTGGCACCGCGCATTTTAGCCCCTTTGGCCAATGCCCGGGTAGTCTCAATCGGGCTGGTTATGCCATCCCGGGGAAGGTAAAATGCGGACACGAGATCATCCGTTCGCATGCCTGGGACCAACTCGCCGGCTTCGTTGGTGCTGACTTCATGCATTTCAATGCCGAAGGCCCGGGCCATGGCGGCACCGCGCAGCAATTCGAACCGACGATCTTCCGTCTGGCAAACGGCCACGGCGCCGTTTCTTCTGAAACCGGTAGCTTCCCCGGTTTCAGCCTCCAGCCCCTCATAAAGGTCAACGGTGTATTTGGCCAGATTGGTCATCTCCTGATTTTGCCGTAGTTGGGCCAGCAACCCGGCGGCAGCCCAAGTTGTTCCGGAAGCAAGCTCTTTTCTTTCCAGCAGCACAACATCTGTCCAACCTAGCTTGGTCAAATGGTAAGCCACGCTGCAGCCAACGATGCCGCCTCCGATAATAACGACTTGGGCGTGTCCGGGAATTACTTTACTCATGTCGACCTCCTGGTTTTAATGTATGAATTTCTACAATTTTTAGAATAACAATGCTTTTTGATTCTCTAAACCCACTGTTCCATTATTCTCTCCGAGCCGTAGGGTCTACGAGCCGGAGGCCAGAACCCATGATAGCGCTAAAGCGTCACTGCGTGCCCAATATTCCTGAATTCCGACATTCCAATTGGGGCAAAGCCTCTAGCAATCCCCTGTAAGTTGAATGAGATATGATTTCCGAGAGGCGATCAATATACATAACAGTTGAAATCTTTTTTCAGGCTGGTTTTCAGAAATTTCAGCATGATCTCTTCAGTGTCCTGATGCTCCATCTTGACGATCAATATGCTTCGCCCGGTTTTCTGGTCGATGCAGACCTCACGGTGCAGGATTTGTTTTTCCACGTCTAATAGAGCTTCATCCACCTTTAAAAATGCCGGATCATCAACGTACCCGCCTTTGTCCGCGATAACGATGTAGCTGAATGCCGGATCAAAAGTGGTTTTTATTTTCTCAAAGCATGAATCGCGATGTGAATCCATCAGTTTAACTTAGCTAAGATATTTTATCCTTAAAACGCTGTACGCAGTTAATATCGATGCCCAGTACCTCTGCAATCCGAAACTTTGCCTCAATACCTTTAGCGCACCCCGGCAGCGGTGTTACGGCACCGATCTGAAGATCTTCGCGCACCTCCCCCATAATCACAGGATCCGCCAATTCCGAGACGGCTATCCTGAGCCTGTCTGCCACGTATTTTTTGGCCTCCTGAATTCGCATACCGCGGGACATTTGCATGCGCGCTACCAGATCTCCGGCAGCCCGCATTCCGCCCATTCCCGAGGCATGCGCGTGGGTGAGAGCCATACCGAGTGGATCACCCACGCCAACCTACAACCCGTCCAGGCGACAGATCTCGACCATGGCCTTGGATGCCCGGGAAACGATATCTATGGGGGGATGATCGGTTACCGTCACGGAGCCGACACCCATGCCCATGTTCACGTGAATCGGGATGGTGGCCACCCGGCTGCATTCTTTCATGAAGGTAATCGCCCGGGCAAGATTCCAGGGGCAAGACTCCGATGTGTTGGTATTGACCACGGGTCCAAAGATGGTTACCCCGGCTTTTTGCGCCAGCTTCACCTGATCGTGGGGATACAAACCGGCCAGGCGCACACCATCATATTCCAGTTCGCTGTGCATTCCCAGGATAAATTCCCCGGCCATGCCGAGTTCTATGCAAATATCCGGATAGGTCTTCCTGAGTTTTTCGGCGGCTATCAATGAGGCCTGGAAGTCGGCGTCTCCGGCGGCACCCACCGTGTCCAGATTGATGCCGTCAGCCCCGGATTCATGCATGCCTTTAGACACATACATAATGTCATTGACTGCGGCGTCCACGGTGGCTTCATAGGAATCCTGGGCCTCCTTGATTTTTCCTTGCGGCAACAATTCAGCAGGATTCGGGAAGGGCCCGTCCGGTTGACTGTAGAGACCGAGATTCGGCATGGCGCCATAAAACAGGGGAATATGGGTCGATAACAGCGCCTGTTCCAGAATCGGTCGTTCCATGGTGGCAATCGGCTTGATCGGTTTGAAACTGTAGTCAACATGACACAATTCCATGGTGTCCGCTCCGAAAAGCTTTTCGTAAATCTGCAGTGCCTGAATCCGATCAACATTTACCCCAACACGTCTGATCTTAAGTGTTCCCGCGTCGTAACTGAGAATCACTTCATTGCCCCGCTCAACGCTCACGAAGTTGTAGGGAGATTTGAAGATCTCTAGGAGATATTGCAGCTCTTCTTTGTTGAGGGCCGGAATATTGCCGCGTTCGGCCGCATCGGCCGTTCCGGCCTCAAGATCCGCCATGAGTTCGCTTGTGCTCATTTCCAGGGGAGATCCGTCACCATAACGAGTAAATATTGTTTCCATTTCTCCTCTCTAACCCGCATAATCCGGGACAAGAAAAATGACGAATGAAGATTGATGGAATCGCTTCACTCCGTCGTTTTTATGATAGTCTTTTCTGAATTCGAAAAGAATCCCGGCCCTGAAGACCATGTTTTCAATCTTGGAATAAATTAGCCCGGTGGGCTTTGAGATTCTCCATGAAGGGCCTATCTTTGCCGGCGAGGGGCTCAGCCGTAATGATATCGGCCTCTACCTCGTTGCCCAAATTGGATT
>CAVXXE010000009.1:0-132169 GCA_963765595.1 uncultured delta proteobacterium
GGGAAAAAAGGGCATAGCGCATGGAGTAAGACATCGCTCAATGGAAAGTGCAGGAGAACCAAAAGCGTTGCGGGATTGAACTATCCACGCGATCTGATGTCCAACATCTGTCATCTGGCCTCTGTTGTCTGACCTCTGATATAAAGTTTACGGGTTGTGAACCGCGTGTTAAGGATTGCACAATAAAAGCTATCAAAGAAAGAATACAATAGATAACATTCCCTTTTTTAGGTCCAAATTCCCCAGTCCGAATTCAAAGGTATCTTTATTCAAATTATCAGCGAAACTCGCTCGCCTCAACCCAGAACCTCTGATCCTTGAAACTGTTCCTCTCTACCGACGACCTTTTAACCATTGTCCTCAATTTTCAACTCGGTTTTTTCTCTCTTGGAAAACAGATGCCCGATTGCTCGTCCCACCCGATTTCTATTTTATCATTCTCTTTGATGTAATCGAACTGCCGGTTTTGCGGCAAGGCGATGAGCAGTTCCGTATCGTCATCAAGGGGATGGGCCAGTAGTCTGCTGTTGGCGCCATCGAAAAGAATGTCCTTGACGATGACCTCGAATCGGTTCAAGTTGGATAAGCTCGGATCGGGCTGAATCAGCATGGCTTCGGGGCGTAGAAACAGATCAACTTCATCTCCCGGCTGCAACATTTCCCGAAGTTTTGTACGGAATACAGTGCCTTCCGAAATTGCCACTTCAGCGATATTTTCAGTGCACCCTTGAATTTTGCCGGACCAGGCATTGTTGTCACCAACGAACTTGGCCACAAAGGGCGTTTGCGGGTTATTGTACAAGTTCTGGGGGGTATCGATTTGTTCATATACCCCCTGATTCATCACGGCCACATGATCGGACATCACCAGCGCTTCGGATTGATCATGGGTAATGTAGACAAAAGTAGTTCCGACTTTCGCCTGCAGCTTCTTCAATTCGACTTTCATCTGCTCCCGCAGTTTCAGGTCCAGCGCACCCAGTGGCTCATCCAGCAACAAAACGGCGGGTTCCAGCACCAGGCATCTGGCAATGGCGACCCGCTGTCTTTGCCCCCCGGAAAGCTGATCAATTTTTTTGTCGCCAAAACCCGTCAGATCGACCCGTTCCAGGATGGTGTTCACTTTTTCTTCAATGGCAGTTTTACTTTCTCCGCGTCGCTTTAAACCAAACGCAATGTTACCCCCCACGTCCATCATCGGAAACAGGGCCAGATGCTGAAATATAAGATTTACCGGCCGTTTGTTCGGGGAGATGCCGATCATGCTTTTCCCGCGAATCTCGATGTTGCCTTCCGTCGGTTCCGTCAGGCCGGCAATCATGCGCAGCAGGGTGGTTTTTCCGCAGCCTGATGGGCCGAGAATAGAAAAGAATTGACCATCCGGGACTTCAAACGATACGTTGTCCACCGCAACGAAATCTTTAAACTTTTTTGTTACATTTTGGACAGATAGATCAATCTGCATAAAAAAACCTTCTGACGAAGCTTTTTTTGTTAAGATAAAAAGGAAATAATGAAAAACATATTTAAGATCGGATAAAGGGGACTTTCATAGCAAAACGAAAGCCCCCCTCTAAATTCTTAAATAAAGTTGTTCAGACCAATGTCTGTCTTTCATGCTACTTGCGCGGCTTTGACCTTATCCAGAATTTTACCTTCAATTTGTTCCAACTTGGCCGGAACGGGCGGATACCACTTGATGTTGGCAATGGCCGACATCGGAAAGCTGCGCTCAAAATTAGCGCGTATCGCAGATTCCACGAATTGGTTCGCACCCTTTGAAGCGTTTGCAGTTTTATCTGAATTGGTAAATATCGCAGCATTTTCGGGCTTTAGCATAAAATTGATCCATTTGTATGCCCCTTCCACATTTTTGGCCTTGGCAGGAATGGCAAAGGTATCGATCCATCCCAAGGCCCCGCTTCTGGGGGCAAAAAAGTCAATATTTGGATTTTCTGCATGCAGTTTCCATCCTCCCTTATCCCATGCCATGGCTACATGAATCTCACCGGCCATCATGGATTGGATCAAGGCGTCTCCGTTGGTCCAGTAATTTTTCACGAAGCCCTTGGCATCAATCATGGCCTGGCCGACCTTTTCCATCAGCTCCTGGTAAGCCATGGCATCACTGTACCTGGCAAAAGGGTTTTCGCCCATTGCAAAAGCCAGAGCGATCAAAGTCGGTCTCTTGAGGCGGTAGCTGACTCTGCCTTTATACATGGCATTCAACAAATCAGAGTAGTCACCGGCGTTGGGCGCGAACTTCTTATTGATCACCAATCCGGATGTGCCCCAGCAAAACGGTACCGCATGGGGTTGCCCGCCGACCATGGTATTTTCTTTCACCGCTTCCAGCATGGGCTCAATAATCTGGCCGGTTTCTACCTTAGACATATCCATGGGCTGATAAATTTGATATTTTTCCTGAACGGAAGCAATCCGGTCCTGGCTTGGCTGGGCCAAATCGAATCCGGCGCCCCGGGTGGCACGCAGCTTGGCTATCATTTCCTCATTGTTGGAGAAGGTAACCTTAACAGTGATTCCGGTTTCTTGTTGAAATTTTTCAACCAGACTCTGGGGGGCATAACCTTTCCAGGTCAGCAGGGCCAGTTCCTCAGCTGCCCACAGGTTGCCGAAACCAAAACCCATCATCGTGACAATGACCAGTGAAATAATACATGCTTTCTTCATAATTACTTTCCTCCTTTTTTGTTTGTTGTTTTCACTTGCGAATGTTCGCCAACCACCGTTTATCAAACAACCCACTAAAAATGGATTATTATCGAACAAAAATCAAGCTGTTTTTATTAATAAATAATCTTGATGGAATGTGATATTTTTTCAGGACGTTGTAAAAAACCCCAATTTTCTCTCCGATTCGTAGGCTCTACCCTCCGGCCTATAAGCCCTACGGGCTGGAAGCGGGGCCGGAGGCCAGATTTTCATGGTTCCATCCTTCCCTCCGGGGCGTATGCGCTACCCTACGGGCCGGAGGCCAAAGGCGACCGAAGCGAACTAACTTGTTGCAGATATAAATCTTTTCATGCTAAAACCCCGGCACGTGAGGGCTCCACAGGCAGCGTGAGGGGGCGAGAAGGCGCGTGGTTAAAATATAGTATGAAACAATACCAGAATGACCTGTTTTCTTGAGGATTAAACTGGACGCTCGCGCCCAGCAGCAGCGCTCATATGAGATTTAAAGAAATCGGGCGTCACTGTCATTAACTTACATCAATTGCTCGTGGGAGCGGCTTCCAGCCGCGAAAAAAAGTCGCTTTAAACCTATCATCACAAGATCGCGGCTGGAAGCCGCTCCCACAATCAAGATTGTATGAATTGCCAGTGTTAAATCTATAAAAGAGCTCTTTTTATCGAAATTTTCAAAGCCTGAAACAGGGGAACAGGCCGTTCAATGAAAACAAAAAATCTGATCGTATTTGACATGGACGGCGTCATAGTGGATGTCTCCGCCTCTTATCGGGATGTGGTCCGCCGGACGACCCAACTGTTTTTTAACCCGGCCCGGGCATCGGAAAGCCTGCCGGAACCTCTCTTCGCGCTGTCCGATCTCGCTGCCGTCAAGCAGAGCGGTGGGTTGAACAATGACTGGGACCTGACCTTCGTGGTGATCAACCTGCTCTTTACCCTGGTGGATGCTTTGAAGGTTCACGAAAACCGTGACCCCTGGACCCGATATCGGCAAACCATGCGCCAATGCAATGTTCACAGGCTGGCCGGTTTTTTGGCATCAACGGACAATCCGCTGAAATCTTTGTTAAACCAGTGGGGAAAACAAGAAAATTCGTTCATCGCCGGCCTCTATAGCGGCGATGTCGGCAGCGGCAACATCATCAAACAGATCTTCCAGGAAATCTATTTAGGCCCGCAGCTTTTCAAATCTACCTATCAAATGGAACCCGAGATCTACCGGGACGAGGGCTACATCCTGAGAGAAAGATTGCTCCTGGACCGGTCGATTATAGAAGAAATTTCACGTGAAAATGTGCTGGCGATTGCCACCGGCCGACCCAGATCGGAGGCGGAATATCCATTGCAACATTTTCGATTGGGACAATTTTTCCCGCTGGTGTTAACCCTGGACGATTGTGTCAGCGAAGAAAAACGAATTTTCGATGCAGAAGGCCGAACCGTTTCACTGAGCAAGCCCGATCCCTTCATGCTGGATGCCATCGCAGAAAACTACCGCAAGGCCGTCAGCGACTTTTTTTACATCGGGGATATGCCCGATGATATGCTGGCGGCCGCCCGCTCCCGAGTCGGTTTCAAAAGCATCGGCATTCTGATATCAGCCCCGGACAAATCCAGCCTGAAGAAAAATCTGCAGCGCGCCGGGGCGGATTACATTGTTGAGGATTTCGAATCTTTAAAAACAATTATCCTTTGACACCCAGAAAAGCTGTCTTAGAATTTAATTATAGTAGTTTGTCATAATTCGAATAAAAGATTTTGGTCTGATAAAATGACAAGTCTGTACTATGAACGCGGTCTTATTTGGAAAGAAAAGAGTGTTGAATGAACGCAATTGCCTACAAAAGAACCAGTCAGCGCTTTCAGTCGGAAGCCACTGTCATGCTTGAGGACTTTCGTACAGGATTCTACTATAAAGGTACGCTGTATAATTACAGCAGCAACGGGGGATATTTTGAGTCAGGATACGCCCCCCGACCGGGAAGAAAGATACGCATCAAGGTAGACGGTTTGCCGGAGGTTTTCACCCCGCATATTTACCTCGCCGAAATCAGATGGCGCAAACCTTTACCTGAAAATCGAAATTCTTATGCCTACGGAGTCGGCATTAAATACTGTTAGACGCAGGTCAATGTCATTAGATTAACATCAACTGCTCGTGGGAGCGGCTTTCCAGCCACGAAAGTAAGTCGCTTAAAAACTGTAATCGTTTAATCTCGGCTGGAAAGCCGCTCCCACAGAGATAATACCACGCCATAAGCAAATAACATTGAGATAAAGGACCATATAGGCTTTTTGATAGTGCTTTTGTCAAGGATAGAAGAAATTCTATCGATTTAAATTGAAAAGGCAAAGCGACACGCGGCGCAAGCGCCTGCGCTGAGCGAGCGATACCACAAATCTTCAATCTTCATTCGTCAATCTTCAATTCCGGCTTGTCCGGGTGGGGTTATACCTGCAAACAATCTTCACTCAGCACTTTGTCCAGGGCCTGCACGAGGTCATCCGCATTTTGCTCCGTAAACACGATGGGCGGCTTCATTTTGAGCACGTTGTCCAGCGGACCATCCGTGCTGATCAAAATTCCGTAGTCTTTCATCCGGTTGATGATATAATCCGCCTGCTCCGTTGCGGGCTCCAGGGTCCGGCGATCCGTGACCAGTTCAACCCCCGCATACAGTCCCAGACCACGCACATCCCCGATCAGCGCATAGTTTTCCATCAACCCCTTCAGACCATGGAGCAACCGCTTGCCGGCCCGGTGTGCATTTTTTTGCAGATCCTCGTTTTCGATGACATCCAGTACGGCCAAGCCGATGGCACATGAAACCGGATTGCCGCCAAAGGTGTTGAAATATTCCATGCCGTTGGCAAATGCATCGGCGATGGCGGGCGTGGTGATGACAGCGGCCAGGGGATGGCCGTTGCCCATGGGTTTCCCCAAGGTGACAATGTCAGGCACAACCTGCTGGGTTTCATAGGCCCAGAAGTGGCTGCCCGCGCGCCCGAAACCCACCTGGACCTCATCCACGATACATACCCCTCCAGCAGCCCGCACATGCTTGAAAGCTTCGTCCAGGTAAGTATCCGGCAGAACAATCTGCCCGCCGCAGCCCAGCATACTCTCACAAATAAAGGCCGCCGGTGCTTTTCCAGCCGCCTGAATCCCTTTTGCGGCCTCGCCCACGTGGGCCGCATAGCGTTTGCCGGTCTCTGCTCCCTTGCCCTTGTACCGACCCCGGTAGCCATCCGGCATAACAACTTTATGAACCCAGGAGGGTGCCCCCTGCCCTCCCGGACCGGCATGTTTGTAAGGGCTGATGTCGATCAGGTTCTGAGTGTTGCCGTGATAGGCCCCATCCACGGTAATGATGTCCTGCTGCCGGGTATAGGTGCGTGCCATGCGCAGAGCAAGTTCGTTGGCTTCGCTTCCGGTGCAGACAAAATAGCATACACTTAGCGGATCCGGGAATCTGGCCAGCAGGCGCTCGGCATATTCGATGATGGTATCATGAAGATAGCGCGTGTTGGTGTTCAAAATGGGCATCTGACGACAAGCGGCGGCCACTACATGGGGATGACAGTGTCCCACATGACACACATTGTTGACCCCGTCCAGATAGGTTTGCCCATCCTCGGTGAAAAGATACTGTCCCCGACCCCTTACAATTTTCAAAGGGTTCTTATAGGAAATACTCAGATTTCTTCCCAGATTGGCACGACGGACAGTCAATATGTCTGCATGGCTGCGGCCGTCAGGAGAAAAGCATCCGGGCGGAATACCCAGCACAAGGTTCGGATCCGGACAAATATGGTTCCAGATATCCCACTCGGCCGGCCGGGCCACACCTGGGTAATTACCGGTTTCACCCAGCATGTCCAGGATGATCTGGAAGTGCAGATGAGGCGGCCAGCCGCCATTGGCAGGCGGCTTCCCGATCCTGGCGAAAGATTGCCCTTTGGCAACCGGCATGCCGACGGTCAGGTCCTCCAACGAATCCAGACTCAGGTGCCCGAACAGGGTATAAAACCGTTCACCGTCCTCGATTTGATGTTCGAGAATAATGGCCGGACCGTAATCCAGATGAGCCGTATTGTTGTTAAAACTGTGCACCCGGCCGTCAAGGGGAGCATAAACCGGGGAATTGCTCTGCATATACAAATCGATGCCCAGATGAATGGTTCTGGCCTCCGGCATTTCATCAGTCTGAACTTTAAACTGCTCAGATGTGTAAAGCAACCGGGCTTCGCCGAAACGGCCGATGCCGACATTGACACGCATCTGATGCATCTGTTGCAACAGGTATTCGGTGAAAACCGCGGGATCCGCACCGTCACCTTCATTGTCCGGCAGCGCGCTGCCGACACTCAGATCGAATACCAGCTGGTTTTCATGGCGCAGGTCTTCGTCGACGATCGAAGCGAATGCCTCCCGGTGATTCTTCAGCCAGTCAATTATCCTGCCGGATTGCGGCACCGCCGGCAATCCGCAGGCGTGTCTTAAAGCATAGCGCGCCAGGCGCGGATGGATATGCTGCATTTTCTTTAAAAGCGCCCAGACCGGTTTTTCCGAAATGCGCAAATATTCATTGTCCGGTTCAAACCGGGACTGGTTGGCTGCGTGGCAGACGCTCATACAAAGCCGCATGCAGATCAGGTCGAATAAAACATCCAGTTCCGGCTCCGCCAGCGGCCGGTTTTGGTGGTAGCCTGCCACAATATAGGCGGCCGCCGCCAATGGATCGGCTTTGTCGAGCATGGCATAGGCGCAGGCGATGGCCACTTCGCCAACGGTATAGGTAAAAACCATATCCCCGAAATCAATCACGCCGCTCACCCGGTTTCGCCAGTTGCCATCTGGTTCGACCAGCACATTATAGTCATTGGCGTCGTTATGAATCACGCTCGTGGGCAGACCCTGTAATTGCGGCTCGATTTGGGTTTGAAAACGCTCCAGCAACCGTTTGATGAGATCACGCCTCTCCGGATCATCGATAAGACTGAAGAAACGATTGCCAACCCGCCCGGCATTTTTAAGATCCCAGTGAAAGTCCCGGTGGGCGGCCGGATGATCGAAGTCTGCCAGAATACGGTCCAGGCCGCCAAAAAAACGTCCCAGATCGGTCAGCAAATACGAATCATGGGGTCTGACCCGGGCAAAAGGCTTGCCGGGCAAATAGGTGAGCAGTCGCACAAGGTGGGCAGCACCATCACGGCCGTCCACCGTCATAATCTGCTCGCCATTAATACTTGTGCATATCTCCGGCGCTACAACGATCCTTTGCGCCAAGCGGTCCTTGTTGCGTGCGAGGTGCATCATGACCTGGTTCTGGAATTCCAGCACCTCGATATTTTCAGTCGCGTTGGCCACTTTGAGCACATATTGCTCACCGGTGTGGCAGGTAAGATGAAAATTCTGGTCCCGCTCACTGGGCAGCTGTCTGGCGCAGGCCTCAAACCCGAAAAGATCTCGGGTGATGCTGACGGCATCCTGCTCGCTGAAACGCGGCGCATGTTGAACGATGGAGGTCATAAATTCGACTCAATTTAGGCTTTTATTAGATATATTTGTGCATTTGAATGTTTTGGATTTATGTGTCAAAAAAAAATCAATAGACAATCAAATCACAATAGCCAAAAGACAAATCACAAACAAATCACAATAACCGAAATTCAAAATACCAAACAACCGACGTTTGATCTTATTTGGGATTTGGATATTGTCATTTGGGATTTATTTGTTTTTTGGTGCTTGTTATTTGTAATTTCTGGTTTGTCCGGGTTGGGAAGCCGCTCGGAATGATTCCATCACTCCAATTTAGGCGAAACCCCTATCTTAATATCTGCATAGCTTTCGAAACAATAGCGGAAGCCTGAATGCCGTACTTCTTTAATACCAGGGACCCCGGTGCCGAAGCACCGAAGCGGTTGATACCGATGACGGCTCCCGTGCTGCCCACGTAGCGCTCCCATCCCATAGTGATGCCGGCTTCAACCGCCACTCTGGCTGTCACCTCGGGCGGCAGCACTGTATCTTTATAGCGCTGTGTGGTTCTTTCATAAAGCTCCCAACTGGGCATGCTCACCACCCTGGCGGCCACATTTCTTTTAGCCAGCAGCGCCTGGGCTTCCAGACAGAGAGACACCTCCGAACCGGTGCCGATCAGGATGACATCCGGAACCCCTTTTGAATCCGACAACACGTAGCCGCCTTTTGCCAGCATGGTTGCGGCCGGGTAGCGGCTCCGGTCCAGCACCGGCAAGTTCTGCCGGCTTAAAATCAGGGCCACCGGTGCGTTGGCCGATCGGATGGCCAGCCGCCAGGCCGCCGCCGTCTCGGTAGCATCCGCCGGTCGAATCACAATCAAGCCGGGAATTGCCCTTAAAGCCGCAAAATGTTCCACCGGCTGATGGGTGGGGCCGTCCTCGCCCACCGCAACGCTGTCATGGGTAAACACATAAATGACCGGCAGTTTCATCAAAGCCGCCAATCGAATGGCGGGTCGACAATAGTCGGCGAAGACCAGAAAGGTTCCGCCATAGGGGCGCACACCTTTGTGAAGTGCCATCCCGGTCAAGATCGCGCCCATGGCATGTTCCCTGACGCCGAAGCGAATATTGCGCCCGTCGTAGGAGCCTTTCTGGAAATCAAATGACGATTTGAGCAGGGTATTATTGGAGGGGGCCAGGTCGGCCGAACCGCCTATCAGGGTCGGCAACCGGTCGGCCAGCGCGTTTAAGACCTGACCGGAAGCCGCTCGGGTGGCAATCGGTTTAGCTCCTTTGAAACTCGGAATGCCGGCGTCCCAACGCTGCAAAGGCTTGCCGGTTATGGCGGCCGTCCATTCCTTTGCCAGCTCCGGCTGTTTCTTGGCATAGGTAATAACCTTCTTTTGCCAGGCTGCTTCGGCCTTTTTACCCTTGTCCACGCTCTTGCGGAATGCTTTGAGAACTTTATCAGGGACATAAAATTTTTCTTCGGCGGGCCATCCAAGATTCTCCTTGGTCAAGCGAATCTCATCCTCGCCGAGCGGTGCACCGTGGGCGGCAGCGGTATCCTGCTTGTTGGGGCTGCCGTAGGCAATGTGAGTCCGCATTACGATCAGTGATGGTTTTCCTGTTTCAGCCTTGGCTTCCTCGAGGGCTTGCTGGATGGCCGGCAAATCATTGCCGTCATTTATCCGCAGAACGTGCCAGCGATAGGCTTTGAAACGGGCAGCGACATTCTCGGTGAATGCGAGGTCCGTACCACCCTCGATGGATATTTTATTGTCATCATAAATACAGATCAGTTTACCCAGGCCCAGATGACCGGCCAGGGAGGCCGCTTCCGCGGAGACACCTTCCATCAGATCACCGTCACCACACATGACATAGGTGTGGTGGTCGACGATCTTCTGACCGGCGCGATTGAACAGAGCTGCCAGGTGCGACTCCGTCATGGCCATTCCCACTGCGTTGGCAAAGCCTTGTCCCAGGGGACCCGTCGTGGTCTCCACCCCGGGTGTATGACCGTATTCGGGATGGCCGGGTGTTTTGCTGCCCCACTGGCGAAAGTTTTTGAGTTCTTTCAAGCTGACCTTATAACCGGTTAAGTACAATAAGCTATAGAGCAGCATGGAAGCATGGCCGGCCGACAGCACGAAGCGGTCGCGATCCGCCCAATCAGGGTTTGCGGGGTTGTGCTTAAGAACCCGGGTCCACAGCACATAGGCCGCGGCGGCCAGACCCATGGGGGCGCCGGGATGCCCGGAATTTGCCGCCTGCACGGCGTCCATCGCCAGGGTTCGGATCGTATTGATACACGTGTTATCAATCGTGTTCAGGCTTTTGGCAGCATTTTTCTTCATGATCCATTTCTCCTTTCTGGGTGTTCGGCAAAGCCGGGGTTTGCTGACCATCGGCTCTATTTATTGGATTTTTCTGATTCGGACCTGATAATTTACTTCGAAAATAGTTCTTTTCATAGACATTATCGGGCGGAATGAAACTTTCATCAAACATGGGTTTCAGGTGTCCGGTTTCAGGCCGACATATGAATTGAAACCTCTTATGAAACACATTTCAAAAGTTGGAGTTGGTTCTATCCTGGGCCAATTTGCATTTTGTAGGTTGGGTTGAGCCCACTCCAGGTTTTGTTGGGTTTCGTTGCACTCAACCCAACCTACATTTTGCCGGTGTTATTGCAAAACGCGAAACCCAACAACGACCGATTTCGGAACCGAGCCCCAAAAGTTTCTATTGTGATTAAACTGGCCGCTTTTCAGGCCGACGGCTGGGCTGACACCCGACACCTGAAACCCAAGTGCCAGTGTCCAATATTCATGCAATCCGACTACAGTTAAAGCAATACGGCCACTTTTCCAAGATGAATGACGAGGACTGAAAATAATTGCTAACTCAAAATTCTCTTCCGTTCCGGATCATAAAGCGCACGATTGGCTTCCCGTTTGGCCGGATATACTTCCTTATATACTTCGATCTCATAGTCGTCGTCATGCTCGGCGTCTTCTACAGGTACATAGCCGTAGGCAATGGTTTTACCGACGGTATACCCATAGCCGCCGCCGGTGGTCGTCCCGATGACCTTGCCCTTGTAAGTAATCGGTTCACTACCGCGCAGCATTACAGGTTCATCCGCATCGATGGTGAAGCTGCACAGGCGCCACTTCGGCCCTTCTTCTTTGATTTTGGTCAAGGCTTCCTTGCCAATGAAATCCCCTTTGTTCAGTGCCACGCAAAACCCCAAACCGGCGTCGTAGGGCGTGTATTCCGGTGTCAGGTCAGAGGCCCAGTTTGCATAGCCTTTTTCAAAATGCAACGAATTAATCACCCGGTACCCGGCATTTTTTATCCCGAGATCCTGCCCGGCATCCCAGAGAGATTCATAAACGTGGCAGGCAAATTCGGTAGGGATATAAAGCTCATACCCAAGCTCACCCACGAAGGTGACCCGCAGCACGGTGACGGGTGCATGTCCCACGGCAATTTGTTTGCATTTTGAAAACCTGAAATTTTCGTTGCTGATATCATCACGGCTGATCTTTTCCAGCAGTTTACGGCTGTTGGGCCCGATCACGTTGATGACCGCCAATGCCGATGTGACATCGTGGAAAATAACCGATCCGTCGGCGGGCATGTGGTTTTTGATCCACTGGGAATCGTGCAGTCCGAAAGCGGTACCGGTAACCAGTAAAAATTTATCTTCCGCCACCCGGGCGATGGTAATATCAGCTTCAATGGTACCGCGCCGGTTGCACAACTGGGTGTAGGTCACACTGCCGACCGGCTTGTCGATGTTGTTGGCGCACAGATGGTTCAGAAACGCCAGGGCCCCGGGGCCTCCGATTTCGAACTTGTTAAAGGATGTCTGGTCGATTAAGACCACTGCCTCACGGGCAGCCTTGTGCTCAGCGCCTACGTAATCGAACCAGTTGGGAATCTCGAAGGTCAGCTCATCTTTGGGTTCCACGCCTTCAGGGGCAAACCAGTTCGGCCGCTCCCAGCCATATTTGGCACCGAATACAGCGCCTTTTTCCTTCAAGAGGAAATACAACGGACTGCGGCGCACACCCCTGGCGGAGTCGTGCTCTTCATTGGGCCAGTGAATCGTATAATGTTTGCCGTAAATTTCCCGGGTTCTGGCGACATTATACGCCCGGCTCTTGTGGTAGGGGCCGAAGCGGCGGATATCCAGCGGCCAGATGTCCAGGCTCGGCTCGCCTTCGATGATCCATTCGGCCATCATACGGCCGGCGCCACCGCCGGCGGCAATACCAAAGGCATTAAAACCCACGGCCACAAACACATTATCCAGTTCCGGCGCCGGACCCATAATAGCATCGCCGTCCGGGGTAAATCCTTCCGGACCGTTGACCAGTTTCCGGATTCCGGCTTCCTCGAGACACGGGGTCCGTTTGGTTGCCGGTTCGGCCAGTTGCAGAAAATGATCGAAATCGGCGTCGAGCAGGTTGGAATTGAAATTATTGGAGACCCCGTCGATCGCCCAGGGGATACCGTTTCTTTCATATCCTCCCATAACCAGCCCACCGACCTCTTCTTTGTAATAGATCAGGTTGTCTTTGTCACGGATGGTCGGCAAATTCGGCGCCAATCCATCGATGGGGTTGGTGACGGCAAACTGGTGTTGAAAAGGCACCACCGGTGTGTTGACCCCCAGCATTTCACCAACTTGAAATCCCCACATCCCGGTACAGTTGACCACGATCTCGCACTGGATATCGCCGGCTTGGGTTTTGACCGCCGATACCCGGTTCTTGCCGAAGTCAAACCCGGTAACCAGTGTATTGCGATAAATTTTGGCGCCCCGATTACGAGCGCCCTGGGCCAATGCCTGGGTAATGCCCGCCGGATCGGCCTGGCCGTCGGTGGGCATGTAGGCCGCCCCGATGATACCATCCAGGGAAATGATCGGGCAAAGGTCGTAGGCTTCGCGGGGCGAAATTATATTCATCTCGAGTCCAAAACTGCGGGCCGTCGTTGCCCCTTTTTTTAATTCGTACATCCGTTCGAGGGTGCTGGCAAGATGCAAACAGCCGCTCATTTTCCAGCCGGTGTTAAGACCCGTTTCTTCTTCCAATTTGTCGTACAGACTGACGCTGTACTGCAGCATGCGGGTGATGTTGCGCTCGGAGCGCAATTGCCCGACCAGACCGGCGGCATGCCAGGTAGAGCCGCTGGTCAGCTCCCCTTTATCGATAAGGACCACGTCTTTCCATCCCATTTTCGTCAGATGATAGGCTGTGCTACAGCCGACAATTCCACCGCCGATGATTACAACTTGGGCACTGTCTTGCATGGTTATGACTCCTCCGTTTGGTGTTACGTGTTTCGGGTTATGAGTGCGAGTTTGGGTTACGCATCACGGGTTGCTGGATGCTCGATCCTGGATACTCGATACTGGATACTGGCTTCATTCATCAGCATAAGCGCTTAAGCCTAAAACCTATGTTTATTCTTTACAAGAATTTTTTTGGGTCTGTACTGATTCAAAATCTCGACGTTTTCAGAAATCATCATCTGAGCAAGGTATTCGTTGCCGGCTCGCCGGGCCACATCACCATGGCAGCGCTCCTCTTCATCAAGGATGGCAAAATTCACGCTCGCTTTTTTCAAAACATGGGCGGCGATGGCAGGAACCATCAGAAAAGCATTGATCAAATGAAAGGGGCTGATGATAACGGCGGTAACAAGAGTCGTAAGCCGGGCATCGAGGCCGTCTGTCAAATATTTGGGTTTGATAAACAAACGACGGTAGAGGGAATATCCCAAACCAAAGAGGGTCAAAAACGCCAGGATGTCGGCCACAAACATAATGGACTGACCGAGAACATCGGTAAACAGAACTTTAATGCGGTCGAAAATCCGATCCGGTTTACAAACCACTTTACCCTGAACCGCCTGCATCAACAAAATGAGACGATTGACTTTAAAGAAAAATAGACTAAATCCGGTAACGAAGGCAATCGCCATTACGATCGATTTAACTGCAATATAGATATGCATTTACATCAAAATCGAAAGGTTGGAATGTAATAGGAGCAGTGTTACCGCCGAGTCTTTGGCGCCAATAAAACCGCTCCCTGATAGCAACGGTAACTAGCGAATCGATTCCAAATTAAAATTTCGATCTTGTCGATAATAAATTCGCAGCCTGTTTAATTGGTTTCAGGTGACGAATGACGAATTAAGGAATTCTTTCTATTTTATTCTTTAAAAGCGCAGAGCAAAGCGACATCCACAATTCGTCAATCGTAAATCGTCATTCGTCATTCCAGAGTGCTACCCGAAATACGACCTGATAAATTTCATGAATCTTTCGTTTTCTTCATCGGTTCCGGGGGTTACCCTGAAGTAACCGGTTTTGCCGTGAATTTCACCGATCTTTTTCAGATAGATATTTTCGTCAAGGGCGGCCTGGAGGATCTCGGCGGTGGTTTTGCCGGTCATGGTGCCGTCAATCAGCATGTAATTGCCATTGGCCGGAAACGGTTTAAGCCCTAAATTTTTAAGCTCCTTTGTAAAAATAGCCATCCAGCGGTTATTGTGTTCGACCTTGGCTTTGACCTCATCCGGATTGTCAATAATGGCTTCAGCGGCAGCCGCAGACATCCGGCTCACGTTCCAGGGCAGAAATACCCGATTGAAGGCGGCTATCATCTCTTCGGTGCCCAACACAAATCCGAATCGAATACCGGCAAAACCATGTGCTTTGGAAAAGGTGACCGACAGAAACACCTGGGGATATTTTTCGAACAGGGCCGCCTTGGATGGCCGGTCCGGATTGTAATCCAGGTATGCTTCATCCACGCAAAGGGGCACTCCGGTTTCGCAAAATCGAATCAGATCCTCATCTTCGATAAAAACGCCGGTGGGGTTGTTGGGGTTGATGATCAATATCAGCTTGGTTCGGTCATTGATGGCATTGAGCATTGCATCCACATCGTAATTCAGGTTGTCTTCCCTGACCGGAACTTGAACGACCTTTGCATTGCAAAGCTCGGCCCGGGGCGGAAACAGCTCAAAGGTCGGCGTGGACAGCAAAAATTCATCTCCCGGTTGCAGAAATACGCGCATCATGGTGTCGATGGTATCCGAAGATCCGTTGGCCAGGGCGACATTGTTCGGTCCCAGACCGTACATTTTACCGATTTTGGTTCTCAACCGTAAAAAACTGTCCGGATACCAGTTGCCGTGTCGCAGGGATTCCGCCACCGCCTCGATGACTTTTTCCGACGGTTGGATGGGGTTTTCATTGAGCATCAGGCGGGCATTACCGGGGTTGTCCATGGCCTTATCCAAAATACCGACATTGTATTCTCTCGACGAATAAAGCCAGGGCACGATCCAATCTTTTAGATCTTTTTTCATTTTTATCTCCTTATGATTTTTTAATTTTATATAAATAAAGAATCCTGACCCAGAGGACCAGGCTTTGATTTCACCCCATATGGGTTGTGTTTGCCGTTAGATAACCAGTGGAATAATGGAATGCTGGAAAATTGGAATGTTGGGTATGAAAAGCGGATGATGGCCTGATTTTAATTTCTGATCGGTATTATCCACATAAAAACAGATATCATTCCGCCGAACCCAGTATTCCGATATTCCATTATTCCAGCACCCCATGGCATTTGATTTTGGTTCGCATGCGTCAGAGTGCAGATTTCCTTGCCACGATCCTAATTTTTCAATAAACTCTCAATGGAGGTTAATTTTATGCCGAACGCATCCGCGACGCCTTTATAGGTCACTTTGCCTTTAACCACGTTGGCCCCCTGCTTGATTTCAGGATTTTGCTTCATGGCCTTTTTCCAGCCTTTGTTCGCAATTTCCAATGCATAGGGCAGTGTGGCATTTGTCAATGCAAGGGTAGATGTTTTGGGTACCGCCCCCGGCATGTTGGCAACACAATAGTGCACCACGCCGTCAACCTTATAAATGGGATTGCTGTGCGTTGTCGCTTTGGAGGTCTCAAAACATCCGCCCTGGTCTATCGCTACATCCACCAGGACGGCCCCTCTTTTCATGGTTTTCAGCATTTGCCGGGTCAAAAGCTTGGGCGCTTTCGCGCCCGGGATCAGCACGGCGCCGACGACGACATCGGCCTCCTTTATAAGCCGGCGGACCGTTGTCGGTTTGGACATCAGTAAGAAGCAATTGCTGGGCATTACATCGCTCAGATAGCGCAGCCGCTCCAGATTCATATCGAGGATATATACCTTGGCACCTAACCCGCAGGCCATTTTGGCGGCATTGATACCGACAATGCCTCCGCCGATAATGACCACCGTTCCCGGATCTACACCGGGCACACCACCAAGCAGAATGCCGTGACCGCCCTGGGCCATCTCCAGATACTTGGCGCCCTGCTGAATTGCCATGCGCCCGGCGACTTCACTCATAGGGGTAAGCAGCGGCAGCGAGCGGTCATCTTTTTGAATCGTTTCATAGGCGATACTGATCGATCCGCTTTTTATGAGGACCTTGGTTAGTTCTTCCGCCGCTGCCAGATGGAGATAGGTAAAGATAATCTGATCCTTGCGGATGAGATCATATTCGGCCGGCAAGGGTTCTTTGACATGCATGACCATTTTGGCGCGCTTAAATATTTCTTGGGGAGTATCCACTATTTCAGCGCCGGCGGTCTCATATGCCTTGTTGTTAAACCCGCTGCCTTTACCGGCATTTTTCTCCACCAGGACCGTATGGCCGTTTTGCCCCATGATTTCCACCCCGGCGGGAGTCATGCACACACGGTTTTCTTCAGCCTTAATTTCTTTTAAAACACCAACAATCATGATGTTCTCCTTCCTTTTAAAGAGTAAAATGAACTTTGAAGTTCTCTGTTTACAACAACCTATCGATCGATTCATATTTAAGACCAAACGCTTCGGCAACCCCCTTGTAGGTCACTTTGCCCTCGACCACATTGGCGCCGGCCTTAATTTCAGGATTTTCATTCATCGCCTTTTTCCAGCCTTTACTTGCTATCTCCGCTACAAACGGCAAGGTGGCATTGTTCAAGGCCAGGGTAGAGGTCCTGGGCAAGGCGCCCGGCATGTTGCTGACGGCATAATGAATGATGCCGTCTATTTTATAGATCGGATCGGCATGGGTTGTCTCCCTGGAAGTTTCAAAGCAACCGCCCTGATCAATGGATACATCAACCAGAACCGCACCTTTTTTCATCGTGCCGATCATTTCCCGGGTCACCAACGTCGGTGCCTTGCTGCCCGGAACCAGCACGGCGCCCACAACAAGGTCCGCACGGGGCAGGACATCCCGGATGGCAGCCGGACTGGACATCAGGGTGACACACTGGGCGGGCATCACATCGCTTAAATAACGCAATCGATCCAAATCGATATCCAGGATAAAGACCTTGGCTCCCATTCCGCTGGCAATTTTAGCGGCATTGATGCCTACCGCACCACCTCCGATAATGACCACGGTGGCCGGATCAACTCCGGGCACCCCACCCAGCAAAACCCCTTGGCCGCCCTGGGCCATCTCCAGGTATTTGGCGCCCTCATGAATCGCCATAGGACCGGCCACTTCACTCATCGGTGTCAACAAGGGCAGTGTTCCGTCAGCTTTTTGGATGGTTTCATAGGCAATACAAATAGCCTTGCTTTTGATCAACGCGTGAGTTAGTTCCTCCGATGCCGCCAGATGAAGATAGGAAAAATACATCTGGCCCTTACGAATCAGCTCAAACTCAAAAGGCTGGGGTTCTTTTACACGCATGATTATCTTGGCCCGTTTAAAAATATCTGCGGGTGAATCAACGATCTCGGCCCCGGCTTTCTGATAGTTAAGGTTGCTGAATCCACTGGCTTTGCCGGCATTTTTTTCGACCAGAATCTGGTGGCCAAGCTGCCGCATAAATTCAACTCCCCCGGGGCTCATACACACGCGATTTTCTTCAGCCTTGATTTCTTTTAGAACACCAACAATCATTTTATTTTCCTTTCCGAAAAGGGACCCTGATTAAGGACGGATTGCTCATCAGATATTTGCTGAGCGCCAACCGGGCAACACTATTTTGGACAATGCCCTTCAAAACACTTTCCGGCAAAGTCCACCATTCCTTCGGTGGCCTTTGAAAATTGTGCGGCGGTACGCTGCAACGCCGGATGGGTGTTGTATTCATCCCGGCTGTAGCCGTCTTCCGAGTAGGCCCGCTCGAAATAAGGAATTTGCATCAGCTTATCCATCACCGTTTTGGGAATATCTGCCAGAATCCGATCCTTTTCAAAATGAATCTGATCCACATCCTCCAAAAACAGCACTTCATCGAAAAATCCCGGAGGGCACGTTACCACGATGGACGCTCCGGTCTTCTCCTCCAGGTGCCAGATACGATTGTGGCCATCCACGGTGGGACCGACCCGCAGCGAACAGGACAGCATTTTGCTGGACAAATTATGGTCCATCAGATATTTATAGGCCTTTTTGAATATCGCCAGTTCCGCCAGCCGCACCTCACCGTCGGTCAGCTCAATGGCTTTTTCTTTGGCAAAGTCCCTTAATCCGCCCAGATCACCGTACCTGGATTCCATGTGGGTGATCACCGAACGCCATTTGCTGAGATCAACACCATTTTCTTTTGCTTTTTCAAGACCCCGCTTGACACTCTGGGCGCAATCTACCAGTTGAGGCAGAATAAACGTCAGCGTATTATTGGTAGAAATTCCCTTGGCCGTCAGGTATTCGATGACCTCATAACCTTCCTTGGAGCCGGGGACCTTGATCATCACATTGGGATTGATGGCGGCCAGTTCCTCGGCCTGCCGGGTCATGGCCTCGCGGTCGAAAACACTGCGCGGGTCAACCTGCCCTGAAAGATAGCCTTCTTTGTATCCGCTGGCTTCAAAAAGCGGCAGATACATATCGGAACCGCGCTTTACGACCCGTTTGTACAGCTCCCAAAACAGACCCTCCTTATCCAAATCCGAATTGTCTGTCAGGATATCCTGGGCCACTTTTTCCCAGTAGGGCGGATCGTCCTGAATCGCCTGCAACGATAAGGGCGGATTGGTGGTCACACCCCTGAAAAGCTGCGCTTTCGGATTATTTACATCGTACATCCGGGCAAACTGTCGGCTGAGCTCTTCCCGGTCCGAGGTGCCGGCCTTCTCCAGCATCTTTTTGCACCAGTTGTCAAAAATAACCGGCGATGAGTCCCACCAGATTTCCATCCCCGGGCTCACATCCACCAGCCTCTCAAAGAGGTTCCTTGATTCCATTTGCATTCCTCCCGTCCATTTAATGGTTTGTTATCGATAGAATCATTGTTATAGATGTATATACAACACTTTTCTCATATTGCAACAGTAAAATTGCTTCTTCATCTTTTCCCATTCAAGATTCGATGTTGGACGTTCGATGTTCGATGTTCATCTTTTTTGCGCCGCTGTGCCAATCACAGGTTAAACCTTCCAACATTGGGTTTTAGCGTCTCGGCAGCAGTCCTTCGGCCTCCAGACCGGCAGCCCAGTCATCGAATACCGAGATATGGGCCGTGGTGTGGTAATCCACATAGTAATCGCCCCCACCCACCCGTCTGATAACTTCCAGGGCTTGGTCATCCGCCGGGATGCGCAGCGGTTTCAACAAATTTTTTTCCGGTTTGGTTTTCAGATATCTCCGGTGGGCGTCACAATCTTTGACAAAAGCCTCTTCACTGAAAAAATTAAGGTTATCCAAAACACCAAAACAATGCCTGGCATGGTGGACACCAAACTCACACAATATTCGGCGGCCGCGAATTCCATCCTGCAGTGCTTTCTCATCGGGCCTTTTTTCTTCGGTACTTCCACCGGACTGCACCGTTGGAAGGCCCGTTAGCCACATGTTCAGCCTGGCCACCGCCACGTTCAGCAGGTTCATGGCATCATGGGAGTACGCCAGATCACCATGGGGCCCCGTGGTGCACGGCATACCGCCAAACATGCACAAGACCCCCGGGTTGACCGTTTGCGCCACCGCCAGCATGAACATCACTTCAGCCTGATTGAGGATCAAACATCCCTGGGGGGTATGCGGCGATGTACGTCCTGCCAACGGCATGGTGGTAAGTCGTAAATTATTACCGGCTTCAGCGCTTTTTACCAGGGCCTGCAGCATGTCATCCATGGCTGTCAACGGCGACTTTAATCCGCAGATGGAATCATGCCAATCTTCCCTGCCGGAAAACCATTTGACTGCATCCTCATCATTCATATAGGCACTGCAGGTCACCTTGATACAGTTATCGAGGCGGTCCATGATCTTGTTGCACACCAGCGGATCTCCGTGGTGCACCTTTACCGGCTGGCTCAAAAATCGCACCACATCCAGATTTTCCGAAATTACCTGTATTAAATGCTCCAGCTCTTCATAGCTGGCAGGCATGGGGAATTGGTCGGCCTCACGATATAAAAACGGTGGGATCCCCCCGATTCCCAGAGTATTGGCACCCTCATCACGGGCAAAGGTCTTGGGAGCCGAACCCAGGGCCTGGTCGATCAGCTCCGGCAACAGGTAAATCCGCCCGGCCGATTCATCATAACCGGCAAGGCCGGTGGCTTCCAGCAAGGCGATAACATTTTTATTTCTGGTTTCGATGCCGACTTCAGCCAGAACGACCTTGGCGTTTTCCTGAATACCGTCATAGAGTTTCCATTCCTGTCCAAGGGCATCCCGATATTCTGCAGGCGCCTGGTTGATCAAATCATCGTAAGCTAGCATCTCTGGATCCTCGATTTTATTGCCAGATAAATTAGCGATTGTATAATAGTTCAGCCACTAAGACCCCAAGTCACAAAGAAAAGATTCTGTATTCTGATCAATTCATGCTTCTTTACATAGCGTACGTTATTTTTTTTGCCTCACGCAACGCCGCAAAGAACGCCACGAAAAACATTTACTAAATCTGTTCCTTCGCGCCGTTGCGCCGTTGCGTGAGACACGATCCCTCTGATACGAGCTGTCTGGGTTTTACCAACCCGAAACGTTGAACCCTGAACCTCTCAACCTTCGTTTATTTAAGCAGCTCGGCAGCTATCTGCGCAATAGTGCGCCGGTGCTGTGCAATGGAATACATAAGCCTGACACTGTGTTTGAGATAAGTCAGGTACTCGTAGTCGTTTAAATCATCATCTGCATGGAATGTAGACACAATCCAGTTGATGAGGCACAAGTTGGCAGCGGTGAGCATACCGGGCAGATTTTTGATTTCCACCGCGTTTAAAGGTTTGATACCCTCGGTTTGGCGCAATTGGTCCTGATAGGCGTTCAGAAAAAGGGCTGCTTTTTCCAGACGCAAGTCGCCGTCATTTTCTTCGTCCCAGCTGCAGCAAAAATAATCAACTGCCATGCAAACATCAAACAGCCGCAGGTCGACCTTGGACCAGTCAAAGTCAAAAATTCCCACAACACGATTATTTTCATACTTAAGATTGCCGGGATGAAAATCACAATGAATCGGACAAAGCGGCATGCGCGAGGCGTCCGCTGCCGTGATCCGGCTATGGTCAATCGACGCCAGGATATTTTTCAGATGACTCAAAAAGAAGCTGTTAAATTTGCTGTTACTACGGATAGTTGCATACTTCTTAAATTCAGCACTTAAGGTGGGCAGCAAATCACGTACCGGCGGCTCGGCCCGATGAAATTGCCCTGGATCAAATCCTGTGGCGGCCGTGTGGAAGGTCGCAAGCATTTTCGAAGCACTCACGAATTCCTCATCATTGAGATTAGGATTATTCCAGGTATATTTGTCTTCACCTTCAAGGAATTCATAGACAGCAAAAAAACTTTTGCCGCCGGCCGGCTTGATATAGGTTGCCCCTTGCCGGTTGGCGATCACTCGGGCAGCGATGGTGAACCCCCTGCCGGCGCAGTGGGTGATGAGCGCGTGTTCGAATTTAATTTCGTGTTCGGCAATGCCGGGTTTATATTTGCGTACAAAATAGTCATTTCGGATGCCGTCGCGCTGAACCACCAGCCCGTAACTGCGGTTGATGTAACCGCCGAAGATTTCATAAACCTCTAACACCCGGCCCAGATCGTACAATTCTTCCATTATGTCAACAAGCTGTTGGCGTAAGCAGGTGTCCTCCAACAGCTCTGCCGGCCGGGCGGCAACCCGGCCGGTCTCCAGCAGCTCATTGGATTTTCCGGAGTTCATTTCCGGCAGTAACCGCATCTTGCTCGTATCCATGATTCTCTGGAATCCTTAAATATTCAATCTTTGATGATAGAAGAAATTTTCTAATACAAATTTTTAACGGATCTGTAACCCATTGGTTATCATTCCGATTTCTAATTACTGAAACCCGAACACCGACACCTTCAGTTTCTGACAACGTGATGTCAGATAGGGGTCTACTCCGCAGTGATGCTGACGCTGTTCGGCCTGGAGTGATAGCGTCCGAGTTCAATTTCAAGCTTGTACATATCTCCCCGGTAATAGGAGTACAGAATTTCCACGGGAATACTTTTGTCGTCAAATGTAATATATTCTGAGAAAATTGCAGCTGAATTTTCCGGGATTCCCAGTATGCCGGCTATTTTCCGATTTAAATTCACGGCACTGATGGTCTGCTTGCTCCTGGCAAGTACGACGTTAAAACGCTCGGAAATGATGTCATACATGGAACCGGTGAGATCAAAATTTACAAAACCCTCGAACATATCCGCCGGCAGGTAGCTTTCTTCAAAAATATACGGTGTACCGTTGCCGGCCCTGATTCGCCGAACCGCAATCACCTTTTTGTTTGTACCTAAAAACAGGGTCCGGGCCACATAATCATCGGCCTTCTCAATACCTTTCTCAACAACGATGGTCTTTGCCTTTATGCCGCTTTGTCCCAACATATCCCGGAAGCTATAGATCCGCTCGAGTTTGTGTTTTAATTCTGATGCTGAGGGCGCACTGACAAAGGTTCCAGTGCCTTTTTCTTTTCTCAAAATTCCCGCGGAAGTTAATTCTGCGATGGCCTGTCGCAGGGTGTTTCGATTAACACCACACATTTTGGAAAGCTCAACTTCTGAGGGCAATCTCTCCCCGACTTTGTAACGGCCGGTTTGGATTACCTCTTTCAGCCAGGCGCTGATTTGAAGATATTTCGGCATGGGATTTGAAGCGTCAACAATTTTCAATTTTATCCTTCCTTTTGTCGCTCCCCGGGAGCCCGGTAGCCAGGGCGATGGTGCCATTAATTTAGATACCTAAAAGTCGAAAAAAGACCGCAACAATATCCAAAAGGATAATTGTTTAATAGTTTAGAAGTATATACAATAAACAGGGCTATATTTGCAATTAAATTTTATGTTTCAATCAATATTTTTTTCAATGCGCCATAAATCGCTTGATTATGTCCATTAAAATGGCTATATTTTATTATTTGTAATACACCAAGTTAGGCGTAAGCGCCGCCGCTGGCCCGAAAAGCGGCCAGTTTAATCAGAAAAAAACTACATTTTTGTAATAAATGATGTCATAAGAGGATTTCCGGTTTATTCTGGGTTAGGAGGGCATCTAGATGGCAAAACAATTTTCGATTGCTGAAGCAAAAAGCAAACTTCCGGCTATCATCCACAGTGTTGAAGATGGACCCTATGTTCAATTGACCAGGCACGGTAAACCGGTTGCAGTGTTATTATCCATTCGTCAATACGAGCTGTTGGTGCTGAAGAAAAAAGGATTCTGGCGTGCATTAATGGAATTTCGCAATGCTATGGAAAAAGAGGGGATCCAAATTGCTGATGCTGATTTTAATGGGCTTCGAGATACCTCTTTTGGCAGAGAGAGAGAGTTGGATTGATGAAATATTTGCTGGACACGAATGTTTTGTCGGAGTCGGTGAAAACATCACCTCAAAAATCAGTACTTAAATTAACAGAACGTCATCAACATGAAATCGCCACTGCCGCTCCCGTTTGGCATGAGCTTTTTTACGGTTGTCAACGCCTCCCTATTTCACGTAAACGCGAAATTCTCGAAACATTTCTCCACGATGTACTGAAGCCGAATATGACCATCTTACCCTATGACGAACGAGCTGCCGAATGGCATGCCAAAGAGCGGGCCCGCTTAACATCCCTGGGACGAATGCCTTCGTTTGTGGATGGTCAGATAGCCGCTATCGCCAAAGCAAACGGCTTAATACTGGTCACGCGCAATACATCCGATTTCAAAAAATTTTCCGGTCTAAAATTAGAGAATTGGCATGTAAAATGAAAAATATCGCCATATTAGGTTCTACCGGATCGATCGGCACCCAGACATTGGATATTGTGGAACGATTTCCGGACATGTTCAATATCATCTCGCTGGTCGCCCACCATGATATTCAACTATTAGGAGATCAGATAAAAAAATTCCAACCGGAATTTGTCGTCATGTCTGATGAAAGCAAGGCAGAGAGCCTGTCAAAGCAAGTTGATATCAAGGTATTCGCCGGAGAAGAAAATATCGTCCGGGCAGCCACCGACAATCGCGTGGATATGGTCATAAATTCGCTTGTTGGAAAATCGGGTCTTTTGCCGACCATAGAGGCGATCAAACTCGGAAAAGAAATCGGCCTTGCCAACAAAGAAACATTGGTCCTGGCCGGCAACATCGTGATGCAATTGGCACAAAAACATAACGTATCCATAATTCCCATTGATTCCGAGCACTCAGCACTATTTCAATCTTTAAGATCCGGCGCCCGTCATGAAATACACCGCCTTGTTCTCACAATGGGCAAAGGGCCGATAGCCGGCATGGATAAACAACGCTTATCGAATGTTACCATGCAAGACGTCCTCGATCGGCCTTTTTGGGATATGGGCATGAAGATCAATGTCGATAGCGCAACCTGTGTCAACAAGGCCTTTGAGGTGATCGAAGCAAGATGGCTTTTCGATGTCCCGGCTCATAAAATCGATATCGTCGTCCATCCACAATATCTCTGTCATTCCCTGGTAGAATTTAAAGATGGCAGTATCATTTGTGAACTTGGAACGGCAGACATGAAAAGATACACCCAATATGCCCTGTTCTACCCGGACAGAGGCGTTTCTCCAAAAGGTTCTTTCATTGATTTATTCGAAAAACCAATTGCCTTTGAAAAGCCGCCTTTTGATAAATTTCCATGTCTCGGCATGGGCCACTACGTCATTGAAAAAGGCGGCACGATGCCGGCCGTATTTCACGGAGCCGATACCACGGCGGTCAGAGCGTTTATGGATAAAAAAATCAAATTTACGGACATTCCGGTAATTATCCAAAATACGATGGATGCCCACGACATCGTCAACGATCCGGATCTTGCTGCTGTCCTTGATTCAGAAAAGTGGGCTGAAGAATATGCCAAAACCCTGGTCCAAGCCTCTTAATTTATTATGAAAATAGCTCTTTTTTTTGGACATTATCAGGCGTTATAAAAACTTCTCCGGGCGTGGGTTTCAGGTGTCAGGTTTCAGGCCGGTTATCGCGTTTTCACTACTGACACCTGAAACCTTATATGAAACTACGCCAAAATGGCATAGTTTCTTTTTCGATTAAACTGGTGAAATCATGATATCTGCCTTGATAACCGCTGCCGGTTCTTCGACCCGCTATGGAAAAAATAAAATGCTTGAACCGGTTCAGGGAAAACCACTGCTAATCCGAACCCTGGAAAGATTTCTAGCCTGCGGCGAAATCGAAGAAATAATCGTGGCTGCCAGAGGTGCAGATAAAGAAACATACGAGGATCTGACCAGCGAGTGGGACATCGTAAAAATTGTCATCGGCGGCAAGCAGCGCATAGAATCCCTTTTAAATGCGCTATACGCATCTTGCGGTGATATATTGATCACCCATGACGGCGCCAGACCGTTGGTAAAACCCGATCTGATAAAAAAATTAATTTCTCTGTGTCAATAAAACAGGCGCGGCCATGACGGCCGTCAATCCGACCGCAACCGTGAAGTTAACCGACAATCAGTCCCTGCTGATCACCGGTACATTGCCCAGAGCAAAAACATGGATCGCACAAACCCCCCAGGGCTATAAGCGTGAAAGCTTGAAACAGGCCATGGAAAAGGCCGTCAGGGAAAAGTATTTTGTGCCGACTGATGACAGCGAAATCGTGGCCAAAATGACTTCCCAGGATATTATGATCGTCCCCGGCGATCATTCAAACATCAAAGTCACACACAGATCAGATATCGTCATAGCAAATGAGCTATTTGAGGAATGTTTCTGATTAGAGGAGGTTTAAAATGGATCTTGGCATAAAGGGAAAAATCGCCCTGGTCACTGCGGCCAGCCGGGGCCTGGGCCGTGGATGCGCGCAACAGCTGGCGGCTGAAAAATGTCGGGTTGCGATCTGCTCACGTGATGAGACCGCCGTAAAAAAGGCGGCCCAGGAAATTGCCGGCCACAGCGGGGCAGAAGTTTTGGGTTTCGGGGCTGATGTCAGCCGTGCTGAAGACGTTGGCCGCCTACTTGAGGATGTCAGACAGTCTCTGGGAGATCCGGAAATTCTGGTGACCAATGCCGGTGGTCCGCCGCCGGGAACCTTTGCCAGCACAGCCATGGAGGAATACGAGAAGGCTTTAAATCTCAACCTGATGAGTGCTGTCAATTTGATTCACGGTGTCGTACCGGCCATGAAGGCTAGGGGTTGGGGCCGGATTATTGCCGTCACCTCGATTTCAGTTAAAGAGCCTATTGCCAACCTCTTGCTGTCCAATATGGCACGGGCTGGGCTGACGGGTTTTCTGAAAACCGTTGCAACAGAACTGGCACCGTTTGGTATCACCGTAAACGCCCTGCTCCCGGGAGTCCATAAAACGACGCGAATCGATCAACTGGTGAAGGACACTGCCACCCGCGAGAACAAGCCAGAGGAAGAAGTCTACCAGAAGATGATGGAATCTATCCCTTGCAAAACAATAGGGGATCCGGCTGATTTCGGAGCCGCGTCTGCCTTCTTGGCCGGTACCCGGGCTGGTTACATCACCGGGCAAAATTTGCTGATTGATGGGGGGAAGTATGGCGGCCTTCTCTAGTGCCATGTCCCGCGACAAAATAAACAAGAGGATTAAAGACATGTTTCGTAAAAAAGGGACCGCAGACAAGCGGCAGGTTATGGAAGGTGCTTATTTGAGCACCCTGGTGCATGGCGAAAAAACATTGATGGCCCAATTCAGTATCGCCAGAGGATCCGTGATTCCGCCTCACTCCCATCCCCACGAGCAGACCGGGTTTGTGGTATCCGGCAAGCTCAGGTTCAGGGTCGAAGATGATATGATGGAAGTGGAAAGCGGTGACAGCTGGTGCATTCCGGGCGGCGCCGAGCATTCTGCGGATGCACTGGAGGATTCGGTGATAATCGAGGTCTTTTCTCCGGTGCGTGAAGACTACCTGCCCTGAAACGCATCAAATATTGCCTGCCGCAGGGACTGGAGTATTTGTCAAAATTCAATGAAAGCTTTATTTTCCTCACTCCTGCCAATCAACTTCATACGTTCGCAGACAAGATGGATGCCCTTTGTCTCTTGGGTTAAGGAAGAGGCTCATCGGTGTAGGCGACATTGGCGTCTTCGGATTTATACAGGGGAAGTTCTTTGCTCCGGCGAATATCGTCAGCCCAGTTGGGATTTAGTAGAATCGATTTGGCGCTGAGAAGTATATCGGCATCCTTTAGCGCATCCTCTGCGGTTGCGCGATCATAAATCTTGCCGCATATCATCAGGGGTAAATCTGTCGCATCTCGTGTAATACGAGCCATGGTTTGATCCGTGCCAAACGCTTTCGCGCTGTAATCATAGGTGGAAACTGAAATGGCATCGATGGGCTCCTTTGACAGCATCTTTATGACCTGCTGCCATTCCGGCTTGTCTTCGAACAGGGATACCTCCATGTCGGCTACGCCCCAGTTTGAAATCCTGAAGGTCAGCAAACGGTCCGGCGGAACTACCCGGCGCACGGCCTGGATGATCTCATGGGCAAAACGGTACCGATTCGCGACAGAACCGCCGTATTCATCGGTTCTGCGGTTGGAATAAGAAGACAGGAAATTGCTTATCAAATATCCATGGGCACCGTGTACCTCGATGCCGTCAAAGCCCGCCGCAATGGCGCCTCTGGCTGTTTCCACGAAGCCGGTTATCACATGTTCAATGTCAAAGATGCTCATCTCATCAGGAACCGGATAGGGTTCGCCGGTTAAGGGGTTCTTCTGTTTGGGGCTGATCGCACTTGGCGCGATGGCGCGGTTGGCAGGATTAACTTGCGGCCAAGCCATACGTCCGCAGTGAAACATCTGCATAATGGAGACGGCACCTTCTTTCCGAATTGCTTCGACAACCGGCTTCCAGGCCTCGATCTGACGCTGGGTAATCAACCGCGCCTGCCCCGGATAGCCCTGGGCGCTCTCATAGTCGGTCACAATCGCCTCGGTATAAACAATGGCGGCGTCATTTTCAGCCCGCCGTACCAAAAAGTCCAGCACGTCCTGGCGCGGAATGCTGTCACCCGGTGATGACATCCTCGTCATGGGCGCAACACCGATTCGATTTTTCAAAGTGAAGGAGTTTAACTTAAACGGTGAAAAAATAATATCGTTGGTCATCTTATTCGTATCCAATTCAATTAGAAATTAACTGAGTGATTCCACAAAAATATTAAGGCCGGAGTTAAACCAGGGCCTTAATTTTTTCCCCTATGAATATTGGTGAGAAAGTATCGGTTGTCAAGGAAGGCTAAATAAAGAAAAATGATTGGCAGGTATAATTAGAAGCTAATTCAAAAATGTATTTGTTTTGGCAACCATAAATCTGTCTGCCCCATTTTCGTAATAAATCGCAAAATTTCCTAAGAACTTTGAATTTTTCACACAGTTTATAGCTGGATTTTGAGGTATGAATAGAAGAAAGGAGCTGACTATTAACGATTGCTATGTTCAAGATATCGTTTGAGTATCTTAACATTTAAACATATGATATTATTACAGATAGATAGCAGATATCGCCTCTGTAGATAAAAACGGATTGGCGGTGGTCCCCAAAAACTGGACAATGTGTTAAGCCCTAAGTCAGCAAAAACGATTGCTTGCTTCAAGTTATAACATTATCTATTCAGTGCAAATCTGCATTTCCGAAAAGCGGCTTATACGCCAATAATTTATTCACAATAGTTTACCGAGTTTTCATAACTTGTGAAATATATTTCCCAATGGGCGGAGTGTCCATCACTATCGTAGAGCTGGTGATCTATCGTAAGCCTTTATTATGATTTAATTTTTATGAATACAGGCAAAAGTTCATTTGTTGCATGGTTTTTGCATCATCACAAAATCTTTATTGCGTTTTATTTGGATTTTTTTTTCAATTCGAAATTTTAATTTTGAGGTTATAAATCATGCCCTTGCCAATAGGTCACTCAGCTATCGGATTCGCAACCCATAGCTTACTTTCGAATGATAAGGCCAATTTTAACAAGTGGCATATGGCAATATTTATAATCATTCTTTCGAATTTGCCCGATATGGATGTTCTATTTGGCCTTATTCTACAAAATAATGGCAGTGCCTTCCACAGAGGACCGACTCATAGTATTCTATTTGCATTTATCATGGGATACATTGCTTCCAAATCATCGAAGATCTGGTCATACATACCCGTGATAAGTTTTAAATCCTGCTTTATGCTCATTCTTTCTCATGTGGTAGCCGATTATTTTTTAACCAGTTCACCGGTGTCATTTTGCTGGCCATTCGAAGTCAGTTTTTCGACTGGCAATTCCGGATGGAGCCATGTCTTCCACACCGTCTTATTTGATGCCGCCCAGGATACTGGGATTTTGTTTGTTTGTACTTTTATTATAATCTTAGTTTTGATTTTTAGAAGGGTTTATTTTTTCCGAAAGACGAAGTCGTCAGCTTTCACTATTTTGCGCGGTCAAGCACTCGAAGAAAGCAAATATCGATCTGTGGATAAGAATTTATTTTAGGTTTGCTGAACAAACTTACAATTGCCAGGAATTGTATATTTCTCCTACCCAATCCACATTCTGTAGCAAGTGTATATCGTGCCCGAATCGAATCCCTTGAATTGATTGATTTTATTGTGTATTTGTTCAGGTAAAACACAACCTGTCTGTCCGTTTTGCAATAAATCGCATTTTTTCCCAGGTGGCTTGAATTTATTACTCATTTTATAGCTGGATTTTGAGGTGGGATTTAAATAGAGGATTCGAGCTGATTAAAAACGATTGCCTCTTGTAAGATATGATTTGGGTATCTTTAACATTAAACCATTGTTATCATTGTTGATAGATAGCAGAAAGCAAACATTCACTTTTTCTTTAAATTCGCTGTCTGAACAACAATTTTGATCGTTTTGTATTTAATGCGATATGTAAACATATCTTTCATTTTAGAATTTGTAAGCGGGACCACAATATATTGTGGTCGCTCTCTGGCCGCAAAAATCATTACAAGCGAATGGCACGATCTACAATTTGGACATCAGCAAAATTTTGGAGACTTGCTTAAGCAATATACAATCGGGTGTTTAGTGAACTATGACAACTAATCCTCGCTCATGAGGTGTGCTGAGTTGACCGTGAATTTTAGCAGGATGGCTCGGTGTCCGAGGTGGAGTCGTTAATTGTCAAATGAACGGCAGTTGCAAAACATTAAAAGGCCCAATTTGCAGAAAATCGGACACCTAAGGAATCATAAACTTCGATTGTCTGCAAACTGTTACCGTCGTCATCTTGAATATCAAACTGTTTATCAAAGTATTCACTGAACCCCAAGGAGAGCGTCAGCGTTTCAATCGGTCGAAAGTCCACGGCCAATTCCGATTTGCTATAACTGACCGCTAAAAGACCTTCAGGAGAAATATCGTTGTCATCGGCCAGGCGGAATATTTTTCCCAAATTGATCCAGTTAAAATTGACGGCCCAATGTTCGTTGAAAACGTACGCAATTTGGAGATCCGGGGGAAATTGAAGCTTAACGCTCCAACCGGGCTGAAACGAGTTTCTCTGTTTTTCGTTCCATGAAATGCCTCCGAATGGCCCCAATGTGGTTCCATAAGGGCCGCTAAAAAACCCACTGGACTTTTCTTCAGGCCCGCGTCCGAATCCAAATCCCAGGGTGGCTTTCCAGTTTAGCCGCTGTCCCCAGCTGTAATTTGTGCCCAGGAAACCCCGGTATGAATAAATATCATCGGTATCTTTTTCCCAGCCGGCGCCGATTCCGCTGCCTAAGAATGAGGCCCATTTTTTGTTCCACTTGTAAACATACGCCAGTCCGAATTCCGCCGAATACAGATCATCCCATGGTTCTTCGCCGTTGCTGAACTTCAGCCGTTCTGTATCACTCCAATCGAAATGATAAAGTCCTCCGGAAAATTTTACTTCCAGGTCGGAATTTTCGGTCAAATTGATGGGCAGTCTCATACCCGCACTCGCGGAAGTCACGGATACTTCAGCATGTGGATTGGTCTCATCCACATCTGATGAAGATATATGCTCTATGGAGCCGCTTAAAGCCGGTCGTCCAAATTCAACGGCCGCTGCGGATAGTGGATGAAACAAGTAACCGGAAGCGATCAGGGCGATACAAAATACTTTTTTACTGCGACGATAAACCTTCATACTTCAGCCTATTGTTTTGCAAATTCTGTTCATGCCGTGTAGAATTTCCAGTAGGTGAAGAGGCTCATGCGTTTGTACCGTTTCTTTATCACCAGATCCACATGTACGCAACAGTTGCCAGGATAAACAACCCCACCAGTATGTCGAAAGAATAATTTTTCATTGCAGATCTATTATATTCCAAAGCCAACCCAATTTTAATATTCTTCAACTGCCTGCAAAATGTGATCATATAGGATCGTATAGATTCCCATCATAAATTCTTCGGTTTCCTCATTATCCGAAGTAATCACCACAACCATTTCCAAAGATGGAATTGCGAAAATAAATTGTCCGTATTGCCCCCGGGCCATGTAAATATCGTTATCTTGAGGTGTGATGCCGGGTAAACCCTGGATTGGGAGCAGCCACCATTGAAATCCATAATGGGCAGTGATATCAAAATCATTGATGTATTGCGCTTCTATCCAGGCCCGGGTTGATTCTTTTATCCAGGTTTTAGAGACGACCTGATGGTTTTTCCACTTACCGTCATTTACATACAGGCACCCAATTTTTGCCAGATCATAAGGACGTAAATCCAATCCACCACCGGTATCCGCCAAACCGTCATCGAGTTGATCCCAGACAAACGTGGTTATACCCAGCGGCTTAAACAGATATTCTTCTGCGAATTCATCCGCATGCAGATCGGTATTATCAAAAATGATGCGCGACAGCAGCATAGAAAGACCGCCGTTATCGTGAAAGACGCTTCCCGGATCCTGGCTGACTAATTTTTCGAGAATATACCTGGTGGAATCTTCACTGTGATAAGCTTGATAGTAATCATTTCGCGGATCCTCAATCGGGTGAGTCGTCTCATCCCACTGCAGTCCGGAGCTCATGGTCAGGAGGTGTCTGAAAACAAGGCTCTGTTTCATTGGGTCCGCGTTGATAACCGTTTGGTATTCGCGAAACAATTCCAGCACCGTTTTATCCAGCATTCCTTGTTCAATCCCATCCAGGAAACCCTGATCTATGGCGATGCCGATCAACAGTGAGGTAACACTTTTGGTGACCGAACCGGTGAAATGCAGCAGATGGCGGTTGTATCCCTGGTAATAATTTTCAACTGCCATATTACCGTAGCGTACAATCAGCAAACTCTGAATATCTCCAAAACTGCCGGCTTCTATCATTTGTGATAAAATAGCGAGTCTGTGGTCATTCAGGCCCACCTCGTCAGGTACTACGGCGGGAAAATCATCTGTTGAAGGTATATTGATATTGATATTCGCATTAACAGAATTGGAGGCATCCACACATGCGAGGGTGCCAGTAATTAAAAGAAGACATATTAAGTTTGAAATAATTTGCTTATTCGTCATGATCGTACTTCCTTATGGTAAATTGGACGTTATAAATTCCGCCGGGCCTCAGCGCCGGTTTCAAACTCTTTATAGCAATGCTTATGCCAATATTAATCATTCAAAATATCAGCGGGTTATGATTTGATGCGGTTTAAAATGTTGCGTTTTCGTAAAGGTATCGTCCGATTTCGTAAATTATACCGCTTTCCATAATAATGTTCCGGAATAAGGAATGGCAGCATAAATGGTTGTAGAAAAAACGTTTGTATAACGGAACGTTTTTTTGACAACCACTATAGAATGGTGATGGGAGTAGAAGAGAAAAAAGAAGCGGAGAAAAAAATGTAGTAAACAAATTGCGATGAATTTTAAAACCAGATCGTAAATTGAGTCGGGCCTCCATGTTGGCCTTCAAGTGAGAAGTCAAAATCATGCCGGTTTAAGATTTCCTGCACCAACGTTAAACCGATTCCCTGGCCATAATCCTTGGTGCTGAAAAAAGGTGTAAACAGATTTCGACGCGCTTCTTCAGAAATCCCGCCACCGGTGTCTTCAATAATCAGGTAATATTTTCCACTGCCGTTACCGCTCTTTATGGTTACGGTGCCATCGGTTCCAATGGCTTCCATGGCGTTTTTAATGACATTGACAAAGACATGTTCCATCTGACTCCTATCGAGGTGAATCGGGGGGATATCTTCCAATATTTCCCAGCGCCACGAAATTCTTTTTTCTTCGCTTTCCCGGCGGAAAAGTTCCGAACAGTTTTGGACGAGCTCCAGCACATCAGATCTGCGCAAGGTTGGGTCCGGCAACCGTACAATATCCGCATAACCTTTCATGAATTCATTCAGATTTCCCAGGCGCGAGATGGAGACACTGACGGCATTTTCAAAATCTTCGCGATCATTATCCCTGACCTGGTCGATATAGTACATACAGGATTGAAGCAGCGAATTAACCGCCCCCACCGAATTGCTGACCTCATGTGACAGCAGACGGATGAGTTTTTCATAGGCTGATTTTTCCGAACGCCGAATCTCCTCGGTCAGCTCCTCTATCAGGATAAAGTAGCGCGTAAAGCCTTTGTCGATAAATTGGGATTTGGTGCATTTTATACGCCGATTTCCCTGAAAGGGCACTACGACCGATTTCTCAGCGCCCAATGTATCCATCTCCTCGCTGAACGGCGTTTTCAAGGCGCTTAATTTTTTACCCGTCAGTGCTTCACGCGATGTTTCCAGCAGGTGCTCGGCGCTCGGATTGACCTGCTCGATCCGGCCGTCATAATCCAGGATGATGATGCCGGAAGGCGTTGCCTGGAGCAGTTTATGCAAAAAGAGGTGCTGCTCTTCAAGACTCAGACGCTCATGGCGAAGCTTTTTTATCATATCGTTATACAGCGAAACAAGTTCATCCAGTTCCGGCTGGCCGCTTTTGCGAAATGTCGTGGTAAAGTCTTCTTCCGCAATAAGTTCGGAACCGGTGAGAACCAGATCAGCCGGCTTAAACATGGAACGAATCAGCATAAATCCGATTACAAACGAAAACACAAAAAAACCTTCGATAACAAAAAGCCACAACCGATTTTCTTGAAACAGGAAATAAGATGTAGCCACAAATACCAGATGAACGCTGATGAGGTATAAGGCGAGCTTGGTCCTCAGTTTCATAAGTTTATCCCGAATTTCTCCAAACGCCGGTAAAGAGCGGCCCTGCTGATACCCAGCGCTTCAGCAACTTTACCGACATTGTTGTTGTATTGCGCCATGGCTTTTTCGACCATGGATCTTTCCATCTCTTCAAGGGTCATACTTCCGATGGCAGGAAGCTTTTGGGGGGTAGGTTCACCGGGCTGCATCTGCAATGCCCGCTCAATATCCGCAACGTCCAGCGTGGTCGAATTGGATAAGAGTACGGCGCGCTCTACCAGTTGCCGCAACTCCCGAATGTTTCCGGGCCATGGGAGTTTTTGCAACCATTGGAGGCCGGCTTCGTTAATTGAGATACCGGGACGGCGATATACGCTGGCGATGGATTCCAAAAAGTGGTTTACAAGGATGGGAATATCATCGGATCGATCCCGCAGGGCCGGGATATGAATGGCGATGAGATTCAACCGATACAGCAAATCCTCGCGAAAATCGCCGTGTTCGATCAATTCCGGCAGGTTGTGGTTGGTGGCTGAAACCACGCGCACATCGACGCTGCGGGTAATACTGGACCCGAGTACTTCATAGGTTCTATCCTGCAGAACCCGTAACAGCTTTACCTGGCATTCAAGATTCAGATCACCGATTTCATCGAGGAATATGGTTCCGCCATCGGCTATCTCAAATCGCCCTTTACGATCGTGTTTTGCATCCGTAAAGGCTCCCTTGACATGCCCGAACATTTCACTTTCAAAAAGCGAAGAAGAAATGCCGCCGAGATTGACCTTGACAAAAGCTGCATCTTTTCTGGCACTATTTTGATGAATGGCCTCTGCAATAAGTTCCTTACCGGTGCCACTTGCGCCGACAATCAACACGGATGCATCCGTGGGGCTCACGCGCCCCACGATATTCAGGATTTTGACAAATTCCGGATTTTCTCCAACGACCATTTTGAAATTATATTTTTCATTCAGCTCCGCACGCGTAACAATGTGATCACCATTTGAGCGGCCATATGCATCTGCCAATCCTAAGGTAATATTAACGGATTGAATGATTTGCTCATTCGACCAGGGTTTGGTGATGAAATCGTTTGCACCGGCGCGCATACCTTCGACGGCCAGCGAAATGGAACCCCAGGCCGTCATCAGAATCACCGGCAGCTGGGGATAAAGCGATTTTAGTTTGGCTATCATTGCCAGGCCTTCTTCACCGGTCGTCTTGCGTGAAAAATTCATATCCTGCAGAATCAGGTCATAATGGTTTTTTTCAAGCAGTTTGAAAGCACTTTCGGGTCTGTCGGCACCCGCGGATTTCAATCCGGCCCGTTTCAGGACCAGGCTTAATGAGGTGACGACCGTTGGGTCATCATCAACGATGAGGATACGTTTAGTCATGATGGTTTTCCTCTTTGTATTTTGTTAATCATAATGCAGCGCCTGTGCCGGATGAATGCGGGTTGCCATATAGCCGGGGTACAGTGCGCACAAGCAGGTTATGAAATAGATGATCAGCAACGCGGCAAGAACTCCCAGAAAATACGTCTGGCCCCTTATAAATTCGAAGATATCCAGCAGTAAAAAATTTGCGATCAGAAAAATACCCACCAGGACAGCAATGGTTGTAATGACGATCATTTCACCGGCAATCTGTTGAAAAATGCGACTAACGGGCGCACCGGCGGCTCTTCTCAAGCCGATTTCCCGGGTTCGTCGCGCCACATTCTGCCAGAGTACGCCCGTAAGCCCGAGGGCAACCATTAGCATTAAAAAGAACGCCACCAACCCCAGGCTGAAAAACACGGCCAATCCTTCTTTAAGTTTCTCATCCCGGATCAATGCAACCGGCGTGATTTTAAAAGTCCAGGTGGGGGCCAACTTCTGAAGTTTGGCAAGCATCCTCATCTTTAGAGACTCAGCAGCTGAAGGGTCTACCCGGATCAGGAGGGGATTATACGGCATATTGTCCGGATTTGTCAGGGGAGTTCGATAAAGTACAAACGGCCGCAGTCCATCGTATTCGCCGTAGAGCCTGAAGTCGGAGACAACGCCGACCACGGTCAACGCCTCGACTACCTCATTTTTGGCGGACACCCATTCCAGTAATTTTCCCAACGGATTTTCGCTGCCGAACAGCGCATCCCCAAATCTTTTATTGATAATCACCGGCGAATGCTCACTATCATCATCGGATCTGTCAAACCAGCGTCCCTGGATAAGATCCGGCTGTAAAACATCCGCGCAGCCGTCGGTTATATGCATCGCGAGTGAATTCAGATAACGCCCCTGGTAACGGAAGCGATGGCCGTTTTGACCAACCGCATAAAAATTATACTCCGCCTGGCCAATTGCCCTGACTTCCTTAAAATCTTTCAATGCACCCACGATTTGCTGCAGTGTTTCCACCCTGTCCACCGATCCATACTCCACACCTTCTTCGTAGGCAAAAATACTCCAAACATTTGCATAAGAGAACCCCAGGGGCTGCCGGAACCGGTGCCAATAGTGCAATCCGAAGGTCGAAACTCCAACCAGAACTAAAAACGTTGCCAATATTTCCAGGATAATAAAAGCATTTGAACGTCTTCGGTTCCAGATTAATTTGATCAGTTGTTTGATCATGAAGTTAACTTTCGTCTGAAAAGGCTATCGTATATTTCGGTGCATTCATCATGTTTGGGTTCACATAGCCCCCTGGCGTAAAGCCGCAACCGGGTGCAGGCGTGACATTTTCCACGCCGGGTAGACTCCGGATATGACACCGAATAGTATGGTAATGGCAAAGCCGAAAAAAAATATCAAAAAATTGAAGCGTAGGTTTTTATAAGGAATTATATCGACAGTATTGAAGACCTGAAGTATTCCCCATGAAAGGCCGAAAGCAAGTATTCCACCGATCAACGTCAACAATACATTTTCAACAATAAACTGGACGACAAGCACCCGGGAAGACGCCCCAAAAGCTCGGCGGACACCAATTTCGGATGATCGTTCAAGGATGCGGCTCAAGTTTATGTTGACCAGATTTATCGTCGGCAGCAATATAAAAATGAATACCCCGATGAGCAGGATAATCCGGAACTTGTTTGCGTATGTTTTATCGAGGTAAGCCTTTTTATTTAATGTGCTCCGGGCGCCAATTTCCAAGTACGTTTCCAGTCTCCCTTTGGCATATGTCCAGGGTTCGGGAACCGGATAATCCAGCCCCTGCAAACGCTCGGAATATTCTTTTTTAATCAATGGTATATCCTCACGTTTTTGAGCCAGCACAACGGCGTCGAAATCGCCGAAAACGCCGTCTTCAAGATAGGCTTTGGTTTTTGCCGTGCTGAGCGGGACCCAAACATCTGCATAGGGTCTGTCGCGAAGAGAGGGGACATCCGGCACCACACCGACGATCCGGAACGGCTGACCTTCGAGTTCGATGAAAGCACTGAGCGCACTTTTGTTTCCGAATAATTTTTTTTGGGTCGATTCGTTAATCACGGCGACGTAATTCGAATTTTTTTCATCATCGGCCGTCAGCGGCCTCCCTTCAATAAACCTGAAATCAAATATTTTCCAGAAATCACCGTCCGTTCTTTTACGGGATACTTTAATTGTCCGATCATGAAATAGAAGATCAACGTTATTCCTGGAGGAAAAAATAGACACGCCTTCAATCCGGGGCAGTGTGTGCAGCTTCAGGTAGTGTTTCAGCAGCACGTACCCCGGAGAACTTATTCTGGAAAATATTTTTCCGCCAAATTGAACATAGGTTGTAGTCAGGATCCTGTCATTGTTCGATTGCGGCGGAATGTTGCCGAAGGAATTTTCATATAAGGCTACAAATATCATCAGTACCATTAGCGCAAAACTGATCCCGAAGAGGCTGATAAAGGTGTAAAACTTGCGTCTCATTAAAACTTTAAAGGAAATGATAAGATAGTTTTTCAGCATGGAATCAATTCCCCAATTTTAAAGTTGAAATGCTCAATTTAGATGAAGTTGCTTTTCTGAGTGCTTCGATTCGCATTTACAATGACGTATTTATGAATCAAAGGAGTTAGCTGATCCTGCGGCCATCAAAGAGGCGGATAATGCGGTGGCATTGATCCGCGAGCCTCTGATTGTGGGTGACCATGACGACAGTTGTCTTTTCCTGATCGTTCAAGCCCTTCAATATTTCCATAATTTCGCCGCCCATGTGGCTGTCCAGGTTGCCGGTGGGTTCGTCGGCCAGTAAGATTTTGGGTGAACCCGCAATTGCCCGGGCGATCGCCACCCGTTGCTGCTGCCCGCCGGAAAGCTCCGGTGGAAAATTATGGATGCGGGATTTTAATCCTACGCGCTCAAGTGCTGCTAACGCCTTTTGGCGGCGTTTGGAACCGGACATGCGGCGATAAATCAACGGTATTTCCACATTGTCCAGGGCTGAAAGATCGCTGATCAGGTGAAAGGTTTGAAAAATGAAGCCCACCATTTCATTTCGCAATTTCGCCACATGCCGGTCTTTATAGCTCTCGATTTTCTGGCCCTCCAGTACAATCCGCCCTCTGGTGGGCGCATCCAGCAGTCCGATGATATTCAGCAGGGTGCTTTTACCGGATCCGGACGGACCCATCACTGAAATAAATTGGCCCCTTTCCACCTCCAGGTTGATGTTGGATAGGGCCAGGGTTTCCATCATCTGGGTTTGGTAGATCTTTTCGATGCCTGTCAGTTTAATCATGACAGCTCCTTTACTTCAAAAAAAGCAGATATCGTATAGTAAAAACCAGAAAATAAAAAGCCAACACAGAACCGAAAGCTTAAACCAAGAACTAAACTACCGATATTGTCTTCTGATTTCAAGTCCCAGCTGGCTTGAAACCCAAGAATCTCAAAAACACGGCTGCCTTTTCAAAATTAATCGATGCGGGCATCAAGGATCATCGATACCAATTCAGGACCTGCATCATCCCAATCTTCATCGAGAACATCTGTGTTAAAAAGCTCCACTATCACTAATTTTAAATCAGGGATGATAATCAGCGCCTGGGCTCCGCCTCCGGTGTGAAAGAAACCCGGGTAGCCGATCTCCTGTTCCATTTCTCCTCCTTCCATGATAATTCCCCACATATAGCCATAACCCATGCCTGCGGCCTCATCAGCAACTGAGTAGGCCATGGTGCTTTCATCGATCCATGCTTCCGGGATGATCTGCTTCCCCTCCCAGTTGCCTTGTTTTTGGTATAAAATACCGAACCTGGCTAAATCTCTAGCACTCATTTTGAAGGGATAGGCCGGGTGCATGGACTTGTCCCACTCGTAATGGTAATTGCAATTGCCGATGCGGAAGTCATCCATGCCGACGACGTCAGCGATGTGTTCCTTGAAGGCTTTGAATATCCCCTCTCCGGTTTCCTGCTCAAAAATCGTTCCCAAGGTATTGAAATCCCAGTTATTATAGAAGAAAAAGGTGTCAGGGGGATGACTGCCTCTTTCGGGTCTGGTATCGATCATATCTTGAGGTTCAGCAGCTGCTTCGTGATAGACGCCGGATCGGCTCATCAATAAATGCTCGACTTTGGCCTGTTTTTCTTCGAAGGTTAAACTGGGAGGAATGTCGTCAATATTCAAATCTTCCAGGGTGGCATCGAGGTTTATATCTCCCTTCGCCAGATAAATTCCATAAAGGGCACCTAAAAAAGGTTTTCGGATCGAATGGCAGCGAAAGTTTTTAGAAATATTTCCCCATGCGAAAAAGACCTTGCCGTCGTAAACTGCCATTACGGCAGCGCATCCAATCTCCCTGGCAAATTGTTCGGCTTCTTTTAATTTTTCAGAAGAATAACCGGCTCCTTCAGGCGAAATATACGGCAGCGAATTGTTATTATGTGTTGATGATGACCCGCCGCCACTGCATCCGCCATATGTAAACGGCAAGGCGAGAAAAAAGAGCAAAATTAAAACAACACATGTATTTGGCTTCATTGAATACCTCCTTTTTGCTATGGATGATTACGCCAGCATACTCCCTCCAAAAACAGAAATCATATGATGGATCTTCAGTCATCTCATTGGATGTTTGACTGTGATTATTGATTTAGCAATAGGCGTGCCATATATAACTATTTAATATTTATAGTTATTTAGAATAAACCCAGCCTGTCTTTTTTACGATTATGCAAATGATTTGTTCGATTTCGTAAAAAAAGATTAAAAATGGAAAAAGAAGCCAGGCGGGTATGATATTTCATCGGTATAAGGACGAGGAAATCAATTCACTGTTGGGAGACGAGTCATGCAGAAACTCGCTATGCGACTGGAAGGTACACGCAGGAAACATGTTCAGAAATGGAACACCTACGAAGACATGGAATTATACGGCATACTGAAAGAAGAATGGGAACAGTCAGCGAACAAATCGCTGTAACGGACGCTTTCAAACGGCGTCATTGTGCCCAAACGTTTATAAACCATGATTCTATCGAAGATTTGATTGGTATATGTACTCCCGAAAACATTGAAAGTTGCGATTGCGGCCATCAAATCTTTTCTCATTAGCAGAAAGGGATGGATTTGCAGTTCTAATCTTTCCTTTGCCTACCTTTATTAAAAAAAATAGTGGACACAACATATTGTGGTCCACCTTTTTTTCAGTATCAGTACTTTTAGGATGGTGATTTTTTTTGCAGATACTTTATGAGATATCACAAATTTGCCCAAACTTTGCGTATGGAGATGTCATTGGTTTTGGAGGACGTCATTTTCGAGCGATCACCATGAGGTATCCCAAGTCCGATCAAATCTGATCCGATGATGACATCACAATGTTTTCAGACTTGTGAAGGCAGAACAATTCAAGTATCACAGTAAATACATAGGACTTTAAAATACAATGGAATTGGATAGTTGAGGTAAGGCCTATTTAAAAATCCTGGCCGAAGACACGCTGACCATTGAAAATGGTCAGCAGAACCTTGGCCTGGTTCACTTCAGTGGCCGGTATTTCAAACAGGTTACGGTCCAGAACAATCAGATCGGCCCGCTTGCCTATTTCGATGCTGCCAACCTCTTTATCTTGGTGCATCAGATAGGCACCGTTGATAGTATACCCTTCAATCATAGTCGCCAGATCAATAGCCTCTTGCGGATTGAGCGTTGGCGAACCCTCCGGCAGATGAGGGTCCTGCCTGCGGATCCCGACCTCGATGGCGTCCAGAGGATTGAGGCTGGACACGAACCAATCGCTGCCGCAGGCAATCTTGCCACCGCTGCGATGGACACTCCCGATGACATAGAATTTTTTTAGACGTTCCCTCCCGACAGCCGCTAAACCAGTATCGGTTACGTAGGGATCCGGAAATCCCCACAGAGCCTGGAAATTGGCGACAACTCCCAGTTCGGCAAAGCGAGGTACATCAGCAGGATCGATCATCTGGACATGGCAGATGGTATGACGGTTGTCTTTTTTGCCATTAGTCCTTTGTGCTGCTTCAAATGCATTCAGGGCCATACGCACTCCGCCGTCGCCAATGGCGTGCAGATGAACCTGGAGGTCCTGGCTGTCAATCCAGGTGATATATCGATTCAATTTTTCCTGGGTATAAAACGGCGCACTGCCGTTCAACGCTTCGTCCTGGTAGGGTTCCAGCAGTACTGCTGAACCGTTTTCCAGAACACCATCAATGTACATTTTAACTGACTCTACGTCGATACCCTCTCGGCGGTATTTACCCCGGGCAGCTACAAAATCGTATATCTCATCATCAAAAGCACCTGGCTGCCAGTTAATAGGAGAGATAGAGGCTCTGATCCTCAAGGTCAGGGCATCGCGACGACTCAGTTCAAAGTAAGGTTCCATGAGCGCATCATCCGCCCCGGGCTCGATAATGGAGGTGATACCAAATTGATGGGCCGATGCGATACCGCTTTTCAGGCCTTCAAGACGTTCTTCGAGCGGGGGCAAGGGTATGGCGTCCTTGACCATTCGAGCGGCAAAATCATGCAGGTAACCATTCGGCTCCCTCGATCCGGGCTTGCGTTCGATTTTGCCCTGGGGCGGATCTGGTGTATCCTTATCGATACCTGCCAGTTCCAGAGCCCGCGAATTCGCCCGGCAGGAATGCCCGTCAAATGTCAATATATAGATTGGCCGCTTTGGGGCGAGTTTATCCAGAATTTTCCTGGAGATTTCATCGGCACAAGTTTTCTGCAGGCCTGAACATTGAATCCACCCCTTAGCATCCGGCCCCTGGTCCTGAATGTATTTTTCTATCCTGGAAATGGTTTTGTCCAGCGTGTTACAATCCCACAGGTCGCATTTCAACGTATGCATGCCACCTTCATGAAGATGAACATGGACATCGTGAAATCCCGGTAGCATCATTTTGCCGCCTAGGTCGATTACTTCCGTGGTGGGCCCGATAAACGCATCCGCTTCCTTATCAGCACCGACATGCACGATCTCGGCATCTTTGATGGCCACAGCCCGGGCCCAAGAACGACTGCTGTTAACGGTGTAAATCGCTCCGTTTTTAAATACCTTGTCGGCAATAACAGGTTTTTGTGTAAGCATGATAATCCCTATTTCAGATTCAGCACTTTTTCAGGTACATGGAGAATAGATGGAAAAAACTATGCCAGCAAAAACTTTTGATATCCTAAAATATCACAAATTTACCCAAGGTTGCGATATGTAGATGGTTCACCAACTCTGGTAAAAATGCATATATCGTAATCTGATATCACAGATTCTAATGACTGGTCAATTCTGCATAGATGTTTACAGTATATGCAATTTTAACGGAAGCCAGATAGTTGTTTTTTGTTGGAGGAATCAGAAAAATCCGATATCAAATTTTTCAAGTGATAACAATATGATAGTCAACTATTCATCGAAAAGGCCAACCACTATATGTTGTGGTCGGCTTTTATTTTTCCAGGTTGTTCTTTAGTGGCAGATAGTACAACCTACCCCTTAGTTTCTCTAAGTCCCACCCTTTAGCCTATTAACGACCCAATCAGAGATTGTATTGAGAACGTTTTGCGAAAGTTGATTGGTGTGCTTGAGCAGCTTAGAATATTCACTCTTTCTGCCATCAGGATCTTTTAGCAGAAGGTGATTGTGATTCTTGAATATTATTACCGTTACATCTTGATTTCCGTTCGCACGTATGGCTTGGGCCAGCATGGAAGAGTGTTCTACAGGTACGTGAGCATCTCGGTCGCCATGAAGTATCAATACGGGGCAATGGAGTTTCCTCGCTGAAGTCAATGGTGAATAAGAAACAAATGATTTTTCCCAAGGTGTACCTTCTCCCCTGGCAAAATAATCTCTCATGTTCCGTACTTTTTTATCGATAACCTCCTCTTGATACTTTCGCTCGTCATCTGACAATCCTGGTGTATTATCGAGTTGATAACGCCATTGGTATTCTATAATTAGATACCCGTTAGTTGCTGTGCCGGCCAGGATGACAACAGCTGCAATCGACGGATCTGATGCTGCTACCATAGGGCCGATATTACCGCCTTCACTTAACCCGAGAAGGCCAAGCCTCTTATGGTCGATGTCACCTCTTGTACGGAGGTAGGTTAGCCCTGCCCGAATATCATTGGCTCTTTCTTGAATGGGTATGTCGTAATGCGGGCCGCCTTCAGAACATCCGCTTCCCTGGTCATCCATTCGGAGTACAGCAATTCCTCGACGGGAAAGGTCATCTGCAATCTGCCGAAAAGGCTGATAATATTGTTTCCGGGTGCCCCAATAGCTTCCAACCATATCTCGATCTTGGGGACTGGAGCCTGTAATCAGGACAACAGCGGGGAACAGCGGACCCTCATCGGATGGAACAGTGAGCGTCCCAACCAGCAAGTGGCCAGCTGGAGCCAGAAATTTTACCTCCTCTGCTGTGTATGGAGCATCAGGCGGCGGCGCATAAAAAGAGGCAGGTTTGCATGGCAATTTTGAGCAACCAGTTATGAGCACAAGCAATATCAAGAGGACTGGATTTTTTCTCATCTCACGACCCTCCACAAATGATTTTCACCAGTGGCGGATAGGTATTGCATACCATCAGTACAAATTCCGATTAGCCACATAGTACAGCTTGCCAGGAGATGGCGTTGGCACCCAATAAGGCTGAGCACTATATGTAGTGGCCAACCGGAAAACCAGTTCAGTGCAGATTGCCTCGGTAGAAAGAATATATCACATAAAAACGGTTGGATGAGATATATTGAGAATACATGGAAAAGAGCCAAAGTACAGATACATCCTATAGCCTCCTGTCAAGAGGAAAATGCCAAATTTTTTTCTTTAAAGATTTCAATTACATAGAGCGTTAGTCGTTTTGGAGGCACAATTCTCCTTATATGTTTTTGATTAAATTTCGGCGAATCCCTCACTCAAGCGAACCTTGCATCTGATCGTTACGGTTATCCGGCATGCCACCTGCGGTGCCCGGCCAATCATCCCTAATCAAGATTTTTCAGTTCAGTGAGAGGCCCGGTATTGTATCTCCCGAAGTCTTAGGCCCCGACGTAGTTGAACGAGCTCTCTCGCCGAAGATGAAATTCTATTTACTCCATACTAAGATATTCAGGATCAAACGCTTCTTGTTTTTTCATTATCGTCCAAGCTATTTTCAGCATTTTTACTGCCAGTTTTACTCTCATTTTGGTTTTAATGCCGCGCTCACGTTGCCGATCGCGGAGCATTCGGGTAAAGTAGCGGATGAAGTCTCGGTTGCGAGTTGAGGCAACATGAGCCGCTTGATAAAGCGCATAGCGCAGTTCACCGTTTCCTCTTTTAGATATGACAGGAACAGCCTCATTGCTTGTTTTGCCGCTACGGTTCGCACCAAGATCATAGCCGGCCAACTTTATGACTTGATTACTGCTATCAAAGCGCCGGGGGTTGGCAATTGAGGCTAATACCCTAGCAGCTATATATGGCCCAAAACCGGGAATCGTTAGAAGGCAGCTATACTCGACAAACTCCATACAAAAATCTTCCATTAGGTCTGCGATTTCTTTCAACTGATGGCGAACCTGCTTGAGTTTGTCCACTAACAGCGTCGCTTCAAACTCTGCCGCCGGTCCCATCGAGCATCCAACCGATTCAACTGCTAAGCGATGAATCTTTTGCAAACGCAGCTTCTGAGCAATCCCGCGTTTGGCGGTGGTGACCATCGAAAAAAACTCGTCAAACTCTAAAGACGAAATCGTTTTGGGATCCAGGCACCAGCGAACGATGGCCAGAGTCTCACTTTCACAAGCGCTGAAAAAGCGATCAAGCTCAGGAAAGTATTGCGCCAAAAGATTATTTCGAATACGCATCCGAAGACTGTGTTCTTCTTTCTTCAACCGCCTTCTCAGCGATAGCAACTGTCGCAACTGATTTATACTACCTGACGGATAGTCATAGTATAGACATCTGCCGCGCGAGACCAGATCGGCGATGTTGGCCGCATCCTTGGTGTCATGTTTGTCCCATCGCCCGTCGAGAAGCTCACGGTTGTTTTTAACCGCTTTACCGGTCACCAGCACCACATGACATCCACAACGGATCAGATGCGTACCCAGCGGCTTGTGATAATTGGCGGTAGGCTCCAAGCCGAAGACAACTTTGCAAAGAGCGTTTTGCCCTCTGACAGCATCACTACGTTCCAACAGTTTGCGGAAGCCGTTAAGGTTGTTTTCAAAGACCAATTTTCTCAGAAGTGATTTACCCGTAGCGCTACCCATAAACGCAAGATGTTTATCTTTGGCCACATCGAGACCAATCACCAAGTAGTCATCAGATCCACAGATCTCGCTTTGAATTTGACAGAATTGTTCCCGCCTAATAATGTCTTCATTGTTCATGGCAACCTCCTTTTAGCATTTTAGGGTTTATAATTGTTCAGATCTATGCTATCAGGAGGTTATTTTTTTACCATGTAGTAGATCAATGCTTTTCTACTACATTTAAAATAACTAGGCAGAAGTATTCTCTCTACTTATTCTAATATATAACGTAGATGAAAGCACAAAAATTTCAGCTCTCCAAAAATTTCACTTATCTTGCCATGATCTTTAATTCGACCGTTATCGAAATTTGTGAAGATAAGCTTTGGATATCATGTGCTTTCCAGCTTTTCAAGAGTGCAAATATATAGCAGTTTCGGCACCGGCGACCAGGGGCCGACAATGATGCTATCACAATCTTTTTCAGGTCATTGATATTTACAACTTTGGATTTACATGCAATTTCAAGACGATCTTTCAACGTTCGTTATATTTTTGTTCTGCCCACTATAATCATTTTCCGGTTCATTTGGCTGACCATCTTCAGCCCCTGAAGTCTTTATTTCGCTGTCTTACTTTATCAATTTATCAGTACGCATAAAAAGTTTCAGTAAATGGGTAAACAAGGGTTCCCATTTCATCATTATCTCCCTTTATATTGCTGAAAATATTGCCACAAAATACGTCATTTTACTTTAACCATGATCGCGATGTTGAGTTGAGATATTGAGAATACCTAAAAAATACCAAAATTGCAGAAAGGTAGTTGGAACCCATTAATTACACAGTAAGTGGTCGCGATGCTGGCTAATTGCTCGCAACTTCGTTTATTGTCTTTATAAGAATGCCAGATCTTTCGTATTGAACCTGATGACCAGTGTTGCTAAGTATTAATAGTTTTGAATTTCTAATTATTTTGTGTAATTTAGTTGAGTCGCCTTTAGGTACCCATAAATCATAATCACCATGTATGATAAAGAACCTCTTTGATATGTTCCCATAATCAGGGATTATCTTCTCAAGATCAGAATTAAGATTGAGTTCTTCCCTTGCCGTGCTTACAAGTACTTTTGTCTGCAGCCAAATTTTCACCCTGGTATCAATAAACCCCTCTGGTATTATATCTTCATTTGGATGAAAGGCCTCACGAAGCCCATCTTTAATCATGGCAGGACCAATAAACGAAGAAGCCATGGCAGCAAATCCCCTGCCTATGATTGGTATCCTAATGAGCGAATAAATAGGCTCTATATTTTCTACAGGATAAGTTGCACCTGCGATTGGAATAAACGCCTTGACTTGATGAGGGTTTCTAACAGCGAGCGCCATTATAACGCTTCCGCCATAGGAATGCCCAACCACTATAACGTTTTTTAAATGAAGCTTATTAATTATACCAAGAGCAATGTTAGCATTGTGTTCGAGATTGTACCCTATCTTTTCTGCACTACTGTATCCGTGGCCGGGTCTATCATATACAGTTATCCTGTAATTCGATGATAGACTGCTAATAATAGGCTCCCAATCTTCAATGGAACCTGGCACGCCGTGAATTAATAATATATCCGGGCCCTTTCCGATCTGATTATAACGAACTTTTATTCCTGAAATTTCAATATATTTTCCTTCAAAATTTGCGGGAATGTTGATCATATCTCTGCTTGTAATCCCGACGATAGAAAAGATTAGCATTATTGCGGCAAAAAGGTAGAGCAATATTTTAACAATTTTCTTCATCTTGTTTCACTTAATAAGCTTCTGTTTTCGATTGTAGAAATGGAGAGCTGCTTCAGGCCTGGTGGATAAGGAAAATCAGAAATAGGTTGTATGCATTTATACTCAAATCAATGTGCTTTTTCAATCAAATTTATTGATTCTGGAAACTGCAGATATATTTAGATTCTTTGAACCTCGGTTAATTTGAAATATGCTCTATTATGCATAGCCTTTGACAGACTCTCTGGGAACGATTTCTTGCCAGTACATGCAATTACGTCATAATTCAGATATGTTATGGCTATCTTAATAATTTCAAGTAACCTTTTGTTTCGGATACATAGCAGATACATTCAGTCAGAAGCTGGTGAAGTTTTATTGGAGATACATCAGGCTTTTTAATAGAAAAGGAACCTGTACATAGCAACAAATAAAACTTCAAGTCGATGTTGAAATAGCTTCGGAGCACCTGCTGCAAAGTTTTCAGATGAGCTGAGGCAATATGACAAACATGGAGACGCGGCTAAGGCCACGACTCCATGTTATTTTTTGAGATTACCAATTAGGGATTTAAATTTGTAATATTTGATTGTCCACTTAACCAGAATTAGTCAACGCTAAAAGCAGATTAGGGATTTGACAAAGCCGGTTCAGAAATTTGATCATCCAATTCATCAACTGCTATTACCGTCCATTCGGCATGATTGATGTCTAATATTTGGGGTTCTCCTATTATTGGGGTGTGGTGACACCTTACAGTCACAGTCAGAGGTTCGGCCACTGCGGGCTCCCAGAGATGCATACCCATCGTATGAGCATGGGATACCTGCCCGCTTACATTGCCACCAAACATAAAGCCTATAAACTGATCGGGATCAGAAATTACATAACCGCAGCTTAAATTTGTGCTGGAATCGTGCGGAAGGTAATGAGCTTGGATTGTTATGGTGCTTAAATATTTTCCAGCAGGTAATTCCAATGTGAGCAAATCTACGTCTGTTTCCGGGGCAAGATTATGGTGGATTTGTGAGCTGATGCCGGTGGTCGTTGCAAATGCTTTAATCGTAATATTTTGCAAATTGTCGATTTGTTGCTGAAGATCGTCAATCTGTCGCTGAAGAGCCTCAAATGGCACACCGTCTGCGGTTGCCAAGGTTATACCAAACAGAAAAATTGATATAAAAGTAATGATAGATAATGTTAAAATCTTTTTCATTTCTCCCCCTTTCTTCAATTAAAAAAGCCAAGCCACCATTTATTGGCGACTCGGCTTTTTATGTTAAGACAATTTTGCATCAGGCCCATCCCCCCCTCGATGCGTTTTTGCAGTCTGTCGTTTACCGATTAAGCTTATTCTATCTATTTAATTATGAGAATATACTCATATCAGAAATTATTAATTGTTGTCAACCTTTAATTATCCTTTTTTGGTGCCAGTATCCCATGTTGGCATCCACCTGTGATTTATTGAGTTCTGAACTTCGGTAAAATTAATGATATGCTCTAAATCATTCCAGTATTTGACCGAATTCCGGCGGTTGATTTCTTGCCAATATCGTAACTTACTGAAAATGTTATGTTTCAAATGGATATCATAAAAAATTGGGTGATGTCAAATGTTCAAATATATAGCAGTTATCGAAGGTCACAGTTACAAGGAAGGCAGAGCCTTTGCAGGCCCTACCTTCATTTCAAACAAAGTTTATGGAGTTGTGTATAGTGCCTGAATTTCGGCGCCTGAAAGGGCGCGGTTATAGATGAGAAGTTCATCCAACAATCCATTCCATGGCTCTCTATGATTCAACGTACCTTCATTATCCCATATTCCAATTTTGCTTAATTTTGTAAAATTGACCAAATCTCCATTATTATTTTCTGCAATTAATTCCTCATCTTTGTAGACTTTTAATATATCGGAATCCTTAACATAACATATTGCTGTGTCTACTCCCTGTTCAACTGCATTGTTTTCAGATTGAATGAGGGTTTCCGGGGCATCATACATTCGATAAGTTCGATCATCAGTTTTAAACCCTACCAAGAAACCTTCATCTTTGTTGCTGACTAAATTTTGCCATTGGGAAGTGCTTGCATCATTGATGTTTATAAAACTACAGATGGACCAATTAGCCGTTCCATCAAGTGGAATATTAACCTCAATGTAATCATTGTCACCATCAAGATATAGTGCTTTTCCAAACAGGCCATCTTGATAAAGCAATTCACCACTTGGCGTTCCATCATATCCATTTCCACTCTCATCGTACGCATTACCATTAAACGGATAATATGCAACAAGTCCAAGCTGAGGGTAAGGAAATTCATCTAATTCACAAATATTAATATCATCCTCCTCGAATTTCACTGCCCCGATTCCTTCAACAAGATAATACATTTCAACTTCCTCACCGATCTCACTGGAGTCTGAATCAACAGAGGTGGTTATAACTGTCATCACATAGGTATCATAAGTTCCTGCGGGAACATTGATGGTCTCTTTGTGAAAAGATATTTCAATAGTTAATTCATCTTCATCGCTTTTTTCATCAGGATTTACATCTAACTCATAATCTTCTTCTATGAAGACTGTTCTATAAGTTTTATTAATATCAACGATCTTAGGAAGAACAACAACAGGTTGCGGGATAGGCAATCGAAACTCACTGTCACCTCCAATAGTATCGTAGTTAAACGCCCCATAATACAAGAAGTTGCCATCAGCATCAAAGTCATAAAAATCTGTATTTGTCAGCGTATTGTTGTAGTAAAGACTCACACATATTACAGGTTTATCAACATATCCCATGTATGAACATCTTGAAATTATACGCTCATATTCATAGGGTTGCGATTCATATTCACAAGAAAAGTATTGAGTGCTATCTTCATCAGGCAGGAAGATATCTCTAAAAATAACTGTTTCGGAGGTGATTTCATTACCGTCATCGCCACCACCGCCACCGCCGCCGCATCCTATCAAACACACACTTAGCAGTCCTAATAGCACCATTAGAAACCTAATCGAATAGCAAATTGAAAGCATATCATCTCCTTTCTGAATTGTTGAGCACTGGTCCGTTCTTCCCGCAATAATTCGTATGTTCTACTAATTTAATATGAAATTATTTACAAAACTCAGGACACCTGCATGCAAAAAACATGCGTAATCAAATACTCATGTTGTAGCTAAGTAATATCAATTGGTTACACCTAAATAGGAATTGTTCTCGAAAGTTTTTATGTATTAAATTACATGAAAATGGGAAATCTATTTCATATGAGTTATTTATTGCCCGAGGAGAGCAAGCTGATTTTCAAATAACTTGCCAATATATTGAATTCATTATTATTTCAGATAGCAAAAAGATATCACCACGTTTTTCTCATTCTTTATCTGGTTTGGGTTCCATATTCAACCATTTTCTTCTATCAAATTCTCCTTCCTAATGTGATCGCATATTCGTGCGTTCAAATCCGGCGATTAGCTGCAAATAAGGACAAAACCTTCCCGTAACCGCAAAACGGTTGCCGGAATGTGCGACAAAAATGATCACAACCATGTACGCCTATTTTCCGATCAACCATTAATAGTGCTACCGTTCAGTTGATGGCTGTGCCACTTTCGTTGACAAGGATACTATTTTTAGGTAGATACCCGGGTTCAGAGAACAACCCAAAACGTTCGAAATTTATGGCCAACTATATAACGGCTCAGCCAAAAAGACACCAAGTCACAAAGAAAAAATAATAGTTTCAGTATAATAGCTGAACGACTATTGTTTGCAAAGGAGAAAAAAGAATGAAGGGAAAACCCGTCATCCCGCCGGTGTATCTGACCGCAACCTACCAATTTGATAAATCGGATGATCTCATCGATGTCGTCCAAAATCGCAGCGGATACGTGTACTCGCGCTGGGACAATCCGTCGGTCATGGAAGTGGAACAAATGTTGGCGGAACTCGAGGGGTATGACCGTGCCCTGGGATTCGGTTCGGGCATGGCGGCCATTACCACCGCCATCATGGCGAATATCCAGGCCGGCGGCAGAATTGTGGCCACCCAGGAACTATATGGCGGCACGTTTGAACTTTTAAATGAGGTGCTGCCGACCCTGGATGTTAAAACGGTTTTTATAAACTGCTGGAATACGGAGCAGATTTTAAAAGAAATCGACCAAGGATTATCGATCCTCTACCTGGAAACACCCACGAATCCTCTCCTGCGCGTGGTTGATGTCAAACCGTTAGCCTCAGCAGCCCATCAAAAAGGCGCCATTGTCCTGCTCGATTCAACCTTCGCATCGCCGGTCAATCAACATCCCGTCGATTTAGGGGTGGATCTGGTCCTGCACAGCGGGACGAAATATCTCGGTGGACATCATGATGTCACCACGGGCTTTGTCTGCTGCAACAATCAGCATTTTGATAAAATCTGGACCTATCGGAAAATTCTGGGCGGGGTGATGGATCCGATGTCGGCCTTTCTGACCCTGCGGGGACTGCGAACGCTGGATCTGCGCATTCAATGTCAAAATGAAAATGCCATGAAAATTGCCCGATTCCTGGAAACCCAGGATAAAGTCAAGACCGTCCACTATCCGGGCCTGGCATCCCATCCCGATCATGGAATCGCCCAACGACAGATGGCCGGTTTCGGGGGTATGCTCAGCTTTGAAATAGATGCGGACTTCAATCGGACCAAGTGTTTTATGGATCATCTGCGAAAGATCAAACTGGCAACCAGTCTTGGCGGTGTAACCAGTCTGGCAAATCAGCCCATCACCAACACCCACGCCGCATTGAGTCCCGCAAACCGGGCCAAAGCCGGTGTCAGTCAGAGTCTCGTTCGACTCTCCGTGGGTATCGAGAAGGCCGAAGAGTTGATCCGGGACCTGCAGCAGGCCTTGGAAACGGTTTAAGCCCTTATCGGACTTTAACTGACAAGATGTTGTCAGAAAAAGAAGGTTTCAGGTGTCGGGTGTTCGGGTTTCAGCAGTAAAAATTTTCAAATAACGGATCACAATGGCTAAAATTCAAAACCCCCAGTCCTTTTTTAATCAATTAATATGGGTAGTTACATCCTCAGTAATAGATGCTTGACACTTGATGTGGGGTGCTTGATGTTTAATGATTATAATCGAAATTCTATCTTTAAATAAACCGACAGAGCGAAGCGACATCCACAAATTTTCAATATTCAGTTTTCAATATTCAATTCCGGGTAACCCGGCTCAGGTAATATACTCCGATTCATGGAAAATTCAGAAAATAAAAAATCGAAAATTGAAAAAACAGGCGAGGATTTGTTTAATTTCGCTATTGACCGTGAAGACGTAAAATGGCTGATGGAGCGCCTGCCGCCGGAAGCCGACGTCAAGCGCACCACAGTGGAATACGAGCTTCAGATATTGAAAATAATCGGGGTCGGCTGGAGCATTTCCTATTACCTGACAAACAGCCCCCAGAAGAATGAGCTTTTAGAGATCTACTGGAATGCCATGAATGAATTCTCACGGGATCTAACGACGACAATGGAATATATGATCGGTCAGGATATCGACTATTTTCAAATATTAAAAGATCGGCTGAACATGTACGTGGATGCCATGGCCGATAATCCCGGTGCAACTGACCCGGCGGCCGTGATCGGGCCTGAATTTTCAAAAGCCTGCGGTAATGCGGAAAATATATTCACCTTTATGACCGGCTCGAAAATGTTCATCTCAACCACCAGCAAAGTCAAACAATATCTGGAAACGATAAAACTGAGGTAGATATGAAAAAAAGATCCGCCTGGATTCTGCCGATCATAATTTTCTCTCAGTTCACCGGCACGTCCCTCTGGTTTGCCGGCAATGCCATCCTCGATGATATTCAGCGCCAGTGGTCTCTCGGCGAAAGCGCTCTGGGCTATATGACATCGATAGTGCAGCTCGGATTTATCGCCGGCACCTTATGCTTTGCCGTCTTTGCCGTCTCCGACCGTTTTTCACCCCGCAAGGTGTTCTTTTTTTGCTCGCTCCTGGGAGCTTTCACAAATTTGCTCATCTATCTTATCGCCGAGGGCTTCACCTCTCTGATGGTCCTGAGGGGTATGACCGGGTTCTTTCTGGCCGGCATTTATCCGGTGGGAATGAAAATAGCATCAGGCTGGTACCGGCAAGGGCTGGGCAAAGCGCTGGGATTTCTGGTCGGCGCCCTGGTGCTCGGGACCGCCTTCCCCCATGCCTTGAAGGGGTCCGGTCAATCCGTCCCATGGGAAACGGTGATCATCGCGATTTCCCTGATTTCAGCATTCGGGGGTGCACTGATGCTTGTGCTCGTCCCGGACGGTCCTTACCTCTTCGGGGGTACGACATTCAACGAGAGGGCTTTAATGCTGATATTTGAACGCCGGGATTTGCGTGCAGCCGCCTTTGGCTACTTCGGGCATATGTGGGAACTGTATACGCTGTGGGCATTCATTCCGATGTTCCTCATCACCTACGTAACCGATCATCCCGAAGTGAAATTAAATATATCTTTGTGGGCTTTTGCCATCATAGCCGCCGGCAGCCTTGGCTGCATCGGCGGTGGAATGGTTGCTGGAAGGTTCGGCAGTGCGCTGGTAGCTTTCGTTCAACTCGGTTTTTCGGGGATTTGCTGCCTCTCTTCGGCTCTCATGTTTCAGGCTCCCCCGCAAGTATTCCTGGGCTATTTGATTTTCTGGGGAATCGTGGTTGTTGGCGATTCACCCCAGTTTTCAACCCTTGTCGCGCACACCGCTCCCAAAGAACTCGTCGGATCCGCCCTGACAATCGTTAACTGCATTGGTTTTTTCATCACCATCATCAGCATCCAGCTGATAACGTCGCTGATTCCCGTCATCCCGTCTGATTATCTTTTTCTCTTTTTGGCAATCGGTCCGCTGATTGGCCTTGGTTCTCTTCGTCCGTTGGTGCAGAAAAAATTTTGAGGCTGGTTTAGTTTAGCCACTGCTCGTGTGAAACTACATGGAATGACGAATGAAGATTGACGAATGACGAATGATGGAATCGCTCTCCGAGGCGTAGGCGTTAGAACCCCTACGAGCCGGAGGCTTCGCGAAATCTTTTTAAAACAGACAGAATACATTTATTCGGCGTTCGATGTTGGACGTTCGATGTTCGACGTTCATCAGTTTCTATTCCGATCAGACTGGCCGCTTTTCAGGCCAGAGGCGCCGCTTGTGTGAAACGACATTTAATTCAATGTTCTTTATGCTGTGATTAAAGGTTGGTGGGAGCGGCTTTCAGCCGCGATTTACCCGGGCAATCGCGGTTAAAAACCGCTCCGACAATCCAAAAAAAATAGATTCAAAACTACAAAGTTTCTTTCTCGATTAGACTGGACGCTCGCGGCCGGAAGCGGCGCTCGTATGCTGCATGATAGCATCAACGATCTCATCCCACAGGGTCGGATAGGCGATCCCGTGACCCAGGCCCTCCACCACCAGAAGTTTTGCGCCCGGTATGACCCGGGCCGTGGCACGGCCATGTGCCAGGGGCACCAGGGGGTCGTCAGCCCCATGAATAACCAGCGTGGGCGCCGTCACGGAAGCCAGGCGCTCGCTGCGGTCGCCTGAGGCCAGGATGGCCGCTAACTGACGAACAAATCCGAGAGGATAAAACGAGCGCTCATAGGAATTCAGCGCGAGTTCCCTTTCCAGGGTTCCATCAAATTTATCCGATCCGCCGGAAAATGCGCGAAACACTTCGACCGCGTGCTGAATGTACCCGTCGCGATCCTGCGGCGGGGGTGACAACATGGCTTCCATGGCCTGGGGTTTTGCGGACGGAAGTGTGGGATCGCCGGTGCTGGATTCCATCGAGATAAGGCTCAATATGCGCCGTGGATACTCTATCGCCATAAGCTGAGCGATCATGCCGCCCATGGATAATCCGCACACATGGGCTTTTTCCAGCTTAAGAGCATCCATCAGCCCTAAAGCATCAGCCGCCATGTCAGAAAGGGTATACGGCGCTTCCACCGGCTGTCCCTGCTGATAGGCCGCCATCAGATCGGGTATACCGACACCTTCGATTTTGGATGAAAGTCCGACGTCGCGATTATCAAAACGCAGAACCCAATGGCCACTTTGTGCAAGTTTCCGGCAAAACGACTCGGGCCAGGCTACCATCTGGCTGCTGAGTCCCATGATAAGAAGCAGCGGAGATCCGTCGCGATCTCCGAATGTATCATATTCAATGTCAATTCCGTTGGTCGCTGCACGTGTCACAAAAATCCCCTTTCTTTATTTTTACTCTTTTATAACGCCTTTATTTTCCCAAGAGTCCAAGATTGACTTTTGTCTAAAACAACTGTATCAGTACCCGAACACCTGCTCAACAAGCAATGATAGGAGGATAGCCGAGTTAGGGACTTCGCCCCAATTGGAATTGGAATGTTGGAATTCTGGAATAATTGTACAAATTCCGATACATTTAATTAGACCCAACCGATATGCTCTCACGTTTATCATCCAAAAAGATTCTGTTGTTGTTTGTCCTCACGCTGTATTGTCTGCTGATTGGATACAAATTGATGCGACTGGGGAACCATGGCGATGGTGTTGAATATGCCAGTGTCGCCAGAAATCTGTCAGATGGGGTTGGAACATTCTGGAAGCCTTATCTGGACGACAGGATTCACCCGGTGTTCCACGAACATCCGCCCCTGGTCTTCTGGATTCAGTCTTTATTTTTTCGATTCTTCGGAGATGGCCCCTATCTTGAGTCTTTCTACGGCTTTTTTATCGGCATTGTCATTCTTGGCTGTATGGCATGGTTCTGGCAGCGTGTCCGCCGGGACTTTCAACTGCCCGCTGTCGGCAACTGGTGGCCGATGTTGCTGCTGGTGCCCCTGCCGCTGTTTACCTATATATTGCAGACCAACCGGATTGTTAATACCTGGACGGTTTTTGCCATCACCGCAACCTATATTTCATACCGCAGCACTCTCGCAATTAAGCATCATTTTTTTTACAGCCTGCTTTCCGGGGGGCTTATTTATCTTGGGTTTCTGGCCAAAGGACCGGTTGCATTTTTCACTTTTGCCGTGCCCGTCCTGGCGTGGCTGACCTTAAAAGCAAAATTGTCAAAAGCCATTAGCGGCACATTGCTGGCCCTTGTCACGTTTGCGCTCCTCTTTCTGGTAACGTTGTATCTTTTCAAAGACAGTGTCGAATTCTGGCAGGGTTTCTGGCAGAACCAGGTCATGGCCAGCATAACAGGTGAAAGGGCTTCGGGCCATACCCGCTGGTATCTGCCGGAACGCTGGCTCTCGGAAATGATTGTACCTTTTCTAATAACCGGTGTGCTGATGCTGGCCACCAGGCTATCGTTGCGCCGGATTCAATTTAACCGGCAGGCCCTGTTCTTCTTACTTGTCGCCTTGGCCGCCAGTTTACCATTTATGCTCAGCACCCGCCAGCACGTGCGCTATATTCTGCATTCCTTTCCGTATTTTGTGTTAAGTCTGGCCTTTGCCACTCAAGACATCGCCGCCCAAATTGAATCGATTCTAACAGACAAACGCATCATTCTACGGGGCATCGGGGCAGCGGCAGTTATTTTTTTGGGGGTCGCGTTGTCCAGCATGCTTTACCTCAAAGACCACGATGCCAAACGGAGACCTTTTTACCAGGATTTTTATTTGCAGAACATTGAACTGCCGCAACGAATTACCATTTCGGTGTGTCCCGGGGATATAATATATCATGATTGGCTTTTTGCCGATATGCAGCGATTTTACCGGGTTAGTTTGACGCCTGACATGGACCGTCAATATCTCATCATTGCGAAAAACGGCAACTGCACGGTGCCTGAAGGTTACCACAAAATTCATCAGGAACCGACAATTAAGTATATACTCTACAAAAAAAGAAGGATGCAACACTAGCGAAACCCACCACGCCGGTAAAGTCGCCAGGACAGTACCCACATTGCCAACAGCGGACGGCGCCTCAGCCGTGGTTCGATATCCACCGTAACCCCCGAGTGCCGTTCGATCTTCCACAAAATGTAATCCACACCGCCTTCAAATGTAGCCATGGCTTTGAGCAGTCTCAATGCCGAAAGCAGTTTTCCCTGCCCAGATCGCAGTCCCCATGTCAGTCGACTCAAATATCGCACCCGCGCAGGAATCCGCACGCGATAGGATATCCCATCGGCGCTATTAACGATCTCGGCGGGAAAACCAACGGCATTTAAGGCTAGACGGGTGACATTTTCGTAATAATCCGGCGCTGCATCAAATAATCGGGCCCGCTTTTCCGGCCGTTCAGCTCTAAGCTCGGCCCGGTAAGAAAGTTCCAGGCCCCGGCGCCACATCTGGCGGGTGGTAAAATCGGAGTTGATCCGGGGCAGCACACGCCGGATAAAGGTTAAAACCGACCGGGCAAACCCCCTCTGGACCAGCTTGGCCACCTCATCATTGCGAGCGTAAAGCAGGGCGGTGGGCTGGCAAAAACGCCCCCAAAGATAAGAATGAAACCAGCGCTTTGATGTCCCTTTTTGAAAATCCGCCAGGGACAAAACCGCATATTTGGTCCGAACAACCTGTCCTTCAAATTCCCGCTCAAGGTAATAAACATTGGGCGGCAGCAACATGTTGAGAATAGCCTGAATGCGACTGGGATAGGATGCGCGGTAGTTGGCCACCAGCAAGTAGAGATCCACCAATCCATCGAGATCATCTCCCGTGCGCAGGCAGGACCCATAAAACAAGATGGCCTGGGCGGCCTCGCCGTGACGTGCCAGAATTTCATCGATCAAGAGGCGTACCGCAGGCGAGGCCGATTGGTCGGATCCGCGGCTGACGGCAGTTATTAGCTCAGAAGGAATATCCATTATGAAATCCGTAAAAAAGAAGCTGTTCCGCCATATCGCACCACCGTGGGTTCCTCTTGATTCGCGGGCGTATAGAGTTGTCCGTCCAGCGTGAAGCCGCCGGCAAGATTTAGCTTTATTTCATAAGCATTGTGACTATAGAAACCATTTTCCGGCGTACCGTGGGCCCCACTGCGGCCCCGCAGGATAGACGGCAGCGCCCGCAATAAATATCGCGGACGGACGCGGACGGCGGTGTAATGTAAGGGGCCAGCTTCACTACCCCAGTAGGGATAAAGCCCTAAAAACAATCGTTCCAGGGTGCTGACGAGAACCACTAAGGAATCAAATTGTTGCGGTGGGTTATCATCCATAGCGACGGAAACGGGTAACGGCGGTATGAAGTCGCTGCCCCGGCGGGTTGCCGACCATAAAAATCGAAGGATCGTTAGACCGGGACCGACCTCACCTCTCAGACCTTTGGTATTCAGCTTGCGATGAAAGTATTGAATTCCCTGATAAATGGCAGAGGCTCCAAAAAACATTCCGTAGCGGGTCTGATGACCGGGTGTCCGCACCTGCAAAACCGGTCGGTCTATCACCCGGGGATTACCGGTTCCGGTGGCAGCCCAGTTAAACAGCTTTCGCAATGAGCGTACCCGGGACCCGGAAAAACCGACGTCCCTGGCGGTCATGCTGGTGGTGCCTGATTGCAGCACCGCAAGCAGGGGTCGGGTTTCAAACAACTGATGATGAAAAAGGGTAGTCAACACCGCCTGTACGGTACCGTCACCACCGTTGACCGCCAAAAGGTCAACCTCCCGGTGGGCAAAATCCCCCAGGGCCGCCAGCACATCCTGCGGCGTCTGAACATCGCAATGGACGACTTGAGGATGGTCTTCGATGACGCGCCGGATGTCACCCAGACCGTTAAGATTTCCTCCGCTGAGCGGGTTGATGACGACACCGATGCGCGGTCTCCGGTTGGACTTTGAAAAATCAGGTAGCATCAAGCCTCAACCTTTCCTTTGGACACCGGCGAGGGTGATGAAAAACACGCATGATGTGGCTTTTAACTTTCATCCCATTTTTATTTCGTTAAATCAGCTTGTTTAGGAAATCTTAGATTTTGGATTTTGGATTGCTGATTTATTGTATCGCTTTGCTCATCATTTTTTATTAAATTGACAGAATACCTTAAATATTCAATCTTCAATCGAAAATATTCATTTTTTCCTATGCGTAAACAACCGTACCGCCAGCGGTTGTTTCTGTTGAGTTTGATCGATATCCAAAAACCAGGATCGTACCGATCCGGCGGTCTGCTTACTTATCAATGCCATAAATAGGCGTCCAAGGAGAAAAATACTGGTCACCACAGTCCAAATTGTCACCGCGATCAATCCCCAATCCGGATGCCCGATAAGAGCGCCGGCAGTCAATAAAATCAGACATGGGTTGCGCCGGGCGGTAATCAGCCTGAAATAGGAGTCGATCGGACGCCAGCAAAAAATTCCGAATTTACCCAACCATGCCAGAAACGCCCCTTCTACCAATCGCCCCACGGCATAGCCGATCATTATCAGCCAGAATGCGGTATTAATTGACAACCCGATAAAATTAAACTGGGATACTCCCAATCCCAGCCCCCAGAGAATGTACCAGATTGGCGGATGAATCAAGTCAATGAGATGGTCGAAATAATGACCAAACTTGCTGGAGGTAACGGTGACACGAGCCAGCTTGCCGTCTACCGTATCTAAAAAAGTCATTAACCAGCCCGCCAATAATCCCCAACCATACCAGCCATAGGCGAACAAAACCCCGGCCAATATGACCAGCAGCAAACCTATGATGGTGACATGATTCGGCCGCAGTCCAAAGCGTACACACTGACCGACAACCCATTGAGCCGGGCGTGGCCAAACCCACTTGGTGACCAGGTCGGTTACCCCTTTATAAGACCAGTCAAAAAGCCTTCGTTCCAAAAAGTGCTTAGCCCCAGGTGTAATAGGCAGCACAAAGGGTGGTTCAAACTTGAGCAGCCGCTGTTGAAAAGATATGGACAGGGTCTCCAGGGTCTCGGTCCTGACACCCGCCATAGAGCCCGTGGTGGCGGTTCCCTCAATAATATCAATCGCTTCTGGGGCTTGTCCGCCGGCAACATGGGCGGCAACAAATATATCGGTTGCTGCTTGTGAAATCTTCAAAAGAACATCCGGTGTTTGTACCAGGTAGTGGATCACACGGTCATCAAACAGGTAATCACCCCTTAACAGCAGAGCCGGACTGTTATCCGGTAAACCGGTCAAATCATCCACAATGTCGGTCACGCCGGCGCTCCTTAACACTCGCAATTTGCGCCGGCGGGATGTTAGCCCCCAGAGTTTTACCGGGCTGTCATTAATAAAATGGATGTAAAACGACATGATATGTATCCTAAATATTTCTACTTTGTCATATTTGCCTATTCTTCAGCCCCTTGCTATAACATGCTGATATAGACAGATATACGAATGCCTAAAGTGACCTAAATTGCCTAGAATGCCTAAAATTATGGAAACGCTACGCTCCATCTGTTTTTATAAAATTGACAGAATACCACAACTTTAGCTCATTTTAGTTCATTTTAAATTTTAGATCACTTTCTTAATTTAATAGATTGAAATCCTTAATTATTCATTCTGCAATATTCAATATTCATTGTTTGGGGTCCGTTGCAATATGGTCCCATTTACTATATTAATCGCAAATGGTCTCTATAAATTTAGATAACCACCATAACGCCGGTTCTCGATCTCCAAAAGATGACGGACCATCATCAGCGTCAACCACCACCCTGGCCCATTTTTCCGACCCGCATATTTCGTGTATGAACGCTATCACAGCACGGGACTTATTGAACAAACGATTGTTCGGGTATTTAAGATGGAAACTGCACCGCGAAGCCGGCCACGGCGACAGCGTTCTATCGGCATTGCACGCAGATCTTGCAAAGACCAACCCCGATCACATTGCCGTCACCGGCGATCTGACCCACCTGAGCCTGCCCGCCGAATTTAAAAAAGCCAGACAATGGCTGCAGTCATTAGGGTCTCCGTCACAGGTTACCGTCATTCCCGGCAACCACGACGCCTACGTCAATACCGACTGGCATAAAACCATGGCCCACTGGACCGAGTATATGCTGTCGGACACCCCGCGGGATGATGGCCCTAGCACAGAAAATTTGGACCACATCTTTCCCTGTTTGCGTATCCGGGGCCGTGTTGCCATAATTGGCGTGTGCACGGCTCAACCCAGTGCACCGCATCTGGCCGTGGGCAGCATCGGCGCCATCCAATTGCATCGCCTGGAAAAAATCCTGTCTCAAACCGCCCGGCAAAGGTATTTTAGAGTCATACTGATTCATCACCCGCCGGCCTCCGGCACGGTCAGCTGGCGCAAACGCCTAACCGATGGGCCCGCTCTGCAGTCGCTTCTCGCCCGCTATGGGGCGGAGTTGATCTTGTACGGCCATGCCCATCGTGCGAACCAGAGCTATTTGAAGACTCCAGCCGGCAGTGTAACAGCCATGGGCGCTCCATCGATCACGGCCCTGGACCGCGATCCGGAGCGTCGCGCCCGCTATTGCCTCTACCAAATATCGCCCGACGCCGACGACTGGAACGTCAGGTTTCAGGTACGCATCTACTCACCGGATCAAAACCGCTTTATCAGGCATAGTGAGCAGCGGTTGGGCTCTTATGAAACTACATGAAATCCAAGGTCATTTTCATGAAGTTCCACACGCGGTAACAGATTACAGACTTCGTACTCGTCGTCGTTCTCGTCCTCGGCCTTCGTCCCTTATATTATTCTGATTTCGAAGACGAGCACGAGGACGAGGACGAAATGAATCAGATTATCTCGCAGGTATACGTCCTGCATCTTAAACCTTGTACCCTGTAAATTAAATGAAACTTCAGTTTCTTTTTCGATTAAACTGGCCGCTTTTCAGGCCAGCAACCGGGCTGACACCCGAAACCTGAATCCATATACGATTAGACAACCTTCCGTAACTGCCAAAGCGCAATACCGGAGATCAATATAACCGGTGTCATTGCCGTAATAACCGGCGTAAGACTTAATAACAGCCCCAGATGTACGATTAATTGATCGCCAAAATAGAATACAATCCCAACAAAAGAGCCTATCATTATCCGCTTTCCTGCCGTGATAATACGGGTAGAGCCGAATATGAACGGCAGCGAAAGCAATACCATGGCCCCTGTCGTCAGGGGCACACTTAACTTACGCCACAGGGCCAGGGCATAGCGATCTGTATTTTGTCCACTCTCACGCATCGCCCCAATATAGCGGTAAAGGTCGACGGACGAAAGACTGTCGGCAGGAAGCTCAAGCACATCAACCTGATCTGAGCTTAAAAATGAGTGCAAAATCAGGTTGGGCAATTGCTGTGTTATAATGCCTTGCTCGGTGAAAATCTTCCGGGTAATGTCCCTGAGGACCCATTGATCGTTATGCTGAATGTCGGCCTCACGAGCGTGGGTAAACACCTTTAAACGGCCCTTTTCATCCGTCTCGAATAAATCCAGATCAGCCGCAATTCCGCCGTATAGTGTTTTCCCGACATGAATGTAAGTTAATCCTCGTCGGGCCCAGAAACCTTGCTTTGTCAGAGTAATACCGGTACCGGAAATTGCCAGAGCCCGCCGTTTGCGGGCCAGCTGATCCAGCGGAGGGACAACCATCTCTGCCAACATGCCGGTTAACAGGATAAGGAGTGTACCGGCGGCAAGCACCGACCCGCAGATCCGTTGGATCGACACGCCACCGGCCTGCATGGCAAGCAGTTCACTGTGATCGGCCAGCAATCCCAGCGCGATAATGCTGCCAAGCAACGTGCTTATGGGCATCAGATCGAGCATGCGCCTTGGCATTGTGAGGCCAATGAAGACCAGAGCGTCATGGATGCGAAAATTTCCTTTACCGACATCATCCAGCTGGGACACCAGTTCCAGGAAACTGAACAGCGCAACCAGTATAATAATTATCAGTACAAAGCTACGCAAAAAGCTGATACCAATGTAGCGATCAAAAATTTTCATTGGATTGGACCAGTATACTCCGACCAAAATCATCTTTTGATCTGCCGGCGGCGGAACAACGCATCACAAATAGCTGGGCATTGGGAGATTTCACCCAATTTGCATTATTTTCCTCGCCAGCGGAACACCATGTCCGGCTGCCATAAAAGAACCAGCAGTAACCCTGCCAGCAACAATTGGATCCACCAGATTCCGGGAATGGTGTCAAGGATACCCCGTTCGACCCATTTCTTGGTCAAAGCGCTGAGGTTGTAATATAATGCAAAAATTACCACGGCCGTCGTGATTTTAGCGTATTTACCGTGGCGAGGTGATGAACGGCTTAAGGGGACGCCAATCAACGCCAATAGGATGGTGGCCAACGGCGTGGAGAGCCGCCACTGGAATTCGGCAATTTCTTTACTGTCGTCCGACCGGGCGAGGGTCCCGGTTGAGGCTGCCTTGACTCGATACTTTTGACGGAGGTCCTCTTTGGGTTCAAGGGGCATTGCGGATTGTTCGAATTGGATAACACGTCCTTCTTTTCCAGTGCGGGAAAATTCATAGAGATAACCATCGGTAAATACCAGAATCTGTTTACCGGATGCCTGATCCATGGATTGATTGGCTTGCCCTGCGGAGATAACCTGCAAAGTATCGTCGCGTTCTGTTCGAATAAAGACCCGTCTGGCCTCATCCTGCTGGTGGTCCACCTCTTCAGCATAAATGACCCGCGCTCCGTTCTGAGTTTCGTAAAATGTCCCGTCATTCATGCGCGTGAGATCAAAATTCGCCTCTGCATGCGCCTTTATTCGATAATACTGGTTGTAGGCCCAGGGTCGAATGAAAAGTGATAAACTGGCAACAATCACAGCCACCACCACGGCAGTGTACAAGACAGGCCGAATAATCCGGCCGATACTCACACCACAGGAAAAAAGGGCGATCATTTCGGAATCTTTATACAGCCTCCCAAGGGCAACCACCACGCACAAATACAAAGTGGTGGGCAAGAGCACCTCCAAAGCGATAGCAATTCTGAGCAGGATTAAGATGAGAACGGTGGTGCCCGGCAATTGACCACTGAGGGCGTCTGCCAGGAAACGGGTTGCCATGTAACATCCAAAAATAAAGACCAGTATCGCACATACCGCTACTGTCGGTTTGATGATTTCCCGCATAATATAACGGTCGATTATCATTTCTGGCCATTTAAAAAAAAGCGTTCTGCAACACAATGGGCTCAGAACGCTCAATTACAATTGTAGGTGTCAGTGTTCGGGTTTCAAGTTTCAATGCTGCTGCCGGCCCAAAAAGCGGCCAGTCTAATTCAAGAAACCGTGCCATTTTGGTGTAGTTGGATAAGGGGCTAACTAAAAAAAATGGTGACCATATAAGTCTATTTGAGAGTAACTTTTCAACGCCCCTGATGGGAGTTATCCCAGCGTCACCTCAGTTGCCTGACGGGTGCGTTCATAGGCCGCGAGCTCACCGCGGGCGCCACAGGCTGTAACGACTTTTTCGGCCTGCTTGAGATCAGCAGGGTAATCGACTTCACACCACTGTAATCCTCTCATTGAGCAGGTCCACACCGGCATCGACCGGGCCATTTCATCAATCACCGACAAATACCATTTCGTCTGTGCCGAAGGGGTACGCAATGCCTTTTCCAGAGCAATGCGGAACAACCTCGGTCCCTGCCCGCGGAACAGGATCATTCCGATGGACTCCCCGTGGACTTGATCCGGTAAAAGGTCCTTACCGATCTTCACAAGTCGGCACCCGTCCAATTCAACCTTCATGTCGTCGGCATCATAATCGCCTTTATGACTGATAGCCACAGTCACCGGGCGATCATGCGTATCAAGGAGGCGTTGCATCACGGCCGCCTCAAACAATGTATCACCATTAAGCAATACAAAATCTGAGTGCATCTCATCATGCGCAGCCCAGCAGCTGACCAGGTTATCCGACACAGCGTAAGCGGCGTTGTATATGGTTTTGACATGCTGCGAACCATAGCGCTCGCATAAAATTCTTTCGACTTTGTCTGCCCGAAAGCCTAAAACAACGGTTACCTGGTCAATTCCGCATTTAGCAAGTTCGTCAATTTGCCACTCAATCAAAGATCGGCCCTGAACCGGTAGGATGCACTTGGGGCAATCCGCCGTCAGCGGCAGCAACCGTTTACCCTGCCCTGCACTTAAAATTACAGCCTTCATAGGGAAATCTCCACTTTCATCTCATGGTAGCCATCAATCTTGTTGCAACAGAGTAGGCCCTTAGGGCACTCTTTCTGACAACATGTTGTCAGAAACTTAAATTATTAGAGTGCTTGCTGCCAAGCAGGGGCCATTTCATCAGAACGCTGTCTCAGAAGAAGTTTAGCGCCTTAAAAGTTAGGTGGTTACGTATTTTTACTATCGAGTTCCAACCCGAGCGTTTTATCGAAAAAACCAATGGCATGTTCTAAAATTTCCTGAAAATCTCCGACTTGATCGGGAGATAAGCCAAGGGATACTGTTACGGTACTGAAAACGTCGGACTGGTTGCGCCTGATTTCCGACAAGATTTTTTGGCCTTTTTCGGTTAATGTTACAGTGGTCACCCGTTGATTTTCAGGTAGTATCGTTTTATCAACAAGTTGCCTGTCTTTCCAGAGTTTTGTAATTGTTGTGGAAATCGTACTGTTGCTGACCGACGGATATAAGCTTCCAATTTCGGATATGCTCATGTTGCCTTTCATCCCAATCAGCTCAATTATCAAGCTTTCACGGTCAGTTAAATCACCCACCTTTTTTTCAGAAATTTTAGAGGCGATGTATAAGCGCACCCTGAAAGCCATCTCATAAATCAGCAATTCCGTGTTTTTCTTCATCAGCTCCTCTTGGCCGGATGTCCCGATTCTATTATATGTACTTGGAAAGTATTTATAATACAAAAAATATGATTTGTAAAGAGTTTCTTAATATAAAGTTAATCGTATTTTAATATTTTTAAAATAAAACTGTTAGTTTTCCGCAATGTTGGCTCATTGAACTAATTTTCCTATGACCCAAGCTGAGCACCTGATCAATAAAAGGTCGATTTGACGGCAACCCCCACTGTGAAGGTGCAATTCATCACCAGGCGTCATTTTTAAAGAGTTAAATCAGTAGTATAAGTAATTTGGCACAACCTGCCAGGGGAATCTTAAAACCCGGTCATATCACCAGATAAAGGGCCCGTTTTCGATATTGACCTCATTGAACATCCTGTGTATCATGCCACAGTTTGAATCAGTCGGATATTTATCATCACCTTCAAACCCAGTCAGGACCAAATAGCATGCCTCTGACTAAGCCACGCCAAAACTCCAAAAAACAGACAAACGAATCGCTGCAAGTTGTAAAAGTGGAAGGGAAACGCGCCTTAAATGAATTCATCCGCCTGCCATGGTCCCTCTACAAAGACGACCCCATGTGGGTCCCTCCACTGGTGCTGGAGCGGCGCATGCAACTTTCACCGAAAAACCCGTATTTCGAACATGCAAAATTCTGCTCCTGGATAACATATCGGAACGGCAAAGCGGTGGGACGGATCAGTGCCCAAATCGACCGGCTTCATATTGATCGTTACCAGGATGCTACCGGTTTTTTCGGAATGCTGGAGGCAGAGGACAATAGCGTGACATTCCGCACGCTGCTGGGTACTGCGGAAAATTGGCTGCGCGACCAGGGGATGCAACAAATCTCCGGTCCATTCAATCTGTCTATCAACCAGGAATTGGGATTGTTGGTGGACGGATTTGACACACCACCGTCAATGATGATGGGTCATGCCCGTCCCTATTATGCCGATCGAATCGAGAAAGATGGGTATCAGAAGGAAAAAGACCTGCTGGCTTATATGTTAAATTCCGATTTTAATATGCCTGCAGCGGCTAAAAGAATTGCGGCAAGGACAAAAGACCGAATCCATATTCGAAGGCTGCAAAAATCAAATTTTATAAAGGAATTAGAAATTATACGGAACATTTTCAATGATGCCTGGTCGCAAAACTGGGGGTTTATCCCTTGGACGGAAGCGGAATTCGAACACCTGGGCAAGGATTTGAAAATGCTGGCTGACGAGGAGTTGGTAAAAATTGCAGAAGCAGATGGGAAACCGGCGGCCTTTATGGTTGTTCTGCCGAACATCAATGAGATCATACGGGATCTCAACGGCAGGCTTTTACCCTTCGGCTGGCTCAAAATGCTTTGGCGCCTCAAAGTAAAATACCCAAAATCCGCCCGGATTCCTCTGATGGGCGTTCGCTCCCAATATCACAACAGCCTGATGGGAGCGGCCCTCGCCTTCGGGATATTCGCCGATGTTCATCAACCGGCCCTAAAACGCGGCATTAACGAAGTCGAGCTTTCCTGGATCCTTGAAGATAACATGGGAATGCGCAACATTATCGAATCCATGAGCGGGCGCGTATATAAGACCTACCGTATTTATAGTAAAAAACTATAGTAATTGGATATCTGACCTGCCCGCAATGCCTTGAAGGCGGCGTGAAGCAAAGTTAATCATTTGTTTTATAAATAAGCGAATGTCTAAAATGACCTAAATTGCCTAAAATGACTAACTTTTGAAATTCAAATAAAATATTTTGCTTTGATAATGTGACAAAGTAGAATTAAAGAATTCCCCGAATCCCACTAAATAGCACGATGACAAATCCCCTCCCTAAATTTACCGCAGTCGTACTTGCAGCAGATCGCGGACCGGATGATCCGGTGGCCAGGGCCGCCGGCGTGCGCTGCAAGTCTTTGACCCCTGTCGGCGGCAAACCGATGGTTTTTCGCGTGCTGGATGCCCTCACCGCTTCACGGATGGTAAACACGTATATCCTCTGCGGCCCTCCCAAAGGCATTATGGACCAGGAGCCCGATCTCGGAACCCTTATAGCATCAGGACGGGTTAAATGGCTTGAAAATCAGGCAACCCCGAGTTCAAGTGCATTTCATGTCCTGCAGACCTTGCCGCATGAGACCCCGGTTCTGTTGACCACTGCTGATCATGCCCTGTTGAGTGCCCGGATCGTTGATTACTTTTGTTCTGAAGCGCAGGCGACGGGCTGTGATGTGGTGGCGGGCGTTGCACGGCATGAAGCGGTGGCAGCAGCTTATCCACAGACCCGCAGGACGGCCACCCGCCTTGCAGACGGTGCTTACTGCGGCTGCAACCTATTTGCCTTTCTGACCCCCCGTGCTCGCCTGGCAGCAAATTTCTGGCGCCGGGTCGAAGACCAGCGCAAAAATCCCTTGCGCGTGATCCGGGTTTTGGGCTGGAGTGCGGTTTTACGTTATCTTTTCGGTCGGTTATCCCTCAATGAAGCTTTAAATCGGATATCGCGCCGTCTTGGTTTCAAAGCGGGGGCGGTTGTATTACCCTACCCGGAAGCAGCCGTCGATGTCGACTCGCTCAACGACTTGGAGTTGGTCGAAAATATTGTATCCAACAGGCAGATTTGAGATTGATTAAGCACTTAATTATGAAATTTTTGTATTTTATGTCTTGGAAATTTCGATATTCAAGCAGTGTGAAGTGATCTAAAATGACTAAAGTGACTAAAGTTGTGGAATGCTATCGATTTAAAATAGACGGAGCATAGCGATTCATTAATTTTAGCTCACTTTAAATTTTAGTTCACTTCTAACTTTTCCGGTTCATCCAGGTCAGAGTAAAGCGAGTCCATAAGCCGATTTTTTCCACCTTCCCTCCGGGGCGTAGGCCTCTATGGCCCCTATGGGCCGGAGGCCGCATTCCCACTTCCGAATTCATATTTCTAACCTCTGTCGTCTACCATCTGAACCTTCTCATCCCCATGCAAATCTGGTTTGCGGAAACGCCATAGTTTCACCACCGGCGGCACATGCTCGTACAACCCTTTGTGCATGTTTAAGATCAACTGGAAAATCGACCTCGCACCATTGGAGTCCCTTCACACGGTAAGTCCACACCGGCATTGATTGAGCCAATTCGTTAATCACCGACAAATACCATTTTTTCCGGGCCAGGGAATCGCGTAGTGCGTTCTCAACTCCATCGCAAAACCGGGCAGGCCCTTCACCGCGAAACAGGATCATACCAATGGACTCCCCGTCGACTTTGTCGATAGAAAGATTCTTTCCGATATGAATTAGTCTGTCTCCGTCCAGTGTGACCTTCATATCATCGGCATCGTAATGGCTTTTTTTATGGGTAACCACGGTCACCGGCCGATCAGGCGTCTCAAGCAAACGATTCAGCACGGCAGCTTCGAACAATGTGTCGCCGTTTAAAAGAACAAAATCCTCCGTCATTTCAGTACGGGCGGCCCAACAGCTGAACAGATTATCGGCCCATGAATATGTCGGGTTATAAAGTGTTTGGATCTTATGCGAATCATAGCGCCGATGCAACAGTCGCTCGATCCTGCCGGCATGGTAGCCGACAACGACTGTAACCCGTTCGATACCGCATTTGGCCAGCTCATTGATTTGCCACTCGATCAAAGACCGGCCGTCGATCTTCAACAAACATTTCGGATTGTCGGCGGTCAGCGGCAACAATCGTTTACCCTGACCTGCACTTAGAATGACTGCTTTCATGAGTTTTAATCCTTATTAATATATATCGTTAGAAGTCAAAATTCTTAAAAATATACATCGGACGGAAATTGTCCATTCAGCACCGTTAGGCGCCTAATACAGGCGGTTCATTTAACTCAAGGCCGAGCATCTCATCAAAAAATCCAATGGCGCTTTTAAGAACGATCTGAAACGACTCATTCTGTTCGGCCGACAGCCCCAGTGACGTGGTCACGGTATTAAAGACACCGGATTGACTCTTTTTTATTTCCTCTAAAACCTTTTGACCCTTCTCGGTCAAATTGACCGTGGTAATTCTTTGATTTTCAGGGAGAATGTTTTTGTCTACCAGCTTCTTTTCTTTCCACAACTTGGTAATGGTGGTCGAAATTGTACTGCTGCTTACCCGTGGATAAAAGTTACAGATTTCGGATATGCTCATCCTGCCTGTGCTGCCGATCAGCTGCAGAATAAGCGTTTCCCGTTCAGTTAAGTCGTTTATCCGCTTACCATCAGCTACTTTTGATGCAATGTACAATCTTACTCTAAAAGCCATGTCATAGATCATTGATTCAGTCACATCCGTCATTTTCTCCTCCTTGTTGGGTCGCCTAAGTAATTTATAGAACTATTTATAATACAAAATATGTTATTTGTAAATAGTTTTAATTAATTATTTTTATTTATTTTAATGTTTTAATTTTCTAACGTTTTTAAAAATTAACTCTTGACAATCCAAAATATATGAATAAAATTGAAGGAAATCATAATATTTCTATTATCGAAATATTATTTTTTATAAAAGTTTAAATTATTAAAATTTTTTTTTAATAAACTCTTGACAGACGAAATTGATTGAATTATCATTAGATCAATTTCAAAACAATTAGAACGCGGAACGAATAGACAAACAACCTGAAAACGAAGATTTCTTAATAAACAGATAATGTTACACATAAATTATTTCAACATAATTAGTTTACAGTTTGGGAAATCCGTGTTAGGCTTTTTCAAAACACTCTTATTATAATATCGAGCAAACAGTTATAGGGTTTTAGGTACTTTTATGGTCGAAATCAATTGTCAAACTTATTGCCGGCAAAATAGACTAAATAATTTTGTCGGTTGTTTGACATTTAATTTCAAACCAGATAAAAGCCAACCCATCGCGGAACTGCCCCTGTCTTAATTGGCAAAGGTTAAGGAAAATCAGAGGCGACCTGCATATGGTGAGTTGATGTGGCGCTTCGCGGGAGACCGGAACGCTACACTGGCTTGATAAACCAAGGAGGCTAAAGTTGCTATGGATGCTACACCTGCCGCTAATAATCTGCCGTTGCGAATCGCAGATTTTTCGACGCTAGCAGAAGCACTCGACTACGCTGCCAAAGGAAAAACCGGTTATAATTTTTATCACGCTGGAGTCAAATTGTATGAGAGACTCCCCTATGCACAACTGCGTAAAGACGCGCGGTCGCTTGCGCGTCGTCTCATCGATCTGGGGGCAAACCGCGGCTGCCGGGTCGCCCTGGTGGCTGATACCCATCCGGATTTCATGCGCTTCTTTTTTGCCTGTCAGTACGCAGGTTTGATACCCGTGCCGCTTCCGGCTTCGATCAATCTGGGCGGTCGCAAGGCATACGTATCACAGTTGAAAAGGCTGCTCGCAATTTGCCAGGCGGATATTGCCATGGCGCCCGAGGGATTTCTCCCTTATTTGACCGAGGCCGCGCAGGGGTTGAAACTGCGCTTTCTGGGCAGCCCGCAGGATTTCAATGATCTCGCAGAGCCCAACATCCGACTGCACCCCACAGAGCCCGACGAGGTTGCCTACCTGCAGTATACTTCGGGCAGCACCCGTTTCCCGAGAGGCGTGATGATCACGCAAAAAGCCGTGCTCAACAACCTTTTCGCCATCCTTAAATATGGCATTCAGATTCGACCGGCGGATCGGGCGGTGTCATGGCTCCCTTATTTTCATGATATGGGCCTCGTCGGCCTCGTGCTGTCGCCCATGGCCGCTCAAATTTCTGTGGACTACCTGAACACCCGGGACTTTGCCATGCGCCCAAGGCTTTGGCTGACGTTGATGTCACAAAATCGGGGGACGCTGTCTTTCAGTCCGCCGTTCGGCTACGAATTAGCCGCGCGCCGTGTGCGCAACGATGAGGTCGATAAGTTGGATCTCAGCGCCTGGCGGATTGCCGGTGTCGGGGCGGAACCGATCCGAACCGAGCCCCTGAAGCATTTTGCCGATCTTCTGGCACCCAGCGGGTTTGACAGGCGTTCCTTCGTAGCGTCCTATGGCATGGCCGAATGCTCCCTGGCAGTGAGCTTTGCGCCTTTGGGACAAGGCGCCGATGTAGACTATGTGGACGGTGCTGTTCTTGCCGCAGAGCAAAAGGCCCTGCCCCTTCACCCCAACCAGCGCAGCGAGATGGTGCGCTCAAATGCGTTTACCAATTGCGGGGCACCACTACCGGGCTACGAAGTGGAGGTAAGGGATGATAAAGGTCAGGTATTGCCGGAACGGCACTGCGGCACCCTCTATGTTCGGGGACCCAGCGTAATGTCCGGTTACTTTGGAGATCTCAAGGCTACTCGGGAAGTTTTGTCTCCCGATGGCTGGCTAAACACAGGAGATCTGGCATATCGAATTGGCAACGGCATTGTGATTACAGGACGTGAAAAAGACCTGATTATCATCAATGGCCGCAACATCTGGCCCCAAGATCTGGAGTATCTGGCCGAACAGCAACCGGAAGTACGCACAGGAGATGCCTCGGCCTTCTCGGTAACAGGCCCGGCCGGACAGGAGCAGGCCGTCATGATGGTTCAATGTCGTCAATCCGATGAAAAGGAGCGCACCGACTTGCGGGAGCATTTACATGGCTTGGTCCGCGAAGAGTTTGCCATAGATTGCCTGATTGAGTTGGTACCTCGAAACACCTTACCTCGAACGACGTCTGGAAAGCTATCTCGCTCAGGAGCGCGTAGGGAATATCTCAAACGGATTGCCCCTGAACAGGCAACAGAACTCAACGAAAACCTTTACACTGCAGCGTTCCGCCAGCGGGCCATCTCAGCCTGGAATTAAACTCAAAAAACCCTATAATCAATGAATAATAAAGCTGGTCAAATTGGTTTATTCAACCGGCACAGGATAAGTATTTCCGAATATCAAGCGAAATTGATGCGATAACCTGGAAACGCTAACAAAAAAAATCCATGATTGACACGATTGCAATAACTGGGGCGACAGGCTTTGTCGGAGCCACTTTGACGCGTCGATTAGCCATCGCCGGCCGGAAAATCCGGGCTTTGATCCGTCCTGCATCAACCCATAAACGACCGGCTGGTATTGATGTCAGGTGGATCGACGGTGATCTTGAGGACACCGCAAGCCTGCAGCGCTTGATTCACGGCGCAGATGCCGTGGTACACTGTGCCGGTGCGGTTCGCGGTGCCACGCGGGCACAATTCAATCGCATCAATGTCGATGGTACGGCACGCCTGGTAGCATCGGCCGTCGATCAACACCCGACGCCGTCCTTTTTATTGATCTCGTCACTGGCGGCCAGGGAACCGCATCTGTCTGCTCACGCTGCCAGTAAACGAAAAGGGGAAGAGGTACTGGTTGAAAAATCCGACAAACTGTCCTGGACTGTTTTTCGACCTTCTGCCATATATGGACCGGGGGATCGGGAGTTGATGCCTGTATTTCATTGGATGAAAAAAGGTATAGCCCCGGTACTCGGTTCCGGTAATAACCGCTTTTCAATGCTATACGTGGAGGATATTGTGGAAGCGATTGTGCAATGGCTGGATTGCAAAAGCAATCCCGGCGGCACTTATGAACTGCATGATGGACAGCCCGAAGGCTATTCGTGGCACGATGTTATCGACACGGTTGTACACCTGAGGCAAGGCAAGGTGGTTGCCATAAGGATACCCCTGGTTGTGGCAAAGCTGGTTTCAACGCTCAATCTTATTAGCGCCCAAGCTATAGGTTACGCGCCCATGCTGACCCCCGGAAAAGTCCGGGAACTACGCCATTCCAATTGGGTTTGTGACAATACGGCCTTGAACACCGCCACCGGCTGGACTCCAAAAATATTACTGGCGGAGGGTCTGCAACGAACGTTGGGATGGAATGGCGCCTCTGGCAACTATAATAGCAAATAACAAAGAAAGAGGATACAGAGCAAATGCGAGTTTACGAAAATATTTTAGAGGAGCTTTACAAAATTCTGCAGCCCTTTGTCCCGCAAGGCCTGAAAATCGGGGAAGAAACCGATCTGGTGGCCGATTTGGGCCTTGATTCTTTGAAAGTAATGAACATTGTGGAATCGGTAGAAGACAGATTGGACATTTCGATTCCATTAAATATTCTTCCGGAGGTACGCACCGTTAAAGATTTTGCTGTGCAAATTCAAAAATTGATCGGAGATGGATGATTATGAGCATATTTGATAAATTCCAACAATTGGCCGCAACCCGCCGGGAGCTTGAAAAAAGCTGCGATACATTTTTTAATATCGTTATGGAAGAAATCATATCGGGAACCGAAGCCGTTATCAACGGCCGCCCCACGATCCTCGCCGGCAGCAATAACTATCTGGGACTCTCCTTTGATTCCGACTGTATCGACGCGGCCTGCGAAGCCGTCCGTAAAGAAGGCACCGGCACCACCGGATCAAGGATGGCCAACGGTACCTTCGCAGGTCATCTCGCCCTTGAGCGGGAGCTGGCGGAGTATTTCGGTCGTCAAAGTGCCATCGTATTTTCCACCGGCTATGTTGCCAATCTGGCCATTCTGTCAACCCTGGTCGGCCCCGGTGAAGTAATCCTTTTAGATGCGGATTGCCACGCCAGCATCTATGACGGGTGCCGCCTGGGAGGAGCCGAGGTCATTCGTTTCCGGCATAACGATGCGAAGGATCTGGCAAAACGCCTGCGCCGACTCGAAAAACGAAATACAAACGTGCTGGTCGTGGCGGAAGGTCTGTACAGCATGATGGGAGATCGCGCTCCTCTGGCGGATATCGTTGCTGTGAAGCGTAAATACGGTGCCTATTTAATGGTGGACGAAGCCCACTCACTGGGTGTCCTGGGAAAAAACGGGCGAGGCCTTGCAGAGGAAGCCGGTGTGGAAGATGGTGTCGATTTTGTAGTGGGTACATTCAGCAAGAGTTTAGGCGCCATCGGCGGATTTTGCGTCAGCAATCATCCTGAACTGAACCTGGTGCGCTATGCGAGTCGCCCGTACGTTTTCACGGCATCATCATCGCCATCGGTGATTGCCTCTACCCGCGCGGCCTTGAAAATCTTGCAAACGGGGTCGGAACTGCGTCAGCGACTCTGGGAGAATGCCAACTTGTTATACAATACGCTGCAGAATCTGGATTTTGCAGTTGGACCGGAGGCCAGCCCCATTGTTGCGATTCAGCTGGAGGACAAAGCCGAAGCGTTTGCCCTCTGGAGCGGACTTCTGGAAAATGGCGTGTACGTCAATCTGGTTTTACCGCCGGCCACACCGGACGGTAACTGCCTGCTGCGCTGCAGCGTCAGTGCCGGACATACGCCGGAACAGATGGATCGAATCTGCGAAGCATTTACCGCCGTTCGCAAAGCCGTCAAGACAGGTTGAGAAGATAGGATTAATGATTGAATAATGAAAATAAATAGTTACTATTGAGTTACAATTATGCGTTTATTAATCACCTTTTTTCGAGCCTATCCTTTGCAAAGCGCCATCACGGTGGGTGCGCTGATTTTTTCCGGCATCGTGGAGGGTTTTGGACTATCTGCGCTGCTACCGTTGCTTTCGATTGTCATCGGCGGCAAAGAATCAATGCCGGCCACCGGAGTATCTCATTCAGCCTCCAGCTTAGAGCAAATCGTAAAGGAAATATTGGGGGCAGTGGGGCTGACCCCCACCATCGGGACGCTGCTAATCGTTTTCGTCGCCAGCGTGGTATTAAAAGCCGCTCTGGTCCTGGCAGCCAATAAACGGATCGGTTACACGGTTGCCCAGGTTGCCACCGATTTGCGTCTTGACTTAATTCGCGCCCTGTTCCGCACCCGCTGGGAATATTTCATTAGCCAGCCGATCGGTCGCTTCACCAATGCGGTGGCAACCGAGGCCAAGCGGGCAGCAAAAGCGTATCTTTCCGTGATTACCATCATTGCTGCTTTGGTCAATGCGATGGTGTATGCGGTCATCGTTCTGATGGTGTCCTGGCAGGCAACCCTGGCTGCAATTGGCGCCGGTTTGGTGATTTTATTCATGTTCAAATTTCTCATTACCAAAGCCAGGCAAGCCGGAAACCGGCAAACAGCATTATTGCAGTCCCTGGTGGCCCATATGACCGACAGTTTAGTCATGATCAAGCCGCTGAAGACAATGGCCCGAGAAAATCTGACCGACGCGGTACTGAGAAAAAAAACCAAAGCCCTAAAAAAAGCATTGAAAAAACAAGTTTTCGCCAGCCAAGCCCTGTCTGCCTTTCAGGAACCGGTATCGGTGGCTTTTCTGACATTGGGCCTATATATGGCACTGGTGTACTGGAAATTTCCGGTGGCCAATGTGTTCATGGTAATGTTTCTGCTGTCAAAATTATTAAAAAAACTGCAAAAAGTCCAAAAAATGTACCAGTCGATGGTAGAGGTGGAGAGTGCCTTCTGGTCCCTGAAGGATAAAACCCAGGCAGCGCAACGGGCGCAAGAATCATTGACCGGCACCTATGAACCGGCCCTGACCCGGAGCATTCGGCTGGAAGACGTCAGTTTCGCCTATGACGAATCCTTGATTCTGGAAAATGTATCCATAAGGTTTCCGGCGGGTTCCTTTACGGCCATTGTGGGTCCATCAGGAGTCGGCAAAACGACGGTGGTCGACCTGGTGACCGGGCTGTTGCGACCGCAGCAAGGTCAAATCCATATCGATGACGTTCCCTTGGAAAAAATTGACTTGAAAAAATGGCGGCGAATGATCGGCTATGTTCCCCAGGAAACCCTGCTGCTGCATGACTCCATATTAATGAACGTAACCTTGGGGGATAAGGACCTTACGGCCCAAAATGTAGAAGATGCGCTACAGGCTGCCGGTGCCTGGGAATTCGTTTCCGTTCTGCCGCAGGGCATGCACTCGGTGGTCGGTGAACGCGGTCATAAATTGTCCGGCGGCCAGCGACAACGTATTGCAATTGCGCGCGCCCTGGTCCACAAGCCGAAGCTGCTGATTCTGGATGAAGCCACCACGGCCCTCGATCCGGAAAGCGAAGCGGCTATTTGTGAAACCCTGCGAAAACTTAGCGGAAAAATTACAATTATGGCGATTTCCCACCAACCGGCCTTGATGAAGGTGGCGGATAAGGCCTATCGTTTGCAGAACAAAACAGTGGTTGCAATTGAAGACCCCTCGGCGGCCGGTTTGCGGTGGCAGGAAATCGATGCCGAACCCGCCGGTAAGTCCTGGATAAGATCTGGAACAGGGGAGGTTATTTAATTGAAAGACCTCCTTGCTAAAATTCGCCTGGTCGCCTTTGACTTTGACGGCGTGTTCACCGACAATATGGTATATGTCCTGGAGGATGGCACTGAGGCCGTGCGCTGTTTTCGAAGTGATGGCCTCGGCTTGCAGAAACTGGAGCAGCTGGGAATTGAAACCGCTATCATCTCCACCGAGGCCAACCCGGTGGTCTCGGCCCGGGCGCGCAAACTGAAAATCCGCTGTGTACAGGACTGCCGGGATAAACGTGCCGCTCTGGAAAGCATTGCGAAGGAGTCAGGCATTTCCTTGGCCGAGGTCGCATTCGTGGGAAATGATATTAACGATCTCCCTTGTCTCGAGTGCGTTGCCTTGCCCATAGTGGTTCAGGATGCGCATCCGGATGTCGTGTCGACCGCACGCTATCAGACGAAAAATCCAGGTGGACACGGTGCTGTGAGGGAGGTTTGTGATTTGTTTGAAAAGTACCGTTCAGGGGTTCAAGGTTCAGAAGTTCAGGGTTTACGTCCAATATAAACCGTTTGGTTGTGAAGTCTGAAGTCTGAAGGCAAAGTTCATGATAATAGAACGATTGGAAAATTTTAAAGTAAAAAATAAAAATTGTCCAAGGAGGAAAAACCATGCGCAAACTTTCATTAGATGGAAAAATCATTCAAGATAATAGTGATTGCTACACAATTGCCGAGATAGGGCACAACCACCAGGGCAAACTCGAAACGGCCAAGGAAATGTTTCGGGTGGCCAAAGAGTGTGGCGCCGACGCGGTAAAATTGCAGAAAAGAGACAATCGGAGCCTATTTACCAAAGCCGGATATACCAAGCCTTACGACAACCCCAACAGCTACGGTGACACCTACGGTGAGCATCGGGAGTATTTAGAATTCGGCTGGATAGAATATAAAGAACTCATGGACTATGCCGAGGAGATCAGGATCACCCTGTTTGCCACCGCCTTTGATTTTGCCAGCGCGGATTTTCTGGAAAAACTCGACATGCCTTTTTATAAAATGGCATCCGGCGAACTGAAAAACATCCCGTTGCTCACCCACGTCGCCGAATTTCAAAAGCCGATGATTATCAGTACCGGCGGGGGGACCATGGAAGATGTCAACCGGGCCTATGACGCAGTCATGCCCATCAATCAACAGCTCTGTATTCTCCAATGCACGGCAGGCTATCCGGCAGAATTCGACGAACTTAATCTGAATGTGATCACAACTTTCCGCGAACGGTTCCCCAACACAACCATCGGTTTGTCTTCCCATGACAACGGCATTGCCATGGCAGTGGCGGCTTATATGTTGGGAGCAAGGGTAATCGAGAAGCACTTTACCTTAAACCATACCTGGAAAGGCACGGATCATGCCTTTTCACTGGAACCCATCGGCTTCCGCAAGCTGGTCAGGGACCTGAGACGTACCAAAGCCGCGATGGGTGATGGCGTCAAGCGTGTCTATGACAGCGAGGTGAACCCGATCACCAAGATGGGCAAAAAACTGGTCGCCGCGCGCGATCTGCCGTCAGGCCACATGATACGGCGCGAAGACATTGCCATCAAATCTCCGGGGGATGGTCTGCAGCCATACGAGATCGATAAAGTCATCGGTCGGGTAACCCGAGCAGCGATGACAGAAGATGATGACATCACCTACGAGGCCTTAAACGGGTCCGAGAAGCGGGCAGAGGCGGTATCGTGAAAAACATTTTCAGTTTAGAGGCTGAAATTGCCGTCGTAACGGGTGCTCTGGGCAAGTTAGGTCCGATCTGGACAGAAGCCCTGCTCGGAGCGGGTGCATCGGTATTCGCGCTTGATTTGGCAGGTTCAGAGGTTTCAGAGGAGTTCGGCAAGCTGCAATCGCAGTATGATGAAATCCGCTTGCAACTGGGTCGTACCGACATCAGGAATCGCCAATCGCTGGAATCCGAGTGTAAAAAATGTATTGCCGCTTTTGGGGTGCCCACCATTCTGGTGAACAATGCCGGAATCGACCGTCCCCCTGCCAATTCCTCTAAGGAATATCGTATAGAAGAGATACCGCTGGAGGAAAACCGGGAAATATTTGAGGTCAATACCCTAGGTCTTTTCCAGGTAGCACAGGTCTTTGGTGCCCGAATGGTCGGTGCCGGGCGGGGATCGATTATCAATATCGGATCGCTGTATGCCGGCGTTTCGCCCGATGAACGGTTTTACGATCACATCCCGGGGGACCCGCCGTTTCTCAAGCCGCCGGCTTATGGCGCCTCCAAAGCTGCGGTGGTCAATCTGACCCGGTATTTGGCCACGCTTTGGGCGCCCCATGGCGTGCGGGTGAATGCGCTGTCCCCGGGCGGGGTTCTGGGGGGCCAGGACGAAGAATTCAAACGCAAATTTTGCCATCGTGTCCCCATGGGAAGGATGGCAACGGCTGAGGATCTTCACGGGCCGCTACTTTTTCTGGCCTCCCGGGCATCATCTTATGTCACAGGTACTGAACTTATGGTAGACGGAGGGTTTACGGCCTGGTAAATCAATTGACAATTTTTAGTCTTTAAAAAAAATGGAGTTACAATGAATCCAAATAACCTCCCCGGCACAATCCCCAATTGGATCAACGGTGAAGAGTGTGCTGCAATATCAAAGGAAACTTTCGACAACGTGTCTCCGGATACCGGCCGCAAACTGTGTGATGTTGCGCGGTCCGGAGACCAGGATGTTCAAAATGCGATTCAGGCCGCCCGAAGGGCTCAACCAGCCTGGGCCGAACTGACCCCGGTGCAGCGCGGTGATCAATTGTACGAGATCGTCCGAATTATGCGCAAGTATCAAAAGGAAATCGCTGCAACGGTGGCCCTGGAAACCGGGATGTCCTATAGTGCCGCCCTGGGAGAAACCGGCGGTGCCATTGCCGAGGGGGAATTTATGGCCGGTGAAGGCCGCCGATTCTACGGCCGCACCACCACCAGTGCGGTGCCCAACAAATATGCCATGACCGTCCGACAGCCGCTCGGTGTCGCCGGGCTGATCATTGCCGCCAATACACCAATTGCCAACGTCGCTTGGAAGGTTTTTCCGGCTTTGATTTGCGGCAATGCCGCCGTATTGAAAGCCGCGGAAGATACACCAGCCACCGCCTGGTATTTCGCCCGGATAGCACACGAAGCTGGGCTGCCGCCAGGGGTCCTCAATGTTATCCAGGGGTACGGCGCAGAGGCCGGCACTCCTCTGGTTGCCAACCCGGATGTGGATGTTATCAGCTTTACCGGATCAACCGCGGTGGGTCGCAGGATCGCATCCATTGCCGGCGAGCGGTTGGCCAAGGTGTCACTCGAGTTAGGCGGCAAAAATCCGTTGGTCGTCTGTGACGATGCCGATCTGGAAGCAGCTGCCAAATGGACCCTGCTTTCGGCCTTTAGCAATGCCGGGCAGCGCTGTGCCTCGGGCAGCCGCATCATCATCTTTGATGCCGTTTATGATCAATTTCGCGATATGCTGATCGAACGAACCAATGCGCTCAATGCCGGCCCGGGCGATGATGATGACCTCGGCCCGGTCATCAATGAAAAGCAGCTCAATAATATGCTCGGTGCCATCCAGGAAGCTCGGCAAAAAGGGGCTGTAATTCTGACCGGCGGTCAGCGGTTGACCGATGACTCGCATGCCAATGGTTTTTATCTGGCACCGACCTTGGTTGAAAACGCTGATCCGCAAGACGATATTTCCACCATCGAGCTGTTCGGCCCCATTACCTGCCTCTATCGGGTTCGTAATTTTCAGGAGGCATTGCAGCTGGCCAATGACTCACCCTATGGCCTTACCGCCTGTATTCATACCCGCAACTTCCACCGGGCCACGGAATTTACCCGAAAAATTCAGGTGGGCGTGGCCGTGGTCAACGCCGGAACCTTCGGCAGCGAACCCCATATGCCTTTCGGTGGATTGAAGCAATCCGGCAACGGCACGCGGGAGCCCGGCACGGAAGCCCTGGATGTCTACTCAGATTTAAAAAACATCATCATAAATATTGATCCGGAGAAACTGTAATCAATTGAAGATTGAAAATTGTAGATTGAATAATTAAGGTATTCTTTCGATATATTTAAAATGGTGGAGCAAAGCGAACTCCATAAATATTCAGTATTCAGTATTCAATATTCATTATCTTCATGGGGGGTTTAATGGCAGACAGAGACATCAACATCGTTGCACTGATACCGGCGAGGGCGGGTTCAAAGCGCGTACCGGATAAAAACATACGGCCGTTGGCCGGCCATCCGGTGATTGCCTATACGATAGCGGCCGCCCTGGGCAGCGGGATTTTTACAGATGTCATCGTGTCAACGGATTCAGAGCAATATGCGGATGTTGTAAAATATTATGGGGCGCAAGTACCGTTTCTGCGGCCCGCAGGACTGGCCGGCGATCAATCCCCCGACATTGAATGGCTGCAGTACACGCTTGGCCGCCTACAGGATGAAGGCCGCAGTTATGACTGTTTCAGCATTTTGCGGCCGACTAGCCCATTTCGATCGCCGGCAACCATCCAAAGGGCGTGGCAGGAATTTTTAGCGCAGACCGGGGTCGACTCATTACGGGCAGTGGAAAAATGCACCCAACACCCCGGGAAAATGTGGGTGGTGCGGGGCAACCGCATGATGCCCCTGCTGCCGTTGGGACCGGCCGAACAACCCTGGCATAGCAGTCAATATCCCTCTTTACCGGAAATATACGTTCAAAACGCAAGTCTGGAAATGGCATGGTCGCGGGTTGTACTCAAAGATCGAACCATCGCCGGCACCGTAGTCATGCCGTTTTTCACCACAGATTATGAAGGATTTGACGTCAACAATGAATATGACTGGCAGCTTGCCGAACACCTGGTTCAAAAAGGTGATGCAAAACTACCGAAAGTAACTCAACCAGCACTTTCTAAATAGTTATTCACCACAGAGCCGCAAAGTGCGCAGAGGATATTTATTTTATGTTTGCCGTTGAGAGGACGGCAAACATAAAGGGCAATCCGTTTCAAACCTAAGAATTGACTTATGTGTGACGAGTTGAAAATTGTGTGCGATTTTGTTGCCCGAAGGGCGTGTGTATTTAACTTTCTGCCTTCCTGTCCGCCGCGCTTTTTGGCGGATCAGCAGAAAATCAAAGGAAAAATTCCTCTGCGATCTCCCACCGGGGCGTAGGCTATTCCCTATGGGCCGGAGGCTGCGACTCGAGCGAAGCGGGCGGTGAATCAGTGTCTAAACAATGATGAATTTTATAGCATAAGCAAAAAAGGAGCATTGGATAATAATGATCGAGATTAGACTCATTCCTGAAAATGAATTTAAGCGCGTCCGTGCGGCAGACATTGACAAATATACGAAACTACAGCTATTGGCCGACATGTGTCGCGCCAATGCAATCGCCACCGTTAAACGGGCCGGCTCGGGACACCTGGGTTCCAGTTTCAGTTCGCTTGACATTGTTAGCGCCCTGTACTTCGCCGAGATGAATATTACCGAGGTCGGCATCTCCCATCCTGACCGGGACATCTATTTTTCCTCCAAGGGTCATGATGCGCCGGGACACTACGCGGTATTGTATGCGATCGGCATCATATCTGAAGAACAGTTCATCAATCTGAGACGGCACGGCGGCACCCATGGTCACCCGGATGTCAGCATCCCCGGAATTGAAGCCAACTCGGGATCACTGGGTATGGGAATTTCCAAAGCCAAAGGAATGGCATGGGCCAAAACCGCAAAAAAGGCCGGCGGTCGGGTCATTGTGATGACCGGCGACGGCGAACTGCAGGAAGGACAGATCTGGGAGTCTTTGCAGACTACCGCGCATCAGAAAATCAACAACCTCACCGTTATTGTTGATTTTAACAAATTTCAATCGGACAAGACCCTCAAACACATCATTGACCTGGGGGACCTGGAATCCAAATTCAAAGTCTTCGGCTGGCATGTTGAACGCTGCGATGGACACGATTTTGCTGCTTTGGAGCAAGTCTTTGCCAAACTTAAAGGGATCGCCGACAAACCCAAAGTGTTGATTGCCGACACCGTCAAAGGCAAGGGCATTTCGTTTATGGAAGGCCCGACGGAATTGCCGGACGAAAATTTTCTGTATAAATGGCATGCCGGTGCGCCCGATGACGATACGTTTAAAGCCGGATATGGGGAGCTTACCGAAAGTATAAACAATCGACTCCAAAGCGTCGGTCTGGAAGCTTTGACTTCTGAAGTCATCGAAACAAGAGAAAAAAATAGAGTTAAACTTAAAGACACCGCTGAAAAGGTCGTCAATGCCTATGGCGAAGCATTGGTCGAACTTGGCTCTGAAAGAGAAGACATGGTTGTGCTGGATGCCGATTTGTCGGCGGACTGCGGGCTGCGACTCTTTGAGAATGCATTCCCGCAACGTTTTATCGAGTCCGGTATCGCCGAACAGGACATGGTCTCCACCGCCGGCGGTCTGGCCCTGCAGGGATTGTTGCCGGTCGTTAACTCGTTTGGCGTATTTCTAGCATCCCGCGCCAATGAACAGATCTACAACAACGCCACCGAGAAGACCAAAATTATCTATGTCTGCCATTATGCCGGCCTTATTCCCGCCGGCCCGGGCAAGTCCCATCAAAGCGTCCGGGATATCTCGCTCTTTGGCGCCTTGCCGAACTGCATTACGCTTGAGCCGGCCAATGCAGTTGAGACCAAAGAAGCTTTAATATGGTGTGTCAATGAAGCGACACAAAGCTGCATGATGCGGTTGGCGATTTCGCCGTCGCCCCGGACGATTCCGTTGCCGGATGATTATCAATTTACATTCGGTAAAGGCACGGTGGTGATAGATGGACATGATGCCGTCTTGTTTGCCTACGGACCCGTCATGTTGAACGAGGCCATGGTTGCTGCTGAAACACTGCAGGAGCAAAATTTATCGCTGAAAGTGATCAATTTACCCTGGCTTAACCGCATAGACAAAGAATGGTTTAAGAAAAGCATCGCCGATTGCGACACGGTCTTTGTTTTAGACAATCACTCACAATACGGGGGCCTGGGGGATCAGGTCTTAAATGCTGCTCAAAAATTAGATGGCGCTCGTACCCAACGGTTTATAAAATTTGGCTTAACCGAGTATCCGGCCTGTGGCACGCCGCCGGAAGTATTGTCATATCATAAATTAGATGGCAAAAGTATCGCAGCATCAATTCTGGAAACGGTGCGAGGAGTCAAAGAATGACGAATGCTGAAAGTCGCTCGCGCAGCGCAGGCGCTTGCGCCACGCCTCGCGCCATCATCATAGATAGTAAAATTTAAAATCGATAGAATTGGTCATTCATCATTGTGGGACTTAGCCCCTATGATTCCTTCACCACGATGGAGAACGAAATTGTCACCCAGCTCTAATTATGAAATCCATTTCGGTGGCCCCGATCAACCGGTAGGCCGGCTGCGAGATCTTTTGGCCGAACATATTGAAGCCGTTCCGGCGGGCGGAGCAATTGACTGGGTCACTTACTATTTTCGCGACCGGCGGCTGGCTGAGCTGTTGCTCCGGGCCCATCGCCGGAACGTTAAGGTGACGGTGACCCTGGAAGGCAATCCACATCTACCGCAGGCCAACAGCGACGTGGTCGCCATGCTCTCTGGGGCACAGGGTCTGGGCGAAGGATTCAGGACCGTATGCTTGCCGCCGCACGTGCCGATGCCGGGGAGAAAGATGGGGAATCCGAACCTTCACGAAAAGATTTACTGCTTCTCTCATCCTAAGCCCATCGCTTTCATCGGGTCCTTCAACCCGTCCGGAGACGATCCCGAAGATAGATCGGACATTATCCACCAAATCGGCGACCATGATCGCGCGCACAATGTGCTGGTCGGGATCAGCGAACCGGCGCTGGTTGACGGTTTGATAAACCATGCCCGCTGGATGCACGGGGCACGACACGGGGTCTTGGCGCGATTCTTTGCCGACGGTAACCGAGCGTTGCGGGGGACGAACACTGAAATTCATTTTCTGCCGCGAGCCCAATCCCACGCGGCAGCAAACTTCCTCGGGCGCTTTGGTGACGGTGTCCGAATCCGTGTTGCGGCCTCGCACCTCAATGGAACGACCTCTATCAAGACCATGCTGAAGCTCGCCCGCCGGGGAGCTTCACTTGAGATACTGGCAGAACCGACGCTCAGGCGCGTATCCTTGAAAGCCGAAAAGATGCTGACCGAGGCCGGGATACCATTTCGACGGGTTACCCATCCCGAAAGTTTGCCGATGCATCATAAATTTGTATTGGTCGAGCAAAATAGCCAGCGCTGGGTCGTTTTCGGCAGTTATAACTGGTCGACCCTATCATTTTGGATCAACCAGGAGATTTGTGCGATTTCCAGTCAACCGCAACTCTTTGAAGCCTTCGCTGAACGCTGGGAAGTGTTGGAGGCCCAAAATTGAAAAATTCACTCATTATACCAGTGGAAAACCAGGTACGCGAATTTGATCCCAAACTCCTGTTGGCATGCATTGCGGCACGCCGGGGGTTCTCCACGATGATCGGATCACGTTGGGAGATAGACAACCGAATTGCCTCTTTCCCCAGGAGCATATACCTTTCCAAAAGCATGACGGCTCGCGGCGGCAAAATGTTGCAGATTATGCACAAGATCGGACACGAGGTCGTGGCTTGGGATGAAGAGGCCTCTGGTGCATCTGCCACCCGAGATTTTTTTTCCACGCCGGATCTCACCGGCAGGAATAAAGCATGTTTCCCATCTCTTCGCATGGGGTCAGGATAACGCCGATTTGTGGCGTCAATACCCAAGCTTATCCCCCAAGACCCCGATTCACACCACGGGAAATCCGCGTGGTGACATGCTGCGACCGGAGATGCGCGGTTTTTATGCTAAAGAAGTCAAAGAGCTGCAAAGCAGCTATGGGGATTTTATTCTCATCAACACGAATTTTAATCATGTCAATGCCTTCTATCCCCATCAGAATCTGTTCATGCCGGCCAAAAGGCGCGGTGAAACCCCTCGGTTCGGTAAGGCCGCCAGAGGCATGAGCCGGGAGTTCGCAGAAGGACTGCGGGCTCACAAACAAGCCTTGTTCGATGAGTTCAAGAAGCTTATCCCGGCACTGGCAGGGGGGTTTCCAAATTGGACAATTGTTGTCAGACCGCATCCGACCGAGAATCAGGAGGCTTACCGCAAGATTGCCGCAAAGTGTAAGCGTGTGCGGGTGACAAACGATGGTAACGTTGTTCCCTGGCTTTTAGCTGCGAAGGTACTTGTACATAACGGCTGTACGACCGGGGTAGAGGCTTATGTGATGAGAGTTCCAGCCATTACATACCGCGCATCCATCAATGAGTATTATGATAATGGTTTCTATCGTTTACCCAACTTACTCAGCTACCAGTGTTTTAAATTTGAGGAGTTGCGCTTGACTATTGAGAAAATCATTGCCGGTCAACTCGGTGCTGCGGATGGAGATGAAAGACAATTGGATATCGATCGCTATCTATCCGCCCAGGACGGTTCGCTGGCATGTGAGCGGATCGTTGATGTCCTTGAGAAAATGATGGTAGGTCGATCCGAATTGCCCCAACCGGCCTTTTATGATCGAATGGAGGGCTGGTCGGCAGCGAACGGACGCCGCCTGGTAAAGTGGTTGTTGTCATACCTTCCAAATTCGCACAATCGGCCGGAATTCCAGCGCCATCGATTTCCGGGTATTCGCCTTGACGCGCTGAACGAGAAGATAGAACGAATACAGCAGATCCTCGGAGAGAATAATAAGTTAAAGGTTGAGCAACTCAGCGACGTGCTCTTTCGGATATCCCCCTGAGCAGTTGAGTCCATCCCGGGTATCTTTGCTGAATGCCGACGGAATGGCTGCCAGGGTTGACATGCCTCTGGAAAAAGAAAATATGAAAAAGTTATGGCTGAACCTCATCAAAATACCCGTAATCAAAAAAAAACTGTTGGGTCGAGCATTTGAATTTCCCCCGATAATTGTCGTTGGCATGCACCGTTCTGGAACCACGTTGATAACAAATTTATTAGAAAGGTGCGGTGTTTTTTGGGGAAGGCAACAAAGTCGAAATAATAAAGAAGCAAAAATTTTCCAGAATTTAAACAAAAAAGCATTAGATTTTCTGGGATGTAGTTGGGACCAGATTAAGTTTTTACCAATACCGGATCAATTTCCAGAGCATTTTAACTCTATTGAGAAAAAGATGCTTAAAGAATTGCGTCGGCATCTATTGCCCCAATACTGGGGACTGCATGTTACCCGACTGCTTACACAACCTCATTTCGGATGGGGTTGGAAAGATCCTCGAACTTCACTTTTACTACCTTTGTGGGGAAAGATTTTTCCCAATGCACAAGTTGTGCACATTTACCGCAATGGTCATTATGTGGCGCTCAGTCTTCTAAAACGTGAAATGCGCCTTGAAAAAGATGAAGAATTATTATTACGCTGGGATAAAATAAAGGCACGCTATCTCATTTATTTAAGATTGTGGGAGGATTATTTAAAATGCATCAATAGGGGTTTGCCTCTATTTAAGGACTTCTACTCGTTGAGATATGAAGATCTTTTGCAAAATCCCGAAGACGAATTATTTAACCTTTTGGAACGATTTAATATTCAACCTAAGCGATCTCTATCGGAGATCACTGAAATCGTCAAAATCGATAATATTCATCCGCCTTCTATGCCTAATATGGATTGGTTGTATCATTTGGATGGCTGTGAGACGGTACTAAGAAAAATGGGCTACTGCTAACATTCAATATTTTGAATCTGAAAATATCTTGGCGTCGTTTCCGTCAAACAATAGCGTCAAGAGCTATCTGCATAGAGGTGGTTTCAAAACTATTGGTTTTATGTCCCAACACAATCAAACTTAGATATAATTTTGAAACCGATTACTGGTGAAGGTGATTAGCGGTGCCATATGAAAAATTTATTGTCGAGGACATATAATTTTTTAAATTCGACGATCAAATTAAAAAATTGGAGGTCTAAATGAAAATTTTAATATTGGGAACAGGCAAAACCGGCACCACGGTCATGGTTTACAAGGTGGCCGGCGGGCTGCCAAACTGCCAGGCCTTTTCCGGCGGTCATCCGGGGAAACACATCGGTAATTATGAAAACGCCGTTTACAAACACACCTATGAAGAGCGTAAAGGTAAAAATTTCGAATTGTACCGGGAACATCTGGAAAAAGAGAATTACGACCGCAAGATCTGGATCGCCCGAGATCCCCGCGATGCGGCTGTCAGCCGCATGCTGTATCGCTGGCATAAAGGACACCGGGGAAACAAGAAACAATATGAAACCCACCTTGAACTGGTTCTGAAGAAAGAAAAAGATCCCGCATCTATCCCTTTTTTCGAACTCTGTCGTTACACCGGACACAACGGATGGCCCTGCTCCGTGGAGGATGTTGTAGCGGAAGAAAGCGTTCGCTACAACCGGATGCACGATTTTGTCAAAGAATTGGGAGACGATTGGTTTCTATTTACCTATGAAGACATGATCGCCGGCAATTTCGCTGCCTTAAACGACTATTTGGGATTTGAAGTCAAGGCCGATGGGCAAGTACCTCAGACAACGGTTAAATCCAAGGTCCTTCGCAAAAAAGCTGCCGGTGACTGGCGCCTGTGGTTTACCGAGCAGGACGTAGAATTGTTCAAGCCGGCTTTTAAAAACTACATGGAGCTCATTGGCTATGACTGGAATGACTGGAACCTCAGCGCGAATCCGGTGATTGAACCTGAGTACTCTTCGGTCTACATTCAAAATCTTACCCGTAAGGCAACCAAAAATATAATCCTGCGGTATTTAGATCCATTCATCCAACGGTTTCAAAAAAGGCGCAGCGCCGCTTCCTGACATATTCGGATCAGCGCGTGATAAAAGATTTAAGAAGAATATTAAAAAAAGTTGAAATCGTGACAAGGATAATGCCATGGGTTTGACACCCCGGCTTAAAGCTGAATTGAATTTCAGGTTGACCGGCACGGAACTTGACAACAGCCGGACACTTTTGGACAACGCGTATGAATCCTGGTTGGAACATATACCGCCGATAACCGTCCCTCTTGCTTTAATTTCGCAAATTCAGCGCTCGGGGGGATCGATGCTGAGCCAGCTTTTCGATGGCCATCCTCAAGTGCATGCCCACCCGCATGAATTAAAGTTCGGATATCCCAAAAAATATATCTGGCCCCCCATTGATCTTGGCGACCACCCGGAGCGATGGTTCGAGATTTTATTCGAAGACAGCGTCGTTCAGCACCTGCGGCACGGCTATAAAAAGATGGGAAAATACGAGGAAACATTTCTTTTTATTTTTTTACCTTCTTTACAGAAAAAAATTTTTTTAAAATATTTAAGCACAATTAAAACTGTCGCCCGCCGCGATGTGTTTGATGCCTATATGACTTCCTACTTTCATGCCTGGGTGAACAATCAGAATCTGATTGGAGTGAAAAAGTATATTACGGCTTTCACACCGAGACTGGCGATGATGGACACCAATATGGCGTCTTTTTTTAATATCTATCCCCGCGGCCGGTTGATATCGGTGGTGCGCGATTCCAGGAATTGGTTTCCGTCTGCCGTCCGACACCAGGTGGACAAGTACGGTGATATCAAGAAAGCGCTGGACCAGTGGGTTGATAGTGCGCGCAGCATGGTCCGTAACAAGCAAAAGTATGGGGATCGGGTCTGCGTTATTACTTTTGAAGATCTCGTCAGGCGCACTGAAGCGGTCATGCGTTATTTGGCCGAATTTTTGGATCTTAATTTCGATGATATATTATTGACGCCGACCTTCAATAAATTTCTCATCAAACCCAATACAAGCTTCAAACTCGAAAAGCCCGGGATAATGATCAGCGCTCTTGAGAGGTACAAAACTTTATCCCGCGAAGAACTGGCAATGGTTGAGAAAACAACGGGAGAAGTATACGAAGAGGTTTTGGAAGCAGTCGCTTCAATCCCGTGACCTGCCAGTGTCAGATTAGCCGCTGGGGATCTCCCTTACTTGATAAAGGCCGTTCCCCGGGACCGCATTCATAGGCGGGTAACCCATAACGCGCATCCCGATGTTAGGATGCCAAACCATAAAATACAGATAGGATATGCAACTTTCGATGACGCCATGGTCCCTTCGATCGCCATATAAGGTTGGTAATTATGTACCTGTTTTTCACAAGGCACTTTAACGACATAGACCATATAGCACCGATCGTATGGAAGCTGAAAAAGGATAATTATCCAGTAGCGGTTTACTGTATGAACCCGCAGTATGATATCCGCAGCGATTATCGCCTTCAATTTTTGAAAAATGAGGGTGTGCCGGTCGATTATCTGCACGATGCGTTTGATCAAGATCAAGGCCTGTTTCATAATATAATGCATGCATGCATTCAAAAGTGCAGCAACCTTCAGAAAAGAATCGAAGGTGATGAAAGTGGCCAGCCCGGAAAACTGCTCAGAATGTTAGGGCCGGTTGCAAGGCGTTTGATGTCTGTCTCTTATAAAATCACGCGGTTAATTTATTATAATAACCGGTGGGCGCGTTCCATTATTGAACGGACCGGGGCGCAGGTCATTTGTTTTGACCACATCATGCCAAAGCTTTACGTTGTCGACGCCTTTTTGAAAGCATCCCGCCAGATGTCCATTCCCAGTCTGGCACTTCCCCATGGCGTTTACCTGTATACCAATGAGGCAACCAAGCCCAAAGCAACGGATGAACACCGACTTGCCAAGTTCAACCGCTTTGACTACATTATTGTGACCAATAAATTACGCAAAGCGCTTCTGGCCCATTCCGGTGTTGCCGAAGATAAAATTTTCGTGCTCGGCAGTGCCCGCTATTGCGGCGAGTGGCTGGAGCAGAACCGGAAGATATTGCCGGGCGGCTTTGATGCGGTGAGCAAAGAATCCGGGAAATTAAAAGTTGTCCTGATGCCGTCCAAACCGCAATGCAGAGTGGATGTGGAAAGAATGTTCAGCACGTGCCGGATACTGGCAGATCTTGAAGGTGTCGAGGCATTGTTCAAGCCTCATACTCGCATCCGCAGTCAAAAGCATGTATTCGACAACATCCCCCTGCCCGATGTGTCTCCTGTCCTGACTGCCGAATTGTGCGAATGGGCGGATGTTCTCATCAATGTAGGGTCCAGCGTCATCACCGACGCACTCATGCGAGAAAAGCCGGTCCTCTATCTAAAGTATCTGCATGACAATACAACCTTGTTTGAAGAATTGGGTGCCTGTTGGACGATCCATAATGAAGACGAGCTCAAACATGCATTAGGGTCTTTGAAAGCAGACAAAACCGGTGTTCCTTACGGCGAAGCCAATGTCGCAAAATTTATCTCAGAAGTTGTCAAAGGCGGTGATGACAGCCGGGATGTACTGAGCACCTATGAGCAGTTTATCGTGGACTGTGCAAGGGGTGAACACCCAAAGCAGGGACAGATACGGAAAAATTCCCAACCGCCCCCGCCGGCAGGAAAAAACAGCGGTGTATCGGTAGTTTAATCAAAGGGTGCAAAAAAGGACGCCGGATATGTATTATCGAACCATCAGGAAAATGGATACGAAGAGTAAACTGGGCAAAAGGATGATAGGAGCCCTTATTTCCGAAAAAAATCAGAAACAATTGAGTATCCGCCTTACGGATATATCAAGAACCAGGATGATTAAAAAATATTGTAACAAAAAGGAAGCAAGCCTAAAAGCGCTCTTTCAAACTTGTCTGGAGCACATATCACCGGTCACGACACCCCCGGTATTGATTTCTCAGGTCCCGCACTCCGGGGGCTCACTGCTCAACAAATTTTTCGATGGGCATCACGAGATCTATGCCTATCCGGATGAATTGATGAACGGTATTGCTGCTAAAATCCCCTGGACCGAAATCGATCCCAAAGATGGTCCGCAGCGCTGGATTGATTTTTTTTTTGATTATTTAAAGCCCCAGAATATACCCCCAAGCTTCAAGCCAGACACAAACCAAAAAGGAGCACTGCCGATTGTGTTTCTCCCTTTGCTGCAAAAACAGATTTTCCTAAAGTATTTAAACACCATCAAACTGATAAAGCCGCGTGATGTGTTTGATGCCTATATGACCTCCTTCTTTGGGGCCTGGTTAAACTACCAAAATCACAGCCAGCACAAGAAATTTATTACCGGATTAGCGCCCGGGTTGGTGACACTGAAAGAGAACATGGAAGTATTCTTTGATATTTTTCCATACGGCAGATTTATTTATCTGGTTGCAAATCCGCAAAACTGGTATGGTTCCGCCTTGCGAGCGGAACCGGGAAAGTACGCGGATGTCAAATGGTCTGTGATGCGTTGGAAGGAAAGCCTCCATGCGGCGCTATGGTCCAAAGAACGTTTTGCTGATCGCACTTGCCTTATTAAGGTTGAAGATTTGGTCAACAAACCAGAGCCGGTTATGCGTCATTTGGCTGAATTTTTAGGGTTGCAATATGATCATATCCTCTTGATACCAACATTTAATGGTTATCCGATTTCGGCCGACGGCAGTTTCAAAGTGGCGAAGGTTGAGATTGTAAAGCGCCATAGTAAAGAGATCCCGACTTTGAGCAGTGACCAATCGAAAATTATCGCAGAAATGACGAAGGATGGTTATAAGGAATTTTTAAATGAAACCGTACGTTTTGAATGACATGTCGCCCTCTGAATGCTCAGAGCACAAATCAGGCATTTACGAACCGAAGTTCTCGCATATTCCGGTAATGCGCGGGAATCGGAGCGACGCTTCCGTCAAACTTCGAAAACCACAAGTGTGCCTGGGAATGCCGTTGTACAATCAGACTCAATTTCTACCGGAAGCCCTGAGCTCTATTCTGGCTCAGACATATCGTGATTTTCGACTACTCGTGGTCGACGACTCGACTGAACCCGGACCGGAAGCAATCATTAAACGAGTTGCTTCCCTGGATAACCGCATTTCCTATGTGAAGAACACTTCTCGCAAAGGACTGGTTGAAAACTGGAAAGCTTGCTTCCAGCAAGCTGGAGATCCGGATTACTTTGCCTGGGTCAGCGATCATGATGTCTGGCACCCGCAATGGCTGGAGTCGATGATTATGGCAATGAATGCCAATCCCGAAGCCGTCCTGGTTTATCCCCAGTGGGTGACTATTGACCCTGATGGCCGCAGACGTCCAAAAAATAAGTCTTACGCATTTTCCACCGACGGTATGAGCGAAGCACAGAAAATCAGGGCTGTCTGTCGCGATGCCCGGGGGTTCGGTAAAATGGTGTATGGGTTGTTCCGCGCGGATTCACTGCGCCGGGTCGGCATTTTCCGACGGGTATTGTTTCCGGATGTAATCCTCATGCATGAGCTTTGTCTTCAGGGACATTTCATTCAGGTGCACGCCGAATTGTGGTACCGCCGAAAAACCGCCCATTTTAGCATTGCAAGACAAAAGCGGTCGCTACTTGTCCGAAAGCCCTGGTACCTCTATTTTCCCTGGCCGCTGGTCAATGCCGCAGTCCTGGCGTGGAACACGGTCCTGCAACCGCCAAACAAGAATCTGAAATCTCGTTATGGAGGGGCGAAAATTGCTCTGTTGTATTTGCTATACCATCTGAGTCGTTTTGGTAAAGGCAGCTGGATCGGCTCATATCAGGAATGGCGCCACGCTAAAAAACCATGGATGAAAAAAATTGTAAAGCGCCTAAAAAGCCGACCCTAACCCACAACCGTTGGAAAACCAAATACCTGAAGGTACAAGTATAAAAATAGCCAAAGGATTAATTCGTAGGGCATGAAAATATTTTTCTTGTTAAAAAATTCGGGATATCTTCGTAACTATACATCGGTGGTGCGCCTACTGGCTGCCAGGGGCCACCTGGTTCAACTGTGCTTTTTGAAAATAGACGAAATTTATCCCCAAAGCGCGATCGATAAGGAATTAATAGATGTTTCCGGGGTGAGTTATATTATTTCTCCAAAGCGTGACTGGCTTTGGAGGAGACCGGCGGAATTCATCCGGGTACTGCAAACCTATCTTCGCTTTTTAGATCCGTATTACAAAGATGCACATAAACTCAGGTCAAGAGCTGCCGCGCTGGTGCCCGGGCCTGTCCGCTGGCTGGTCGATTTGATTGTCGGCCGTACGGGCCAAAATAAGTGGTCGGCCATCAATTTTTTAAAAAATATCGAAAAGGCCATTCCATTGAATCCATTCATTGTGGATTTTTTTAAATCCGATCGGCCCGACGTATTTTTAGTCACTCCCCTGATCGATTTGCGTGGCACTCAAATTGATTGGCTCAAGTGTGCCAAAGCAATGGATATCAAATCCGGGTTATGCGTTGCCAGCTGGGATAATTTGACGAATAAAGGCCTGATTCAGACAGAACCCGATAAGGTTTTCGTTTGGAATAAAATTCAGCAGGAGGAAGCTGTCGAATTGCACCACATTGACCCATCGAAAATTGTCATCACCGGCGCCCAGTGCTATGATCGTTTGTTTGCCCGCCGACCCTCTACCTCCCGGGAAGAATTTCGCAAAGCAGTCGGCCTGTCTGAGAATGGTCTTTTTATTCTCTACCTATGCTCGTCCGGATTTATCGCGCCCCATGAGGTAGATTTTGTTGCAAAATGGATTGGTCGCTTGAGAAGATCAGCAGATCCCCAGCTCAACAGAATTGGAGTTTTGGTCAGGCCACACCCCCAAAATGCAGACCAGTGGCGCAACGTAGATTTTTCAGATCATGAAAATGTCGCTATTTACCCGCGCGAGGGAGCCAATCCGATCCATGGGAATTCCTTAAAGGACTTCTTCGATTCTATATATCACAGTGTTGCAACAGTCGGCATCAATACCAGCCCGATGATTGAATCCGGTATTCTGAACAAACCAGTCTTGACGGTCTTAACGCCACAATTCAGGGATACCCAGAACGGCACAATTCATTTCCACCACTTGGTGAATGGCGGGCTTCTCAAGATCAGTCATGATTTGGATGACCATCTTGATCAATTAAGCCGGGTTTTAGCCGGCCGTGAATCCTATCAGGCACGCATCAAGCATTTCATCCAGAACTTTGTCCGTCCTCATGGACTGGATACTGAATGTACACCTATTTTTGTAGAAGCCATTGAGAATTTGAACCAGCGGTCTGTATCATCTCCAGTAGATACCCCGCAGTGGCTGCCCCTTGTCAGGTACACATTGTTTCCCTGGGCCGCGATATCATTCACGGTTAGAAAATTTAAGTACTACTTGAAAAATAATTCTCTTTTCATTTAAGGATAACACCATGAGTTTGACATCTTACCTTAATCCTGGATGGATTTCCAGGCGCACCAGCGCGGAAATGCATGATAACCGGATAATTTTGACCAGTGCGTATCGATCCTGGTTGCGACACATTCGACCGGTGACTTCGCCTCTGGCTTTGATATCACAAATACAGCGTTCGGGTGGATCGATGCTGAGTCAGTTATTTGATGGTCATCCGGAAGTTCACGCCCACCCGCACGAGCTGAAGGTTGGATACCCCAGGAAATACAACTGGCCGCCCATTGATCTTGGCGACCGCCCGGAGCGATGGTTCGAGATTTTATTCGAGGACAGTGTCCTTCAGCACCTGTGGCATGGCTATAAAAAGATGGCAAAATACGAGGAAACGTTTCTTTTTATTTTTTTGCCGTCTTTGCAGAAAGCGCTTTTCCTAAAATATTTTGAACCCATAGATAAAATAAACCAAAGAGATGTGTTTGACGCGTACATGACGTCCTATTTCGGAGCTTGGGTAAACAATCAGAATCGTCTTGGACAAAAAAAATTCGTCACGGCTTTCACTCCCAGACTGGCGTTTATGGAAACGAACATGACGTCATTTTTCAAGACATACCCTGACGGTCGATTGATCTCTGTGGTGCGCGATCCTAAAAATTGGTTTCCTTCTGCAACCAGACACAAGTTGGATAAGTATGGAGATATCAAGAACGCGTTGGACCAATGGCTGGATAGTGCTAAAAGTATGGTTCAAAATAAGAAGAGATACGGGGATCGGGTCTGTATTATTTCTTTTGAAGATCTGATCCGACGCACCGAGGCCGTCATGCGCTATCTGGCTGATTTTCTCAAAATCCGATTTGATGATATCTTATTGATGCCGACGTTTAATAAAATTCCCATCAAACCGAACACAAGTTTCAAACTTGAAAACCCCGGCATAATGTTCAGTGCGCTTGAAAGATACAAGACGTTAAGCCGGTCAGAATTGAACATCATCGAGGCAATCACGGGCGACGCATATACCCAGGCCCTGAGTACGGTTGCGTTAATCCCGTGAACGCCCGATCGGGTTACCATGGGCAGTCTGTTGCAAGAGTTCCGTAAAGGTTACGAATATGTATTTATTTTTCGTAAGGCATTTTAATGACATCGACCACCTAACGCCCGTGGCCTGGAAACTGCACAAAGACAACTATCAGGTTGCGGTGTTATGTATGAACTTACGATATGATATCCGGCAGGATTATCGTCTCAGGTTTTTAAAAGATCAAGGTGTGGCTGTCGATTATCTGTACGATGCCTTTTATGAAAAACGGGGCCCCGTCCATCAATTCCTATACGCGCTCATTCGCGCGAGCTACAAGACCCAGCAAAAACTAGCCCATGATTATCAGGGGCCATCAGGGGCACTGCTAAAGTTGCTGGGCCGATGGGTCGGGTTTGCCGGAACCCTGTTTTATGAAATTGCCCGCAGAATTTATTATGGTCACCGGTGGGCACGTTCGGTTCTCGAGCGCACCAATGCTCAAGCCGTCTGTTTTGACTACATCTTGCCAAGGCTGTACGTCGTCGATGCTTTTTTAAAAGCCGCCGGGGAGATGTCCATACCCGTCCTGGCCTTGCCACATGGTGTTCAGTTGTATACCAATGAAATATCAAATCCAAAATCGACGGTGACAAGGAGATTTACCAAATTTAACCGCTTCGACTACATTATCGCACCCAATAAATTACGCAAAGATATTTTAGTCAAAGCCGGCGTTGCTGGGGACAAAATTTCCGTGCTCGGAAGTGCCCGATACTGCCGCGCCTGGCTGGAGCAAAACAACGAAATTGTTCCAAAGGCAGCTGCGAAGTTCAGCGGGAGTTCAGAAAAATTAAAAGTTGTTCTGATGCCCTCCAAACCTCAATGCCGGCTTGATATGGAGCGGATGTTTGCCTCCTGTCGCTTGATCGCCGAACTTAACGAAATTGAGGCCGTGATCAAACCTCACACCCGGACACGCAAGATGGACCAATTCGGTAATTACCCGCTGCCTGACGTATCCCATGTGCTTACGGCGGATTTATGCGAGTGGGCCGATGTTCTTCTCGTTGTCGGGTCAAGTGTTATCACGGAGGCACTCATGCGCGGCAAGCCTGCCCTTTACCTAAAATATCTGCATGACAATACAACCTTGTTTGAAGAATTGGGTGCCTGTTGGATAATACACAATGAGGTCGAGCTAAAGAATGCATTGGTATCCTTGCAAGCCCGAAAGGCCGATTTACCGTACAGTGCAAAAAGTGTCGCGGCCTTCCTTGCGGAAGTCGTCTATGGGGGTGACGCCAACAGGGACGTGCTCGAAGCCTATGAACAATTTATCGTGGATTGTGCTTTGAGCAAACGGCCGACGGTTGCATAGCTCAAAATAAAATCAAGAGCACGGCAAAGGGACACATTACATGATTTATCGGCTTATCAAAAAAATGGATGCCAAAAAGAAAATTGGCAAAAGGATTATAAGTGACCTTACTTCGGATGAAAAAGAGAGAAAGCTGCCTAAATACCTGATAGATAAAGCAAGAACAAGGATGATCAGGCAGGTTAGCGCCGCCAAGGCATCTCACCTGGAGGATATTCTTCAGATTTGTTTACAACATATATCACCGGTTACGGCACCTCTTGCTCTGGTTTCTCAAATTTCATACTCGGGCGGTTCCCTGCTGAGCCGCCTTTTGGACGGACATTCCGACCTCCATGCATATCCCTGTGCTTTCGCAGCTGACACCCCCAACAAGGGTTCCTGGCCCAAAATTGATATCAAGGGCAAACCGGAAGAATGGTTGGATAACTTCTCCAAAGCGATAGCCGTTGCAGGTGTCCAAGAAGGTTTCGAGCAAGGCGAAGAAGACAATGCACGCTTTCCCTTCATGCATCTACCGATTCTTCAAAAACAAATTTTTATCAAATACTTGGCATCTGTCAAACCGCCAAACACGCGCCATGTATTTGATGCCCATATGACCGCCTTTTTCGGGTCCTGGCTCAATTATCAAAATCATGGGCTTGACAAGAAATTTGTGACAGCTTACGCACCCGGGTTGATCATGCAAAATGAAGCCACAACTAACTTCTTTGAAATATATCCCGAGGGCAGGTTCATTGCACTTGTCAGGAATCCTGAGCATTGGTTTGTTTCTGCTTCCAGACTCGAACCGCAGATCTACGGGAATGCCGAATCAGCAGTCAGCCACTGGAAAGAAAGTGTCCGCGCTGCAATACAGATCCGAAAGAAGTTTGGTGACCGTGTATGCCTTATTAGATTTGAGGATCTCGTCACCCAAACGGAATCAGTTATGCGATTCCTATCGGAATTTCTGAGGATACCATATGAAGATATTCTTCTGGAACCGACCTTTAATGGGATTCCCATCCAACCGGTAAACGCTATAAAAACAGACAACTCCAACGCAAAACGTCAAAGTTTCACCGAATCAAAAATGTTAGGCGACGACCAGGGGGTTCTGATTGAAAAAATGACCGCCGCAGACTATCAAACAGCCTTGCGGGAAGTTGTGACCTTTTGATTTCGTTGTCCAAATCCAATCACCTGCACTTGCTGATAGGCTGCGAACCGTATTTATGAATCAGCTGCTGATTCTAAATATCTTGTCGTAGATTTGGTGCAATTGCAGTTTGGTGTCATCGCCGAGCACCTGCTGGAAACGTTCCAACCGTTCCGCCAACTCAGCGGGGGTAATCCCGGGATAGCGATGTCGTTCAAAATCTAATGACTGAAATGAACCCGGCCGATATGCTTTAAGGACCTTCCGCATACGACGGTGGGTTGCCTTAACCCAACCCGATAGCCGTTTCCCTATGGCCGGTTCGGGAATTCGGAACAAATCGTCCGCGATCTTAGCCAGGACATCGACCATCCGTTCACAGGCCAGCGGCCCCTCCCGTGCGACTAAATAGTGGTCTATGAGCGCTTCCCTTTCATCTCCGCCGGGAGATCCAAGTTCACCGGAAAATATGCGCTCAAGTGTTAGGCGCAATTCTTCGAAATCGAAGCACTGGTGGCTCAACCGGTTGGGCAGATGATAAAAGCCGTCGTCGTAGTAATCATTGACCGTCACCCGGTAAGAAATGGCGGGAAGGCGCATGACATAGGCTTCAACCCCTGTCGTGCAGCCGTTATGAATTAGGACCTTAGCCGCCATCAGCCAGGGAACCACGTTGCCCTCATTGGTTACCTGCACCCGCTGACATTGGGCAGCGAGCTTGTGATAGATTTCCTGATTTTCTGTTGGATGCGGCCGCACCACAACGGTGTGTTTCGGAAAGGCACTCTCCAACGCGGGTATCAGATTTTGGAAGTCCTCAAATACGGCCTGTTTATGATCCCGAAACCCTTCAGCGTACTCACGGGTCATGCCCCGGGCTGACTGGCCGAACCTGGCTTCCTCCCCGGGTTTTTTCAGCGGCTGGAACAAATTCTGGCCCGGATAGAACGCATTGACATGATTAAAATTGGTGTTGATGAGGATGAAATCGCCGTAAATCTTGCGGATCTGATCGCCCTCGGCCTTATAATACCCCTGCACATCCGGCCGCAGCAGGTCGACACGCGGATTGCCGGTGATATGAATCGGAATTCCGGGAGGTAATTGGGGATATTGCCGCCACAATTCGGCGTTGTCTTCACCCCAGGCAAACAAATGGGACACGTGCTCCATTCCCACAGGTGAGAGCCGGCGTGAAAAATACGTTTCGGCCGGTAGATGAACCAGCGCCTCTTCATCCCAGGCGACTATTTCATGGCCGAGCAAACGTGAGATCGGAAAAAACTTGCGTTTTGCGATCCTCAGAGATTTGGACAAGAAAATACCTCGTGGAAAAGACGCGATGTGGTTTTCGATTTTTCGTTTGGGACCGATGATGGAGGTCAGATCCCGTTTGGCGGCAACACACACCAGCAATAGCTTGGCATCCAGTTCGCGCACCTGGTTCTCCACCGGAATTAACAATACGGGTTTCTTCATGGTCATATCCTTGGAAGAATTGGGTTCACTCGTCATTCCCGCTCAATTGTTCCGATTGCATTCCAAAAATCAGTGCCCTCGCAGGGATTGAATTTCAGGACAGTCTAATCGCTAAGTATTGCAACATGTCGGCTTTGTGTCAAGCAGCATAGGGTATTTAAATTGTTTAAAAAAATTCAGTCTTGAAATACAAATTGGTTGCTGATATTGATTTTTTAACGATATTTAAGAATTGAATCAGCGGGAGAACCCTTCAATGAGAATTCGTAAAAAATTATTGCTATTTGTCTTGTTTTTTATGGCAATTCCATTAACGGGTTTCCCAAATTCAACCCGAGCCCAATCTTATTCTAAAATCAATCTCGATCCAAAGCGTGTACCGTGGTTACAGCTTTCATATCGGGTTAAAAACTTCTCAGCCGAGGTAAGCGTGCAGGTCCAGCTGGAATCACTGCCGGCTGAGGAAGTGAAAGCAGCGTTGATAAAGAGTCCTCAGGGCATTCCGATAAAGGTTTGGCGCCCGGAATCCAATAGGATCACCGTCCATAAAATCGTCGATTCTATTTTTGAGAAGCCTGTAAAGACGGTCAACCACGTTTGGTTCAATCCGAAGGATGCAACAGCACTGGGAAGACTTAGGCTGCGAAGGGGCCATGATGATTTTAAAAAAGTATACCGATTCACCGAGCAAGGTGTTTTTAGACATCGGCGAAAGCCGAAAGACCGGCAGGAAATCTTAAAACAACCGGAAAAATGGACCAATGTCAAAGATACCTTCTATACCTATAACCTGGATCAATTGGGATGTCCCAAGGTCACCGAACGTTTGGTGCTGATTTATATTGCCTCGGCCGCTGAAATATCAAAAAACATGCAGCCGCTATCCTTTTGTGTCTTTGGGAAAAGACAATTATTTCGGGTGCGGTTTAAACCGGAAGGCTTTCACTCACTGAAAGCTGACTTCATAGAAAAAACACAGCTAAGCGAAATTCGTCGTCGAAGAGAGGTCGAAGCTCTCAAAATAGCACTCGAGATCCAGCCGCTGGCGTCGGATCTGAAAGAGGTAGAAGACTTCTCATTTCTTGGATTTCATGAGGACATTGCTATTTTCATCGATCCCGTGTCAGACTTACCCATACAAATAAGCGGGGAAATTCCCATGGTCGGCAAAATGACCATAAAGCTGCACGAAGTTCAGCTGAAATAGAATGCCCATTTGTTCGATAAAAGTTTGTCCTTCAGTCAATTTCTCGTCAAATATTCTTCTGAGTGCCGAATTCTTCCCCTCCACTCTCACCTCTATTACTTCTACTCAAGGTTTCAATCAAAACGCCGATAGCGTTTTAAGCGGATGCACCCGGATGCCATGTTGATTTCGTGGCCGTTCCCGATGCGCCTGACCCGCTTTTAAATAAGCGCAAAATAAGCAATGAGGTGTATAAATTGAAACCAGCTCGAATATGCAGATGGTTAGGGTGGAAATTTGCTGTCATTCTCACAATTCTGTTCCTTATCCCTTCTCACAGTCCAGCCGGCACTCCAGAAAACATAACCGCACTTTATCTACCATCACATTGCTTTACCGAGCGTAAAATCGATGCGTTCGTACACTATGCAAAATTAGCGGGAATCAATGCCGCTGTTCTGCATGTCAAAGATCCTCACGGGCGGATTCGATGGAAATCCAAAAATTTACAAGCCGCAGCAATAGGAGCCGTCGCCTCAACCGGATTGGTAGAAAGCGCGTTGAGACAGCTTAAAGCCCAGGGTTTTTGGACGGTTGCCAAACTGGATGTGTTTGTGGATCACCAACTAGTGACCAAACGTCCCGATATGGGAATCATTGACCTTCAATCCGAAAACCCATGGTCGGATAAAAAGGGGTTGTACTGGTCAAATCCTTTTAACCAAAAGGTGTGGGAATACAATTTGGCGCTTTGCAAAGAGCTTGTCATGCTCGGATTTGACGAAATTCAATTTGATTACATTCGCTTCCCCAGTGATGGTGATCTTTCAGCCATTCAATATCCTCTCAATACAGGCCAATTGAACAAGACCCAATGCATCGGCAAATTCCTGGAATCGGCCCATGCCAAGTTAAAACCCATGGGAGCGACCATCTCAGTTGATCTATTTGGGATGGTGGCATGGAAAACAGTGGATTTCGGGGTGGGTCAGCTGATAGAGGCCATCGCACCCTATGTGGATGTCATCTGTCCGATGTTCTATCCTTCCCATTTTCCTTCAGGGTTTTTGGGTAAAAAAAAACCAGGAGAATATCCGCAGGAAATTATGGAATTAAGCATGCAGCGGATGAAAAGCCGCACCGGCAAAATAATTCGGCCCTGGGTTCAAGGGTTCTGGTATAAACCCGTTGATATCAATGCACAACTCGACGGAATTTCAGTGAGTGGAACAACCGGCTGGTCCGTTTGGAATCCCTCCGGTAATTATTCAACCACTTACAGGGCACTTGCTGTAAGGTTGAATCAAACATTTCCGGCTCCTCAATTCTATCCTCCGGTTACGGAAATACGCCGTAATGATAAGCGCGTCATCCCGGGGAATCATCGTGTCGTCAATTTTACCAATTATAAACAGGGATACTCCATTGTCTCCCTGGAAGAATCTAAAAATGGCAGAAAAAGTACCTACTCAACCCTTATCCAGGTACTGGAGACCTTAGACGAGGGGATTATGGACCGGATTCTAGCAACCCGTGAAATCCCAGTCTCACGACTAACGTGTAAATACAACAAAAAAGTACACCTCGCTAATTTGCTTTGCAACGACCTGCAGATTGATCCGCGGCGCTTACGTCCCAAAACGATTTATATTGACTGGCAAAACGGCTGCCGCTTCAGCAAGACGATACCCGAAGATCGGCTGATCAATTACCGGATTGCCACAGAATCGGTATTTGCCAAGGATCAGGATATTTATGCGATTTTGTCAAAACATCTGTAGTGACTCCTAGGGTTGCAACATGGAGGGTGAATAGTCTGTTGAATTTCCTTTCAGCTTTGAGCTTTCAGCATTCAACCCCTTTGCCGCCAACCGCTAATTTCCACCGGCCGTAGGATAGGCTCCATGAACCGGTGATCAAATTCGGCGACTTCCTTCTTTCATTTTCCCTTATCCCAAAACAATTATGGATTGCAATACCACCTCGAAATCATTCGACCCATTCAGTCAAACAATCGGCATATAAGGAGCTAAGCGTTATTCCGAGACAACGCTCGGAAAAAGTGGCCCTTGCGGGGCAGCTGTCAATGCCAAAACCTGAACTTCAATTGTCTAACCCAGATAAACCGGAAATAACAAATTACAAGCACCAAATGACAAATAAATTCTAAATTATAATATTCAAATCTCAAATAAGATAAAACGCCAATTGTTTGGAATTTTGAATTTCGGTCATTGTGATTTGTTTGGTATTTGTGTTTTGTTATTTGAAATCTTTGATTGCTGAAACCTTAGGTTTTTTTTCAACATGTTATCAGAATAACTCCGACAAAGGCCCAATACCTAACAATGTGAAGCGACTCCATACTTCGTCATTCATAAGTCGCTATTTTCCTCCGACGGCTTGCCGCATTCCTTGCAGCGCCCGTCAGGGCCGATAACACCGATACAATTGCCGTCACTGCACAAAACGCGATCTTGCCAGTCGCTGTCTCTTATTGAATCATCGTTTTCAGTTAAGTCGGCTGCCTCATGGGGCGAATCTTCAAGAGCTGGATCTTCTTTCTCAAGGGAGATATCCTCCGGAGACGGTCCTTCTTCCTCTGAAAAATGGTCCGCAGGCAAAGCGCCTTCATATTTTGCCCCGCACTCTTTGCAGCGCCCATCCGATCCGATCACGCCAATACAGTTGCCGTCACTGCATAATACACGATGTTCCCACTCTATATCAGTTGGGACCGTTTCTCTCTCATTCTTTTCGGGCATTTCAGTTTCCATTCTTTGCTACTCCATAATGATGACGATTTTACTTTTTTAAATAATTTTAAAGAATCAAAGCATCCTTAGTGCTTTTGTGGCTTAACAATTGTGTCTCCGACTGCCTTATATGAAACTTCATTTCAAAAGTTGGAGTTGGTTCCATCCTGGGCCACTTTTCATTTTGTAGGTTGGGTTGAGCCCACTCCAGGCTTTGTTGGGTTTCGTTGCACTCAAGCCAACCTACATTTTGCCGGTGTTATTGCGAAATGTGAAACCCAACAACGGCCGATTTCGGAACCGTGCCGCAAAAGTTTCTATTTCGATTAAACTGGCCGCTTTTCAGGCCGGCGGCGGGGCTTATACCTCAAGCAAACCCTCAAGCTCATTGAGACTGTTAATGTAATACTGCGCCAACAACTCCGGATTGCGATAGGCGACCAGGGGCATTCCGGCCGCTCTGGCGGCCAATTCGTCCACGCGCGAATCACCGATATAGATTACCTGATTGGGCTGAATATTAAAATGGTCTGAGATTTTTAGCAGCGCATCGGGATGGGGTTTGGGTCGCTCGACATCGCCGGCCGTTACAATCAGATCAAAATATCCATCCACATCAAAAGCAGCGAGTAACCGATTCATGGTGTCGGTTCTGTTGGTGGCTATCGCGGTTTTGAATTGCGGTTTGAGCTTTTCGAGCAACGAAACCAGATGGGGCTCAACTGTGAAATACCTGAGATACTGCTGATAATCCATAGTTTTGCGAAAACCATGAGCCGCTGCCAGGGCCTTCTCATCGGGGAATAAATAGGCCAGGGATTCGAAAACAGTATGCATATGAACAAAGGCAAATTGCTCCTCCGTCACCGCCGGCCTTCCGAACTGCTGCAGGATAGTGCTGTAATAAACCCGATTGGCTTGCTCGGTATCAAATAATACGCCGTCACAATCAAAGGCAACAACTCTAAAATTTACCATATTTTTGTCCCACCTGCGGGGAAAATACAGCGGTTTTGGACCATCGCTGCATTTTCCGAAAAGCGGTATTCCATTTTGCAAATATTCCCACCGGCCTGAATGGCGGAGGTCCAATTGGGTCGAATCTTCTAACCTGCCTATTCCGTTTTACGGGGACGCAGATAACCGTAGACCCTTACGTTGAGCTGCGGCCTGATTTTGCTGTCTGTTTCGATAATAATGGAGTCGTGGTAACGGCCGGCGTCTGTTTTCAGGTTCTCAATATTCAGCTTATAGGCCGTGGTGTCGGATAGTTTGGTTTCTTCCAGCTGGTATTTGATGTATTTGCCGTCTTTCGCACGCAAATTGAGGATCTTAAAAGGATATTTTTTTTCGGGAATAATGGTCACGGTGCCCTTGACCGGATCACCGACAAAACCGCGCATATTGGCATGTTGTGGGCGAATCGTCACAAATTTTTCAACCTGTCCGCTTATGACCAGATCCTGCCGCGGGCGCGTTGTATCATTGGTATAAACGCCCGCGGTTTTTTTCATTTTTCTGCCACCGTATCCTTTGGTATCGATTTTTAAAGTTATTTTCCCCTCACCACCGGGAGGGATCTGTCTCGAATACGAGACAGCGGTGCACCCTCAGCCGGTCTTCACGCGTTCAATATTTAACGTTGATGTCCCTTTGTTTTGAACGACAAATTCGTGCACAACTTTAGCCCCATCCAGCACCGGGGAAAATTCATAGAGGGTTTGCGGGAAAAAAGCGGACGGTCCGGCATCGTCTTGGGCGCCGAAACCAACTGCAGCAAACAGTGCCAATCCAATTGTAACGGCTAATGATAGAAGCCTCTTGCAGCTCATGATGAACTCCTTCTTTAATTTGGTTTTATGAGTCTTGAAAAATTTTATGACGCATGCCGCCCAATGTCAAGGTTCAACTTCCTTAGTATCGAGCATCCAGTATCAAGCATCCAGTATCAGTATCGAGTATCAGGCATCCAGTATCGAGTATCGAGTATCGGCATCCAGTATCGAGTATCGAGCATCCAGTATCGAGTATCAGGCATCGCGTATCCAGCAGCCAGAAATTTTACATCATAAAAAAAGGATCGACATCGATTGCCACCAGGACCGGTTGTCGGGTGAAAACCGACGGGTTCTCCGACAAAAGCTGATTTACAAACTGATGCAGCCCCCTGGAATTTAGACCTTTCAATAGGACTTGCCAGCGGTATCGTCCAGCGATTCTGGTCAAAGAGGCCTCAATCGGCCCCATGATCTCCACACCCCCATAATCAGCCGAGAGGCTCGTTTTTAGGGCCCGGCACCGATCACCTAACAATCGGGCATGGGTTTCAGTTACTTGGGGGTCCTTGCCAGATATTTTCAGCTGTATCATTCTGGAATATGGCGGATAATTAAGTGCTTTGCGAAAACCGATCTCCTGCCGATAGAAAGCAATAAAATCCTGCTGCCTGGCTGCGGCAATGCTGAAATGATCCGGATTGTAGGTTTGCAAAATGACTCTGCCGGGTCTGTCTCCGCGTCCTGCTCTTCCGGCCACCTGCGCCAATATCTGAAACGTCCGTTCACCGGCCCGAAAATCCGGAAAACTCAGGGAAAGATCCGCACAGATGATGCCCACCAGGGTGATGTTGGGAAAATCATGCCCTTTGGCCACCATTTGAGTGCCCACCAGAATGTCGGTGGTTTTATTATTTAGCCCTTTTAGCAGCTTTAAAACGGATCCTTTACGTTTGGTGGTGTCGCGGTCCATACGGGCAATTCTGGCCTTGGGGAAAATTGCGCTCACCATGGCCTCGAGCTTTTCCGTACCGAGGCCCAGGTGCCTGATATTCGCAGATCCGCAAGATTCACATTTTGACGAGGCTGCCCGGCTGAAGCCGCAATAATGGCATCGATAGGCATTGGAGTGCTGGTGCAGAGTCAGTGAAATATCGCAATGCCTGCAGCGCATGGGCTGACCGCATGCGCCGCAGACCGGAAAGCTGGCGTACCCCCGCCGGTTTAAAAAAAGCAGTATCTGTTCTCCCCGTTCAAACGATGCCTTCATGGCCTGCTGCAACTCGGGGGTGATAAAGCGTCGGATGCCCCGCATATCTCTGGTTTGACGAAGATCCACGATACTGATTTCAGGTAGGGGACGCTGTTCGACCCGCGCCTCCAACGTCAATTCAGTGAACTTCTTTGTGGCCACATTATAGTAGGACTGAATCGAAGGTGTCGCCGAGCCCAACAGTGCCAAACATCCATTTTGCTTTGCCCTGACCGTCGCCAGATCTCTGGCGTTGTAACGCAAGCTGCCCTCCTGCTTGTAAGAAGCATCATGCTCTTCATCAACAACGATGACACCGATGTTGCTAAATGGCGCAAATATGGCGGATCGGGCGCCGATAACAACCGTCGCCTCCCCCAGGATGATACGGGACCATTGATCATAACGTTCTCCTGCTGACAGAGCACTGTGCAGCACAGAGACACATTCACCGAAGCGTGCCCGAAATCTCCTTTCCATCTGGGTAATCAATGCAATTTCCGGCACCAGGACCAAGACAGCACGCTTGTTTTTTAAAGCCTCGGCAGCAACCTGCATGTAAACTTCGGTTTTGCCACTCCCGGTAACACCTCGTAAAAGAAAGGTTTTATACCCTTTAGTCAAATAATTTCTGGATTGGGAAACGGCCTTCAGTTGTTCCGGGTTTAAAATATGAGCACGATCAGGTTCAATTGATTCGCCAAAAGGATCGCGGTACACCCTTTTGCGATCAATTGTCACATAACCGCTGTTTTCAAGGGATTTAATTAAAGCGGCAGCAGTGGGTACGATCTCTCTAAGTCTTTTTACGGTGATTTCGCCCTCGATTTTTAACACATCTAATATTTTTGTTCTGGGCTCGGACAAATGATCCACGGGCAAATCAGTGTCGGCCAAACGCACAAACCGCTCCTGCCGGGCTTTGGTCTTTTCCCCGGCAAGCTCCCATGTCTTTGTAATCCAGCCACAACGTTCAAAGGTGTACAACAACGTAGCTGGTATTTCCTGATCGATCTTTTTATTTAGGTCTTTCACCAGGATACTTCCGGATTGCAATTGGTTCAAAATATCTTTGGCAATCGGTGTCAGGCGACCGTGGTCAAGCTCATGCCGTCCATTTTCGGTAATAGCGACGGATGCGTAATCGCGAATATTTAGGCCGCCGGGAAGCGCATTTTTTACAACCTGGCCGACGGGATATTTATAGTAGTCGGAAATCCATCTAAAAAACATCACCATCGATGACGGAAAAAGCGGCTGTTCATCAAGAATATCCAGAATTGATTTGATATCTCTTATATCAGAATCCTGGCTTTTACCGAATACATAGCCGGTTTCCCGGCGCCGGCCAAAGGGAACAAGAACTCTTTTTCCGGTGGCCATAAAATTGGCAAAGTCCTCGGGGACGCTGTAGGTAAATGTTTGAAAAACCGGAAGCGCAATGGCTACTTCTATGTATCTCATGTCTGTTTGCATTTATTCCGGCGTCTCGGAGGTCATATTTTGACAGTAGAAGATTCGATGTTTTTAATAAATATATTGATATTTTCAACTAAAGGCCGATATAATAGATAGTAATTTAGAGATCGTCAAATAATCAATTTCATATGGAGGAAAAATAATGTTTAAAATAGTTAAAAAATCACTGATCACAATGATAATCGCAGCGATGATGGTCATGCCCTTAACTACCACTGCCTTCGCCGGGGAATATTTTGAGGCCGAAGACCCCAGTGGCGGTGCCATGATGTTTGATCTTGCCGTGGTCCGACCCGTGGGCATTGTTGCAACCGCCGTCGGTTGTGTATTTTTTGTGGTGTCTTCGCCCTTTTCAGCTTTAGGAGGCAATATCGACTCAGCCAGCGAAAAGCTTGTCAAAGACCCCGTTGCCTATACCTTTAAAAGACCGTTGGGTGAATTTGTATCAATGCGCAGAAGTCAAGCTTATTAGACATCCGGTGTTTCGTGTTTTGAATTTGATATCAAGTTATTAAAATGCAAAATACGAAGCACCGATTACAAAACACCGCCCGAAAAGTGCCTTTCCACTTTTTTTCACAGTCCTCTATTTCAATTCCCGCAAATACAACTCTGAGATCTTGACACATAAAATTAATTTCAATATGACTGGTATTGGATTTCCACTTGCCATCTTACCTGAATTCGCCAATGATAGTGCAAAAAGGAGGTTGCCATGCCCGTACATGTTGTGAATCACCCGCTGATTAAACACAAACTCGCATTGATGAGGGAAAACAATGTAACCACCAAGGATTTCAGAGATCTTGCATCAGAGTTGGCGGCACTGTTAACTTATGAAGCTACCAAAGATCTTGAAACGGAAACAAAAACGATTCAGGGCTGGGCCGGGTCGATCCAAGTTGAAAAAATAAAAGGGAAAAAAATAACCGTTGTGCCTATCCTTAGAGCGGGTCTGGGAATGATGCCGGGTGTTTTGGATCTCATCCCGTCTGCCAGGGTGAGCGTGGTGGGACTGTACCGCAATGAAGAAACCCTGCAACCGGTCGAGTATTATGTTAAAATGACCAGTGCCATGGAAGAGCGGATTGCACTGATCATCGATCCCATGCTGGCCACGGGCGGTTCGCTGATTGCCACCATCGATTTGATCAAAAAAACAGGCTGCAAGCAGATCAAAGGGATTTTCATGGTTGCCGCACCGGAAGGCATCGAAAAATTGACCACAGCCCATCCGGATGTGGAAGTCTATGTCGCCGCTCTTGATGAAAAATTAAATGATATCGGATATATTTTGCCGGGTTTGGGCGATGCCGGGGATAAGATTTTCGGAACTAAATAAAGGATTAGATTTTGGCAGAACTTATCCGGTTGGAGGATAGCATCAAAGATGCCATCCTAACGATAATTAGATATGTCCAAGTTGCTACCGGAGTTGAGCCGACCCAGGATGAATTAGTTGAAATGCTGAAATCCTATTTTATTTTAAACGAAGTTGGCAACCAGGTTAAATACCAGTTAAAAAAAGCATCGAAAAAAGATGATGATGAAGATCAAATCGATATCCGAGGCCCTTTTTGGACCTTGAATTTAATGGCCGGTCCTGGTAAAAACGTCTTGGCCAGAGCCGGAGTCTTTTCCGGCAACATCCAGGCGGCAATCCAGTCCGTCCGTGAATTTATAAAAAAAACAATCGGCGTGGAGCCAAGCAACGACATCCTCGCCAGAAGTCTGAAAAGCTCATTTATACTCAGCGAAATAAAAAATCAAATTGAATGGCAACGCAACAATGCCCAAAATGCTAATGGGAATGATGATGAACTTTTGACTTAAACCTAGGATAAACCTATTATGAGCAAAGAAATAAGATCAGATACATGGATCTGGGTGGTCATACAGGATCCCGGTGAAAATGAGCAGTTTCTGGGACAACTCGATGAAGATAAGAGCGAGTCGTTCATACCCGCCTTTTACCAGAAAGAAGATGCCCAGCAATGTTTGATACAATTGAAAACCGAGAAGCTGAAAAAATACGAGGTTCAGGCAATCTGCTTTGACGAGCTGGCCAAAGACGCCAAAAAAAACGATTTTATGATATTTATGTTAACAGGAGCTGGTGAAATCCTCGAAAAAATTACCCCTTAATTTAACAAAACGAAAGACATTCGATAACATTTTCTTCCGGGTTCCAAGCCATACAAAACCCGCGGGTGAGCGCACCGCAGGTCACCACACAGGGAATTCTTTCGGCTAGTTCTAATTTTTCTCCGGCAACAAGGGGCCGGCGTGCAATCTGCTCTTCCTGTAACCAGACGATTTCCGGAGAATGACTGTGCCCCCGAAAAATAACACGATCGGGGAATTCCTTAAAAAACCGGTGTGTTTCGCGGTCCCCCAGGTTGCCGATCATGCTGGATAACCCCAGTTCACGAACAAAGGGCAGCGAATGGGTAAAAATCGCGTTGAGATGATATTTCACCAGGGGTAGATTTCTCAAATACTGCAAAATCTCCGGGGATACCGGCGGTCTTGCCTTGTCGATATGATTGGCGACAATGGCCTGATCATTGTTGCCTTTAATTATGATTACACGAGGATCCCTCAATGGACCCAAGCAGGCGCCGGCAGTCTCGGGACGGGTGGAATCACAAACATCGCCGAGGTGATATATGGGCCGACAATCAATGTCTGTGAGCATCCCAAGGGCAGCTGAAATGGTTTCAGGCTGTCCGTGGCTATCCGCCATGACTCCGATCATAGCTGTAACTTTTCCATGATTTTCTTGAGGTGATTCCCGGCAAAACCGTCATATCACCAACGCCCCCCAACTGAAACGTGATCTGATTTAAGATCTCTGCCGGTTGAATCCGAATGACGACCGCCTGCTGAAGTGGCCCTAAATAGAACATAACCATCTTAAAATATAATAAAAACCACGAATCCAGCCTCAGCATACTTCCAAACAAAAAAGTTGCGAATTTTATGGAATAAAATTTGCATATTGAACAATTTCAAAAATGAAGGGCTGTGCCTCAACAAAGAATCCAGGCCCAAAGGACCAGGTTTTCAAATTTAAAATATAGATGCTGCAAATAATGAATGACGATACATCATTTTCCCGTGCATGACAAACCCAAACCCCAAACGAGGAATGCCGGCAGAATATTTAGTCTAACTGATTAAAATAGCAGCGATTTACTTTTCCGGAAAAGGCACTAAAATCCTAAATCAAAACACTCTAATTACAAGCAATTAACCGTTTAAATGAGGTGGTCCCGTAAGACATGCGGGCCCTGCCGGAAAGTCATATGAGTGACATAAAAAATGTAGAAATGGGAGAAAAAGCATCTGAGTTGGTGCAGTCTGACCCTCGGCAGGGAAAAGATATTCATTATGCCGTGGGTGCTGATACCACTCAAGAGGATGCGTCGGCTCCGAGGCAGGAAGGCGCAGGAGAGCCCGCAACAGCGGCATCGGACCCAACTAACCCGGAGCAACCCGGCGAATCTGCAAAGGCTGATCCAGCCCAAACGGCTGAAGAGGAGCAGCCCCAGATCTCTGTATCGCCGGACGCAGCCAAAGCACCGGAACCGGAGCAGCCGCCGGTTCAAGCAGAAAAAAAGGTTCCGGTTGAAACCCGGGACTCAAAAATTCCTGAAGATTTCGACCTTGATCTATTGCTTGATATCCCCCTGGAAATCAATGTCGAGTTGGGCCGCGCAAGAATTAAGGTCCAGGAGCTGCTGAATCTCACCGCCGGATCCGCTGTCAAACTGATTAAACTGGAGGGGGAGCCGGTGGATATTCTGGTTAATGAAACGCTGATCGCAAGAGGTGAAGTCCTCGTTCAAAACGAGAAGTACGGCATTCGTGTCACCGAAATCACCAGCCGTATGGATCGTATCCGGAGTTTCAGCATATAGCCCTTACCGGACACGCCCGCGCCAATGCCTCTTTGGAATGACGAACGACGAATGACGAATGTCGAATTATGGCATTCTATCGTTTGTAATAGCTCAGCCACTAAAGCACTAAGTGCTCTTATTCGTAATTCTTCATTCCTTCTGCGATGGAACATCCAGACTTCGAAACTCATACCCGGCGGCATCCAAGAACCGCATCAAATTGTCTCGCGATATTACCAGGGTGCTGGTGTTCACCAGGGGATGAAACTGAAAGGCCTTCTCTTGTCCAAGGATCTTATCAAATACAACTTCCACCGCATGATCCGCGTCCCGGATGAGTGCCAGAATGGTAACCGATCCGGGATCAACACCCAGATATCGCTTGAGCCGATCCGGTGAACCGAAACTCAAGCGACCCGCCCCGATGACAACACCCAGTGCTTTAATATCCACCCGTTTTTGGGCCGGAACAACCACCAAAAAATGCCGTTTTCCCTTTTTGTCGCGCAAAAAGAGATTCTTGGTTTTAGCGGCCGGCAACGGCGGCACCAGACGTTCAACGTCGGCAACCGTAAACACCGGTGGGTGATCGTGGCGCTTGTATTCAACCTGGTTGTCCGCCAGAAACTGATAAACATCGGTCATATATGCTGACTCCTTATCCCCACCTCACCGGCAAAAAAGCAGGCGGCAAAATGGTTGGTTTCGATTTCTTTGAGCTCCGGTTCACTTTGGCTGCAAATCTCCCTGGCATACAGGCAACGCGGATGAAAGCTGCAGCCCGGTGGAGGATCTATGGGGCTGGGGACATCGCCTTTTAAAATGATCCTGCCCACCCTTTGAATAGCCGGATTCGGTATGGGGACCGCGGACAGGAGCGCCTGGGTATAAGGGTGAAGAGGCGCTTTATACAGGCCAATGCTTGGCGCTATTTCTACGATTTTACCAAGGTACATGACAGCCACCCGGTCACCGACATGCTCCACCACGCTCAGGTCGTGGGAAATAAAAAGATAGGTGAGCCCTAAGTCATCCTGCAAGTCCTTTAGCAGGTTAATGACCTGGGCCTGGATGGATACGTCCAGGGCGGATACGGCCTCATCGCAGACGATCAGCTTGGGATGAAGCGCCAGCGCCCGGGCGACACCGATTCTTTGCCGCTGACCGCCGGAGAACTGGTGGGGGTATCGGCGCATGTGTTCCCGGCGCAATCCAACAACCCTCAGGATCTCCATCACCTTTTCATCCCTTTGCTTGCGGCTTTTCAAACCGTGAACCAGCAAAGGTTCGCCGACAATATGGGATACGGTTTTTCTGGGGTTGAGAGAAGAGAAGGGATCCTGGAAAATGATCTGCATCTTTTCCCGCAGCATCTGCATCTGTTTCTTGTCATAGGTGAGAATGTTTTGGCCCTCGAAAAAGACCTCTCCGGAAGTCGGTTCTTCCAGCCGCAAAATAGCTCTTCCGAAAGTGGTTTTGCCACACCCTGATTCTCCAACCAAACCGACGGTTTCACCCTCTTTGATACTCAGGCTGACGCCGTCCACGGCTTTGACCGAGGCGATTTCCTTTAAAAAAACGCCCCCTCTGATAGGGAAATGCTTAACCACGTTTTCAGCTTCGAGCAGGGCTTTTCCCTTTCCATGCGTATCAGGCATATTTCAGACACCTTGCAAAGTGATTTTTCCCAACCCGGTACATCTTGGGCTCCACCCGACGGCAGTCATCAAAGACATCCGGACAGCGATCGCTGAACAGGCAACCGGCAGGCAAATTGAGCAGGGAAGGTACAACCCCGGAAATCGTCTCGAGCCGATGATCTTTCGTTTTACTGCCCAGCACGGGGATTGATTGGAGGAGACCGATGGTATAAGGATTTTTAGGATCGGCATAAAGCGATTTCACATCCGTGTACTCCATAACCCTGCCCGCATACATCACCGCCACATTCTGGGCCATCTCCGCGATGACGCCCAGATCATGGGTAATAAAGAGGATGGCGGCGCCGGTATCGGTCTTAAGTTTGTTCATCAGATCCAGAATCTGGGCCTGAATGGTCACATCCAGGGCGGTGGTGGGTTCGTCGGCGATCATTAGTTGAGGATTGCAGGCTAGGGCCATGGCGATCATCACCCGCTGGCGCATGCCGCCGCTCATCTGATGGGGATAGTCTGAGAGTCGCTTTTCGGCCGCCGAAATGCCGACAAGCTGGAACATTTCAATTACCCTCCGGCGGGTTTCGCCGCGGGACAACTTCTGATGGAGACGGATGACTTCTGCGACCTGATCACCCACCGAAAAAACGGGGTTGAGGGAGGTCATGGGCTCCTGGAAAATCATTGAAATTCGATTGCCCCGAATTTTACGCATTTTAGACTCGGGAAATTCCAACAGATTTTTGCCTTCAAAAAAAATCTGACCCCCCTCTATTTTTCCGGGCGGGACCGGTATCAGCTGGATGATGGAATGGGCGGTGACGCTCTTACCGCAACCGGATTCTCCCACCAGCCCCAACGTCTGTCCGGACTGGATGGATAAACTGACATCATCCACGGCTTTGGCCACATGGTCGCGAATGTAAAAATAGGTGCGTAGATTTTTTATTTCCAACAGGTTTTTGTTTTCCATCCTAATCTCTCAGCCGGGGGTCCAGGGCGTCTCGCAAGCCATCACCCAGGAGATTGAAACCCAGCACTGCAAAAAGGATCGCCAGGCCCGGAAAGGTCATTACCCAGGAGGCCCTGAGAATCAGTGCCCGGCTTTTGGCGATCATAGCGCCCCATTCCGGTGTCGGGGGCTGGGCGCCCAGTCCCAAAAAACTCAAAGCAGCCATATCCAGAATGGCGGATGCAAAACCCAGGGTGGTCTGGACGATCAAAGGACCGAAGCAGTTGGGCAAAATGGCAATAAATATGATGCGCAGATCATTGGCGCCAATGGCCCGGGCGGCACTGACATAGTCCTTCTCGCATTCCTCCAGCACGCTGCCGCGGACAATGCGGGCAAAACGCGGAACATAGGTGATCGCTATGGCAATCATGGCGTTTTGAAGACTGGGCCCCAGGTAGGCCACCACCACGATGGCAAGCAGAATATAGGGGAAGGCCAGGATGATATCCATGATGCGCATGATGGTACTGTCCATGGTCCCCTTATAATAACCCGATAAACAGCCAAGCAGAGTGCCTACGATAAATGCAAGGCCCACGCTGACGACCGATACGAGAAGCGAAACCCGGGCGCCGTAAATCAGACGCGAAAGGATATCCCGGCCCAGGTCATCGGTGCCTAGGATATTTTCCCATTTGCCCTTCAAATGCCACACCGGCGGTTTGAGCTGATCATAAAGCGATGTTTCCACCGGATCGTGCGGGCTCAGATAGGGTGCGAAAATGGCGCTCAGAATAAAAATCGTAATAATAATTAAACCCAAAATAGCCGTCTTGTTGCGCCAAAGCTGGCTGATCTGGTCGAAAAACGGGTGCCGGTCTTCAGGATTTTTTTTAAGTTTATCTTTGTTCATTTCACACTGATTCTCGGATTAATGACCGCATACAGCACGTCCACGCAAAGGTTAATCAGAATAAATATTGTGGCGATAAACAGGGTGCCGCTGCGGATGACCATGTAATCCCGTTGCATCACCGCGTCATACATCCATTTTCCGACGCCGGGCCAGGCAAAGATCGTCTCTGTCAGGATGGCGCCGGCCATCAGTACACCAAATTGAAGGCCAATGGTGGTGACCACCGGAATCAGCGCATTGCGCAAAGCGTGCTTGAAAATCACACTGAACTGCGAAAGGCCTTTGGCTTTGGCGGTCTTGATGTAATCCTGGCGTAGAACTTCAAGCATGGAGGAACGTGTCATCCTGGCGATGATGGCCGTCGGAATGGTGCTCAGGGTTACCGCCGGCATGATAATATGCCAGAGGGCATCCCTGAGCGCCGCCCAGTTTCGGGTCAGCAGGGCATCCAGGACATAGAAGTTGGTTATGGTTTCCAGGTCCACCCCCACACTTAGTCTGGCCGACATGGGGAGCCAGCCCAGATTCAGGGAAAAAATCAGCATAAATACCAGGCCCAGCCAGAAAATGGGCATGCTGACGCCTGCCAGGGCCCCAAGCATGCTAAGGTAATCAAATATCGAGTACTGTTTGGTGGCCGAGACGATACCGAGGATCATGCCGAAAACACAACTGATAAATAATGCAACCAAGGAAAGCTCGATGGTGGCGGGAAAGCGCTGTTTGATCTCGATCCACACATCCTGGCGGGTCCAGATGGTTTCCCCCAGGTCGCCTTTCATCAGCTGTTTCAGGAACATGCCATACTGAACATAAAGCGGCTCATTGAGCCCCAGATGTTCCCGGATCGCCTGCAGGGCTTCTTCCGAGGCGCGTTCGCCCATTAGCAGCTCCGCCGGGTCTCCCGGGGTAAAGTGCAGCATGAGAAATACGATGAAGGTTACGCCCAAAAGTGTTGGGATCATTATAAAGAAGCGTCTGATGATATATGCAATCATGGCAAGCGTCAGTCCTTGTTATGACTTTTGAGGAGACCTACCGTATAGGCCCTTAGCTGGTTTTTTCTGACACAATGTTGTAAAGAACGTAAGGTTGCAGTTGATAGTGTTCGGGTTTCAGTAATAAAAAATTTCAAATAACAAATCACAATTACCGAAATTCAAAATCCCAAACAATTGGCTTTTAATCTTATTTGATATTTGGTGCTTGTAGTTTGTTATTTCCGGTTAATCCAGGTTATGTTTTCCTATACTAAAACGGTTTCGGTGTAAACACAAAAGGGAAAGAGGAGATTTCCCCTTTCCCTTTTTCCTTGATGTTGGACTATGAAGTATGCTTACTGCATCCAGACGTTTTTCATTCGAACCGAGCCCGTTGGATGGAGTTTGAAGTCCATGATCTTGTTCTGGGTCGGCCAGATGACTGTGGAGTGGGCAATGGATATTGCCGGCACTTCGTCAAAGATGACCTGAAGGGCCTTTTTATAGATTTCGATCCGCTTGGCTTGATCGACAGTCTGCTTGCCCTGCAAAATCAGATTATGGTACTCTTCATTGTGCCACTGGGTCCTGACCGAAGAAGACGCCAGGCCGTCGAAGAGCACCGCCAGGAAGTTGTCCGGGTCACCGTTGTCGCCGGTCCATCCCAGTTGAAAGAGATCCATGTCTTCGGGCTGTTCACGCTGCCGCTTCAGGTAAGTTCCCCATTCAAAGCTGACAACCCGGGCTTTGATGCCGACTTTGGCCAGGTCCGCCGACATGGCCACCCCGATTTTCTGTCCATCGGGGTTATACGGTCTGGGAACCGGCATGGACCACAGGGTGATTTCCGCCAATCCTTCCCCGCCGGGGAATCCGGCTTTTTCCAGTTCTTGCTTGGCAAGTTCAGGATCGTACGGATAGCCGGGAATATCTTCGTTATACCCCCACATGGTGGGCGGGATCGGATTTTTGGCAACCTGTCCCATACCCTGGTAGATGTTGTCCACGATCGCTTTGCGGTCGATGGCATAGGCAATGGCCCGGCGCAGATGGAGATTGCTTTTCCAGGGCTCCTTGGTGTGGTTGAAGGATAGGTAGCCGATATTCATGCCCGGCTGAGAAATGAGTTTTATGTTTTTGTCTTTGCGAGCCAGATCAATATCGGCCGGGTTGGGGAATTGGCAGATGTGGATGCCGCCGGCTTTCAATTCCAGGAAGCGCACCGAGTTTTCCGGAATGGAGCGGAAAACCACTTTGTCCAGGTAAGGTCCGGCGGATTTATCCCAATAGTCTTTGTTTTTTTCCAGGATGATGCGATCGTCCTTGACCCATTTTGCAAATGTAAACGGACCCGTGCCGACGGGATTACGCAAAAATTCCTTGGGATTTTTCATAAAGGCGGTGGGGCTGATGATGTCGGCAAAGTCCATGCCCATGTTGGCTAAAAACGGCGCCTCGACTCTTTTGAGTTTGAACACAACCGTATACTCGTCGGTGGCTTCAATGGCGCCGATGGTTTCATCCATCTCCATGGAAACCCAGTACTCGGGTGTACGTTCCTGGGCCGGGATATCCCATCCTTTACCGAAAAATTTTACACTCCGATTTTTCATCATGCGGCCGATGGAAAAAACCACCGCATCGGCATTAAACGGTGTACCGTCATGAAACTTGACACCCCTTCGCAGCATAAAGGTATAGGTTTTGCCGTCCGGTGCGATCGTCCAGGATTCGGCCAAGCCGGGTTCCAGAGCCGTGGATTCATCCTTATAGGCAACCAAGGCTTCGTAAATGTTGTCGCAGATCATAAATGAGTTGCCGTCTGTTTCATAGGCCGGATCCAGTCCGACGCTGTCGCCACCGCGACCGAACACCAGGGTTCCTCCGGGTTTGGCCGCGGCCAGTGCCGTGCCGGCGCCAAGAAACATCATAAGAGTTAATAATACGCTGATTTTTTTAAACATACGGTTACCCCCTTTCTGTTGTTGTGGATAATAGCCAAGGCTATGAAGTTAGCCAAATGCATTAAACGCAGCATGCTTCTTTTATATCTAAATTCTTTCTAAAAGCAAGTCTTAAGTATTTTTTTTATCCAAACTGCAGCCAACGGATTAGAGATGCTTACTCCTTGACCGCCGGGATAGTCGGATGTGCACTGGCTGCACTGGTGGGGAATATGGGCCTATCATTCAACGCCTTGTGCGGATATTTGCCGTAACTGCTTCCGGTGTGGCAGCCCGGCCAACATCTTACCCGGTAATAACGCATCGGATGGTCCGGCAACGCACCGTCGCTGGGATACCAGACGCCCGCGGCAATTGGAATCTCCCAAGTAGGTTTTGCATTTGAACTCTGCGTTTTATTACCAGAGTCAGTTGCACTTGCGGGAGTGTTGCCGCCGATCGGCAGGAGTCCGGTAAAAGTTACCAGAATAGCAAATGAAAAAAGGATGACGATGGATTTCATTTCTACCTCCTTTTATAAAATTTGTGAGGATAACGCTTCCACTTCTTCAACGGTTTTGGCAATGGGCTTACCCAACACCCGCTGCCCCTCGTCATGGACGAATACGTTATCTTCGATTCGAATTCCCCCAAAATTCCGATAATTTTCGATCTTTTGATAGTCGATAAAGTTTTCGAATTTTCCTTGGGCCTGCCATTGGTCAATCAGATCAGGAATAAAGTATATTCCGGGCTCCACCGTTACCACAAAACCCGGTTCCAGTGCCCGGGCCAGTCTCAGATGAGAGGTGCCGAATTGGCTGCTTCGCCGAATCGTATCGGTGTAGCCGACGTCGTCTTCGCCGAGGTCTTCCATGTCATGAACGTCCAGCCCGATCATGTGGCCAAGACCGTGGGGCATGAACAATGCATGGGCGCCGGCGGCAACAGCCTCATTTACATCGCCCTTCATCAAGCCGAGAGAATTCAGGCCGGCGGCAATTTGGCTGCAGGTCAAGGTATGCACATCTCGATATTCAACTCCGGGCATCACAGCCTCGATCGCTTTTTGCTGAGCACGGAGCAGGACGGCATATATTTCTTTCTGTTTTTGAGTGAATTTTCCGGCCACCGGAAAGGTCCGGGTGATATCACTGGCATAATGCATGGAGGACTCAGCCCCGGAATCGTTGATGATGATATCACCGTTCTGCATGATATTTTTATGATGGGGGTTATGAAGGATCTGGCCGTCAACGGAAAAAATAGAGGGATACGCAGAAGCAGTGCCGCCGGCTTCCGCAAGGCCCGCCATGGCACCCACGACCTCTTGCTCAGACATACCCGAGCGCGACATTTTCATGGCCAGTTCGTGCATCTCAGACGTTATTTCAAGGGCCGCTTCAATTTGTTCGACTTCTTCCCGGGACTTGATTGATCTCTGAGCGACGACTGCCTTGATAAAGGATTTGGAGACAAAATTATTCACAAAAGAAGGGGCGATTCCCAACAAGGTCTGGATCTTTATAAGATTTTCCGGTCTGTACTGGGGTAAAAAATGAATTTTTCTGCTTTTCCGAAGCGCATTTTTTAGTTCACTCTGCAGTTGAGCCGGTGCGGCTGATTCTTTGAGGCCGCTTTTCAAGCAATGGTGGTTTAATGAGGGCAGAGGACCCGTCCAGATCATATCATGAAGTGTCGGGTCACGTCCGAACAGAATTTCCCTGTTCCCATCGATATCAATTATCGCTGCCATTCCAGGTAAATCGATGCCCCAAAAATAGAGAAAGGAGCTGTCCTGGCGGAATGGATACGTATTTTCCGGATAATTCATCGGGGAGGGGTCATTGCCGAGAAACAGAAGAATTCCCGCTTGTAAATCCTTTTTTAATCGATTACGCCTTTCAATGTAAGTATTGGCTTCAAACATAAGACCTCACCCAGTAAGTTGGAATTGTATTTTATCGAGACCTGTTTAAGCCCCATTAACCGCAATATAGTGAGCTATCAATTGTGAAACAGCTTCGACAAAATTAAGAACCGATTAAGCTTGATGGTTTCGTAGAAAGTCGGAATTTCGATTTTTGTGCATTGTAACATTTTGAATTTACAAGCCCTGAAATTCGATTTTTGTGCTTTTTGTGCCTTTTTGCGGCTATATCAAGCTAAAAAATGTCAGTCAACAGCATTGCCCCTCAACCGCCCAGTTTGGTCCTCACGGGACAGCCGACCCAATGATCTTTTGCAACCTCCACCAAAGGAGGCATTTCACGTGAGCAGACGGCATTAGCATAGTCGCAGCGGGGGTGAAACCGGCATCCCGTGGGGGGGTCGATCGCGCTGGGAATTTCGCCCTTTGGGATGGGATGCGTCCGCCTGAATTTGGGGTCCGGAACCGGTACTGCGGCCAGCAGCGAAGTGGTATAGGGATGTACCGGGTGCTTGAACACCTCGTCCAATGGACCCATTTCAAGGATCTGGCCCAGATACATGATGGCGATCCGGTCGCAGATATACTTGCAGGTCGCCAGATCATGGGTGATAAAGAGATAGGTGAGATCAAATTCTTCCTTCAGTTGGACCATCAACTCCAAAATCATGGCGCTGACCGAAACATCGGCCATGGCGATGGGCTCGTCGGCCACCACGAAATCCGGCTTGGAAATTAAAGCCCTGGCAATCACCACCCGCTGGCGCTGACCGCCCGAAAGCTGGTGGGGATATTTTTTGCTCAAAAACCCGGCCGGTGAAAGTCCGACCTTCTCCATGATCTCATGGGTCATATCCCTGATTTCGCCGGCGCTGTGTGACGTGTGGATTTTAAGCGGATGACCGACAGAATCGCCGATGCTCATCCGCGGGCTCAGTGAAGCAAAGGGATCCTGGAAGATGACCTGCATCTTCTCGCGTAGTTGGCGCATGTCTTCGACTGTGTTGTCGAAGACCGATTTGTCTCGGTATAGGACTTCCCCGGAGGTGGGCTCGAGAAGTCTCAACACCAGTCTGCCGGTGGTGGTCTTACCGCAACCGCTTTCCCCGGCAAGCCCCAGGACTTCGCCTGGCCGGATAAAAAAAGAGACATCGTCCACGGCACGGACCACGCGCTTCTCTTTGACAAACAGCTGCGCCAATAGTCCTTTGTCCAGAGGGAAATATTTTTTCAGATTTTTAATTTCGAGCAGTTTGTCCATGGTCTTGCCATTCTCAAGCATACAGCCAGCAAGCGGTGAGATGATCGTTGCTTCTAAAATTCCCCGGATTCTCTCGGCGGCATTTGTCCATAACATGGGGACAGCGCGGGTGAAACACACAGCCGGACGGTGGATCCACCAGATCCGGCGGTGCACCGGGCATGGTGTGAAGCTCGGGTTGATCTAATTTAATATTGGGAATGGAGGCCAAAAGTCCTTGGGTGTAAGGGTGACGCGGGTTTTGCAAAAACAGCTTCGGCCTGGCCGGATTCAGCCAGGCGGCCGCCGTACATCACCGTAATTCGATCGGCCATCTGGGCCACAATCCCGAGGTTGTGCGAAATCAACAGAATGGTCAGGTTGAATTGATCTCGCAGCTCGTTTAAAAGATCGAGAAACTGGGCTTCAACGATCACATCCAGGGCCGTGGTCGGCTCGTCGGCGATGAGCAGGTCCGGGTTCAACACCAGGGCCATCCCGATCATAATCCGCTGACGCATACCGCCCGACATCTGATGGGGGTATTCGGACAGCCTTTCCGGCGCAATGCCCAGTCGCCGGAGCATCTCCCCGGCGCGGTTCAAAGCCTTTTTTCTGGAAATTCCCTTTTCATGGGTCAAAATCGTTTCCACGAACTGCTGGCCGATACTGAAAAGCGGGTTGAGAGACGTCAAAGGGTCCTGGAAAATCATGGCAATGCGTTTTCCCCGCAGACTGAGTATTTCCTTTTCACTCATTTTGGCAATATCGTTGCCATGATAGCGGATCTGGCCCCCGGCAAGCCTTCCGGGAGGCCTGAGAAGCCTCAGGATGGAAAAACCCAGGGTGGACTTGCCGCAACCGGACTCGCCCACCAATCCCATCACTTCGCCCTTTTTCAAATTCAGGGTCACATCCTCGACCGCGTGTACGGTTCCGATATGAATGGGAAAATGCACATTTAGATTTTTGATTTCAAGAATATTGTGATCCACGCTAACGCTCCAGCAACCTGGGGTTCAAAATCTCGGATAAGCCCTCCCCCAACATGGTGAATCCCACCGCCAGCAGGGATATCATGACTCCCGGAAACGTAATCAGCCACCACTGGCCCGAGGGCAGGAATTTTTTACCCATGGCCAGATCCATTCCCCAGTCTATCACGCTGGGTGGCAGACCCAGCCCCAGGTAAGTCAACGCGGCCTCGATCATAATGGCATCGCCCACGTTCATGGTAAACACCACCGCTGTGGTGGCAATGACATTGGGAAAAATATACTTCCACAAGATCGTAATGCCGGGCGCACCGATTGCCCTGGCCGCTTCGACATAGAGCTCTTCTTTGATGGTCAATGTTTGTCCCCGCACCAGCCGGAAATAGGTCGGGATATAGATAACGGCCACGGCAAAGGTAATACTGATAATACCCGGCTCCAGCATGGCCGCAAAGGCAATCGCCAGAATAAGACCGGGAAAAGAGTAGACGGAGTCCATGATCAAAGATAAAAGCCGGTCGAAGGCACCTCCATAATAACCGGATATCAGCCCGATGGTGATGCCCACGATCGAAGATATGATGGCCGCCAGGATGGCCACGCCCAAAATCGTCCGGGCCCCGAAAATGATGCGGGAAAACACATCGCGCTGCAGGTTGTCGGTACCCATTAAATGATCGGCACTCGGCGGCGCCAGCTGAGGGCCGGTATTCTGGTCGGATGGATTGTAGGGTGCGATAGCGCCTGCAAAAATAGCCATAAAAACCACACCCAGGATAATAACGGCACCGGCCACCAGAATCCACCACTCTGCCCCGTACTTTTGCCCCATAGTGGCAGAGCGTCTGATCAACCGTGCCAATCCTTCTGTGGGAGAAAATTTCATACTACCCCTTAATCAATGAATATTGAAGATTGAAAATTGAAAATTTATGGAATTCTGCCTATCTTACTTTTATACTTGCTGTCTTTCTTGAAGACGCAAAAATTGCGGTCAGCTCCCCAGCTTCCTTCAACAAAGGTTCCACTAGATTTTTTTTCAAGAGCTTTTCATCCATGATAAATTCCAGCCAGAATGCAGTTTCATCCGCTTCCTCCAAAACGATACTTATTTTCGCTACAAAGCTGGCCTTTGATTGCGAAAGGCAAGTTGCTCGATAGTTAGCAGCAACGGACGTTGAACACCTGATAATCTGTCCTCGAAGATGTTTGCCTAAAGCAGTTTCGGGCAGGGCCATCGCCAGATTTACACAGCGATGTGCAAAATCTTTTGTCCTTTTTATTAACTCATCGCTTTTCATTTTCACTGACCGGCAAAATGAATCCTCGCAGGTATAACCAACATATAAAATGATAGAATTCCTTAAATATTCAATCTTCAATCGAAAATATTCATTTTTACTAGTACCTCACCCGCGGGTCGACCAGGGCGTAAATAATATCCACCAACAGAGAGACGGCCGCCACGATCAGCGCAAAGATGACGATGACCCCCTGAATGGTCGGGTAATCCCTCAGGTATATACGTTCCAGCAACAGCCGCCCCATTCCGGGCCAGGAAAAGGTGGTCTCCGTCAAAACCGCGCCGGCCATCAAAAGCGCAACCTGGAGCCCCATCATGGTTAAAATGGGAACAAAGGCGTTCATAATGGCATGTTTGTAGACCACCCGATGATGGCGAATGCCCCGGGCTTCGGCTGCCAGAATATAGTCGGATTTGAGAACGTCCAGCATGTTGGCCCGGGTCAGGCGAATAAAAATTCCGGAAAGCGTCAGGCCCAGGGTCACAGAGGGCAGCACCAGATGAATCAGCACATCTTTGAGGGCCGTAAAGTCTCCGGCCAGAATCGTATCCAGAATATAAAATCCGGTCCGGTCGAAACCGGCGACAAATACCCGGGCGCCGGTTCTGCCGGCAATCGGAAAAATGTCCAGCCAGATGCCGAATATCATCTGCAGCATCAGGCCCAGCCAATAAACCGGGATACAATAAATCACGATACCGTATAAACGGATGGAGTAGTCTTGGGCAGACCGGCGTTTGTCGGCGGCATAGGCCCCCAGCGGCACCCCCACCATCAGCGTGATCAGCATGCCGAAAAAAGTCAATTCAATGGTGGCCGGAAGTTTGTCTCTGATCGTATCGGTAACCCGCTGTTTGAAAATCATGGAATTTCCCAGATCGAGACGGCAGATTTGCCACAGATAGCTGCCATATTGGACGATCAGCGGTTTGTTCAGCCCCAATTCCTCTTTTTTCTGTTCAATCACTTTTTCCGGCGCATGGCCGCCCAGCATGGAGGAGACGGGATCACCCGGCATCACCCGTATGACCACGAAAACAATACTCAAAAGGATAAAAACCATGGGGATGGTGAGGAATGTGCGCGCGATGATGTATCGAAGCAGGTTTTTCATGGAGTTGTGAGTGGTCTTTGATGCTTAGCGCTTCGGTTCGCAATTACAGTCACGTATTCTTAGAGCGAGAATCATTAGTAATGCTCACTAAGCACTAAGTCCTGAGTGAATAAATACGTTATCATATTTATGAATCGTTGGACTTAGCAGTGCAAAAAATATAAATCTGGGATTCGTCGCGTGCGACGAATCCCAGATTTATTTGGGTTTACTTCGCCTTTTCAATGGGCGCATAAATGAACTGAAGCGTCGGTGAAATCATGATACCGTCGATATCCTTTTGGGCGAACAGGAACAAGGAGCCCTGAAAGATGGGGGCCGTCGGGACTTCATCGGTCCACATCTGCTGGACCTTTTTAAAGATCGCTTCCCGGGCGCTCTCGTCGGGAGTTTTCTGCTCATCCACAAACATGGCATCCCACGCCGGATCGGAAAAGTAAATGCCGTTGCCTTTGGAGCCGGCGGTGCCGGCGAAGGCGGCCGTGTAGTTGTCCGGATCGATGTAATCCGGATACCAGCCCAACAGATAGACGGGCATCAGCTGATTTCCCCAGTTTTCCTTGTAAGTGGCCCATTCCGCGGATTTAACACTGACTTCCATGACGCCGGTGGCCTCGAACTGCGCTTTGAGCACCGCCGCCATGTCCACTTCGGTATCGCCGTAATGGCTGGGCGTGTACCAGAAATCAAATTTTAACTTATTGTTTTCATTAAAGCCGGCTTGGGCCAACAATTCTTTGGACTTTTCGATGTTGCCGTCGCCAAACACCTCTTTGAAATTATCCGTATGGGTCCACATGCCCATGGGCACCATGGAATAAAGCGGTGCATTCTGACCGAGAAACACCTTTTTGATGATATCCGGCCGATTGATGGCGGCGGCCACACCCTGGCGCACGATTTTATTGTCAAACGGCGCGGTGTTGTTCTGAAAACACACATAGCGGATGTAGGGTCCCTGGCCCTCGATGGTTTTAATTTTGTCCATTTTTTGCAGATCACTGATATCCGAGGGATTGAAGGACTTGAAGGCAAAATCGAGCTCGCCCTTTTCCAGCGCCAGCCGCATGGTGGTGGCATCCGCAAAGTACCGGATGATGATCATATCGTTTTTCGGTTTCTCACCGGCATAATAGGGATTGGCCTCCAGGGCAATTTCCTGGTCTCTTTTGAAAAAAGCCACCCGATAAGCTCCCAGGCCGACCAGTTTGCCGCCTTTCAGTGCCGTGGGGTCCTGGACGATTTTGTCCGCCGGATAAATGTTGGGGTTAACCGGATAATAGGGAACCGTTGCGACCAGAGAAGGGAAATAGGCCACCGGATTTTTCAAGACAAATTTGACCTGGTATTTGTCCAGCACCTCCACCCGCTCCACAAAGTCGGTCACCAGCCAGGAAGGATCGCCCTTAATTCGCATCACCCGATCGATGGACCACTTGACGGCATTGGCGTCGAAAGGCGTGCCATCGGAAAATTTTATCCCTTGTTTGAGCTTGAAAATATAGCCCTTGCCGTCGTCAACGACGTCGTAGGATTCGGCCAGTCCCGCTACCAGATTGGTTTTTCCCGGTGGGTATCCCAATAGCCCCTGATAAATATTGTAAAAAATTTCCCAGGTGTGGAAATCATAGGCATTGGCCGGGTCCATGTCCGTCACCTTTTCGGTCGTGCCGTAGACCAGCGTGACCCTGGCAAAACTGTTTGATGCAAGAAAAACCAATCCCAGAGCCAACAAACACACGAAAACCAGTTTAAAAAACTTCATTTCCCCTCCTCCTTTCTCTTGTTGTGGTTGGTTGCCATTCACTCTAATGCAAATATTATTACAGCATCTGTACTTTTGATATAAAATTAACCGAAAAGCAAGTGTTAATTGGTGACCGCATGGGAGTCGGCTTTCTCAATGTGAATAACCTCTGTGCGGCAAGCTGCGAGGACTTAAACCCTGCTGATTCCGTTTCGCTCTTAAAGTGGTTAGCGTATTCCGTGTCATCTGTGGATTAAGCGGTATCAGCGGTGATCTCACTTTTAGTCCCCGCGAATTTTGATTTAGCCTAAACTAAACGCCGAGACTTCCATTCCACAAGGATTCCATTATTCCAGATCTGGTTATAGTGCTCACGAATAGCTTAATTCCGCTGATCGACGCTTCGATCCCTTGCAAAAAATCGTAAAATGCCATATGGGTTATGCAATTCCGGTCCATTTAGTTATGGCGATCCTCATGTTCTAATTTTGGTTTTCAAACCCAATCTATGGTTTATGTGCGAACTCCCCATCAAGCCGACTGTCTCGAGCAAATTTATTGTATTTTCCAATCTATAGACTTGACTTTCTCTGCTAATGAATATTATCCACAGCACTTAATTCAATAATCAATCGCCAATTCTCCGCCTCCGGCGGATCAGGGCAAGGAGGTAGCATGCAAACCAAAGCCAACCAACTGCTATACTTATCTTATGACGATGTGACCAGGGTGGGACTTACGATGGCCGAAATTATCGAATCCATGGAAAAGATGTTTCGCGCAAAGGGGCAAAAAAAAACCGAGATGCCCCCCAAGCCGGGCATTCACCCCGGCGGCGGTGACAATTTCATCCACGCCATGCCGGCCTATATCCCGGATCTGGCATCCGCGGGTATTAAGTGGGTCAGTGGTTTTCCGGAAAACCCCAAAAAGGGACTGCCTTATATTTCCGGGCTCCTGATTTTCAACGATGTGCATACCGGTCTGCCCCTTTCCGTGATGGACTGCGGCTGGATCACCGCCAAACGCACCGGCGCCGCCAGTGCGATTTCCGCCCGTTATCTGGCCCGCCCGGAATCCGCCGTGATGGGGATGTTGGGTTGCGGCATTCAGGGACGCAGCCATGTGGAAGCAATGAAGGTAATTTTCCCGCTGAGAAAAGTCATGGCCTACGACGTTAACCCGGAGGTCCAATCACAATTTGCCGGGGACATCAGCAAAAATTTTGAATTGGAGGTTGTGCCGGTCAAAACGCCGCGGGAGGCGGTCAGCGGCTGTGATATCGTGGTCACGGCCGGACCGATGATGAAAAAACCCCATGGCACCATCCAGGCCGGCTGGATGGCTGCAGGCGCCTTCGCGTCGCTGGTGGATTACGACGCTTACTGGCAGTCGGCGGCCATGCAGGAATCCGACAGATTTTGCACGGATGATATCAACCAGTTTCGCATGGCACAACAAGCAGGCTATTTCAAAGACATCCCTGAACTTCATGCCGATCTGGGCGAACTGGCCACCGGGCAGAAACCAGGCCGTCAGACACCGCAAGAGCGCACCATGACCGCCAATCTGGGTCTGGCCCTAAATGACATGGCGGTCGCGCCACTAATTTACCAGAAAGCAAAGGACAAGGGCATCGGAACTTGGCTGGATCTTTAATTAGGTAGCGTCAACTAGGCGCTGCCCGTTGTTAGTTGTCCGTTGTAAGTTGGGGAAAAAATTGGTGGCGGAAATAACTCCCAAGTTAAATTCCAACATTCGTCGATCGATAAAAAAAGTCCGAATTGGTTCCAAAAAAAGGCATCAGTTTAAAACCTACAACAGACAACTCACCACTAACCACTGACACGTCGATTTAACAGCATAGACATACGGATTTAATTTAAATAATAAAGAAAAGCACAGAATAAATGATGAGTAAAATCTACGACGTAATAATTATCGGCGGCGGCATCATGGGCAGCGCCTCGGCCTACTATCTGATGAAAGCGGACAACACCCTCAAGGTGGCCGTCATTGAGCGGGATCCCACCTACGCCAAAGCGTCGACGACGCTCTCCATGGCCAACGCCCGGATTCAGTTCAGCCTCGAACAAAACATTGCAATCTCCCAATATGCGTTAAAAACCCTCGAGCAATTCGAAGAAACCATGGCGGTTGCGGGTGAAAGACCCAAAATCTACTATCGGCGGGAAGGCAATCTTTTCCTGGTGGATGACGCCGGGCGGCGGGGGGCCGAAAATTCCCTGGCCCTCCAACAGAGTCTGGGTTGCCGTGTCGACTGGTGGCCTCCTGAAAAAATTAAGCGCTATTACCCCCTTTATGAAACAAAGGATTTGGCCGGCGGCACCTTCGGTCGGGATGACGGCTACTTCGATGCCTATGCCGTGCTGATGGCCTACAAGGCCAAGGCCAAATCCATGGGTGCCGAGTACATAAATGAAGAAGTTGAAAAAGTCCGCAAGCAGCACGGCCGGGTCACCGGAGTCAGAACTGTCCCGGGCGCGACCCTGACAGCCGGCTGGGTTGTCAACTGTGCCGGCGCCTGGGCGGCTAAGGTGGCAAAAACAGCCGGTATAAATCTGCCGGTGGTCCCGGTCAAACGTCAGGTTTTCACCCTGGACACGGCCGTCAAACCCCAGGGCCCGCTGCCATTGACCGTGTTACCCTCGGGATTGTATTTTAGAACCGAAACCGGCGGCGTCATCCTGCTCGGCAAATCCATGGTGGAAGATCCCATCGGGTATGAGTTCAGCTGGGATGACAAACGTTTTATGGAGATTCTCTGGCCGGAATTGGCCGCGTATGTTCCGGCTTTTGACAGGCTCAAACTGGTCCGCGGCTGGGCCGGACTCTATGCCGTCAATACCCTGGACGGCAATGCCATTCTCGGTGAATGGCCGGAGATCAAAGGTTTATTTCTGGCCAACGGCTTTTCCGGTCACGGCCTGCAGCAGGCGCCGGCCGTGGGTCGTTACCTGTCCGAGTTAATTTTAAAACGTTCGCATTCATTGGATTTGTCGATATTTTCACCGATCCGTATCCTGGAAAACAGACCTCTTGGTGAAAATGGGCTGGTATAGGCCTGAGTACATGCGTCCAGGAATTTTCAATTCCGGTTTGTCGGGGAAAGGGATAAATTAAGCAGTATTAACTATACAACCCAAAATTTTTAAATCGAATTCAGGAAGTGGGTTGACATCCAAGGGATAAAATGGTTATATGCCGATCACCGCAGTAATTTGGAATTAACTGAGAAACTGTAAAAATAACCGAGAATAACCTGTCCGATCCCCGCTGTAAGAGCAGGGTCCGAGGTGATTCATT
>CAVXXE010000010.1:0-23551 GCA_963765595.1 uncultured delta proteobacterium
GCGCTTACGGTCGAGCATGGCGCCGTTCCCATTTAAACCCATTATTCTTTCCGAGGTGTAGGCTCTGCGGCCGGCGGCCACAATCTCCGCCATTTCCTTATTCTCGGGCAGATGAGCGAAACCAACTAAACTGCTCTTTCCGGCAGGGTCTTTAGACCTGCCGATTGGGCTGCCTGAAGAAGTTTGTTATCATAACAGACAAATAGAAAATTTTCAGATAATTTATCATGAACGATAAGTGCTGAGGCCAGGTGGATTGCGTCAAATCCGCGGAGTGGATAGCGGGAAACCATCTTGTCGATCCAGTCATTTAATTCATCCGTGACCTCTACTCGAATGAGGCTATTCCAGTCGCGCCTGAACAAATGAAGGATTTTTTCAAATATACCTCTGTTGAACTTAACTTCTCTTTTTTTTCGGTAAATAGAAGCCAATGCTTCGGCATATGCCACCGAGGATGTGACGATTCCGGTTGCTTCTTTCCATCTGGAGATGACTTCATCAGAACCGGTTTCTTGAAAATATTTTTTTAAAAGAGCACTTGTGTCCAAATACAGAATCATCGCCGGTCCTCGATCACCATTTCTGAGACAGGCTTTCCGGATAGTTTAAGCGGAGCTGAGATTTCTTTCTCTATTTTCTGACTCGGAAGTGTAATCAATCCTTCTATAATTAAAGGACTAAGGGCTTCCCGAAGCGAAATATTTTTCGGGTCTTCCCGGATGATGCGCGCAATAACTTTCCCCCGCTCGGTGATCAGAATATCTTCACCTTTTTTCACCTGATAAAGATACCTGCTCAAATTGTTTTTCAATTTTTTGATACCGGCCGAAATCATGAAATCCCCCAATTATGTAGCTACATTTCGACAAATAGTAGCCCTTTCCACTCGAATTGTCAATACAATAAATCAGGATATTCGGACCAATAAATGCATCGGAAGACGGTTTCGATTGCATTTTGAGTCCCATTATTTTTTATTAGCATTATTAGGTTGTTATTTAGGCACGATATGTGCCCCGGTACGAGATGTAAACTTTGCCCTTTATGTGGATTAGCCAGGAGAAGCCCACAGTGGCCGGGAGTATTAGATTCGTTCAGCCAATCTTAACATTTTGATCCTATCGCAATTGTGGATTAGTTCGCCCAGCAAATAGCCCATCTGAAACTTTCCCAATTTTCTAAACAAGCACTTAGTCGACAATAAATTAAGACTCGAAATTATGTAGAAAGTCATATCCTTGACGGATTATTCCCATCTTTCTTCCCACATTTACATTCCAATATTTTAGCAGATTATTAACTAATTGAAATTAATTAAAAAATAAATATTACTAAAATTGGCATAATTTCTGCTTATTTTTTACATTAAAAAAAAGCTGGCTTCTTTTAAGTTTTTTAAAATTTCAATCAATGGGGATATGGCGATCATGAAAAAGTTTTTTATTGGTTTTTTAATCATTTCATTTTTGGCGGTAAGCATGGGATGTGCCGAATGGAATCGAACTGCAAAGGGCGCGGCCATCGGTGCCGGTGTCGGTGGTGCTGCCGGCGGTCTCATCGGCTATGCAACCGGCAATACGGCCGCCGGAGTTTTGATTGGAGCCGCCGTTGGAGGGGCTGCCGGAGCGCTCATAGGAAATTATATGGACAAACAGGCCGCAGAAATTGAGAGAGATATCGAAGGTGCAAAGGTTGAGCGCGTGGGTGAGGGAATCAAAATTACTTTTAACTCCGGCATTTTGTTTGACGTAAATAAAGCAAATCTGAAGGATTACTCCAGAAGCGAGCTGACAAAATTAGCGGCAATTTTAAGCAAATACGATGACACCAATATTCTTCTGGCCGGCTATACCGATTCCACCGGTTCCGAAGAATATAATATGCAGCTCTCCCGGAGCCGTGCACAGTCGGTTGCTGACTATCTGGTTGTCCGGAATGTTAACTCCGAACGGTTTTCCGTATACGGTCATGGTGAATCCGACCCGGTTGCCGCCAACGATACAGAGGGTGGGCGTGCTCAAAACCGCCGAGTCGAGGTCGCCATCTGGGCAAACGAAAAGCTAAAAAGAGTAGCTCAAGAAAAAACAAGCTAATAGAAGATTAAATATTTCACAATAAAGGTAAAGAGAGATGAAAATCATAAGAAAAAAGATCAGTTTTGTAAGCTTATTTATGGCGACCATTATGTTTTTAATCGCAACTCCTTATCAACCGTTGTTGGCTGCGATGGTTCCCACAGAGGACACATTTTGCCAAATGAAAGCTCAAGATGTACGGGACCATCTGAAAACGCTTATTTCGAGAAACGATATCAAAAAGATATTGGTTTCCCAGGGTATTGATTCTGATGAAGCAAAAGCCCGAGTCGATAGTTTATCAGATTCTGAGGTAATAGAAGTGGCCGATAAGATCGAGCAGCTTCCAGCCGGTGGAGGTGTATTCGGGGCGATCATAGGTGCCGCTTTGATCGTATTTTTAGTGTTATTGGTAACGGACCTACTGGGATTTACCGATGTTTTTCCTTTTATAAAATCACAAAAGAAATAACACCCTGGGCATTAAGCCATTCTGTAAATCTTTGCGAACGAAGAATGACATGTTCTTGCGCTGCGTCATAGCCATCTCCGACTGCCATGCATTTGCTGGGCTCAACCTTTAGTTTGGCAAGATATTTGACTTTGTCCGCCGGATTTGGGCTGTGCAATGTCATGGTGTTAATCTTGCCGTTTACCGATTCAAACCGGTTTCCTGCAATAACTTCAAAGCAACGGGCCAAGCCGGCTTTTTGCAGGGTATTTTCAGCTAAATTTGCAGTTCCACAGCTTAATAAGATCATGCGATACCCCTGATTAGCAAGTTGCAGTATAGCCTGCCGATCTGTTTCGGTGATTTTTGCCGAAAGTCGCGTCCAAACCGGATCAAACATATCCATTGCAACCCCTGTCATAAACCTGATGCAGAATCTTTTGAATACTTTTCGCAGATGCTCCTTTTGATCGGCACAAAGCAATGTCAGGGCGAGTGCTCGGATGAAAAATGTTGTTTTTTCACTGGTTTCATGCAGCCTATACAGCATCAGGGCCTGCTCACTGTCATAGGGGTCATTCGGCAATAGGGTCCCATCAAAATCCCAATAATCCTGTAAATCCTGTCCAAAAAAAAATTAAAAATCGAATCCACTCAACACTCAGTGCCTTTTTAGAAAAAAATATTGCGGCTAATATGATACCGTAATGATGAATAGGAGCACTTGGCCGGTCGGGCGTTGTTTGCCGTCAAAGAACAGGGCAAGGCAGTATCGGCTGAGGCAGATATATCTCCGAGTGGGGTCAAGCCAAGCCAACCATTTGACATTGTGTGACAAACAGCATAAAATCAAGCCTTTTTAGTACCTAAATTTATAAAATATGCTACGGTTAATTTGACCATTCCACGCCTATCCTGATAGAGGCTTGGGGACGGTATTACATTTGAAGGATAGCGTGATTTTGGTCCTGATGGTCGCCCTGACGGATTCAGAAAGAAAGGCCAATGAGGAAGAATTTACATTTAACAACTTTTCGGGTCATGCTACTTTATGTGACTGTCGCGATAGCATTGATCACCGCAGGTGGAACTATACCGGCCCGGGCGGGTGATGATCCCGGTGATTTATTTAATTACAGCTTCGCAGTATGGTTAGGAAGCGGTGTTTACCAGGTGAAAAGTGCAGACAAGCGATTCGCAGTATTGCGTGCCCCGTTTGCTTATACATTGCGCGATGCCCAATATGGTAAGGCGGCATTCCTCGACAAACTTGGATTTCGGTTGCTCTTGCCGGCACTCGTGGCTGTCGAAGATGAAACTGATAGCGACTTTACATTCGGATCGGCAGCTTTTGTCCCCGGTCTCGAAGTGCAGATACCGATAAATAAATACTGGACCTTAAAACCGTTTGGGCAGTTTGGTGCCGGTAAAGATACAGCCGGTGGAGACCTACAATATATCTATGGCGGGGGGGCAAGAAGCCTGGTCAGCTTTCCCTGGAAAAAGTTTAATTTCGGAATCGGCAATTCAATAATTTTGGCCGAAGATAAAGATTCTGCATCAAGTGAAAGCAATGGTTTTTCGATGTTGGAAGCCGGTCTGGATGTAAGTCACCCCATTGGCTTCAGCTTTCGAAAGCAGGCGCTCGATGCCGGGATTTTTTTCGTGGTAAGACGCTTCTTCAACCGGGTGGACTTTCTTGAAGATGGTGGCGAGACGGAAAGAGTCAATAGGCTGTATACTATCGGGATGACGCTAGGCGCTCGTGATTCCGTTTCGATCTGGAAGATAGACTTTGATCGGGTCGGCATAGATTATAGCTGGGGAAACGCCGGTCTTCGAGGAATCGGATTTAATTTGGGATTTCCCTTTTAGTCTGAACGCAAAGATTTTGCTCAGGCACGTAACCCGCAATTCCGACCCTTGTGAAAGCCATGATATTGTCAAATGCTATCCACTCCGTGCCGGGCCTGGTTATTAAGGCGTAAAATGAGCGGCGTGGCATGAAAAAAATTGGGTCTCACGCGACGGCGCTACGGCGCAACGACAAGAAAATATGATGAGTGATGAAAGTTTATAAAAACATAACTTTAAGCACAAAAACAGGCCTATTTCTAGCTTACATCCCTGATTGTCAAGCGTATACCGTGGTCCGACCCCAGCTACTAACAGCTACTCACCAGTCGTCCAGAATGAAGTCGACTTCAAAACCCGTGCTGGTGCGCCAATAGCGAATGTCAAGCTCCGGATTGCGGCATGCCTGATACGCTTTGAATTCAATCAAAATGTTGACTTTTGACGGCGAGTAAATTAATATCCATCGTAAAATACTCGCGTGTATTCTATGGTGCAGGTTAAAAAATGGTAAATTCTCATTATATCAATCGTTACATCGAGTCGTCGGTTGCCGATGACCTTTCACGCAAAATGGTGTTTATCGGTGGTCCCCGCCAGTCTGGAAAGACAACCCTGGCAAAGCATTTGTGTCAACTTGCTGGATGTGATATTTCGAACCGATATTTAAACTGGGATGCAGCTGCTGACCGGGAAAAAATTATCAAAGAAAGCTTCCCTACCGGGCCTGGTTTTCTGATATTGGACGAAATTCATAAATATTCACGCTGGCGTCAGATCGTTAAAGGCCTGTTCGACAAACGCGGCGAGGAGCTTCTAATTCTTGTCACTGGCAGCGCTCGTCTGGATTATTACCGACGCGGAGGTGATTCTTTGCAGGGACGCTACCATTTTTATCGGCTACTGCCCCTGACCTATGTTGAGGTGGGAGGTGACTCACAGTCTGCTCTTAAGGATCTTATGCTCTTCGGTGGTTTCCCGGAGCCTTTTTGCATGCAGTCGGAACGGCAAACCCGACGCTGGAGTCGGGAGTACCGCTCAAGGATAATTCAGGGCGATCTCTCCGACTTGGAAAATGTGCAGGATCTTGGTCTGATAGAAAACCTGGCAATTCGCCTGCCGGAATTGGTTGGTTCCCCGCTCTCGCTAAACGCCTTGCGTGAGGATTTACAGGTATCGCACCAGTCTGTATCGCGCTGGATTACCATGCTGGAAAATCTTTACATGATATTTCGGATCTATCCCTTCGGAGCGCCTAAAATCCGAGCTGTCAAGAAGGAAGCCAAGCATTACCATCTCGATTGGACGGTCATTTCAGATCAGGGACTACGCTTTGAAAACCTGGTGGCCTGCCATCTCTTAAAATGGTGCTTCTACCGCCAGGATACTGCAGGACACGATACCGAACTCAGATATTTCAGGGATGTCGATAAGCGGGAAGTTGACTTTGTGATCGTCGAGGACCGACATCCGATTCATTTCATCGAATGCAAAACCAAAGAAAAAGTGGCCAGTTCCGCCCTGCGATACCTGAAAATCCGATTTCCGTCCGTAACGGCGACACAGTTGGTCCTTGAGGCAGATATAGATCTTGTGACAAAAGACGGAATTCGGGTTTGCTCAGCCCATCGATTTCTCGAAGGACTAATATAGGACACTCTTTTCTGAAATTCTATATAGAATTCTCCATGGGGATATGACCAATTCCCGATATTGAAGTATGCCTTGATCCCGCAATTCCGGGACGATTCGTCCTCTTTCAGAAAATTTTCAATGTTCTCGAAGACTTCCTGCTGGGACCCCGAATTTCCACTCCTTATTTCATCCTCACTTTGAGAAATCGGTTTTAATATCCCGATAGCATTGCGCATATTTTCATAACTTTTGGGATCTTGTAATATGGCTTCCGGCTCTCCGTTTTGCGTGATTATAACCGGACGATGGGTTTCATTAATTTGTTTCAGCAAATCGGCTGCTTTTGACTTAAGATAAGTTACTGGTTTTATATCCTGCAAAATATTCATTTTATTACTTCCGGTCTTTTTACAGTACTAAATTAAGACCGATGTCAAGCTCACAAAGCGTTAAGTTTAAAATATGGCAGAACATTGGCTAAACCACCCCTCTGCTTCCACCGCGCTAGCGTCACTTGAGATCGACCAGGCCCGCTTTTCGCAATCCCTCGATGATCGTATCGACAAGGTCGTCAACCTTTACATAGCGGCTAATCAGCAATCGCCCTCGAGTTGCGAAATCCGGCTCGAGTTTGAGCAATTGACCAACTGCAGCCTTTGCTTCGGTGTGTCTTTCCAGCCGTCCGAGAGCGGCAGCCCGCATGACGGGATCCCAGAATAGTTCAGGATAGTTGAATTTCTGGGCTTCGGCCAAGGCATCTTCATACTCACCCCGGCGATAGCAGTCCATGAAAGGCGCCAGATGGAACCAGCTGGGATGATACGGATTGAGTTTCATCCCTTTTTTCAACAAGATAAGTCCGCGGTCCCATTCCCCATAGAGCGCCATGTGCCAGCCGGCAACACCGACGATGTATGGGGAGTTGGGGTTGAGCGCAAGGGTTTGTTCAACGTGTTTCAGAAACATTTCTTTAGCGCCGCGGTGAAAATATACCAGCGTGAGGGCATCATGGGTAAACTGATTGTCCGGTGACAGGGCCACCCCTTTGCGGGCAAATATCAGCGCCTTTTCCAATGGCACCTCGATCTCACGAAACCCCAGGGCGTAATTGTCGGCGTGTATGTGACCGAGCATGGCCCAGGCAAGTCCATATTCCGGGTCGATATCGATGGCCTGCTCAAGCGCTGCCAGGGCTTTTCCGAATGCCTCCGGAGTCAATTCCGTTTCGTATTGATAAAAGCGAAGAATGGCATCATAAGCCCTCAAATCAGCCGGCGTTTTTTTACGGGACTCCCGGGAAAGTTTTCTGGATATCAAACCATACTGGTCGGCGATGACGCCGACAGTTCCATGGGCGATCTCCTCCTGCAATGCAATTAAATTAGCAGCCGTCAGGTCGCGTTTATAGCTTTCTCCCCAGATTTGTGCAGCGGTGAACGTATCGATTAATCGGATAGCGACCTTGACGGTTTTCAAATCCATTTTGATACTGCCCGTCAGAAGAAACCGCACGCCAAGAACCCTGCCCACTTCTCCTGGATCAAACTTGCGGCCTTTGAACCGCAGGGTCGACTGGGCGGCAATGACCTGAAATTCCTGGTGACGTGCAAGCTCAGCGGTTAATTCTTCGGTAAGGCCGTCGGCAAAGTAGTCCTGACCCTCATCGCCGGTCAGATTCAACAGCGGCATGACCGCGATGGAAAGTTCTGCAGCCGGCGCGCTGTTTTCCCGTTCCGAGGCACGCCTTTGGGCGCCGGACGGCGCTGTCAGGACTGTCTGGAAGGTTGGTATGTAACCACCTTTTGGAATGTTGATGTGAACCGGGTCATTTTTCCCGGCGGTTAGATAATAACGCTCCAGGGCACGGCGCAGTCTGCCGGCCTCCACCCGAACGATGGGATCCACCTGAGGATCAAAATTGTCTGACCGCCCATACACTGCCACTGCGACGGTATATCCCTTGAGTTGCGAGGCTCGGCCTTCCAGGGTCTCATCAACGATGAAGCTCAAAAATTTCCTCTGTTTGTCCGATGCCCTGAATTCGGCACTCTGGAGGATTCGCTGCAGCTGATCCCGGATGGCTTCGGACGACGGTTTATTATCGACTGCCATAAGGTTTCAATTTTTCCAGATGCTTTTTAATTTTATCCATTTCAGCTACTTATGGATAAAGTAGTATAAATTATCCAACTGCTATCATTCACTTTTTTTTTAGAATTATAAAAACTACACGTAGCGGCGTGGCGGCGTGGCGTGAAACATTTAGGCCTCACGCAATGACGCTACGGCGCAACGATATAAAACTACGATGAATGATGAAAATTTATAAAAGAAACGCGTTGATACCTGTACGTAACAGTAACGTACTTTATATGGGATCAATATAATCATATACATCGACTAATTACCAAAAGTCGGTCAACCAATCAACCGTAAATATCAATCCCAGAACCCCGATTGGCTGAATAGGATGTGAATGAAATGGCTCATCATATTCGAGAGCGCTTTCCGGATAAAAAACATAGCATCGATTTTCTCATGGCCAATGATCCCGAGTTCTTTGACCTGTGTCAAGACCACGATGCCTGCGTCGATGCATTGCGGTACTGGGCCAAATCCGAGGAGCCTGAGGCCGCAAACAGGGCCAATGAATACCACACCCTGGTTCGAGAACTCCAGGAAGAGATTACCCAGGCTCTGGCAGCGCTGGAACCCCGGCGGTTGGATTGAAAAGGTGCCCGGGTTTTTCGTAGGAAATCTAAACCTAGGTTAAGCGGTTCAGTTTAGTTTAAAGGAGGTTATATGCGTTTCATCATTTTATTGACCGCTGTCTTAATTGCAGTTAGTGGCGTTCAAGCCATTGCGCAGGATGAGACTAAAAAACCCGCCAAACAAGCTCAAGGCGGCGGGGACCTGCGTGCCGCCGTACAAAATCCGGTGGGGGCCATGTACAGCCTGCCGTTCAAATTCACTTTCGATTACGGTGCGCCCAACGGCGAGGCCTCCTTCCTGAACATACAGCCGGTCATCCCGATCACCGTTGGGGATTGGAACCTGATTAATCGTATTATCGCTCCCCTCATTGACAGCCCCGGTGAAGTGGCGGGTACTCCTGGAATACCAAACCCTATTGAAGGTGATGGCGCCACTGGCCTGGGCGACATCAACTATTCACTATTCTTGTCCCCTGCCAAGCCTAAAGGTGCCATCTGGGGCATCGGTCCGTCTATCACCATGCCCACCGCAACCGACAAAGAGCTCGGCAGCGAAAAATGGAGTGCCGGGCCGACGGGTGTGGTCCTCTTTCAGCCCAAATGGGGAACTATCGGGGGGCTCGCCCGGCATTTGGGCTCATTTGCCGGCGATTCCGATCGCAAGAATATCAACCAAACGTTGTTTGAACCATTTGTAAACTATAATCTCCCCAATGGCTGGTATTTGATTTCGGATATTATCATGACCGCCAATTGGGATCTTAAAGGAAGCGATGTATGGACGGTACCGCTTGGTGGTGGTGTCGGCAAGCTGTTCAAAATCGGAAGTCAGGCCATGAATGCCAGAGCGGAAGCCTACTACAATATTGCAAAACCCGATAATGCCCCGGATTGGCAGTGGGGGTTCACGGTTCAGTTTTTGTTTCCTAAATAAAATCTGCGGCCTCACGCAAAAAAACGCTTATCATATGAAACAATAGACCACTCACAACGATCAACAGACACCCTAACCATCAAAACAGGAGGAATCGAAAAATGAGAATGAAAACTTTTACTTGTCTAATGACCCTGCTGCTGGCCCTGTGCCTGGCAGCACCGGCGGCTTTCGCAGCCGACAAACCCAACATCCTGGTCATCTGGGGTGACGACGTCGGCTACTGGAACGTCAGCGCTTATAACCAGGGGATGATGGGTTATGAAACACCCAACATCGACAGCGTGGCGAATGAAGGAGCGCTTTTCACCGACTGGTACGCCCAGCAGAGCTGCACCGCCGGGCGAGCGGCCTTCATTCTCGGGCAACACCCCTTCCGCACCGGTCTGCTTACCATCGGTATGCCCGGCTCGGACCAGGGGATCGGCGATGATATGGTGACGCTCGCCACCCTCCTCAAACCTCACGGCTACACGAGCGGACAATTCGGCAAGAACCACCTGGGCGACCAGGACAAACATCTGCCGACAGTTCACGGCTTCGACGAGTTCTTCGGCAATCTCTACCACCTCAATGCCGAAGAGGAGCCCGAGGGCTATTATTATCCGAAGGATCCCGAGTTCCGCAGACAATTCGGCCCCCGTGGCGTAATCCACAGCTGGACTGACGGCAAGGGCGGTCAAAAGATCGAGGACACCGGGCCCATGACGAAAAAGCGCATGGAGACGGCGGACGACGAGTTTGCCGACGCGGCGATCGACTTCATCGACCGGGCCCACAAGGCCGACAAACCCTTTTTCACTTGGGTGACCACGACACGCATGCACGTCTGGACCCACCTCACCGAGGAGTGGGAAGGCAAGAGCGGCATCGGCCTATACCCCGACGGCATGCTCGAGCACGACGATGACGTCGGCCGTATCCTCGCTAAACTAAAGGAGCTCGGCATCGATGACAACACCATCGTCTTCTACTCCACCGACAACGGCGCCGAAACCTTCACCTGGCCCGACGGCGGCACCATCCCCTTCCACGGCGAGAAGGGAACGACCTGGGAGGGCGGATTCCGGGTGCCGGCCTTCATTAAGTGGCCCGGCGTCATCAAACCCGGAACAAAGCTCAATGGCATTGCCTCCCACGAGGATATGATCCCCACCCTGCTGGCGGCTGTTGGAGAGCCGGATATCAAGGAAAAGCTCAAAAAAGGGCACACTATAGACGGCAAGCAGTACAAGGTCCATCTCGACGGCTACAACCTCCTTCCTTGGTTCAAGGGTGAGGTAGAGAATTCACCCCGGAAAGAGATCATGTACTTTGACCAGGTGGGGAACCTCAATGCCATCCGCTACAACAACTGGAAACTCCACTTCGCCATCCTCGAGGGGAACATCGCCTCCGCCGTTCGCGTCCAGACGGCGTGGCCGAAGGTCATCAACTTAAGGGCCGACCCCTTCGAGAGGGCCTGGCACGAGTCGGAGATGTACCTGCGCTGGATGGCCGAGAACATGTGGCTCTTCGTGCCCGCTCAGGTCTTCACCCGACAGTGGCTGGAAACCTTCAAGGAGTTCCCGCCACGGGGCGGCACCACGCTGGGCATCGACGGTGTCATCAAGCAGCTTGAAAATCCGGCAGCGAGGCAGTAAATTTTCCCAGGAGTTGCCTGGCGGCACATCATGTGTCGCCAGGCAATTTCAACTGATCATAAATCCAATCCCTATAGGAAAGAAGCGCCATGAAATATGGAACCGTAATGAAAAATTTGAAAATAACTCGACCTCATGTTCTGTTTCTTTTAATCATCGCGGTAATCATTGGCAAGATAGCAGTTCCGGCAATCGCTGCTGATCCGCTGCGATCCTGGCGGGAAGGAACGAACAAACGGCTGATCATCGAGTTCGTTGATAAGGTGACCACGCCGGGCAGTCCGAGTTTTGTTGTGCCTGAGGACCGGATTGCTACTTTCGACATGGATGGCACGGTTCTGCTGGAGAAGCCGGCATATGCGATTTTTGCATTTGCCATCCCGCTGATCAAAGCGGCTGCTGCCGCTCAGCCGGAGTTACTCGAGCGCCCTCATGTCAAGGCTATCGTGGACGGCGATATGAAATACTTTGCCAAGGCAGGCAAATTCGGCCCAGAGGGCTTGTACGCCACGCTACTGGAAACACACACCGGCAAAACAGAAGCACGGTACAGCGCCGACGCACGCGCTTTTCTGTTTGGACAAAAGCATGCCCGTTTTCAGGTACCCTATGCCGAAACGGTTTACCGGCCCATGCTGGAAATGATTCGCTATCTGAAGGAAAACGGCTTTCGGGTCTATATTTGTTCGGGGTCCGACATTGCCTTTATCCGAGCCATGATTGATAAGTCAATCGGACTCCCGGTGGAAAATGCCATCGGAACCCAGATCATGACCACGTGGATCGAGCAGGCTAAAGGATCTGAATTTCGGCGCGAACATGCCTTTGTCGAGCCGGTCAACGACGAGAAGGGAAAACCGGTCAACATTCTGCGCATGGTAGGCAAACGCCCCATCATCGCGGTGGGGAACTCGGAGGGAGATCGGGACATGCTGGAATATTCGGACGATAAAAACCCGGCAACCCCCGATCTCCAAATGATCGTCAATCACGACGACCCAGATCGGGAATATGAATATGCCGTCGAAAAGGTCAATAATCTGGCGGCGGAAAACAACTGGCATGTTATCAGCATGAAAAAAGATTGGGAGCGCGTTTTTGACTTTTAAAAAATGAGTAAACAACGAACAAACTTTTTGACGATGATGGGTTTGCTGACCCTAGTCTGGGCGACAGAGGTCTGCACGGCCTGCGCTGCCGAGTTCCAATTACTGATGGTGCATTGGCAACGGACCGACGGCGGGTATATTATTGAGATCCGAAGTATCAATACAGACGGCAAAATTACGGCTGGCTATTTTAACCCGCGCCCTATTAATGTCTCACGGGCCCAAGCCGCTATGTACAAAGAACATATCTAGATCGAATTGGAACTGCGCGATGTCGGCTACCCCGGCTCCACCTACACTCTGGTGTATGCGCCTGAAAAAGATACCCTGGTGGGGTACTACTACCATGCGGTTTCAGGACAGTCCTTTGACGTCCTTTTCGTTCGAGTGAAGTGAAAGGGGGTGCTCTCATTTACGATGAGACAACTATTAGAGTTTTTAAAGACCACTTGGAATATCGCCTTCACCTGGCAACTTCTGTTTCCGCAAAAAGGAGGAATACTAGATTAATAAGACTCTCAAATACAGTTTGATAATCCGCGATAAATAGTGGCTATTAATTATTTACGGCGGCATTTTCAGTGAAACAGAGGGGAAGTAGGTATGGAACCGACCTTGATCAGCGGTGGCAAGTTCCCAACCCATGATCTTGGCATGGGCGCCAATGAAAAAGTCAGGGAGCGGCATGATAGGAACCGGTACATCGGACTGAGACACCCGCCGCTGCCGATACCGGCGGTATGCCTTGGCACACACATCGGCCGCGGCTGCGGGGACATCGAGGGTCTCGATGCCCCAACTGCGTATTCGGTCGGCGGCAGTCGGCGGATCCGCGTCGCCAACACAAATTTCGGCCAGGCTCACCGCATTGATAGCGGCGCCGTCACCTGCCACAGCCTCGGCAATCGTCTCTCTTGCCCAATTGCAAAAAGGCGAGTCAGGATCGAAGGCGTAGATGAGAACATTGGTGTCCAGAAGGATCATGGCTCACGGGTCAGTTCGCGGAGTTTTTCCCACGTCATCGTCGGTTGCAGGGGGGCTTTGCGCATGGCTTCCATACATGCCCTTTTGCTCATGCGGTCGGCGTGTTCCGGCTTCTCCAGCCTGATGAGCAGGAAACGGCCTTCCGCCTGTTGTTGGATGTCAAAGACATCCCCTGGCCGTCCGCCTGGCAGGACGATCCGCTTTTTGGTATCAACTTTAGATGTACCCATAGTGGGAATATCCCACATTCTCATTCTCTTGTCAAGAGATCATATTCAGCCGGTCCTAGCGGCGGAGCCTAAAGAAAAACAAGCCTCGCGCGACGACGCGACGGCGCAACGAAGGGCTAAAAAAAGAAATCCATGACTGAGAACGAAATTCATAAGCAGGTCATGGATGCTGCACTCCTTCATCCTTCTAAAACATGGCTTCAAACGCATGGTTAACGGAATACGAGGAGCCAAAAAATAATCTCGTTGCGTCGTAGCGGCGTTGCGTGAAAAATTTAGGCCTTACGCAGCGGCGCGGCGTGAAAAATTGACGTCTCACGCGACGACGCAACGGCGCAACGATAGATAAAAGAATAAACTAAACAACCATCAAAACAGGAGGAATCGAAAAATGAGAATGAAAACTTTTACTTGTCTCATGACCCTGCTGCTGGCCGTGTGCCTGGCAGCTCCAGCTGCTTTCGCAGCAGACAAACCCAACCTCCTGGTGATCATGTCCGACGATGTGGGCATCACCAACATCAGTGCCTACAGCCGCGGTTTGGTGGGCTATCAAACGCCCAACATCGACCGAATCGCCAACGCTGGTGTGCTGTTTACAGATTATTACGCCGAACAGAGCTGCACTGCAGGGCGTTCGGCCTTTATCACGGGTCAGCATCCCGTGCGTACCGGTTTGACCAAAGTAGGGTTTCCCGGGTCTCCCATCGGCATTCAAAAGGAAGATCCCACTCTGGCGGAACTGCTCAAGAACCATGGTTACGCCACCGGTCAGTTCGGTAAAAATCACTTGGGAGACCGCAACGAGTACCTGCCCACGGTGCATGGCTTCGACGAATTCTACGGTAATCTTTACCATTTAAACGCCGAGGAAGAGCCGGAGAATCCCGATTACCCTAAAGATCCCGAATTCAGAAAACGCCTGGGGCCACGCGGTGTGTTAGACTGTAAGGCCACGGAAACGGATGATTCCACTGTCGATCCGCGTTTCGGCAAAGTGGGTAAACAGACCATCAAGGATACCGGCCCCCTGACCAAAAAACGCATGGAAACGGCTGACGAAGAATTCCTGGACCGCACCTTGAAATTCATCGAAAAAAACACAACGGCCCAAAAGCCGTGGTTCGCGTGGGTAGCCACATCCCGCATGCATTTTTACACCCACCTGAAACCGGAAAGCGTCGGCGTGACCGGCCTTGGCATCTTTGCCGACGGCATGGTAGAACATGATGGCCATGTTGGGCAGATGCTCGATCTTCTCGAAAAATTAAAAATTGCCGACAATACCATCGTTATTTACACCGCAGACAATGGTCCGCACTACAACGAATGGCCGGACGGCGGCATATCCCCCTTCCGCGGCGAAAAGAATACCAATTGGGAGGGCGGATACCGAGTCCCCTGTCTGGTGAGCTGGCCGGCGAAAATTCCAGCCGGCAAGGTTTCTAACGAGATCGTGTCCTCGCGTGACTGGTTACCGACCCTGATGGCGGCTGTCGGTGAACCGGATATTAAAGAAAAACTGATGAAAGGCCACCAGGCCGACGGCAAAAATTTCAAGGTCCACCTGGACGGCTACAATTTGCTGCCCTACCTCTCCGGCAAGGAGGATGCGTCGCCACGCATAGAGTTCTTCTACTTCAGCGATGACGGCCTGCTGGTGGGCGTCCGTCACAAGCAGTGGAAACTGGTTTTCGCCGAACAGCGTGCCAAGACCTTCCGCGTCTGGTCCGAGCCCTTTGTGCAGCTGCGCATCCCGAAGCCATTCAATCTGCGCAGCGATCCATTTGAGCGGGCGGATACCGATTCCAACAATTATGACCGCTGGTGGATACAACGCAGCGCTTTTTCGGTGACAGCAATCCAGGAAATCGTGGCTGGTTTCATGGGAACGTTCAAGGACTTTCCACCGCGCCAGAAACCGGCGAAGTTCAACGTGGATGACGTCATGAAAACGATGTACAAAACGGGCGCCAATTGATTAGGTGTGCCGTTAGAGTTATAGCCTGTGAAGTAACAAAGTGATTACGCTAAACGTTAGCCTTATGGCGGGGTGATTGCCCGGCCATAAGGCTTTAGGTTACTTGAAAGTTCGGAATGCCAATCCGATATTTCAAGGAATCATAGAGTGGAATAATTGGGTCTCACGCAACGGCGCTACGACGCAACGATGAAAAGATATTATGATTGATGAAATTTAAATAACAGTACGTGGCGTCGTAGCGGCGTTGCGTGAAACTTTTTCTTTCAGCACGTAGCGCCATTGCGGCGTAGCGTGAAACTTTGAGCTTGCGACAAACCACAACTGATTTGAAATGGAGTTCTTCCAGTGAAAAAAATTGTGGAATTTTTAAAAACCTCCCTTATTGGCGGTCTGTTCGTCCTGCTGCCGCTGGTATTGTTCTATCTTTTGCTGTCCGAATTGCTGCAGGTCGTGGTAGTGCTGGCCACCCCCATCGCGGATCTGTTTCCCAAAGGGACCTTCGATCAGGTCAAAATGCCGGTCGTAATCGGGATAATTTTGATTGTCGGCGCGTCCTTTCTGTTCGGGCTGGCTTTGCGGTCTGTATCCCTGCGTCAATTCGGTCTTTGGATCGAGAGAACTTTGCTGGACAGACTGCCGCTCTACAATGCAGTCAAACGGCTGAGCCGCGGCTTGGTGGGTGCCAAGGATGACAGCGTTTTTCGGTCGGGGGTATTCACTTCCTCGAATGGTGAAAAGGAGATCGTCTACGTCATCGAAGATCACGGTGACGGACAGATGACCATCTTGTGTCCCTTTGCACCGGCATCATTTGCGGGTTCGGTAAAGATAGTGAGCGCCGATCGGATCGAAATACTGGAAGCCAGCTTCGGGGATGCGTCCAGGGTGATTGCCCACTGGGGCGTGGGCGCGCGGGAGCTTTTGGAGAAGTAGTTCCCCCCCCCCCCCCCCTGGCCCCTTCCACACGGGAAGGGGAATTTAGCGTATGCTTATCTTGCCGGCCGACTCGTCACACCGTCGCATGAAGGGCACGTTTATAATACTCGCTTATTTTTTTATGTAAATTTTAACAACTATGGAGATCGAAATGAAGCACCTGCCGGCATTAATCGCAATGAGCTTTTTTATATTCAGCTGCGTCGGAACTTCCAAGAGCGAATCACCATTAACCATTGTAGATTCCGTTGATCTTCAGCGCTACCTGGGCAAGTGGTACGAGATCGCCAGCTATCCGGCCTGGTTTCAAAAAGATTGCACCGGTTCGACCGCCGATTATAGCCTGCTGCCGGATGGGAAGATCGAGGTGATCAATCGCTGTCGCAAGGACAGCCTGGACGGACCGCTAAAAGAATCGAAAGGAAAGGCCGAGGTTGTGGATACCGCCACCAACGCCAAACTCAAAGTCTGGTTTTTCTGGCCCTTCAAGGGCAATTATTGGATCATCGACCTCGATCCCGATTACCAATGGGCCGTGGTGGGGGAACCCTCACGGAAATATCTATGGATTCTGAGCCGCACACCCACCATGGACGAGGCCGTCTATCAGGGTATTATAGAGCGTTTGTCACAAAAAGGCTACGATCCTGCCGGGCTTCGCAAAACAACCCAGGTTGGTAATTAGTAAATTCTGCAAATTTGATTGTGGGAGCGGCGCCTCTGGCCGCGAACATCCAGTCTGATCGGAACTGAAACTGATGAACGTTGAACATTGAACGCCCAACATCGAATAATGTATTCTATCTCTTAAATTAAAAAGCCGAGTAAGTTTACGCTTACTACTTCGAAGAAACAATGAAAGCCCGGAGCGTGTCTACTTTAAGAAATTTTGCTGTATGCTCGTCTTAAAATCGATAAAGCGAAGCGTCATCAATATTCGATGTTCGACGTTCAAAGCTTATAGACCGCCTCTGGAGGATTTACTGTTCCGGCCAGGCGGAGAAACTCAACATTGCAAATTTCGCTCAACCAAACCTGCCAGACACTCGTATAGAGGATTCAACCATGGTAAAATCTATGGCAACGAAAACCGAGCAGCCAAAGGCCGGATGGCGCTTTCGTCTGGGACTGATCATACTGGTGGTCGGGTGGCTAAGCCCGCTGCTCATCCCCCTCATAACCAGAACTTCGCTGGCGACGGAGTGGAAAACGATCATTTCAGGATTGCTGGCCGTCGGCATCCCGGAGGTGTTTACGGTCGCAGCAATTGCCATTATGGGGAAATCAGGTTACAACCTCATTAAAGAACGGATTTTTAGCTTTTTGAAAAAGCACGGCCCGCCGGACCGGGTCAGCCTGACCAGATACCGCATCGGGCTTGTCATGTTCGTGCTTCCTGTTGCCTTCGGCTGGCTGGGGCCCTATGGGATACATCTGATCCCGGGTTATGAGGCGCACCGCTTTGTCGTCAGCCTGATCGGGGATGTGATGTTTGTGGTCAGCCTGTTTGTGCTCGGCGGTGACTTTTGGGATAAGGTCAGAGCATTGTTTATTTACGATGCCCGGGTGCAAATGACTGATTCTAAACCAGATTTAGGAACACACAGTTGAAAGCATACAAATATCTCATTAATGCCTTAATACTGGCAGGATGCTGTTGTGCAGTCAGCCCGGCCCGGGCCGTTGACGAACCCGCGGATGTCATCAACTACGCTTACTCAAGCTGGATTGGTAGCGGTTTTTATAAAATTGATGATCGCACGGTTTATCTGTTGCGGGGACCGTTTTCATATACGCTGCGCGAAGCCGACAGTGTAAAATGGGGAGCACAGCTGTTGTTACCGGCAACCATTGGTTTTCATGATAACGAAGATGGGAATGACACAACGCTAACGTTCGTTCCAGGAATCCAGTTTGCTTTTCCAATTTTAGACAATTGGTCGTTGAAACCCTTCGGGCAATTCGGTTTCGGCAAGGATTTTTCAGGAAGTGATATAGCCTGGATCTATGGTGTCGGCATTAAAAGCCTGGCCACGTTTGACCTTAAAACCAGTCAGCTGGACTTCGGCACCGCATTCACCTGGGCAGATCAAAACCAGTCAGGGGGCGGCAGCGACAGCGGCTTTTCTATGATCGATGTCGGCCTGAACTCCCGTTGGCCGACCGGCATCACCTTGTTAGATCGCAAATCTGATTTGAATCTCTATTTTGTCTATACCCAGTTTGTCAACGACCTGAATTTTGAAAGAGCTAAAAAGGACAACAAAAACATCCAAAGACTTTACAAATTCGGGATCGCCCTGAGCAGCGAAGAAAAATATCCTGTTCTTGGATTATTCGACCTTCGCGGCGGCGGACTGGATGTGACATTCGGGGACGGGTATTTCGGCATGGGATTGACGACTGGATTTCCTTTCTAGTTTGCTGACAGGATCAACAGGATCGACAGGATATCGCAAAACAGCTCAAAATTAATCCAGTAAATCTTGCTGAAAGTCCGCCTTCAGTTTGGCGGGAAAATCCTGTCTAAATAAGTGAAGTTTCATACGAGCGCTGCCTCTGGCCGCAAGCGCCCAGTCTGATCGGAAAATAAACTTTGTAGTTTCATAAGCGTCAGGTAACGCCTGCGGCGCAACCTGACCTACGAGGTTTTTGAGATATGGTATCCGACGATGAAGCACGACGGTGATGAGCACCGGCCGCCCGGTGGTTTCATAACACCGAATCTGGGTCACCGATTGTATCCGAGATTCTCATCATTGTGTAGGTCAGGGTGCGAGCGAAGCGAGTTCCCTGACATATTATCTTATTTGAGTCAGGATGACAGCCAACCGCTGTATGTTAACCTTGGCGGAAACCTGTCTTGTGATCGAGAAAAAGCCCAAAAAGGAGGATGAGAAAGAAAAATCATGATTCAATCTCAACTTTTCAAGTTGGAAACACTCTTGCAACACCGGTTGTTTTCAATTTTGCATATTGCAATCATTGCGCTGCCGCTGGTGGTGCCTTTGATTGGGCAGGCCGCTGAAACCAACACAACCTCAAGGGCAGCTTTATTGGAGAATGAACCAAGGATTGGCGATTTTAATAAAATGGCCGCAAAGCGGCAGATTCGGGTGTTGGTGGTCAACAGCAAAACATTTTATTTTTTGGATCGCGGCCGGCAACGGGGTATTTCCTATGATCTGCTCAAAGAGTTTGAAAAATTTGTCAACAAAAAGCTCAAAACCAAAACGTTGAAAATAAATGTTGTATTTATTCCCGTCCGCCGCGATGAATTAATACCCGGTCTTGTGAAGGGTTTGGGGGACATCGCCGTTGCCAACCTGACGATTACCCAGGAACGACGCAAGCATGTTGATTTTTCAAATCCCATGTTGACCGGAGTAAAGGAACTGCTGGTCACCGGCCCTGCTGCTCCGCCGGTGACCGGCATAGATGACCTTGCCGGCAAAGAAGTCCATGTCCGCAAATCCAGCAGTTATTACGAAAGTTTAGCAATGTTGAATGACACGTTTAAAAAAACCGGTAAATCTCAGATGAAACTGGTCACGGCAGAAGAAAACTTTGAGGATGAAGATTTGCTGGAAATGGTGGATGCCGGTCTTATTCCGATGATTGTCATGGACAGCCACAAAGCCCAATTTTGGGCCCAGATTTTTGATAAAATCAAGGTCCATTCAGACATTGCCGTGCGAACCGGCGGTGAGATTGCCTGGGCCTTTCGCAAAAACAGTCCGAAACTCAAGACTATCATCAATGAATTCGTTAAAGGCCACAAAAAGGGCACCCTGATCGGCAATATGCTGCTGAAGCGCTATTTAAAGGATACCAAATATGTTAAAAATTCCATATCCAAACCGGAGTTGGAAAAATTCGAAGCCATGGTTCAGCTTTTTAAAAAATACGCCGACACCTATGATTTCGACTATTTGATGATGGCAGCCCAGGCCTATCAGGAGTCCGGTCTGGATCATAGCAAAAAGAGCCAGGCCGGAGCTATCGGCGTCATGCAGCTGTTACCGTCTACAGCCGCAGATCGCAACGTTAACATATCCGAGATCGAAAAGTTGGAGAACAACATCCACGCCGGCACAAAATACATGCGATTTATCATCAACCACTATTACGAAACTGAACCAATGGACGAGGTCAACAAGATGCTATTTGCCTTCGCATCATACAATGCCGGACCCGCTAAGGTGAATATGCTGCGCCAAAAAACCGCTAAAATGGGGCTGGACGCCAATATCTGGTTCCACAACGTGGAGGTGGTCGCATCCAAGGTAATTGGTCGTGAAACGGTCCAGTATGTCAGTAACATTTACAAATATTACATCGCCTACCGCATGGTCACGGAACAAAGAGAAAGAAAAAAACAGCTGCTGGAAGATAAATCAGGCTGACGAACAACAAATTGGGTTTCACGCGACGGCGCTGCGGCGCAACGATGAAAATTTATAAAAGCATCACGTTGCGACGCTGCGACATGACCTGAAACATTTGAACCTCACGCAACGGCCTGCTGAAAACGAATAAAACGTCGCAAAACAGTATTAAAATAAGGAGATATTGCCATGGATCCGGATATCTATTCGTCCGGCGAAGTGGCCTGGAAGTTTCAATCCAGCCTTTATTCAAAGGATTCTCAAAAAAATATCTATAATTTATTCCGTGACAACGAAATCGATTGGTTCTTTAAACCCGGCAGCACGACCACGGGATTTGTCTATACCAACCTGAAGATGGGAACCAAGGCGGTCTTGGTGAGGCTTTTTGCCGAGAAAAATGTCAAAGAGATTGCGTTTTTTGTGGAAGTACCCGGCTTCAAGGCCGACCATCACCAACTCGATCCCTATACACTGTATGCCGAAAGGACATGATCGATCTGGATGATGACGGTTTGCGTCAGGCCCTTGAAGACCTGCCTTGCTGCCTGACAAACAAGGACGGAAGTGGTAAAAGTGATCCGCTAACATCATTGTGATCGGGCCGGAGGAAGAGATCTGGCCGGCCTTCATCACCCGCGGATGGGATGAAGCCGAGGTCATCTACGGGGCGTCACTGGGCCGAACCATCGCGTCATCAATATTCGGCAGGCACTAACGCTACTCACCCATGAGTGCGCTGTACTTTTATGGCAGACCTCAGGACGTCGGGCTTCAGAAAGCGCGCCAAACCGTTGACGAGCGCAATCACCTGCGTCTGTGGCTCAGTCCGATGCGCTACAAGGGGATGCCGGTGTATATCGGCCAGATCAGTCGCGATATCGGGGTCAAGCTGACAACCAAGTCGCCGACTTTGACCACCCATGAAATCGATCCGGATGTCGATGAAGCCCGGGATTATCTTATCCAGGATTTACTGGAGTCCCAGAAGGTGGCCAAAATCGGTTTGGTAACAGGTGTCGGACAAGCAGACCCGGAAAACCCCCGCTATAACCTGACGGATTCTCCTTACTGGACCGACGGTCTGCGGGTGGTATTTGTGTTCACCGAGGAGCAGATCGCTCTCGATGAACTCGAGTTTTTTGACTGGAAGCGATTGTATCAAAAGTATGAATAATGAAGCTAAAGGTCATTTGCCCGTCGTCCACCCCTTCGGGTCCACCATCAGCAGATAAAAATTATGGGTGGAACTTGAAAGCGCTTCATTATATGTAAGGAGGTGAATACCATGATATTCAACCGCACACCAAATCGTATTTTGACGGTATTTTTTCTAACCTTGATGATTTTCTTGATCGCTCAGACATTCAGTTTTGCAGCCCAAAAAGTCGGCCCGCCTTTCCTGTAGCGCTATCTGCCCTTTTGGATAGCCATCCTGGTCAGCCGCGTGACCATGCTGCTCCTGCCTTTGGTTGCGGTGGTTTTGCATTTGTTTAAGCTAATGATTTGTAAAAAAGGAGATATTTTTATGCAAAAAAATAGACATCCTTTAAGTTTATACCCAACTTGGTTGATAATTTGTCTCTTTCTTGGCATAGTCGTTGTTGCCCTGCCTGGATGCTCGGGGAAATCGAAGCAAGCAAAGGTTTCTCCTGAAAGTGTGAGTGAGAAAAGAATTATAGCTGATTTGCCGAAGATTGATGAGATTGTCACAACTGAGAGAGCCCTACAACTTTGTGAACACTACGGTTTCAATTACCTTGCGGACCGAATCGAAGACAATCCGGATCTATTCAAAGAATGGGAATTCGATGGATGTTCAATGACCCCTACCGAAGTCTTAAGCGAACTCATCAAAGTCCCCTCTTTGACGGAAATCTGTCTCAGACATGATCTTGGATACGCCTATGGTGATCCCGGCAACGAGGAGGAGCGTATGCTGGTTGATAAAAAATTTCAAAATGGATTGTTAGCTGGCGGTGCCAGTGAGTTCGCCGCAAAAACGATGTTTGACGCCGTCCGGGCGGGCGGCAAAGAAAAACTCTGCCTTCCTTTTTCATGGGGTTTTGCGAGGGTGGCGCCCTGCAAACTAGGTGTTGGATTGATATTGAAACAATAGATCTTATTATCTACTTTCGACACCCCTTAATAATTTTAGTTTACGCATTAATTTGATTCCTCTATGGCGAGGTGTTGTTCAAATAGGAAAGAATATTATGTTAGAATATGAGAAACTAAGCTTTCGATAGACAGCTATCCCTAACGTTGCAAAAGCCGGAGGGCTTCAGAGTCAAGACGCGCACCGAAACTTATAAAATCAGACGTGTGATCCCGCCAAGCGGGGGCGTCAAGGGTGAAGTTGTAGTAGTTTACCTCGAATCCTTGACAACGCAGGATCTGAAGTCCTCCGGCTTTCCCGACGTGTTGGGTCGTAGCTCGAAGAGCGAAGCCCAAAGGGTAGACAACATTGAAAAATCGATCCAAACCTTCGAATTCACTAATAGGGGTATCCACAAAATGGTCTTCCCGATGCGATATTTGAAATAATAACAATAAATTAACTATTCTTTACCGTGTTGTTTATGCAACAAGAGGGCTATCCCAACTTAAG
>CAVXXE010000011.1:0-51790 GCA_963765595.1 uncultured delta proteobacterium
AAAAGATCTTTTTTTTATCTGTGTTCATCCGTGTCCATTTTTTTTAAATTGGCTACTTGATTTTTGATAGGTAACATGTTACCTTTTGTGTGTCGAAAGGGGGTGCCTTTCATGGGACTCAATTCAGCGCAAAAGATGAGGCAATATAGAGCCAGACTGAGAGCATCAGGGCTGCGCCCCATCCAGTTATGGTTGCCGGATATCCGCTCACAAAAAATCATTGATGAGGTCCGAAAACAATCCATTCGGGTCAGTTCCGATTCCCAGGATTCCCGCATCACGGATTTCGTGGAATCCGTGATGGATCATGAGGGGTGGGAATGAAACGCGGCGATGTGGTCCTGGTGGTTGTTCCCGGTGATTACGGTAAGCCCAGGCCCGCGGTGGTCGTACAGACGGATCTGGTTAACGATACTCATTCCAGTGTAGTGGTGTGCCCTGTAACAAGCCACCTTCAAGATGCCGAACTGTTGCGCTTAACCATTGAGCCTTCTCCGGATAGTGGACTGCAAAACACTTCCCAAATCATGGTCGATAAAATCGTTGCTGTGCGAAGGGATAAGATTCGAGAAGGGATTGGGAGTCTTGATGAAGCGCTGAAGATCAGATTGAACAGATCTTTGGCATTCTGGTTGGGTCTTGGATGATGCCGTAAAAGAAATTAATCACGAAAGCACGAAAATTGGCCAAGGGTATTCAATCAATCCGCAGATACGGTCCCGCCGGCCTTAAGTCCGACTGAATCCATTAAGATTATTTTTAATTTTAGCATTTATCTTTTTAAGGGTTGCTTTGGAAACACCAGCAGCTTTGGCATAGGTTTGAAAATTATTTGCAGCATCAGAGACTTTATCAACTATCAGGCCAATAGTCTTTTTCTTAATGCCGTGCTTTTCACCCACCTTGTAGATATCAGCTTTGGTCGGAGTCTTCCCTTCTCCTAAAACCGTCATCGAGTGCTCACCTCCGGGGCCTGGTGAATAGATCAAATCGTAAGCCGGTGATAGTGACCATTCCCCCTTATGATTCATGATAAACGCAAAGTTTTTTACATGGTCATCTCGGTTGTTTGCAAAAATATTAAAGACCATTTGCCGGAATGCACGTATCAAATCCTGATGGTTTTTGGTTAAATTTATTACTAGCTTGAAAAAATGATCGTAGTCTTGAGATGGAATCCTGAAATTTGAATGTATCAGATTGCCAAAAGTGTGAACATGAAAGCGATGATTGACTCTGCGGTCAAATCGCTTAATGCCGAAAAAATGATCTCCCTCCGGTGTCTTAAAAAGGCGTGTTTCGGTCATCTTTATGCCTGCTTCCCGCGCCATCAAAGAATAGGCGTACTCAACCGGGCCGGCATCAGGAAAGTCATTTTCAGCAGCGAATTTAATTATCCAGTGTTCGAAGGGCTCTGAAAGATCAGTTTCCCCAGAAACCATCTTATCATTAAAAACACCTACAAGTACTTTTGGTCGAGCCCCACCGGGGCTGCCACCTGCATTTATAAGTTGTGGCAACACCACATCAGTTTTGCCGGACAGAATGTCGTGTGATTGTTTTGACAAATTGTGCAAATTAAATGGGCTGCTATCGTTTATCTTAAGATTTAGAGCTGGTTCATATATCAGAGCCCCCATGGTGTTCTCGCCAAGAAATGCAAGTCGATCTAAAACAGATAAGGTTTCAATGTTATATCCTCGCTTTCGGAGGAATCGATCCATTAACAATAAGCCCCAGCCATCAGGCAATGAATCGTCAAACAGACCGAAGATAGGACTGAACTCCCTGTCTTTATGTTTAAAAAGTTCGGCCATAAGGGGAAGCTTGTAAGGAGATAGCCACAGATTTTTAGTTAGAAAATCCTGATCATATTGAAAATAAAGCTGATGCTTGTCTTCAGCAAGCTGTCCGACACGGATAGTTGTTTTGTGATTAAAGCGCAATAAGACGTTTAATCGAATCAAATGGAGCCTCTTTGGGGAAATTTTTGTTTTCGCGTTTCTAAATCGTCAATTGATTTTATAGTTGGAGGTTGAAGTAATTCGTCCATTTCGTCAAGTCGGCCAAGCGCTGACAACAATTTTAAGAAATTTTCGAGCGAAATTTTGTTTGTTTGTTCAAACCGACGAAGGGAACCCTCGGAAACACCGGATCTTTCAGCCAGAGTCGAACGTTTCCATTTTTTTTGCAAACGTAGCTTTTTCACTCGCCCTGCCAGTGTTTGCGCAACCTCTACAGTGGTTTTTAACTCAAATTTCATATTCTACCTTAAGGACAATATTTGTTTATTTATATCCTTTTAACTATGATAATAAACAATATATTGTCAATAAAAATATTTTAGACTTCAGGATATCAAACGATATCTGTTGAAATTCAACTATCTTTAAATAAACAATAGAAAACCAACTTCCAAGATTTCAGTCGACCCGGCCTGATTCTACATCTGAAAATAACCGCAGACCCACGCAGACGTGCGCAGACCTTCCCGACCTATCGGGATGAGAATTTAAAGGGTTCTACCGTTAGCGCGAGGGTATAATTGGTGGGTGCAAACTCGATCGATGCCGGCGGCTTATGAATTGAGATAAATCATAAAATAAAAAAAGAAAAATAAATACATAAGGCGCGCGGGATGGTGTTGACCGCAAAAGCTCAAAGCTTTTCGCAGGTTGCCTTTAATCTTTTGAAATCCTTATCAAATGAAACTATTACGCGTTGAGGAGACGATTTGGCTGCAAGTATACAGTCTACAATATCTGCACTTGAATTTTCATATTTTACCAAAGCATCGAGGATTGCAGATTTATCCGCATTTACAATTCCTTTGATATTTAAAATCCGGCTTAGTTTGTCAACAATCTCGTTTTTGGGGATTTCGTAAAACTTCTCCATTACATATACGCATTCAACAACGACAACCGATTGTAGTTCAGCTTTTTTTATCCCTTTTGCAACATCCTGCATAAACGCCTTTGCTTTAGGGCTAAAACGTTTATGGTCGTTCAGCAGATAACGGAGGATAACATTCGTATCAATCAGATAAACCTTCTCGGGCGGCGGCATCGGCAATTTTTCCTTTGATTATAGTCTTTACTTTCTCCAAGGGCACATATGTTTTTGCATATTTCTTAAGACTTCCTGCCAATTTATCTATTTCACCACCAGGAATCCCCTTAAGCTTTACCTCATCATCTTCGACCAGAAATAATACGCCACCCTCACCGTCAATATTTAATTTTTCACGAATGGCTTTTGGTATGGTTACTTGGCCTTTTTTTGATAATCTTGCATACATTTTTGATTTTTCCTACTTTTTATATTTAGTTTACTTGATAATATATTCTTGATAAAATCATTTGTCAAACCAATATTAGAGATATTACCGAACGCCGCATTTTTAAAGCCTGATTGCTCTGTGAAATAAAAATGATGTTTGTCTTCAATGAATCCACATCTGAAAATAACCGCAGACCCACGCAGACCCACGCAGACTTTTTCATCCAGCCAACATCGGCTGGAATAAACTCTCTCATCCAATAATCTGACGTCTTATACGTTGAGAATTTGACGATCGCCTATCCCGGTTTAGATCCGGCTATCCTTTAATGGTCTTAACTATCTAAAATCATGCGATAAATAAAATAGATCAAAGTGGCCTGGTTCTTGCTTTTGGAATGAGCCAAACCTCCTTCCTCATAATCGACACGATTGCACTTTGTAAAAGGACAAATACACAAATGGTCGCAGAATCCAAACAACAAATTCGTGAGACTTCACTGGAATTATTGAGTTCAGGCACTATTAATCATCCCATTGGTCGATTAACACAAAGAGCAATGTTCTGGCGGCCGGCTTACCTTGAAAGCTCCGCCTGGATAGAGCATATTCCCTTTGCTTTTTGGCTTGTTGAGGCCCATCAGCCGCGTGTATTCGTTGAATTGGGCGCCCACCATGGCGTTTCTTACTTTGCGTTCTGCCAGGCGGTGGAGAAACTGGAGCTCGATGCCCGCTGCTTCGCCGTCGACACCTGGAAAGGGGATGAGCAGGCAGGCTTCTATGACGAGCGTGTGTTCGAGCAGGTTAAGGCATATAACGAAGCCCAGTACTCCGGCTTTTCGCGGCTGGTGCGCAGCTCTTTCGACGATGCACTTCCCTATTTTAGCGATGGCTCGATCGATCTGCTGCACATCGACGGCCTGCACACGTTTGAGGCGGCGAGCCACGATTTCGAAAGCTGGCTGCCAAAGCTTTCGGAGCGGGCGGTGGTGGTGATGCACGACACCAACGTGCGCGAGCGCAAGTTTGGTGTGTTCAAGCTGTTCGAAAGTCTCAGGGAACGCTATTCTGCCTTCGAATTTATCCACGGCCACGGGCTCGGTGTTTTGAAGGTCGGCCCCAGGCAAACGGATCAGATGCTGCGCCTTTTCCGATCCGCCGAAAAGAATCAGACGAAGCACGCCTGTGCACGAGGCTTTCTCCCGCCTGGGCCAGGCTTGTGGCGACTCCTTCAGCGCTGCCCAGCAGAAGAGACGCGCCCATAGCCTTAAGGACCAGGCGGACAAGCAGAAGAAGCAGCTGGAAGAGGTCAAGCAGAGTTTAGAGAAGAACAAGACCGATCTTCACAAGCGCACCAAGGAACTGGCCGACATCAGGATCCAAATGCAGACGCAGATCGAGCAGCACGCCGTCGAGCGGGGACAGCTCGACGAGCGAGTCACGCTGCTTCAGGAGACCGATAACAAACAGCGGGTCGAGATCAAAATCCTGGAAATGCGCCTGGCTGAAGCTGAGGGAGAACTGGCTGCCGCGCAGAAAGCACAGGAGGACGACAGTGCGCGGCATAAAAACGATATGAGCAGCCGTGAAGCCGAGGTGGAGCGGCTCACCGAAACCGTCTCAATATTACAGCAGGAACTGGATCTATCGCAAAGCGAACTGGGCGGACGCAACGAAATAATCGAACGACTCGAGGAAAAGCTCGCTACGCAGGCTGCTGAAATGGAAGGTTTGCAGCAGGATCTGGAAAGCCGGATAGAAGAAATCGGGCGCGAGCGATGGTATTTGGGAGAGCGCGACGCTGAGATCGGCCGACTTACCGAAACCCTGGCAGTGAGAGGAGCAGGAACTGGACCAAGCGCAGAACGATCTGATTGAAAGCAATGAGGCGGCAGGACGGTTGGAGCAGGCGCAGGCTTTTGAAATTGCGCATTTACAGCAGGAAAAGATCAACCAGTTAAATGATAACGAACGCCTGCAGTGGTACTTGGGAGAGCGGGACGCTGAGATCGGAGGACTTACCGAAACCCTGGCAGCGAGAGAGCAGGAACTGGACCAGGCGCAGAACGATCTGAGTGAACGCAATGAGGCAGCCAAACGGTTGCAGCAAGCGCTTGACGAGCATCTTGCAGAAGCCCAAACTCTGAACGCGGCATTGGCCGAAAAAAGCGCAGAAAACGATGGCCTAACCCGGCGTCTATCGGAACAGGATGCAGCCTTGAAAGACGCACGCGAGGGACTAAAGGCCCGGGAAAAGGAAGTCGAACGGCTCAAGCAACAGATAGAAGGAAAATCAAAGGAACTGACCGCAGTTGGCAAAAAGCTCGCTGAGGCGCTGGCAAAGCAGCGCGCTTCAGCAAAAGATTTGGCTGAGCTCGGCAAAGAGAACACCTTCCATACCCAGCGTCTTGCGAAGATGGAGACTGTGTTTGAGGCGGAAAAAATATCGCTGCAGGAGCGAGAAAAGGAGCTGTCGGCTTTGCGGCAGCAGATCGAGGAATGTTCCTGCGCAAAGAATCAGCTTGAGCAAGAGATCAAGGACCGGAAGCAGGAGTTGGGAGAAGCGCGGGCCAGCGTCAATGTCCGATTCCGAGAGCTTGCCAAGCTCACCAAGATGCTGGAAGAAAGAGAGGGCGAACTATCTGAAAAGGAAAAGCTCTCTACCACGCAGAGGGACAGGTTGAAGAAGCTTACCGCCGAGTTGGCCAGCCAGACTGAGGTACTCAAGGCGGCCAATGTAGAAAAGGCAATGCTCACAAGTCAACTTGAGCAAAGAGATTTAGAGCTGAAAACTAAGGAAATAGCGATTGAAGCGCAGCGAAAAGGGTCGACAGACTTAAGACAACAGTTTCATGGAAAATAACTGCTCCAGTGCGTGCACTGGCGCGACCCTTCAGAAGGTCATCTAAAGAAAACGATCCAATAAAAGAACAAGTTGAAGTTGATCAAACAGTCGGGCCTGTTTGATGAGGCTTGGTATCTGGAGCAATATCCCGATGTGGCTCAGGATGGTGGCGATCCGAAGGAACATTATGTGCTGTATGGTGCGGGAGAAAAACGCAATCCAGGTCCGTATTTCAACACGCAGTGGTATTTGGCTACTTACCCTGATGTGGGCGAGGCGGGGGTCAATCCGTTGCTGCATTTCGTCAGGGTTGGGATGCAGGAGGGCCGGTTTGGCCGTAGGGAAGACTTGAACTGATCGGTTTCATTTAATTTGTTGTTGACGGCTCGAAGTTCGTAACAGCATCAGCCAAGAGCCAAGAGTCAAGAATACACATTGTTTTTTTTTTATAGTGAAGTCTAAAATTGATAAATGGAATTTGTCGGCCAGAATAACCTGGGGAGTTTTAGAATGGTGAGTAGTTTGAAGGAGAAGGTTGAGCTGATAGAAAAGTCGGGATTATTCGATAAAGAATGGTATTTAAAGCAATATCCCGATGTGGTATATTTGAGGATGAGGCCTGTTGAGCATTATCTGAAATATGGGTCAACCCTTGGTCGGAACCCTAGTCCTTCCTTTGACTCGAACCAATACATTTCAACTCATCCAGATGCCGCAAAGCCGGGGTTTATACCTTTTTTGGACTTCGTCAAGCAAGGGTTTTCGGAGGGGACGAACCAACCTATATTTAATTTAAGAACGAGCCATGCAACTAAGCGTGAGGTCTACGAGCCATCACTCGAAAAAAAGAAACATGCTGAAAGAGAGATTAATAGAATAAAGGTCAGGTTGCACAACTATGGATTTACAGATGCAGCTATAAAACGGCTGCGTGAATTAGTCGATAGACCCAAGTCATCTTATCTAAGAAGGTTGGCAGCAAGGGAGCTATCTAAGTGGTATGCAATCAAAGGCACACCCGAAAGTGCTATGTCGTGTTTGGATATCCTTCCGTTAGCAATTGATGGCGAAGGTGATGAGAAGTTTGTTCGAATGGCATCGATTATTGAAGCCGATTGTTATGAAACACTTTGTCAGAAAAACGTCGCGAAAATGATCCTCGATAGGATCATGGCAAATGACAACCACCCAGACTTGTTTTTAGCCTCTGCAAACCTTGTCACCAATGTATCAGATAGAATTGACTGGATTAACAGAGCTCTTGAATCCTATGGCTTACCTATAGTTCAGCTTGAAACCAATTCAAATAGATCTCCTTATGATTCTCTAAAGGCGACTTCAATAAAGAGGGACAATATAAGCTTAGGTTGTATGCCAAAAGTAACAGTAACCATTCCTGCCTATAACGCTGAACATACGATACAAATCGCTCTTGACTCCATGATTTCACAGACATGGGCCAATCTTGAGATATTCGTGATAGATGATTGCAGTACTGACAATACTATTGAAATAGTGCAAGGATATGAGAAAAGGGACAACCGAGTTAAACTGATACAAGTAGAGCGAAATGGAGGGCCTTATGTCGCGCGTAATCTTGCATGGAAAAGGTCTACAGGTGAATTTATCACATGTAATGATGCAGATGACGGGTCTCATCCTGAAAAGATTGAAAGGCAAGTAACACACCTAATTGATAACCCCGAATTAATAGGTAATACCTCACAGCAAGCCAGAGCAACTTCTGAATTAAAGTTTAAACGATGGGTAAACTATGGAATGCTAATACACACCAATACTTCGTCTTTCATGTTTCGCCGAGAATCTGCAATAAAGGCCGTTGGTTATTTAGACTCGGTCAGATTTGGTGCGGACAATGAATATATTCGACGATTAAAGAAAGTTTTCGGAAAAAAAAGCGTGATTAACTTAAAGTCCGGACCGCTATCATTCCAAAGGCAATCGATTGGCTCATTGGTTGATAACCAGTTTTTCGGAATTCGTGCTCACTACATTGGAGCTCGCAAAGAGTACCTCGAGCAATACAGTAATTTCCATAAAAAAAATAAGAGTCTGTATTATCCATTTCCTCAGGTCAATAGACTTTTTCCTGTTCCCGAGCCTATGTGGCCTGTTCGTGAAAAAAAGCCATCGGAGAGACGCAATTTCGATATTGTCATAGCCTCTGATTTTCGAACAAACAACAACTTAGTTGATGTATCAATTGAAGAGATAAACAAATACAAAAAACAAAGTCTGCGCATTGGTTTGATTCAATTGTCGAGGTATGAAATTAATCCTTCTAAGCAGATCACTGACAAAATTCGTACGATGGTGGATGGCGATCGTGTGCATATGCTTGTCTACGGAGAAAAGATATATTCGAATCTCCTGATTATTAACGGACCAGAAACGTTACAATATATACAACGGTTTATTCCAGATATAAGTTCAAATGAAATTCGTGTAGTCATTAACCAATTACCAAATGATGATTACGAAAAAAAAAACAAGCAAAGGTATGACTTTAAAACCTGTGCAGAAAATTTAAACTACTATTTTGGGAAAAAAGGGACTTGGTATGCGCTTGATTCCTTCGTAAATGAAATGATTCAAAAACACCATGCTGAGGAATTCAAGACAATCGATTTAGCACAAAAAAATTGGCGCAGCTTAGATGAGATAAAGCTCGTTACCCTCTCAGATTCGGGTGTGCTAACAAGCTTTCACAGCGAAGTTCTTGACGGCGAATGTGTGCAGTTCAACAACAAGGGGCAAGCCAAGGTCTTTCCGATAGTTTCCAGTTTAATCGCAGAAGGAAATGAGGCATTGACTCGTGGACCATATTCTGTTGTTGATAAAACAACCCTGCCGCCCAGCGATAACCCAAAAGACTACTGGCATCCTCATCCTTATTGGTGGCCAAACCCAGACACGCCTGATGGTCGTCCCTACATACGGCGCGATGGAGAGAGAGCACCTGGTACAAGAATGAATGAGCCCGAGAGCGAACAGTATGACCGAACTCGTCTTCAATGTGTTTTCGATGATTCAGTTACCTTGGCGTTGGCATGGAAATTCACAGGGAATATGGCTTATGTTGAGCATGGTGCTCGAATCCTGGATCGTTTTTTTGTAAACCATAATACCGCAATGAACCCACATTTGAACTACGCGCAGGTCCGAGTAGGCCATAATGACAACAGGGGTGCAAGTACCGGAATTATCGAGATGAAGGATCTATATTTTTATCTCGATGCAGTTCGTTTAATGACTCAGGCAGGAGTTTTAAGTAACTCGACACTATTATCTTTTAAAGAGTGGATTTCAGCATACCTTGAATGGCTGCAGTATTCCCCGCAAGGGAAAGAAGAGTGTAGACGCTCGAATAATCATGGGACGTATTACGATTTGCAAGTAGCTGCTATTGCCTCTTTTCTCGACCAACATGCTCTTCTCGCTAAGATTTTTACACGTGCTCAATCAAGAATATCGGATCAGTTTGAGAGTGATGGATCACAGCCTGAAGAACTGAGGCGGACAATTACTGCACATTACTGCTGCTTTAACTTCCAAGGGTGGATCAATCTTTCAGGAATAGCCTCTCGCTACGGCATTGATTTTTGGGAATTTAAAGCCAAAAACGGTGCAAGTTTAGGGGGGGGTGCACGGTGGCTTCTTTCGCATGTCGGAAAAAAATGGCCCTACCCTCAAATAGATCACTTTGATTCCAATCGATTCGCTCCCATATGGTTTGGAATTCCAGAAAAAACTGTTGATCAAGTAATTAAAAAGTTTTTTCCTGCGACAAGATATTTAGCTAAACATAGGTTTCACCCTCACGATGGTATACGGCCATTTTGGAACTTAGGAATTCATAGGAATAACCCCTCCATAAAGATCGCTACTCCGCGCACCGAGTTCATATCTATCACTCATGATACATCCGGACATATCGCTAAGCAAGCTGAAAGAAGAATTTTGCATCTCAAGACGCGCCTATTCAATCTTGGCTTCACTGAGCGAGCCTTGGTTGATCTTCAGAAAATATTTGAGCAGGATGACTTTTATTATAAAAAAATAGCTGCCCGAGAGCTTGCACTTTGGTTTATAAATCGAAGGGATAACACGGGTGCAAACAAAGCGTTGGAGTATCTCCAAATTGTTAAAATAGAGGAGCATAACCCAACACGCCTTCGCCAGATAGCTGTCACAGAGGCGGAATGTTATGATCTATTAAGAAATGTTGAATCTGGAAATTCGATTATTAAAAAAGCCATGGCTTCAGATGATCATGCTGACTTGATGCTCATGGCTGCAAATCTGGCAATCACTACTTCAGAAAAATTCATTTGGTTAAACAAGGCTCTTAGACGCTATGGAATCTCTCCAATTTCAATTGACACTAATTCCAATAGTTCGCCCTATGACAGTCTCAAAGGACCAAAACTAAGACTACATACCGACAAAGATGCTGCCAAGGTTTCAGTCATTGTTCCTGCATATAATGCAGAGAAAACCATCGCTACAACTCTCGAATCCATTATCAAACAGACATGGACTAACCTAGAAATCATCGTGGTAGACGATTATAGCACAGATAGTACTGCCCGTGTTGTTGAAAAATTTATAAAGCGAGACTCTCGTATTAGAGCTCTAAAAACAGAGGTAAATGGTGGCCCCTACGTGGCGCGTAATCTTGCATTGCAGGTTGCAACTGGGGAATTTGTGACATGTAATGATTCTGACGATTGGTCTCATCCAGAAAAAATTGAACGTCAAGTCGTTCATTTGCTTAAGCAAAAAAAAATTGTAGCTAACACATCGCAACAAGTGAGAGCAACATCCTCACTGAAATTTTTTAGACGTGGTAATTATGGGCATCTGATATTCGAAAATATGTCATCCTTGATGTTTCGACGGCAACAAGTCTTGGATGCAATTGGGTTTTTCGACTCTGTTCGATTCGGTGCTGACAACGAGTTTAAATGGCGTCTGAAGCGACATTTTGGCAAAGAATCAATCGTTGACCTTGAGACTGGACCCCTCTCCTTTCAGAGACAATCCAGCGATTCTCTGACAGGGAGTATCTCATTTGGATACCACGGCTTTTATATGGGTGCCCGAAAAGCTTATCACGAGAATTATAATAAATACCATGCTTCTACAAAAGACTTTTATTACGATTTTCCACAAAAAATAAGACCCTTTCCAATACCAGAGCCAATGTTCCCTGATCGTGAAACCAATAAGAATTCGCGAAGGAAATTTGATGTCTTGATTGCATCAGATTTTCGATCTGACAACACCATGCTTAAGCTAATAATAAACCTAATAAAAGAATATATAAATATAGGTGCACGCATTGGTTTAACACAAATGTATCAATACGATCTTAACCCAACAAAAAAAACAAGTGACAAGATCAGGGAATTAATTAGTTTTAGGAATATCCAATTGCTTGTTTTTGGAGAACAAATACAAGCGAAAAAACTTTTTGTTGCTAATTGCCCACCAGTATTGGCAGAGAAACAATGCTTTCTTCCTGACATTAAAGCAACAGAAGTCATAGCCATAACTGAAAAGCCATTAAATCTCGATACTGAAGATGCCATCATATGGAAAAGACGCATTAAAGGCTACTTCGGAACAGAAGGTGTATGGATCGATCAAACAGCGATTACCTCTTATTTGAATATATCAAAGTGTGCCACCCTGCAATAGAGCTTCTTTCCTTCTCTGTGGAATGAGTCGCAGGATTATTGCATCAGAGACAAATTGCGAGATAATCGGTTATCGCGGAAAGGATTTCAACAAAGACGGAGTCGCAGTAAGGTCGGATTGGTGGATAAAGTGGTCATTTTAGAATCTTCTGCAGCGAAGACATACTTGAACAGGTATTAAAATTCTATAACAGTGGAGCACATATGAACCCGTACAAAAACTTTCCTCCAGAGCGGTTTTGGAAAACTGGTGCTGAAAAATCACATCCATTAACCGTCGAAGGTATTTACAGGAAAAAATTTCCAATTGCACAAAGCGACAAAATTGCCACTGGCGGTAGTTGTTTTGCTCAGCACATTGCTTATAATTTAAGAAAATGCGGCTACTCAGTTTTGGATGCTGAGCCTGCGCCCAAGTCAGTAAAGGACGAGACGGCTAAAAAGTATGGCTACCGGTTGTATTCTGCTCGCTATGGCAACATCTATGTCGTGCGTCAACTCCTTCAGCTATTAAAAGAGGCTTTTTCTGGGGAGGTGGACGAACGAGGTCTAGTATGGGAAAAAGATGGACGATATTATGATGCGCTACGTCCAACCGTTGAGCCGTTTGGGCTTAGAAGTCCTGAGGAGGTCGTGCTTCATAGAAAAAATCACCTGGAAAAAGTCGCCAGATTGTTTGCTGAAGCAAGCATATTTGTCTTTACATTTGGGTTGACCGAGTCATGGGTGAATAGCCATACCGGACGAGTTTATCCCATGTGTCCCGGAACAGTGGTGGGAAAATTTGATCCAGAAAAATACGAATTCAAAAATTTTTCATTTAACGAAATTCGACAAGACTTTCTGGAGTTTCGTAAACTGGTAAAGAAAATCAATCCAAAGATTAAATTCATTTTGACTGTTTCTCCGGTGCCGCTTACAGCTACTGCATCAGAAGATCATGTTATCGCAGCGACCACCTATTCCAAATCTGTGCTTCGCGCAGTTGCAGGAGAACTTTGCCAAGAATTTTCAGATTTTGACTATTTCCCCGCTTATGAAATGATAGCAAGCCACTGGTCTAAGGGTTTTTTTTATGAGCAAAATTTGCGGTCTGTCAATGCGGATGGTGTTCAATCGGTGATGCGCGTTTTTTTTAATCAACACCTAATATTTAAAAAGGAAACCAACAAAAAAGCAAACACAACAATTAAAGACTTGAAAAACAAAAAATCAGAAGAAGATGTGATTTGTGACGAAGAGTTGTTGGAGGCCTTTTCAAGATGAAGAGAGTATGCTTTATCGGGAATTCTCATTTAGCCTGCATTAAGAAGGCTATGGACAAAAATCGCGAAGCTGATAGAGAAGGTATCTCCGCTACTTTTTTCACAGCTTCAGCCAGCTGGATGAGTCATCTGAGGCAAAAAAACGGATTTTTGCTGCCAGTGGCCAAGGACCAAAAAGAACAAAGTGATATTTTGAAGTGGTTAAACATCAGCTCAGGGGGGAAAGATAGGATCGCTTTTTCCGAGTATGATGCATTTGTAATTTGTGGGGGAGGTTTCAGATTTGTTATTAACCTGCTGAATTCCTACTCCACTCGCGAAGGAGTGCCTTACAGCGTACCAGAACACTTCGTCTCTTATGAATTTTTTCGAGAAATCATTGAAGCGCGCTTTAGATACTCTCGCGCTGGCTATAAGGTTGCAAAAAAAATCCGCCAAAATACCGAAGCTCCAATAGTGATATTCTCGGAACCGTGTACAACCGTTGAATGGCTTGCGATGAAAGGTCTTGGCAACTTAACTTCAGCTGTTGGCAGTAATTTTATGAAAGAACTTTATAAAGATTATTGGGAATCGAACAGAAGTCTTTCCAATTCACTGAATGCTCGCTTTGTTGTGCAGCCAGACATTACCTTAGAAGCTCCTGGTTTTACGAAAAAACATTACAATAAAAGGGGAATTGGTCTTGCGGTTGGTACTAGAAATGAAGGTGTTTACGACGGCATGCATATGAATCATGAATACGGGGAAATGATGCTCAAGGATATACTTTTATAATTCCTTGATTATAGATGGAGAGATGAATTGTGAAGGGACAAGGGTGAAGGTTAATCAATGATTTCCATTGAAAAAGCTATTTTACTGAATGTTTGCACGGGCCTGTCGATTGGCGAGACTTGGATCTGCCAGACAGGTGGAGATACCTCGGCTCGTGATGTGCCGAAAACGTTGATCCTTAATGGTTATCAACTCTCTGATATCAGGAAACAGTACAAGGAAAAAACAGAGCCTTTTTTCAGAGCCGTTAATGCTCTCTGCCAGAAAGCTGATGAGATTATAGAGCTTGGCCCTTGGTCGGTTGTCGATAAAACGTCCCTCCCACCCAGTGGTAATTTGCACGACTACTACAGCATAAATAAATACGGCTGGCCGAACCCAAATACCCCTGACGGTCTCCCCTATCTAAGTCGTGACGGGGAGATCAATCCTGCGTGCTACTCAAGTGATTTCGATGCGCTGCATCTTGTGGAGTTTTCAGAAGCCCTCGGCACGCTTTCTCTTGCCGCCTACCTTGCAGGTAAGGACGACTATTCCAGACGAGCCGCAAAGCTGGTTAACACCTGGTTTCTGGACGAGGAAACCCGACAAACCCCCCATTTTATCTTTGCGCAAACTGTCCCTGGAAAAGATGCGACATCTTTCACTGGCATTGTCGAGGCTAGACACCTTATCTACGTTACCGAGTCGATCAGATTGCTCCATTTACTTGGCGCATTAAGCGGGAAAGAATACAGCGCACTGGAGCAGTGGTACACCCAACTGTTGAAGTGGCTATGCCAAAGCCGCGCCGGTGCAAAGGCAAAAGGTAACGGCAACAACATTTCCCTGTGGTACGACCTGCAATGCCTCGCTTACGCGCAATTCGTTGGCGATACCGCATTGGTCGAAGAAATCACAAGATATCGTGCCTTCCTGCGCATAGAGGAGCAAGTTGAGCTGGACGGCAGCTTGCCTCGTGAGTTGAAGCGCACCAATCCATCCAATTATGTGGCATTCACTTTGGTCGCCTTGGCGCAGCTCTCTCGCATCGGTGAAGAGGCCGGGGTGCGGCTCTGGGACAGCCAGACCGGCGACGGGCGCAATTTCCACGCCGTGCATGATTGGCTGACCCGTTTGGCTGCATCCAGGGGACTACGTGATTTTACCATTCCTTTGCTGGCAGAGCTTCATGATGAAGCAGGGCAGGCGGACACCATCATTGACGAGCAGTTGTTGATTGATCTGTTCATGCAACTTGGCATTCTTGAGCGCATTGCAGAGGGGCGTCGGCACATGGTGGATAACCGAGACGATTCTCTGGTCGATTTGCAGGCGCTTATCGTTGAGCGGGACAAGGAAATTGAAAGGCTGAAGAAAAGCCTCGATAAGGCCAATAATGATCTTGCCAGGTTGAAGAATGATGAAGGCCAAGAGTTACAGATTGTCTCTTATGGCGACCAAATACACAAAAAGCCTGAAAGCTGATTGTGTGAAATAGAAGATAGCTGTATTCGTCATGCCCAGGAGCGTGACAGATTCACAGATAGAGCAAAATTTTTTCATGAACTGTACACCGAAGAAAACAAAGAATCGAAGCGGTTGAGAAAACAACTTGAAACCAGATGATTTTCGCCTGATTGCCGAATCGAACCTCCTGGACAGAGACTGGTATCTTTTAAGAAATCTGGACGTGGCCAAGACCGGGGGAGATCCATTGCTGCACTATCTTCAACACGGCGCCGCCGAAGGCCGCGATCCTGGGCCGGAATTCTGCACAAGAGCCTACCTTGAACGCTATCCCGATGTGGCCGAAGCCAGAATAAATCCGTTGCTGCACTATGTCCGTCACGGCCGCAATGAAGGTCGCAACACTTGCTCCCTCCAGAAGGAGCATCACCAAACGAATTGCGGAATCAAGGACGGTAACCGTAAGCAGCCCACTGCCCTGATGACGATCCAAAAAAAAGAGTTCGAGCGGCAAGTTAAATTGATAAGGGACGCAGAGATGTTCGATGAGAATTGGTATCGAGAGGAATATCCTGCGGTATCAGATGACCCCGCTGTGGATTACCTAAGCAGCGGAAATCTGCACAGCCGCAATCCCAGCTCTGGTTTCGATACCGCCTTCTATCTGCAAACCTATCCTGACGTCGCCAATGCCGGTCAAAACGCTTTGGTGCACTATATCCTGTACGGAAAAGACGAGGGGCGACTGCCAAAAGCCGGAAGGGCCCTTACGCTTCAACGAAAGTTGTGGGGTGGGTTTTCAAGGTATGCACTGGGTGAGCTTGAGGGGCTCAAGCACTCCCATCGTGAATCGGAGCCGGAGAAGGTTTCAGCGGCCTGGTCGTTGATGGTCTGGTATTCCTCCCGGCAGGAATACGCCAGAGCACTGGACAACTTTGCTTTCGCATGTAAATGGCGTGAAAAGCTGGTAGACATGAGGAGATGGGTGCTTGCGGCAGCCTATTGTCAGGTAAAACTTGGAAATTCCAGTTCAGCGCATGATCTTCTTTACAGCATCCTTAAAAGGCGAGGATTCAATTCTGACATCTGTCTTGCCATGTCCAATACCCCACCTGCTGATGCCGTACCGACAGGTTTCTCCGACACGGACTCGTTCAGGCTGTACTGGATTAATCGTGTATTCGAGAATCGGGGCTTCGCCCCAATACAAAAGCGCAACCTTGATCAGGGCCTTAAGCTGGATAATCTCATCGCACCGATTCAGTCGCGGTCGGCAGGTCGCGGGCAAGGGAAGATTTCCGTACTCATGCCTGCCTACAACTCCAGCGCAACCATTGCGCCGGCTATTGAGAGTATACTTGGCCAGACGTGGGATGACCTTCAACTGATAGTTGTGGACGACTGCAGCACGGATGACACCTTCGCAATTGCACAGAGGTATTCTGAACATGATCCCCGGGTCATAGCGGTTCGGCAACCGCAGAACATGGGTGCTTACGCAGCTCGAAATACCGCTGCCGGCCTCAGCACCGGCGACTTTATAACGGTGCATGACAGCGATGATTGGTCACACCCTCAAAAGCTCGAAAGCCAGATGGTTCCGCTGCTCGACGATTCGGGTCTACTCGGGTCCTTCTCCTACTGGGTCAGTGTGGATAAGCATATGAACATCGTTGGAGGCTGGCGACCCTGGGACAATCTTATCGAATTCAATGACTCGTCGTTTTTATTCCGTCGGACCCTGCTCGATTCCTTGGGGGAATGGGATAATGTTCGGGTGGCTGGTGATACGGAATTTAGATGGCGCGCAGAAGTAAGGCACGGAAACGACGCCTTCGTTCACGTTTATAAGGATGTGCCGCTCTCATTTTCCCTGTCCAGCCAGACATCCTTGACCAAGGCGGCGCACACCCACGTTAAGACGGTGTTTTATGGTCTGCGACGTCACTATCGCGAAGCTGCTCGCTGGTGGCATTCAAAAGTCGATAAACTAGAAAATCTATACCTTAACAACACCGACCAAAGCCGCCCGTTCCCTGCGCCGGACGCTATCCAATGGTCGCCCTCGTTAAAGAAGGTGGCCTATGTGTTCGTTGTGGACTTTTCAAGGCGTGCACTTGCATCTGATTCTCAAGCTGATGCACTGTTTCATGCAATTTCTGGGATTGGCCAAGCCGCCCTGTTCCATTGGCCCAACTATCTTCTTGATGACGATGATGATGTGCTGGATGATCGTGTTTTCCACGCTGCAGCCACCCAGGGGGTTCGCCTTCTGGTACCTGGCGACCAGATCGAGGCCGAGACGGTTGTGATTTTGCGCCCGAAGCTCCTTGGCTGGTTGCTTGATAGTGTTCCCACTGTCCGGTGTCAGGCTGTATTGGCAATAAACGATGAGGTGGAAGAATCCGAAGCTGAAAAGGCCTCGAGTATAACATGCACAGATAAAGCAGTCCAATCAAACATTGAATATGTTTTTGGGCACGCTTCGGTCTTCATATCCTTCTCCAACTTTCAAAAGCGGCTTCTCGAGGGGGTGAGCCGTGGCTGAATTATTCTGGAGCATAATTTATGAAGTTGTAATCGACCCTTGAAGCACATGAAATTTCGCTTGAAATTAAGGTTTTATACAACATGAATCAATCAAGTCCTGACTATATCGAAATTATGAAAAGCGGCCTGTTTTCGACTGATTGGTATCTGACCCAATATCCGGATGTGGCGGACGCAGGTGTTGATCCGGTGCAGCATTACCTGTCGCACGGCGCGGCCGAAAACCGCGATCCAGGGCCGGAGTTCAGCACTATCGGCTACTTGGCCCGCTATCCCGATGTGGTCAAGGCCGGGGTCAACCCTCTTTTACATTATGTAAGGGACGGCAAGGCAGAGGGACGCAATCCAAGTCCCTTCGAGAATCCGCACAATACCGAGCGGGCCTATCGCAACCTGGGTGAATACCTCAAATACGCATTGCTAAATTCCCTTGTGAAAGCTCCTTTTGTTGAGGAGGACAAGCGCTGTTTCGCGTCTATGGAGAACATAGCCAAGTGGCTTTGCCGCCAATTGAAAGAATGCAAACAACCGCCGCTTGTGTCGATCATCATGCCCATGCGCGACCGTGCTCCTATTGTTGGCGATGCCATTCAGTCCATACTGGCGCAGACATATCATAACTTTGAGTTGATTGTTGTCGACGACGGCAGTCTGGACGAAAGTGTTCGCATCGTGCGGTCGTTTTCGGACCGGCGAATTCATTTGATTGAAAACGGGGAATCAATTGGTGTTTCAGCCGCCCGGAATCAAGGGCTGGAGGCGGCCAAGGGCGATCTAATTGCATACCTTGATTCGGACAATACATGGCTTCCGGATTACCTGGCCGCCATGGTCGGCGCGTTTCAGGTTCTACCTGATGCGGATGCTCTTTATTGTGGTCAGTATCTATATCGAAGCAGAGAGGACAAGCCTTTTGCTGTGCGGTTCGGTTGCTACAACCCCACCCTTCTGAGGAATCGCAATTATATCGACTTGAACTGCTTTGTTCACCGGCGCGCTGTTATAAATGCCATCGGTGGCGGATTCTGCGAACAAATGAAACGCCTTGTCGACTGGGAGTTTATTCTGAGAATTTCCAATATTCGGTAAGATTTATTCCATACCGGTTCTCAAATCGAATTATTATTTGGAAAAGGCGCATAACACCATCACAACCACGGAAGAAATAGGTCCGGCTCGCGATGCCCTCATGGCCAGAAGTGAGTATGGTTATCAAAATTTAAAGTCAGGCATGCACCCGGTCAAAAAAAAGGTTGCCATCATCATTCCGAGCTATGAGACCCTTGATAGCCTCAAATCATGCATGGATTCATTGGCGGACCTTTCTTCCAACCCGCTGGTGCAGATCATCATCGTTGACAATGCATCAGGGGCAGAGACCACCAGCTACCTTCGCGGCCTGAAAGGTCTGAATGTGAAGGTAATATTCAACGATTACAACTATGGCTTTTCCTACGCGGTCAACCAGGGAGTAGCCTTGGCCGACCCCGACAGCGATATTTTGTTATTGAACAATGACGCATTGCTTACGCCTGGCGCACTCGGGTCGTTGCAAGAGGCGGCGTATACGTGCAATAACATTGCAATCACCGCTCCCCAGCAGGTCCTCAGCGGGGGGGAAAAGACGGTAAACATCCATGTTCCTTACGCGGACACCAACTTGCCGTGTGATGTGACCCTTTCCAGTCATCACGGCAATGTTGAGCCTCTGCCCCTTTTTCATGATGGCGGTGCAGTTGAGCTGAATTTCGCGACGTTTTTTTGTGTCTATATCAAGCGCGATGTATGGGAGCTATGCGGCGGCTTGGATGCCCAGCATGGCCGGCATTATCGATCTGACCGGATCATGTGTGAATACGTCCGTCATGTGCTGGGAATGCGGATTGTCTATACTCCGGCATCGGTCGTTTTTCACCGTCATCAGGCAGCGACGAGAGAACTTCAGGCAAAAAGCGAAAACTCCTCAGACTATAAAAATATTTTCCAACAAAACCGATGGCCGGATAGAATCAAATCCATCCTGGGTTACCACCAGCCTATGTGGGACGTATGATTGATCGTCGTTGTTTGTAACCGCTTTGAACCCGTGAACGCATAACAAAAAAGATTCAATAATGGATTCGTTTGTTTTCGTACATATCCCCAAAACAGCCGGCACAAGTTTTCGCCTCGGTGCGGACCAATATTTTGGCGAAAAAATGGTATGCCGCGATTATGGTCCCAAGGCCCCGGAAACCTCGGAAGATGTTAAGGAATGGATATACAAAGGAAATAATTTCTGGGGTTTCGCCAAAGTATTTCGTGAAAAAGGTTACCGATATCTGGCAGGTCACTTTCCGGCCAACAAATATGCACCGCTGTTCGGAGTCGAGCATATGATTACGTTCCTGCGCGATCCCGTGCAGCGGGTAATTTCAGAATACAACCATTTCGTTCGGTTTCATGGCTACACGGATGACTTTCAGACCTTTTACCGCGCGCCAAGATTTATTAATCGTCAACTTAAAGCGCTGCATGGGATTGCCTGGGCATCCTTGGGGTTTATCGGCATAACTGAAAAATATGAAGATTCTTTGCGATTGCTAAACGCTAAGTATGAGTTGACGATTCCTTTGTTGGCGGCGAATATGAGCAAAGCATCTATTATTGATGTCCATACCTTGAGCGCATCCGATGAAGAGAACATCCGTCGTCTTAATGCCGGCGAACTGGCCGTCTATCGACAGGTATGTGAACACTTTAAGCAGCGAACGGCTTTGGCGGAATTAGGCCATCCCTTCGTGCGCGGTATGATTGGAGGGGTGAGCCATGAGGCGGTCGTGGGATGGGCTGTTTTCGATAACACTGATGAACCGGTGACCATTGAGGTATTGATCGATGGAAACTTAATCGGCACTGCGAAGGCAAAGAATTATCGGCCTCCATTAGGTCAGATTGGTGTTCACCGTGGCGGCTACGTTGGTTTCAACTTGAAGGTTCCCAGGTTGAAGACGGGAAATAGCATCGAGTGCAGAGTGGCTGAAACAGGTCAATCTTTAATTGGAAGCCCGCGCTTAGTAACTGAAAAAGATGTTGGCAATAAATAGATCAGTTATGATTTACAGGATTAACTGGATAATTTCCGGGCTTTCCAGAAGAAAATCTGGGAACAGCATCGCCTACACAATTAGAAGAAAGGAGGTCGATCACTCCTCTTTCATGGCATACCCGTCACAATTTTCAACCCCTCATGGACTTCGTCCATTCTTTTTTTCGAAAGGGTGCCGACTTTTTCTTTTATGCTTCTTTTGTCGACTGATTTGATCTGGGTTGTGTTAACCACACACTTTTTGGATAAATTGGCTTCCCCCTTTCGTAAAATAACATTGCCGGGCAATTCGCCAAATTTTAGGGTCGACGTAATTGCCAGCATAATGACGGTATTGATATTACTGTCATTTAACAGGTCGTTTTGAATCACAAGTCCCGGCCTGCGACCGATCGGCTCTGAACCTTTCCCCGGTGAAAAATCAACCCAATATATCGAACCTTTGCGGATTACCATTCCAGCCCCTCTTTGTTGCCAGCCCCATCAAACCATAAAGATGTTTCAAGCTGTTCTTTTTTGATTGAATCATCAGAAAAGACGCGATTGTAGACCTCCTTTATCTGCCTTTCCTTTTCATTCAATACCTTTTCATGAAGTACAGTTGAGATAAAGCGGCTTCTGGACATCCCCTTTTGTTTGCTTAAAATGTCAATCATTGCCACCAGATCAGACGGCATTGAGATGGCTATTTTTTGTGTATTCATTATTTATGCCCCATATTAGTATGATAATCAATTCATACTATAGGTTAATAATATTTAACTGTCAAGGATTAGGAAAATTCCCATAGAAACCCACCACTTTGGAACATTGTGAAAACATTTACATGGTACAAGGTGGTTTTTTTCACATCCACCCATTGCATAAATGATTTTCCTTTCCTCTCAATCGCCACTTATCATTATAACCAATTGAAAATATGCGTTAATAAACTATTTTGTTTCATAACATATAGATGGCATGCTAATTGCTGAAAGAAATTCATCAGTGGCAGGCGACGCCTTCAGGAGATCCGGCCGGCGCTGGGTTCACCATCTACGCGGCGTCTATGCATTGTTGCTTCAGGCCAGTGTTTGGTCTGCCTGACAATACCTGCCAGGGGAATCAAATGTAAGCAAGGAAGGGGGCACCAGTATGAACTGGTTTCTGTTTTTTAGACCCGTCAAAAAGTCTCGAGGTGATATCAAAGTAATCAGTCGACCCGGAAGCCTGTTTTTGATATTATTCAGTCTACTCATCATCCTGCCGCTAGACTCGGTTTTCGGCAAAGATTCGCCGCCGTTTGAATTTGGCCTAAGAGAGGGCATCGCCACGCCGGACGAAGGCCCTTTTTTCAAAGACGAACTGATTGGGACGTTTGTGCTGCCCTGGAGTTCAAGATCGTCTTCCGCTTTCCAGCTCAGCCCGAAATTAGACGCCACTGCCGGTGTCCTTCGCCGCAGTGACCAGAAAGGTTTCATCGGTTCAGTCGGACCGGGCCTCGCTTTGGGTTGGAAGAAAGCGCCGATTTTTCTTGTGGCAGGTGCCCGGGCGGCTCTACTGGGCGAGACAGAATATGAGGATAAGGATTTTGGCGGTAGACTTCAATTTATCGAGGATATTGGCCTCAACATTCGCCTCAACCGGAATTTGGAAGCGGGCTATCGATTGCAGCACATGTCAAACGCTTTCATCTATGATACGAACCCGGGGCTGAATATGCACATTTTCGAATTTAGATACAGTTTCTAAGACCATCATTTAAAAAGGTTGACGGGATTGGCTAAGGATTCTGTTGCGAATGTATCCCAGATTATTTCGCTGGATAAAAGTGTTCTGACGGAGAAATGTGGTAGAGTCCCAGGATCATACATCAATCAAATATTTCATGGCCTGGATATTGTATTCTGCAGATAGTTTTGAAGGCAATGCCACTGGAATGGACGAATTACTTCAACCTCCAACTATTAAATCAATTGACGATTTAGAAACGCGAAGACAAAAATTCCCCCAAAGAGGCTCAATTTGATTTTCAAACGTATGTCAAAGCTGCCGGTGGTCGCTGATTTCTTGTCAATAAAATTGACGCTTTCCTCCAAAATCTTGACTGTTATCCTTTCATCACGCCATAATAAATTATAACCTGCTGAAATCAATATAAAATTAAATTTTATTTTTTGGCATATTTGCTGCATTTGTAAATACGATTTCTGTTGAATATGCAGTTCCCGTTCAGCGTCGCCGCTGGCCGCGAGCGGTCAGTCTGATCGCAATGAAACTTTGATGTTATTCGTTCAGCCACAAAGACACCAAGGCACCAAGATTAAAATACATATCATCTCTTTGTGTCTTAGTGCCTTGGTGGCAAAACTGTAATTTTGAATGAAGTCTCATACGAGCGGAGCCGCTGGCCTGAAAAGCGACCAGTTTAATCGAATAAAAAACTAAACAAAATATAATTCTATTTTTCTGACAGGATCAACAGGATGGACAGGATAGATATACTAAACCAAAAAAATCCTGATAATCCTGTAAATCCTGTCTAAATAAATGTTTCCTACGAGGTTTCATGTCAAATCCGAACCTGTGGGGCCGGTAAATTGCATCGACCCCTTGCGGAGCAGCGCTGAACCGAAAAAGAAAAACGACATTTTTGGTACTCACTAAAAAATATATAATGCTTTCTGCAAAGATGCCGATACTAACACAGTAGCCGGAAACTGCAGATTGAAGTTCCATTCAATTAAATACCACTTTTGATGAATATTTTATATGTCTCACATTCCAATAGAACGGGACATTTATATCAGGACCCTTCGGTTCGATATCGCTGCTACAGTTTTGCCGAGGAGCTGGTTTGTGCGGGCAACAAGGCGGATGTTTGCCATTTTGAGAAATTCGAGGATGATTTTGTCGATCGATATGATGTTTTTGTTTTTCACAAACCCAAATTCAGTGGCCGGCTGGTCAAACTTTTAGAAAAACTAAAACCCAATCTCAAATTGGCCATCGCGGATTTTGATGACCTGGTATTTGATGAACGCTATGCCGAAGAGTCATCGTTGTTTCTAAGCGCCCGCGGATCATTAAAAAACGTCATCCAATTACACCGCGAATATCATAAAGCGCTGCGATTGTTTGCGAACGTTACCGTCTCCACGGCGCCTTTAAAAAAAATTATGCAAAAATCCCATCCGGGGGCGGATGTCCGGGTGATTCACAACGGCTTGTCCTCCCGCTGGGTGAGGCAAGGCCGGTATGTGTATCAAAAAGATTATGAAGATAAAATGATCGGCTATTTTCCGGGAACCAGTACGCATCATTATGATTATAAAATCGTCGAGCCGGCGCTTGTTCGCTTTCTCGCAAAACATAAAGATATACGTCTGTTAATCCTTGGCCCGTTAAAAATTGATGAAAAAAAATATGACTCTCAGCAATTGCTGCTCTTTCCGGCGGTTTCCTACGAGCAGTTGCCTTACTGGATCAAGCAGTGCTGGATTACGATCGCCCCTTTGCAACCATCGCTCTTTAACCAATGCAAGTCCGGGTTGAAATTCTTTGAATCCGCCATTTGGGGGGTGCCCCTGGTCGCAACGGCAATACCCGATTTAACCCGCTGTGATACGGAGCTTCGTTTTGCTGAAGATGAACAGGGCTGGTTTGACCAGTTTGAAATGATGTTAGCGGACGCGCCATACACCAAAATTTCAAAAAAAATTGAAAATTGGACGACCGAAAATTGTATGGCTCAAAACCAACTGCCGCAATGGCTGGAATTTGTCAATCAGCGGAGTCACAGGGAGAATTAATTTGAAAGTTTTGCTGTTCCCCAACTTATCGGCAACCTCTTATTCGATCGGTGACATTCGCAACTGGATTCAAGATGTCTCTAAGGTCTGCCGGCAAAGCAACGGGGCTATTGAACCCTTTCTCGCCCTGGACGCTGATGTTGGTGAAACGATTCAATCCCTGGATATTCCCATCAGACACGAACACATAAGACCATCGGCACTTCTTGAGCAATTGAACACCATTAAAAATAAAATTTTTCCGTTCGATGGCATTTTCGTCAAAGGCCGCAATAAATTTCTTGAAAGCGTGGCCGCAAAGCTGAATGTCTTTTTGTTAACCTTTGCCAAAACCCCCTACCCATTGGATGTCTGGTTGCTGCATTCGCCTTGGCACAAGAAGTTACAGGATAAATTCAACTCTAGTCAAGGGGAGAATCCGGCAGGCCCTTTTCATGAAATAATACCGGAAATCCCTTCTTACGACACTTACTACCTCAGGTACAATCCCTATGCCGGAAAACATAGCAAACGGCTTTATGACCCGAACAAGAGAAAAATTTTAGTCCCTCTTTATTATTATTACCAATCTTTTATATCAGAAGCCTATCCCCGCCGGTTCTTGAAATGGATGGAAAAAATGATTTCAGAAAATGAAGACCTGACATTTTTCCTGCTGCCCATGTCGGAAAGGTCCGACCGGTTACGGACCCATTTTCAGAACAGCAAAGAAGGTGTTTTCTGGTTGGAAAAAAAAGATGGCAGAGATCAAGCATTAAGCTTAATCGACAAGACCGACTGTGTGCTTGCCTTGGACAATGCCGGGGCGCTTTTGCCCTTGTTATTGGACAAGCCCGTGTGCAGAGATCCAAAAACTTCAATCGAATTGGTTTCACGACTGCCCAAAATTACCGATTGGATCAATGGCCGGATTGCGGAGGATCAGTTTAGGGATCAAAGAGAAAAACTGCTTCGTCACATATTTGCCCATGTCATTGTTCCCAAGCAGTGGCAGTCACTTTTGCAATTTAAAAAAGCCTTTTCCACCAACAACGCCCTAACCCTTACCGAACCTCGCAACTGGTCCATTTGTCAACAAACTGCCTCCGGAGCGGGTAAAGTCCACAAAATTGAGAAGAATCGGTGGATCAGAAAATTCAAAAAGCTGCAACGGGATCCCTACACCTTCTTTGACGATGCCTCGTCGCCGTTTGTAAAGCCATTAAAATATTTTTTTAGACCACCCCGCTATTGTGCCCAAAGGCTTATGTAAGGGCACATTGAAACCGTTCACTGATTGAGGGTTCACGTCAAATCTGAACCTGTGAACGCTTAAGAAAGAAAGGTAACCCTGAACGGTGAACATTGAATCTGTAAACACCCCCAGCACGCCTATACTGGGTACGTTTTCAGCGGGTATCAGCCGGCTGCATCTTCTGCCCGGGGCGTTTGCTACTAAGATTAAACACCTCCCCCGCCGACTGAATAATTCAGCTGTCGACGGCATTGTTGGATGGGGTTTAAAAGAAAATACACAGAAAGCCTACCGATACGCTGCAAGCAACAACTTGCCGTATCTGACACTGGAAGACGGATTCATTCGCTCCATTGGACTTGGCGTGTCCGGCGCCGAACCATTTGGGTTTATTATTGACCATACGGGCATTTACTATGACGCCACCCGTCCGTCGGATCTGGAAACGCTAATTAAAAGCAACACAAATGTTGCGTACGGACGGATCCGGAATCTCATCCAAAGGATCATTGCTGATAAAATTACTAAGTACAATTCTGTCTGGGATAGCGTGATCCTGCCTGACAGCCAAAGGCCCAAAATTTTGCTGATCGACCAAACCCTCGGCGATTTGTCGGTTGACTACGGTCTGGCTGATGAATCCAGTTTTCGACGGATGCTGGATACCGCTAAAACCAAATATCCTGACGGCATTTTCTTTGTAAAAATTCATCCGGACGTGATTGCAGGCAAGAAAAAAGGCTATCTCAGCGATCATCTTCCGGACGATGTTCGGCATATCGGCGAAGATTGCAACCCCATTGAGCTGCTGCAGCAGATGGATCATGTTTTTACCGTTACATCTCAAATGGGTTTTGAAGCCCTGCTGGTCGGGAAAAAGGTCAGTTGCTTCGGCATGCCGTTTTATGCAGGCTGGGGACTAACCGAGGATTATGTTGACTGCCCGCGCAGAGGGATGAAACGTTCCCTGGAAGATGTATTCGATGCCGCTTATCTGCGCTACACCCGCTATGTCGATCCTTTCAGCGGAAAACGGTGTCGGCTGGAACGGATTCTTGAAATTATAGCAAGTCATAAACGGATGACCACCCAAAACAAGGGCAAGATATTTTGTTTTGGATTTCGCCTGCGGAAACGCGGTATTGTCAGGCAATTCCTCGGCTCAAGAGATACTCGCATTTTTTTTGTTGGCAGGGTCAAACAGGCTGAGCGCATCGGAATCGACCGCACCAGCAGAATCGTGGTCTGGGGCTTGAATGACAACCGGGCTATCGTAAATCTTGCCAATCGACACGGCATTCAAATCGAGCGTATTGAAGACGGTTTTATTCGTTCGGTTGGACTCGGATCTGATTTTGCCAGACCATCTTCTCTAATTCTCGATCGTCGCGGTATTTATTTTGACCCAAGGCAACCCTGCGATTTGGAAAATTTATTGAACACCATCCATCTGGATCAAAAGGCAACGCAACGGGTCCAACAGCTGCATCGACACATCGTAACAAGCGGTATCAACAAATATAACAACGGAAGCAAAGGAAAACTGGTCGTCAAGGCCTCCCCGCTTCAGACCGTCATCCTGGTTCCCGGACAGGTGGAAGATGACGCTTCGATTCGAGTCGGTTGCGCGGGGATTAGAACAAATCTGGGGCTGCTCCAAGAGGTCAGGTGCAAAAATCCCGATGCATATCTGATTTACAAGCCTCATCCGGATGTAATTGCCGGAAATCGACAGGGAAGTATTCCCAATGATTTTGCTGAAAGGCACTGCGATCAAATTGTCACGGATCATCACATGAGTATTTGTCTGGACCAGGTCGATCAGATCCATACGATGACATCGCTAACCGGATTTGAAGCATTATTGAAAAAAAAGCAGGTCTTTACTTATGGTTTGCCATTCTATGCGGGCTGGGGATTAACGAAGGATCAGCTGCGAAGCGACCGACGCCGGCGTAAATTGACTTTGGAAGAATTGATCTATGGTTGCTTAGTCCTCTATCCGCGATACGTTAACTGGGATTTTAGTTGTTTTGTGGAGGTTGAAGATACAGTTCGTATGCTGGATAAGCAGCAGAAAGGTGCTCCTGCTGTTATTTCAGCATCGTATTTTCGGCGTTGGTTTCGCAAGGCGCTCTATCTGCTGGAGGACATGCAGATCGTTTGGGCAAAGTAGCTTGTTTTTATGGGAACATAATTTCTTACAAGAAAATGAACCCCAGTGTTGCATAAACAACATGGCAAAGAGTGGCTAATGTTCCGTCATTGTGCCCGATAACTTAGTGAAAGCCCAGTTTTTTGGATATCTCCTTTTGTGAATTCCAAGGATGGGTTCGATTTTGCCATATTGTTTACCCTTCGGGAAAGCCGGAGGACTCCAGATCCTGTGTTGTCAAGGGATCAAGGTAAACGACTACAATTTCACCCTTGACGCCTTGACTCTGAAGCCCTCCGACTTTTGCAACGTTAGGGTTAACAACAGGCAAACAAACGATGTGACGCTGGGGCTAATTCCTACAGCAAAAGGTTGAGCTACCTATGTTAAGCAGAATTGGATCTGTAAGTGGAAAAAATATACTGCTGTTACAAGGACCGTATGGGACCTTTTTTAAAAAATTGGAGAATTTTTTAAGGGGAAACGGCGCCTGTACCTACAGCGTGTGCTTAAATGCCGGAGACCGTTTTTTTTCCAATAAAGACAATATTATCGATTACAAGGGGAAAAAAGAGGCATGGGTATCTTTCATCAAACAGGTATTGGTCGATTTCAAGATTCATAAAATATTTTTATTCGGAGACTGTCGCTATTATCAAAGAGCGGCCATTCAGGAAGCCAATGAATTGGGAATAGAGTGCTTTGTTTTTGAAGAGGGATACATTCGGCCTGATTTTATTACGCTGGAAAAATCAGGTGTTAATGCTTTTAGTTCTGCTTGTCGGTCCAGGTCGTTTTATGACAATATGAATCTGGATGATTTGATATCCCCTAAGATTTTATCTGCAAACATTAAATATTCACGGGTAGTCGGCCAGACAATCGTTTACTACATCTTGATGACTGTGCTAAAATTTCGCTACCCTTATTATGAGCATCACCTGAAAACCTCATGTCTTAAAGAAGCTTTTTACGGCATCAGGAATGTGTTGCGAAAAATGCGGTTCAAAATTTCAGAGAGACATGTGGCTAAACAGCTACAGACAAAATTTTCAAAAAAGTACTATTTTGTTCCGCTGCAAACCCACACCGATTATCAGATCCGAACGCATTCAAACTACGATTCCATGGAAGCATTTATCAAAGAGGTCCTTTTTTCATTTGCAAGACATGCTCCTAAGGAATCATTTTTAATTTTCAAGCATCATCCCATGGATCGCGGGAGAAAAAATTACGCGCGCTTTATTAAAAAGATATCAGTCAATCTGGGGATCAATGACAGGGTTATGGCGGTTCATGATGTTCATCTGCCCACTTGTTTAAAAAACGCCGTCGGAACCGTTACCATTAACAGCACCGTTGGTTTGTCTTCTCTTTACCATAAAATCCCTACCATCGCTTTGGGCAGCACGTTGTATGATATCGAGGGGTTGACGTGCAAAGGGATGCGTTTAAACGATTTTTGGAATGACTACAAGGCTCCTGACACCTTGCTTTATAAAAAGTTCAGATTATATCTGATAGAAAAGACCCAGCTCAACGGCAGTTTTTACGGATGTTTTCCCGCCGAACTGTCTGTTTCGAGTACAAGAACCTTAACTAATTTAATCGCAGAATATGAAAAACCCAATTTAGACGCAGAATATGGAAACAATCGCATTCAACCTGAATTTTTCACAAAAACTGCAGCTTAATTTTCACAACTGCTTTAGATTTGATTAATTAACGTCTCGGAATTTCTATAATATATTGAAATCATGCAGCTTTTAACGACACTGGTTTTGTGCCGCCTACATGGAATGATGGAATGTTGGAATCATGGAATACTGATCAAAAACGCATAACTTCAGTGGTTTGTTTATCCCATGAACCGTATTATTTTTCAACCAGATGGAACACCAATGGTCCCAATATTCCATCATTCCATTGTTCCATTATTCCAATTGTGAGCGAAGCGAACTAAGTTCTTGTTTGATGGTTGTGCACTAAATTAGGGTAAACACATTCCAAAATTTTTTTCTCCAGGCTGTAATCACTTACGATTATTGTCAAATGAAAATAAGCCCGATAAAACAATCAGGGCCGGATGCAACCCATCCGGCCCTAAATATTACCGTAAAACGGAAATAGAAAATATTATTATGACTTAAACCACCAACGTTCCATCGACTTCCAGCCATCGACGTCTCTGTTTGCGGCCAGGGGACCATGGGCCACCTTGCTGCGGCTGGCAAAGACGTATTGGGCATAGACCGGGATGATCGTACCGCCGTCATCACGCACGATCTCCTGCAACTCCCAGTACATGGCGCGGCGGCGGTCGGGATCGAGCTCGGTGCGGGCCTCAACCAGCAGGGTGTTGAAGCGTTTGTTCTTCCAGTGCGCATCGTTCCAGGGGGAATCGGCCGCGTAGGCGGTAGTGAGCATCAGGTCCTCGGTGGGTCGGCCGCTCCAGAAACAGGTGCAAAACGGCTTCTTCAGCCAGACATTCGACCAGTAGCCGTCATTCGGCTCGCGCACTACCTTGATCTCGATGCCGGCCTTGGCAGCCGACTCGCTGAACAGCACCGCGGCGTCGACGGCCTTCGGAAACGCGGCATCGGCGGCGTGGAGCTTCACCGACAGGCTGTCGAGCCCAGCCTGTTTCAGGTGATACCGCGCCTTTTCCGGATCATATTTGCGCTGCGCCATCTCGGTGTTAAAATAGCGGTTGGCCGGCGTGATCGGGCTGTCGTTTCCGGCTTGTCCGAAACCAGCGAGCAGGAGCTTGACAAGCTGCTCGCGGTCGATGGCGTATTTGAGGGCCAGACGCACATTGACATCGTCGAAGGGCGCAACATCCGTGAACATCGGCATGCTGAAATGCTGCGTCCCGGTCACGGCGTTGACGGTGATCCCGGGCTTCCGTTTCAGAAGATGCACGGTGCTGAGATCGACGCCGCCGATGCAGTCGGCCTCGCCGGTGAGGAGGGCGGTCGTCCGGGCCGCCTGATCGCTGAGCGGCAGCTGCTCCACCCGATCGAAATGGGCGCGCCCTTCCTTCCAGTAGTCCGGGTAGCGCTCACCGACATAGCGCACACCCGGCTCGAACTGGGTCAGCTTGTAGCCGCCGGTCGCAATCCCCGATTGCCAGTCGCAGCGGCCGTCCTTGGACGGAAAGATGATGAAGAAATACTCCGAAACGACATAGGGAAAATCTGCATTCCCGCTCTCCAGCTCAAACACCACGGTGCGGTCATCCGCCTTGCGGATATCGGTCACCCCCTTCAAAAGCGTTTTGCCGGCTCGACTTGGTGTCCTCGCCGCGATGGTGGTTGAACGAGGCGATGACATCATCCGCCGTCAGTGTCTTGCCGTTGTGAAACGTCACGCCCCGGCGCAGGCGGAAGGTCCAGCTATCGGCGCTCGAGCTTGCTTCCCACGACTCGGCCAGCTCCGGGATCACCTCGCCGTTAGGGTCGATCTCGGTCAGGCAGTTGCCAATCGCACCCACCATGAAATGGTTGATGACCCCGGTCCCGTAGGTTGCGGGATCGAGGGACTCGGCAGTGCTGGCACCACGCAGGCCGATGCGGAAGGTGCCCCCCTTTTTCGGGGTCTCGGCCTGTGCGATGGATCTCCACAGCGCGGGGGAGACGGCTCCCGTCAATCCCAGAATGGAAACACGGCCTAAAAATTCACGGCGGCTCATTCGCCCCTTGACCAGCAGTTCTTCAAGTTTCATAAGTTCTGACATGATGGTTCCTCCTTTATTTGCATCCAGTTAGGTTAAGCGTTACGGTTTGTGACCGACCGGATATGCGCGAGCACAATTTCGGCGAGTGGTTTCCCAAGACCGGGAGGGATATCGTGACCCATACCGTCGATCAATTCAAATGTTGCGCCTGGAATCAGCTCGGCGGTTTCCCGGCCCCTTGCCGGTGGAATCAGCAGATCGCCGGCACCGTGAACCACCAGGGTCGGCACGGAAATGGTTCGGACTTGAGCCCTTGTGTTTTTTCTGGAGAAAATGGCAAGCAGCTGACGGTTGGCGCCGTCGGGCGAGTAGCAGCGGTCAAAGGCTGCCGCCGCAATCCGGCGTGAGTAATCATCCCCTTCGAAATACTTTGTACTGCCGAACTGACGAACGTATTCGACCCACTCCTGGATAAACGCTTCGCGGGATTTTCGAACCGACCACAACGCGTCGATGAGCGTGGGGTCGACAGGTCCGCTGCCGGACATGATCGAGGTCATCGAAAGCACCCGGGACGGGTATTTCGCCGCCAGCAGCTGGGCGATGAAACCGCCCATGGAAATACCGGCGATGTGGGCCCTATCGATGTCGAGTTCATTCATCAGCGCAACGACATCCCGCGCCATATCGTCCACTGTATAGGGCGGATCGATCTCCTCTCCGGCTGCAATCCGCCGCTTCAGCGCCTCGAGCTCCTGGCCGGCGATGTGGTCAAATTTTCCGGAGAGGCCGGTATCCCGGTTGTCGAATCGTATCGTCCGAAATCCCCGGGTCGCAAACGCTTCGCAAAACGATTCCGGCCAATGGATCAGTTGGGTCCCTTGCCCCCGGATCAGAATGACGACGCCGGCTTCCCCACTGCCGGATGTTTCATATGCGATTTGAACCCGGCCGGTTTGTATAATACCCATTTTCGTGCACCTCCATTTTTGTTGGGGTATCAACGGTTTTAGAACCGAGACGAAATGTCATGTATCTTGCCTAATTCTGAAACCAAGCGAAATTCCATGTGACATTTGGATATCACGTATTTTTACGAGCTGTCAAATGCTGGATAGCAGATACATGAAACGCACTATGGATTCAATTGGTATTTAGTTTTAGGTGAACTCAGCCAGCATCGCTGTACCCGGCGTACTCGAGGAGCCCGGTTGCATATTGCATCATGTAAGGTAATCAATTTTGGCTGGTCTAAAAGTGTATGTTGCGTTCGCCTAAATCAAACCTTTGTTATCCATCTAAATTTATCATAAATTTATAAAATTTGGTTAATTGACATTTTATCTTTGACAGGATCTCACCCACCGGATAAATTGTTTGTTCATTTTCAACAATCGATCTCCTCCGTCCAAACCCAAAAGGAGTTGGGTGAATGAAGAATTCTAAAGAAAAACGCATCATTCAAGAGCTATTGGAACCTGCCGGAATACAGATTGACGGTACAGAACCTTTTGACATCCATGTCCATAACCCCGATTTCTATCCTGAGATATTGGCCAGAGGATCGTTGGCTTTAGGAGAAAGCTACATGGCCGGCTGGTGGGATTGTGTTGCTCTGGATCAATTCTTTTATCACGTCATGGGGGCTCACCTGGACAGAAAAGTGCGGGCATCCCGGGCGGCTTTGTGGGCTGGGTTGAAAACTAGATTACTTCAAAAAACATCCCGGCAAAAAGCGTTTGAAATCGGTCGACGGCATTACGATATCGGAAACGACCTGTTCTCTGTCATGTTGGATCGGCACATGAACTATTCCTGTGCATACTGGAAGCAAGCCGACAACCTCGACGCTGCCCAGGAGGCCAAGCTCGATTTGACCTGTCGCAAATTGATGCTCAAAGAAGGCATGCGCGTTCTGGATATCGGCTGCGGCTGGGGAGGGTTTGCCGTTTATGCAGCAAAAAATTATGGCGTTGAAGTGGTTGGCATCACTGTCTCCCAGGAGCAAGTCAAATTGGCCTGCGAACGGATTGCAGGACTTCCGATTACCATCGAATTGAAAGATTACCGGGATCTCCAGGAGCGTTTTGATCGGATTGTTTCCATTGGCATGTTCGAGCATGTCGGACTGCCCAACTACCGCAAGTACATGGAATCGGTTCTTGGATGTTTGAATTCAGATGGATTGTTTCTGTTGCATACGATTGGTGGCAATACCTCAACCAATACCACAGATCCCTGGATTGAAAAATACATTTTCCCCAATTCAATGCTGCCTTCAGCTTCCCAAATCAGTGCTGCTGCAGAAGGATTGTTTGTAATGGAGGACTGGCACAGTTTCGGCCACTATTATGATCGCACACTGATGGCTTGGTATAAAAATCTTAAAGATAACTGGGATCAATTAAAGAGCGTTTACGATGAAAGTTTTTACCGCATGTGGAGCTATTATTTGTTGTCCTGTGCCGGCGCCTTTCGATCCAGGCGCAACCACCTCTGGCAGATTGTATTTTCCAAAAAAGAACGTGAAGGCGGCTATGAAGCCATCCGGTAGCTATGGGCTGACTAAAAACGATTGCTCGCTGTAAGATATCTTTTGGGTATCATACGGTTTAACCTGATAATTTCAATTTATATATTTTTCCATGTCAAGGAAAAAGCAATAAGTACTACTATGTAGTAATTTTCAATGGTGAATAAAGAGGTAAAGCAAAATTGCAGGAAGGTCACAAGGCCCATATAGCAGATTTAACTTGCCAGTCTCTGCAATTTGACGACTATCGAAATGCATGATGATATTGTCCGTGTATCACACTGGTTTTAGGGTTGTCAAATGCTGCGATAGATGTTGCGTTGCCGGCAGCAGTAATCTTTTTTCGTACCAGGAAAACCGAGATTGAGTATATCTTAAATTTGAATATCTTAAAAAAATTATTGATTTTCTTCTAAAAATCAGACCATTTTGATCGAATTTCAATTAAAGCTATGATGCTCAGGCAATTCGATTCCAGCTCGAAAAAAGATGTTTAAAATTATTGTTGGCGGAACAAGGAGGAAGATTATGAACTTACAACGACCGAATGGAAACGATGCACTTCGAACCAGGAACCGCTCGCGGGATATTGCACCTCAATCGGGTATCTGCAGCAGGTGTTTGGATGGTTGTAAGGGAAACTGCGACATGTTCCAAGCGACATTTCGGGGGTGCGAGCTTCTTTACCCCCAGCCTTTTGGCAGTGTGACTGCCGGCGCCGACAAAGATTACCCCGTGGATTACTCTCATTTGAATATTATGGGTTATGCCCTAGTTTATCTCTGGCGGCATAGATTTCATTCTCGGTCAATATCAGCATGGAGCATGAACCCTTGATGGCTTGCTGAGCATGGTGTATCCCGGCTTCAAAAGATTCTTTGCCGCAGATCAACATGATGTGTAAATTTGGCTTCGAAAGCATCCGCAATGGACCGATACAGAATTTTCGGCAAAATCACCGATGCTCAGCGGGAGGCACCCTGCGCGACGGGGCACGCGAACTCGCAGTAGCGGCAGGGCTTGGAGACCTTGCTGGCCTCCTCGATTCCCATGATCGAACCATCGAGCATTTCCGCATCGGCATCGCGCTGGTCGTTCTCCTGCTTGCACAGCGCCCTTTCGAAGGTCCCGCTGCGGAACGCATCTCTTGGACAGGCTCGGTGGCAGGGCCTGTCGCAGCCACTGCACGGGTCGAAGTCGATCGGACCGGTTGGCTCGAGCTCGGCCTCCATGAAGATTCCTCGCAGACGGACACGCGTGCCAAACTCCGGTGTGACCACAAGGTTATTTTTGCCGATCACCCCCAGGCCGGCCAGATGGGCGGAATCCTTGAGGAAAGCTCCGCCGTACTCGATCTGGTACGGCAGCGAGAGGGCGTTGATTCCGAGTTCTGCACCCAGCCAGATCCGGAGCTTTTTCGACTGCATGCGCATCACACCATTGCCGGGGGTAAAGCCCGGGACCTTCATACTCCACCAATCGAGTACGGGCTCGGATGCCGGATGGACCAAGGCCCACACCAGCACTGATTTGTGCTCGGCGCGCCATTTAACGCCCTTGTATTCTTCGTAGAACGGTGTTTTGTCGTAAGCCTCGTAGGAGGGGGAAGCCTTCAGGTCATCGATGGCCGCGATTCCTGCCAAAGATGCACCCAACGCTTTGGCCTTCGCGACGATGGTTTTTTCGATCTTATTGTCCTTGGATTTCATGTGATTGGGTCCTTTCCACTTCTTTTCAATACCCAGGTTTCTCGTTCAGCCTATTTTACTTTCCCTTCAACTTTTAAGGTCAATCCCGTCAGGGCGCATCTGAAGGGATAACTCTGCCAGAAATTCTCGGTTTGAGCTGCTTTGAGCATATTACGCCATCCAAAACAGCCTCTACATTGCTGCCGTGAATTTAAGCAGGGGGGCCGCTTTCCGGCATGGATTACATTGGTACGAATTAGGGATTTTGACATCGGTTTAAAACTCCTCTCACTATCCGGAACGAAAAGTTCAAACAGGTACTGTCACGTCATCTTATCTTCTCGTTAAACCCTGAAGGATTGACTCCGGTGTCATGCATAAATCAGTCAACCGCACCCCTGTCGCATGACAAATTGCATTGGATATGGCCGAGGCCACATTCACCATGCAGCCCTCGCCAATACCTTTGGCGCCATACGGGCCGGTTGGTTCGTTGGACTCCACGATGATTGGCACGATCTCAGGTACATCACAGGCCCGCAAGAGGCGGTAATCTGCAAAACTGCCGTTCAGGATCTGCCCGTCGTTTAGCAGCAGATTCTCGGTGAGGGCAAACCCCATTCCCATGACAGCGCCACCGGTGATTTGTCCTTCGACCAGGCCCGGATTTATTGCGCGACCCACGTCAAAAGCAGTTGTCAGCTTCAAGACGTTAACTTCGCCGGTCTCAATATCCACTTCCACTTCCGCGAAGATGGCACCGTAATAACCGGGCATGGCGGGTGCAACACCGGCTGCCGAACCGATCACCTGTTCACATACACTCATATCTTCAATCTGGGTTTTGCGCATCAAATCGCTGATCCGGATTTTATTAGCCGGATTTTCTGCTTCGAAAACTCTACCCTCTTTGATCCGGAGTTGAGCCTCATTAATACCCAACTCTTTTTTCGCGTAAGCAAGCAGCTTTTTGCGGGCTTCGGTTGCCGCTGCCTTGACGGCCAAGCCGCCACTGTATGCCTGGCGACTGCCATGGGTGCCGCAATCCAGCGGGGTTGTTTCCGTATCGGTTTCGGAAACGGAAATTTTATCAAATTCAATTCCAAGAGTTTCAGAAGCAATTTGAGCCAAAACGGTTCGGTTGCCCTGGCCCTCATCGGCTGCCGCTGTCACCAGATTGACACTGCCATCGGCGTTGATCATCACCGTTGCGGCGGCCGGATCGGGTAAGGCTTTACCCGCACCCGTCCCATGCAGCATAACGGAAAGTCCGATGCCCCGCTTCCGGGTGCCCTTGATAGGCGTTGGGTGTCTTTTTTTCTGCCAACCGGAAGATTTCGCGCCTTTTTCCAAACATTCCTGCAAACCGTTACTGCGGATCTCTTCGTTCAAGACCGGGTCTATTTCACCCAGCCGGCGGTAATTTTTGAGTCTGAGTTCCAGCGGATCCATTCGAAGTTTTTCGGCGATGATATCCATCTGAGATTCCTGGGCGAAATTCATCTGGGGATTGCCATATCCTCTTAAAGCGCCACACAGGGATTTGTTGGTGAATACAGCTGTCGCTGAAAAGCTGTAGTTCGGAATTTTGTATAATCCGACCCCGGTGGACAAACAGTCCGCGATAACTCCGATGTAATGGGTACCATACCCGCCGACATCCGATACGATCTCGACCTCATTGGCGGTGATCAGGCCGTCCCTGGTTGCGCCGGTTTTCATGCTGATGGTCATGGGGTGGCGGGTTTCGGTCGCAATGAAATCTTCTTCTCTGGTAAACGCCATGCGGACCGGGCGTCCCGTCCGGCGTGAAAGCCAGGCGCACATCACTTCAAGCCCGTGAATCAGACCGCAGCGGCCCCCGAAGGACCCGCCGGTATGCGGTTTGATAACCCTGACTCTGTTGAGGGGCAATTCCAGCGCCCCGGCCAGGTAATGCCGGCTCCAGTGCGGGAGCTGGGTGGAGGAGTAGACGGTCAGTTTCCCATTGGCCTGGTAGTGGGCAACGCAGGTCCCGAAGGGCTCGAGGGCCGCATGTTTCTGTTTCGAGGTGCGGTATGTATTATCAATGATGATATCTGCGTTATTAAATCCCGCCTGGATGTCGCCATAAACTTTTTTAACTTTAAAAGCGACATTTCCCCGGCTGTGGATTTTGACGTCCGTTTCTTCCATGGCCTTAAAAGGATCGTGCAGGGCCGGCAGGGATTCATATTCTACTTTTACCAGGGAGAGGGCTTGGTCGAGGGTCTGCTGATCATCGGCCGCTACTGCCAATACAGGGTCCCCGACAAAGCGGACGACATTGTCGCGCAAAAACATCTGCTTTTTCTTTTCTTCGGTTCGTAGCGAAAACCAGTACTCAATTACTTTGGGAACCTCTAAAATAGTGGCAAAAGCTCTGACGCCGGTTAACTTTTGCGCGGCCGATATGTCGATTCTTTTTACTTTGGCATGGGCGTGCGGGCTGCGAAGAAGCTTTGCGTGCAGCATATTCTCCAGCTTGATGTCAGCCGCGTATTTGGCAGACCCGGTGACCTTAGCGACACCGTCGATCCGTTGCAGGGATTTTCCTACAGCAATATGAGATTCAGGCATTGCTGTCCTCCTTGATATCCTGCGCCGCCTTGAGGACGGCTTTTACAGGTCTGTCATACCCGGTGCAGCGGCAAAGATTATTGGATAGATGTTTCCGGATCGAATTCTCATCAGGTTCAGCTTCATTGTTGAGCAGTGCTTTGGCGGTCATAATCATACCGGGTGTGCAGAATCCGCACTGTACCGCGGATTCGCCGACAAATGCTTTTTGCAAGGGATGAAGCTCAAGCCCTTTTTGAAGCCCTTCAATGGTCAGGATGGTGCATCCATCGGCCTGGGCTGCAAGTATCAGACATGACAATACCGCCTGGCCGTCAAGATTGACTGTGCAAGCGCCACATTCCCCCTCGCCACAACCCTCTTTGGTACCGCTCAGATCGAGTCGGTCCCTGAGGACATCAATCAGCCGCTCCCCCGGGTTGACGGCCAGTTCATACCAATCACCGTTGACGTGTATCTTAATGTCGACCTTTGTCATTGATTACACCTCCGCATGCTGTTTTCAAGGGATCTTCGAACCATTACCGCAACCATTTTCCTGCGGTAGGCGGAAGTTGCCCGAACATCATCGATGGGCGTTGCTTCCGCGGCCGCCGTCGCGGCTGCTTTGTGGATGACTTCCTTGCTGAGCTTTGTCCCCGCAAGCACGGATTCTGCCTTTTTAGCACGATAGGGGATAGGCGCGACGGATCCCAGAGCTATGCCGGCCGCCTCGCAACGGTTATTTTTGAAGGTGAGAGCGGTTGCGACATTCACGACGGCCATATCGATTGCAGTCTGATGCCGCCTGAGTTTTAAAAAAGAAGATCCGGTTTTCTGCGAACATAAATTAAGCCGGATCTCAAGCAATAGTTCTTCTTTATTCAAGGCCGTATAATTGGCACCTTTAAAGAAGCTTTCGAGCGGGACATATCTTTTGCCTTCAGGTCCGGCCGCCACAAGGACGGCATCCAATACCAGCAAAGGTAAGGCCAGATCCCCACAAGGAGAGGCCGTGCACAGATTGCCTCCCACGGTTGCCCTGTTTCTGATGGTTGCGGTGGAATGAGCGTCGGCCGCCTCCGACAATGCCCTGTGAGAACGTGTTAAAAAAAGAGGTGATGCCCCAAGGGTGTTTATCGTGGTGGCTGCGCCGATACTGATGTGGTCACTTTCCTTTTTGAGATACGCCAAACCCAGCCTGGAAATATCCACCAAATGATTGATCGGATCGATTTTTTTAACGCCGGGCCGCAGGGGCAAAATATCCGTTCCGCCGGCGATCACTTTGGTGCCATTTCCAAATTTCGACAGAATACCGAAGGCCTGCGCCAGATTTTGGGGGCGGTGATATTCTTCGACCTGAAAATAAACGCTCATCGTTTTACCTCCGCTTGATAAGAAAAATCGGGTTGTCCGGAAAGAACAAGTGATATTGAATGTGGAAACGGCTTTCAGTCGCGACAGTTGATATTAACCAAAAAAGTTCTGAGAGTGCACCACAATAGATTTCTGAAATTTTGAAAGCTAAACTTTACTGCGGATAAATAACAAGACTGCCTAAAAAGCTCCCGTGGGGACTTTCAGGCAGTCTCTGTAAATAAAGCAACTTCAAAATGATCTCACTGGTGGTATTAAGCGAATTATTTGAGAGCATCCGCTGCCTTGAGATATTGTTCGCACTCAGCCTCCTTTTCCTTGTCCTTTTCGGCTTTTTCTATGCACTTTTGGTATTTATCGACGAGTTCGAGCCTTTCCCTGTTTACTGCTTCTTGAGATTTGGCGGCCTTGTCTTGCGCGCTTTGGCAGGCAATAATTGTCCCTGCAACAATTACGACCAACAAAATCTTTACCAATTTCATAGCTCCTCCTTTTTTGATTTTAATCAGAATCGAATGAATCACCTATATTCTGGGGAATGATATAGAAAAGTTAGGTTGGCAAGTCAAATAAAAAACAGACTATGAGGTACATCATATAAAAACTGTTTAGGGCGCTCTTCGAGCATAATTATTGGCTCCGGAGTAGGCGTTGGCCTCTGCCTCGAATTTCGTGGCTATGGCATCGCCAATACCGGCAACAAAGAATCTCTTTGGCGCTTTCACTAAAATTTCGGTGTCCACCACGACGTACCATGGAGACAGCTTCATAATTTCCATATGATCATAGACATGGTTTTCGTTGCAGACCACGGCGAAGTGGCTGGTAGGAGCATCGTTGGAGGCTATGGTGGGCACAATCACTACTGGCAAATCCAGTTCAATACTCAACACTTTTGCTGTATCAGCCGTTTTGCCACCTCCCACACCAATGATCACTTCCGGGGGCCCTTTTTGCGCTTGTTGTTTGAGTTTTAAAATTTCCGAATTACAACACTCTCCTCCAAAAAGTCCAATATGGCAATTCTTGCCTGCCTTATTCCAATAACCATCCGCCATCCACGATGCAGTTGTGCCCGGTCGATGTGCGGCTGACCTCACTGAGATAAAACAAAATATGGTTGGCGACGTCTAACGGGTGAATTTTTATGGGGAGCGACTGTCGTTCCGCCAGCGTGTTCAAATGGCAGTCTGCATCCGGCGCCTCGAAATACTCTTGAATTTGCCGTTCGGTGAATACCCACCCCGGTGACACCGTATTGATACGGATTGACTGCCGCCCTAATTCGCGGGCTAGCCCTGTCGTTAAGCCGAGAATCCCGGCTTTACTCGTCGAGTAGATTGCACGTCCTGCGATGCCCAACCGATAATTGATCGAAGATACGTTCACTATCGATTTGCCGCGTCCACGCTTCAACAGTGGGACACAACCCCGGATCAGCAAATAATACGCCCGCAAGTTGAGATCAATGATGCGTTGCCATGCGCTTTCATCACCCGCTTCCAGGACGTATTTGGGATCAATCCCGGCGACGTTGACCAGATAATCCAACGCGTCGGTAACCTCGCGGATGTGCTGAACCGTCATTTGGATTGCTGTGCTATCGCTCAAGTCACACCGAAGCGGGATAAAAGATGCCGGATCATCCGACTCAATCGCCTCGTTCGAGAGGCCATAGCAAAACGCACCGTTTGCCCGCAACGCTTCAATCACGGTCTTGCCGATCCCGCGTGATGCTCCTGTGACGACGGCTTTACGCCCCGCCAAATCAAATAGCTTGATCATTACCGGCGGCTGATCTTTCCATGAATGTTCCATATGAATCCAGTTTTCTCGCAATAAAATCTACAATAAACTTATGCTCTTCTTTTTTATTTCTTCGTGAACCCTTAGAATCATTTCACCTAAAATTACATGTTTTAAAGGGATATCGCAAGGATTTTCAGAGGGTGGTTTGATGTGTCCTTAAATATAATCTATCTAACGCTTCGACTGTGGATCATAACTTTTTGTTATAAACAACATATAAATTATTCCTTTGACTTATTTATCTAATATTTATAAGAATAAAGCCTTTTCTTATTGAATTTACGAAATACTTTTGATTGCCGGTCTCTGTGCAGATGGGACCGCATTACAACAACGGGGGAGAGGCTGCTATCGAGCCAATATTCATCTTATTGCTGGGCGCCGGTGCCTATGTCGGCTGGAATATCGGCGCAAATGATACGGCCAACTGTATCGGCACGACGGTGGGTTGCGGATTATTAAGTTTTAAGAAAGCGGCTGTTTTGGTTGCCGTCTTTGTGATTATCGGTGCCATGCTCCAGGGCGAGCATGTCATGAAAACAATCGGCAAGGGTATCGTCAAAACGGATTTAAACTATCTCGCCGTCTGTGTGGCCTTGATCTGCTCCGGATTTTTTGTGACCCTGGCCACGTTTTTCAGAATTCCCACATCGACTTCCCAGGCGATTGTCGGCGGAGTTGTCGGAATCGGACTGGCGGTGGGCGCTGAAATAGATTATGCCAAATTAATTGTCATTGCCGAAAGCTGGCTTGTTTGCCCCCTAATGGTCATGGCGCTTTCTTTTAGCTTGATGGCTGTGGTGAGATTTGTACTGAATAAATTTGGCAGCAGGTCCCTTCTTTTCCAGCAGGCATTCGGCTGGTTGGCCATCCTTTCAGCGTGTTACGTCGCCTATTCCATGGGAGCCAACAACGCCGGCAACGCCGTGGGCCCCATCGCCAATCTCAATATTTTACCGCCAAAGATGCTTTTGCTTATCGGCGGGGTGAGCATTGCCGTGGGAGCCTTAACCTACGGGGAAAAGGTCGCGGATACCGTCGGTAAAGGGATAACGCCCCTTGATATCCCGAGCGCATTTGTGGCCCAGATCTCTTCCGCCTTCGGCATGCATCTTTTTTCCTTATTCGGTATTCCGGTTTCCACCTCTTCCGCCATCGTGGGTGCCGTGGTAGGCGTCGGCCTGAAAAAGGGTGCCAAGTCGATCAGCAAAAAAACCCTTTTGACGATTCTGATCGGTTGGGTGCTGACCCCAACCCTGGCGGGAGTGGTTTCATTCGTTTTATACCGGGTGATAAACTACTATTTATTTTAATGACGGAGCCCTGGGTTCTTCACGTTCTCGACTTGAAATTAGATGCGGGCTGTGTTAGATGAACCCTGCCAATTTATTCGTCACGAAAAAATTGAAGGAAAATGTACCATGTTCTTCAAAAAAGAAAAAGAGGTCATCGCGCTGATTTTAAAGCATCTCGAACTGGTAGAGGATTCTCTAAAGACGGGTATCCGAACCATTGAGTTTTATCTTGACGACAATATCGGTGAGGCTAAGATTTTAGGCCGCAAGGTAAGAAGTGAAGAATCTGAGGCCGATATCGTCCGTTACAAAATTCGGGACAAGCTTTATTCCGGGGCCTATTTGCCTTTGCTGCGGGAGGACATCTATAAGCTGATCGAAAGCATTGACAAGGTGGCCAATGCCGGCGAAGCCTGTTGCGATTTTTTTCTGAATCAGCGCCCGGTGATTCCCGATGAATTGAAACCCGCTTTTGTTGAAGTTGTCAGAGAATCCCTGGGGATTATCGATAATCTCAAATTGGCGGTTTTGTGTTACTTTAAGGGCGAGTGCAAAATCGAAGTTGTGCGCGAACACACCAAAGAGGTCGGGATGCAGGAGTCTCGGGTTGACAAACTCGAGTGGGATTTAACGAAAGCCATACTCACGTCACCCATGGACCTCGCCCACAAGCTGCACTTAAGACTTTGCCTGGAAAGTATTGTCGAAATTTCCGACCGGGCAGAAGATGCCGGGGATCAACTGGAGTTGGCGACGCTGAAATCTATGGTATAACCGTTCACAGGTTACGGGTGCAGCGGTCAAGGTTGTCTTATTTCAATATTCCAAAAGTATTCAACTATCTCTTTCCCATACCGGGCAGGCCGGAAGAGTTAGAAGTGAACTAAAGTTTAAAGTGAGCTAAAGTTAAGGAATCGCTATGCTCTGTCTTTTTGTTAGCAAATAGTTATTGACTTTACATAAATTCTGCCCGCAGAATTTATTTTCCTTTAAACACCGGTTTTCTCTTTTCCATAAACGCGGTAACCGCTTCCACCACATCCTCGGACGGCAACGCGGCGGCATTTTTCTGAGCGACATATTGCAGGCCGGCGGCGATTCCATAATCCCGACTGTGCAGGATGACTTCTTTGGTTCCCTGGACTGTCAGCGGCGGGCATTCAGCAATCAGACCTGCAATTTTCCCGGCCTCGGCATACAATGCTTCCCGATCTTCGCAGATCCGTGTGATCAGTCCCATCTGCAGGGCTTCCGCGGCAGTGAAATCCCGGCCAGTCAACGCCAGTTCCCTGAACCAACCATGTCCGATGATGTGCGGCAAACGCTGCAGGGTACCCAGATCGGCGATGATTCCCATGCGGGTTTCCCTGATGCTGAAGGTTGCATCTCGGGTGGCGATGCGGATATCACAGGCACTTGCCAGGTCGATACCGCCGCCGATGCAATGGCTGTGAATGGCAGCAATCACCGGTTTGCAGCATTGTTCAATTTTGGTGAGGCTTTCTTGGAGTGTTAATATTGCTTTGCGGGTGCCTTCGCGCTGATCGGCGGCCCGGCCGCTGAGCAATGATTCGGCCTCTGTGAGATCGGTGCCGGCCGTAAAACTTTTGCCTTCAGCCTTGATGACCACCGCGCGGATGGTTGGATCCCGATCGAATTTGTCTAAATGCTCAGACAGCTCCTTAAAAAAAGAAGTTCCCATGGTATTGCGTTTTTCGGGGCGATCCAATGTCAGCCAGGCAACATGTTGATCTGTTTCGACCTTGAATTGGGCGGTTGCACTCATACAATGTCCTTTCTTTGTTGATTCCCATGAATTCGTCGATGACACCGAAAATAGTTGAATTCACAGCTAAAGTCAAATGGGATGTAAACTGAACCAAAAGATAATTGATCTAATTGGGAGTCTGGGCTATGGTGCTTTGTCCGTTGCCAGTCATTCTTAGTTGAATAGTTTACTGGTTGATTAGGTAAATTATCGTCATAATTTTAGAATGTTACGATTATTGAAACATGAAGTGGCCAATTATTTTGCAAGTATGCGATAAATCTATATTTACAACCACTTAACACTTAATCAATCAACTAATCAACCAATCAACGATATCGAACTTAGCTCCGCTTCGCTCCGCAATTGGAATGATGGAACAATGGAATGATGGAATCATGGGTTCTGGAATATTGGAGTGGTGGATTTAGAGTATCAAAACGAATATAATTGTATTGATTTTCTCGTAATATTGGCATATTTTCTGGGGTGAAAGCAGAAAATGGATGCCTGATGGGCATCATCATAAAATGTAGATACAACATTTTTTGTAGAATAGATCTTTTTCCGCTTTTCATACCCAGTATTCCAACATTCCACTATTCCATCATTCCATGTGGCTTCCTAACTTGGATGGCCATAAAAAACGCCATATTTCCAATGATTTGTAGAAATTCCGAGACGTTTAATTAGCGATAATGGCTGCACCAACATCTGAACTACGATCGGAGTCCTTACTCGGCTTGATCTATGCCGGGTCGGCTTTTTTGATCTGGGGGCTGAGCCCCGTATACTGGAAGGCCCTGGGTGCGGTGCCGGCCCTGGAAATCACCATGCACCGGGTGGTCTGGTCGTTTCTCTTTCTTATGGGCCTGATCCTGTTGCAGCGGCGCCGGCATGAATTTGCAGGGGTTTTGAAAAATGGCCGCATGCTTTTAACGCTTCTGTCCACCGCGATCCTTGTTTCCGCAAACTGGCTCTTGTATATCTGGGCGGTGAACAACCATTATTTGCTGCAGGCAAGCCTCGGATATTACATCAATCCCCTGGTAAATGTGGTGTTGGGATTGCTTTTTTTACGCGAGCGATTGAGAAAGCCGCAGATTCTGGCGGTCATGCTGGCGGCCGGCGGTGTGCTGTATCTGACAATTGCCTATGGTGAATTCCCCTGGATCGCGCTGACACTGGCTTTGACTTTCGGGTTTTATGGCCTCATCCGTAAAGTTGCCCCGGTGGGCGCCCTGGTGGGACTGGCTGTCGAAACCATGCTGCTCTCACCGCCGGCCGTCGTATATCTTATCTATTTGAATTCCCAGGGAGCTGACACCTTCTTGCGGGTGAGTCTCAAGCTTGATTTGCTGCTGATCGGCTGCGCCCCGCTGACGGCTGCTCCTTTGCTGTTCTTTACCTTGGGCGCCAAACGGTTATATCTTTCCACCCTTGGGTTGATGCAGTATATCGGCCCGAGCGGTATGTTTTTGCTGGCCGTATTTTATTATAACGAGCCATTCTCGACGACCCAGGTCTGGACATTCGCCCTGATCTGGGCGGCACTTGTTATTTATTCGACGGATTCGGTGATTTACTACCGGCGGGAGAGATGAGAATTTCGGGTTGTGGGTTGCGAGTTGTGGGTTGCGGGTAAAAAGGGCATAGGGCACAGGGCATAGGGCATAGCAAAAAACAAAAGAGGTTGGGAGGCGGGGAAGTTAGGACGTTGGGAAGCAGTTATTGCCCACCTTCTACGCTAAACTTTGAAATCTGGTTTCCGGTATCTGTAATCTGTCTTCTGGCCTCTGTTTTCTGATAGGTAGTTGCAGGTTGCGAGTTACGGGTTGTGGGCTACGGGTTGCGGGGTACGGGCAAAAAGGGCAAAAGGTATAGCGCATGGGGCACATAGAAGAATTCGGAAGTCGGTATGCGGAAGTCGGGAAAAAAGACTTCGGATTGCGGATTTGAGAAAAGGAAAAAATTTTGTGATTTAGGAATTGAGAGGGAGTAAGACGGAGAATATAAGAATTTGGAATGCGGCCTCCGGCCCATAGGGGCCATAGAGCCTATGCCCCGGCGGGAAGTTTGAAAAAGGCAAAGCCCATGGAGCCAGGAAACAAGCTACTTAAAACCGATGAGCCGGGAGGCCATTGTACTCGCCATTCGATAGAGAAAGCGTCGATTAGGACCAGAAAGGAAAAATACATGAACATTAACAAAAAAAACCTTTTTTTGCATTCAGGGAAAAATACTGCGGATAGAGGAAGGAGGAACTCATGAACAGTACTAAAAAAAGCAGATTTACAATTATATTATTTTATGCCAAACGTTTATAAATCCGTGAAAGCCAAGCATGCGTGCAGAAATGTTTGTGTCCACGGGGAACTCAGGAGACAGGAAGTGTGGGTGGATAAATTGGTGGATCTAAATAAAAAGAAGGGCGGCCGAGCTAAAACCACCTGGGACTGGGCCAATGATGATTTTTTTGAAATCTAAATGAACCTGAAATAAGACACAATGGATATCGTCACCAAACCCGCCATGAACGAGGATTTCTACGATCCCCTCCAATCCGTCAACGAGTCATCAGAACTACGGGGTTATGTGCAGATCAACGATAGCGAATGGAAACTCCTTATGGCCATGGTCCGGGTGATCGTACTTTTTTTGATTGTGAGTTCGGCGATGTTCATGGATTCACCTTATTTAGCATAATCTAAACACAATTTAGTTCACGAAGTCGGAAGCCTGAAAGTTGAAGGCGAAGAGGGGATACCTCAAACCTCCAGCGCGGTGTGAATTGATTCAAAAGATAATTGACCTGAATCGAGGTCTGGAGTATGGTGTTTTGTCTGACAGATCCAATAAGAATGATTCAGCATCAAAACCCTTACGATTATTTTTCATACGGGAGGTTTAATATGACAAAACAGACATTCAAGCGGATGGTCTGGCTGCTCTGCTTAGCGGTTGCCCTGACGGCATGCAAAGATAAAATTGAAATTGTTGAAGTGGTGCGGTCCATCAAGACCATTACCGTCAGTAAGCAGGCTAGCGAGAAGATATATAAATTTTCCGGGGCTGTCGCCGCGGTCGATTCATCCGGACTCAGTTTCCAGGTCGGCGGGCAGGTGATATCTGTGGAAGTGGACATCGGCGATCGCGTAACAAAAGATCAGGAGCTCGCGGCTCTTGATCCGGAGCCCTACCAGTTGGATGTGGATGCGATCAAGGCAGAGCTTATAAAGGCCAAGGACAATGTTGCCAAGTCAAAGGCGGAGTATGAGCGCCAGAAACGGATTTTCAAACAGGGTGCGGGCGCACAACGGTTTGTGGAAGTCTCAGAATATGAATACAAGGCCGCCCGCAGCGCGGTAACTTATCAGGTTGCCAGGCTGGACCAGGTCAATCGCAATCTGCGCAAAACCAAGCTGCTCGCCCCTTACGACGGCACCATCGCCTGGCGGTCCGTGCAGCCCAACGAGGAGGTCGGCATCGGGCAGAAAATTTTCGAAATTAATGCCACGGGCCAAATGGAGGTCCAGCTGGCCATTCCGGAGACCACCATCGATCAGATACACATCGACGATCCGGCGACGATCACCTTTCCCACGCTGCCGGGCGAGACCGCCCAAGGCCGTATTTCCTACATCGGTTCCGCCGCTGTTAAGGCCAACGCTTTTCCGGTCAAAGTGGAGCTGAGTGATCCGAATGAAAAAGTCTTACCCGGCATGACCGCTGAAGCCAGTCTTATTGTAAAAGCTGAAAACCAGCAGCCCGGTTACATCGTTCCGTTCCAGGCACTGCTGCCGGCCCCGGAGGCGGACCGGGGGTTTGCCTTTGTGTATGACCCCGGGACGTCGACGGTCAAAAAAACGGCGGTCCGCTCCCGTGGCTCAGAGGGTAAAGAAATCATCATATATGAGGGCCTGGCCGCCGGGGACATTATTGCCGCGGCCGGGGTGAGTTTTTTAGCCGACGGGCTGAAAGTCAAACTGATGGAACAGTAGTTATCCGGAGAAGAGCCATTACGACGTTGACATAGCAATAATCGCTCCTGTCGCCAGAGGAATATATTATGAAAGGTATCACCGCATTTGCACTGAATAATTCGCGCACCGTCATCATGAGCATATTTTTAATCGTTGTCGGCGGTATCTATGCGTTTATGGCCCTTCCGAAACTGGAAGACCCCCTCATTACGATTCGCGAAGCGCTGGTGGTGGCAAAATACCCCGGCATGCCGGTGGAGCAGGTCGAACGCCTGATTGCCCGGCCCATCGAAGAAAAAATACGCAGCATGGGTGAGATAGACAAGATTAAGGATTCCACATCCAAAGTCGGCCAATACCTGGTCCATGTGACCATCAAAGATGAAGTTCCCTCCGAGAACCTTCCGCAGGTGTGGAAACTGCTGCGTAACCGGATGGATGATGTCAAACCCGATCTGCCGGAAGGCACCGTCGGACCGCGGGTCGACGATACCTTCGGTGATACGTCGGTGGCCACCATCGCGCTTTGGGCCGATGGATTTTCCATGGCAGAAATGCATGAAACCGCCCGTCAAATCCGAGAGCGCCTCAACATGCTCAAGGGAATCCTGAAGGTCGATCTGACCGGTGTGCAGGATGAGCGCATCTATCTCGACGTGTCCAACGCCAAGATTGCGCAACTGGGCATCGATACCGCCGATATCGGCAAAAGTCTGCGCGAGCAGAACATTCTCTTGCCCGGCGGCAGGATAAACCTCAACGATGTGGACGTCATCGTCGAGGTCCAGGGCCGGTTCACGTCCAAAGAGGAGATCGAAGAGGTCCTCATCCCGATTTCCGGTACCCAGGCCACGATTCCGCTGCGTGACATCGCAACCATCAGAAGGGCCTACGAGGAGCCGATCAACAACCCGGCCTACTACAACGGCCATCAGTCCATTGTTTTAAGTGTCTTTATCCTCAGGGGGGTCGATGCGGTTGAGTTCGGCCGGCGGTTGCAGCAAGAAGTCCAGGAAATAGAGAATTCCCTGCCCTGGGGCTACGTGCTCGATTTTGCCACCTACCAGCCCGAACTCATTAAAAAAGCCGTCAGCGGCATGGTGCTCAATGTGGCCGAAAGTGTGGCCATCGTCCTGGTGGTGGTCATGCTGCTGCTGGGGCTTAGAACCGGTCTGATTGTCGGCTCGTTCATTCCCCTGGTCATGCTTTTCGGTATTTTGACCATGTACGCCCTGGGCATTGATATGGAACGGATGTCCCTGGCCACCATGATTATTGCACTGGGAATGTTCGTGGATAACGCCATTGTGGTCTCCGATGACATTAAAGTGAATATGGAAACGGGAATGGATCGCAAGGAAGCCGTTTTAAAAACCGGCAACTCTTTAGCGGTGCCCCTGCTGACCAGTACGCTGACGACTGTTTTCGCCTTCGGGCCGATTCTGCTTCAAATTGGTTCAACGGGTGATTACACCTCCTCGCTGGGTTCGGTGATGATTATTTTGCTCATGGGGTCGTGGTTTTTTTCCATGTTTTCCTCCACCAGTATGTGCTACTGGTTTTTGAAGCCAAAACCGGCCACCGGCGGTGATAAGCAGCAGCAGAGCGATCCCTACCAGGGCAAATTTTATGGGATCTATCGCTGGATCCTGAAATTCTCCCTGCGCTTTCGGTTCCTGGTGCTGGCCTTTGCGGGCGGCGCGTTTGCGGTTGCCATCTATGCGGCAACGTTTATACCCCAGGCCTTTTTCCCGAGCGGGGACCGCAACCAGTATTTGATTTATCTCGACCTGCCCGCCGGAACGCGCATCGAGGAGACCGACCGGACTGTTAGAAAACTCAGCGCCTGGCTGCAGGACAAAGAAAAAAATCCGGAAATCACCGGAACCATCGCCTATGTCGGAAACGGCGGGCCGCGGTTTTTCCTGTCACTGTCGCCGATGGACCCGGATCCGTTTCTCGCATTTTTAATCATCAACACCGAGACCAACAAAGAGGTGGACGAGATGGTGGCGCGCACCGATCAATACATTCTGGAGAATTTGCCCAATGCGCGCGGCAGGGTTAAGTCCATGTGGCTGGGCGCCACGGAAACCGGCCTGATGCAAGTCCGGCTCAGCGGTCCCGATACGGGGGTGCTAAAGGAGCAGGCCGACCAGTTGATGGCCGCGCTGCGGGAAATCCCCGGCACCGTGGATATCAAGCAGGATTGGAACAACCGGATATTTACGGCCAGGGCGGATGTCGATCAGGCCCGCGCCCGCCGCGTCGGGGTGACATCCAAGGATGTGGCCGATTCCCTGGACTTCTTTGTCGACGGTGTGACGACCACCGATTACCACCAGGGCAATGTTCAGATTCCCATCGTCGGCCGCGGCGTCCTGGCTGAAAGGGATTCTCCCGAAAGCCTGCGCACCCTGGGCATCCGGTCGGCATCCGGTGGCAGCGTGCCTCTCAACCAGGTTGCCGATGTGTACACCGTCGGTGAGTTGGACCGTATCATGCGCTATAATCAGGAGCGCACCATCACCGTCAGCGCCAAAAACCAGGTGCTGAAAGCTTCCGAGATCTTTGCCGGCATCAAGCCGACCCTGGATGGAATGGATTTTCCGAAAAACCATTTCTGGAAGGTGGGGGGTGAACTGGAAGACGCGGCCAGAGCCATGAATAACCTGACAAAATGGATGCTGCCGTGTTTTGGCGGCATTATATTTCTGCTGGTCTGGCAGTTTAACTCCATCCGGCGGGCCGCCATCATCATCCTGACCATGCCGCTGGTCATAGTCGGATCAGTGGTCGGTCTGCTGGTGATGAAGGCCGATTTTGGTTTTATGGTCATCCTCGGGCTTTTGGCCCTGGCCGGATCCATTGTCAACAACGGTATCGTGATGATCGATAAAATTGAGGAGAATCGGCGCGACG